>DASYEP010000064.1:0-167568 GCA_036498965.1 Mucilaginibacter sp.
TTTAAAGACACTTGTAAAAAGAAAAAAAGAAGCAAAAAAAGAAAAAGCTGTTGAAATATGGAAAACTCTAACGAGTTTCCCACATTCCAACAGCTCCAATAAACAATAATAAAAGTGTCTACTTTTTTTAGGACATGACAAAAAAAAGCTTCGGAATTGGGTGTTCGAAATTCATTATTCGATATTAAAAGACGGCGGATAACCGTCATAGGTATAAATATTATTCGGGATGTAGCGTAGCCAGGTATCGCGCCAGCATGGGGTGCTGGAGGTCGGAAGTTCGAATCTTCTCATCCCGACTAAAAATGAACTTATTAAGAGCATGTCAGTGACGTTTTATGACCAAACTGATGTGCTCTTTTGCTTTTGTTTACTCCTTTGTTTACCCCCATGTTTACTCCTGCTGTCGTAACTCCCACGTTATGGCAACCGTAGCAATAGTACTTAAAACCACTAAGAAACTTTTAAACGATGAATATGCAGTCGCCATCAGAGTGACGCATGAAAGAGAACCCAGGTACATTACTCTGAACTCCTTGGTCACAAATCAATCTTTAAAGTTCCGTTCTCGACGGGAAGATTGGAAACCTGCAGAACCTGAGGACAATGGGTTAGGAAAATTCAAAAGAACCTTTCCTGCCTATAAAGAATGTAATGCTATCTTAGAAACAAAGCTTGTCGAAGCAAAGAAAATACTTGAACGCTATGAAAGAGATGGGATTCCTTACAGCTTTAACCAGTTTGAGACGGACATCAAGAGCAAGGACAAGCTAATAGGTGATTCGTCACGGACATCGAAAAGCGTATTCAATTATTATACAGAACAGATCAAGCTGTTGGAAGAACAAGGTCGGGAAGGGATTGCTGGTTTATACCGCGAGAATCAAAGCATCTTAAATAAGTTTAGGCCAACGGCAGGACTAGCTGAAGTTAACTTTAGGTTTCTCGAGAGCTTTGAATACTGGATGCGGAATGAAAGGGGTAACAAAGACACTACAATTAGCGTGAAGATGCGGAACCTTCAGCGAGTCATTAACCAAGCTATCGAGGATAAGTTATTTAAGAAGGACGATTATCCGTTTGGTGAAAAGAAGTATAGTGTAAATAAGAGGCTCGATCATACTACGAAGAAGATAGCTATAACCTTAGACAAAGTTGGAAAGCTGAAAGCATTATCGTTAGAGCCAGGGACAACCTTAAGACTTGCTCGAGAGCTGGCCTTATTTAGTTATTACTGTCGAGGGATGAACTTCATTGATATGACTTATCTTAAATGGAAAGACATATCAGATACACATATTTGTTACGTAAGGAAGAAGACTAGAGGCAAATTCAATATACCTTTAAACGAGCACAATCTTTCAATCTTAACCTATTTCAAAGAAAACTATTGCGCTAAAGGCGACTATGTATTCCCAATTCTCGATCCTGAGATACACGTAACTCTGAAACAACAGTACACCAGAAAGAAGACAGCTTTGAAAGCTGTGAATGACAATCTGAAGAAACTGGCTGTAATGATAGGAGAGAAAACGCTCAAGCTATCAACGAATGTGCTTAGACACAGTTATGCAACCGGCCTAAAACGTTCTGGAGCAAACACTAGTTATATCACCGAGGCGTTAGGACATGCAACCCAGGAACAAACGCAGACATACCTTGCTGAATTCGAAGAAGGAGAAATTACAACATGGGAGAACAAAATGTTTAACAGCTGATATTTTTAACAGTTGGATAGATAAACTTTCCTGCTTTTTTTTTATAATCGCATTGTGAGGGAAATTCTGCTTAAGCCTGATTTTAATTTACTTTCAGAATATGGGTACTCCAACTTTGCTATTTTCAATCGCCACCCCAAAAAGGAGGTACCACCAGGAACCTTAGAAATCAATTATCTAAATAATATCCCTGCGGCTGATGTTGGGGAAGAATCGTTGAAGGCGATCCAAACTTTAAAAACTGTCTGTAAATTTTATAAAATAGGCCGTTTGACGGATACATTAATTTATATTTCCCTCGATCAGGCTGACTGGTTTCATGGCAACTTACAAGTTCAATATGAAAGATATTGGAGAAACTCTAAGAAAAAAGAGATCGCTGATTTTTTAATGGGATTGGAGGCCCAAGAAGATATTAAAATTCAAATAAAAAAAGGCAGAAAAGTGATTGCGTCTTTAAAAACCCCCGAATATGTCAATTATATTAAGGGACTAATTTATCAAAAAATCAATTCAACATCAGAAGTACCTCTTAGTGATTTAAATGATCGATCTTCATATTTAATTGAAGAGTTAAGGGAGTTAGCATTTCAAAAGATAAAAAATCCGTCCAGACTGGATAATAAATTCCGCACTATTTTCATAATTCAACTTCATAAATTCATAGCAGAACAAACGATTTACAAATCAGATGAATTTTCATATACTTTAATACAGAGAAATCTCATTTACGAAATAGGCTTGAATCTTCAAATATTTCCTCCTAATATCGAGAACTCGGAATCCGACTATATTAAGCAACTGTATCAAGAAAATGTTGCTCTTTTTGAAAAAATGCAAAAAGGAGGAAGAATAGTTTTTTAATTCGGAATTTACTCCTCCTAGGCCAAAAAGCAAAATACAAATTTTTGTAAACCCTTAGCACGGAGCTCTGTGGTTAACAAATAAATCATGTCTAATAAATTTTTCGAACCAGGAGAACAATCTCCTATTAAGGACAGTTCAAGCACTGTTCAACTTTCTGCCGAAATGTTTTTCGGCGACAATGGCCATGCGGGTTATTTTACCCGAAAACAATTTTTAAATTACGGAAGCTCTCTCCGCGAAAAAGAGGCGCACGACCTTAATACCGGTTTGGACGCCATGAAAAATGGCCTCACGATGGGAGGTAGTTTAGTGCAACGTCCCGACCGAAGTGGACGTCCCTACATTCACCCTGAGTTTTTTAAACCCAGGGGTCGGTTGGGTGTTAAAATAATCCTCGAACATGGTATTGAAGGATTTATTTCTGATTATCAGAACGGGTACATACGCCCAATGTTCACTTTGCAAGACCTCATAGAAGAGGCAAAGAAAGAAGAGTAATTATTACAGCCGGGAAGCCAATCAGCTTCTCGGTTATTTAGTCAAAGAATTTATTTAATACTCCTAACAGAAAGCTCAACAGCGCTGAACAGGATAACTATTATCAAATGAAAATTTTAGATAACCAACTGATCATAGAAGTATCGGTAGAGAAAGGGCAGACTCTTTCAGATATCGAACAAATCTATCCGTTACCAACTAATGGGATCTTTCATAAGCGGCTACCAGGTTTAGGTGCAACACATGGCGAAATAAATTCGGCACGCCACAGCATAATCGTACTACCCAACCAACCAGTCATCCAGGACAAAGTTGCTAAGCATAATAAGGCGAATCCTCCTGAGAAAGAGATATTGGGTATCTATAAAGGGATCTCAAAGGAGGATATTCAAGAGTACCTCAGTAAAGATGACGTAACCCACAAGAAGTTGCTTACAACACCAGAGGGATATCGCGATAAAATCAAGCCCGTGTTGGCTGACATATTCGATTACGTGCTGAAAAACTATTACCTATTGATAGATGAATGTGAGCGTACCATACAGGACGTCGATTACCGTCATAAGATTACCGCACCATTTGATGACCTTTTCTACTTTACTAACAAGGGACTGATTTCAGCTACGACACTTCCCTTTAGTGATCCGCGTTTTGATGAGTTCACTCATTATGTTATTGTTCCAAAGTACGATTACCAGAAGCAATTGACCTTGATAGCAACTAATAATATAGTAACGGCATTCAGAGACTATGTCGAGAAAACGCAAGGCGATAAATATTTCATCTTTGTCAGTTCAATCAGTGCAATCACCGCTTTAATCGACTCAGTAGGGATAAAGGACCAAAGTAAAATTCACTGCTCTGAAAGAAAAGTCGGGTCCCTTAAAATGAGAGGGTTCAAGGCAGACCATATGTTGGATAAAGATAGACTACTTAAATTCAACTTTTTAACGAGCCGGTTTTACTCAGCTGTTGACATTGAATTGGATTACAAGCCCGATGTGTTAATGATAACTGAGGTGGTATTTTCTGAGCATTCTGTGCTTGACCCTCAAACTGAAGTCATACAGATTGTCGGCCGCTTCAGGAAGGGTACAACTACAATCACACACATTTCTAATTTTAATCCAACATTAGTTCCTAAGACGCCCGAACAAGTTAAAACCTATCTGGATGGCCAACAAGACGTTTATAAACAAATTTTAAAATTAAAAGATTCCATGAGAACTGACGGAGCTCTGGATGCAATTGATCAAATCCTTACTGAATCTAGGTTTGCAGGATATTTCAAACCTGATGGGTCCTATAATTGGTTCATGCTCGATAACCTCATACAGGAACAGCGGGTTTTAGCCTTATACCAAAACATGCCTAACCTGTTGGATGGTTATGCCCTTGTTACAGATCACTTCAATGTTACCGTCGAAAACAAATTTTATCCCCTTACAGATGGAGATCGTCTAAGGCGGCAATCATCACAGAATAGGAAAGAGGAGATTAAGGAAGTTGTGAATGAACTTGAGAGGGTGACACCAACCTTGAAAAATTATAACATTTTTTGGCTAGACCCTCTTAATGAATTGAATCGAGATTATCGGAATATTGTTGAAGCTTATAATACTATCGGAAAAAATACGATAGTAGAGCTTGGATATAACGAAAGAAGGATAGCAAGGGCTTTAGACCGGTACAAGAAAGGCCGGGAGTTTTATAAGCAGGAAGTCGTAAAAGCCGTACACAAAAAATTCAAGGTAGGCGAGTTTTACCCAGAAATGTACATTGCATCAACACTTCAAGATATATTCGACAGAAATGGCGTCAAATGTGACGCAGGCGCCTCAGATATACAGAAATATTTTAAGGCACAAAGGAGCTCGAGAAAGTCAACTAAGCACAAAGGATATAACCTATTGGAGGCGCAAAAATTCGACCCCATTGACGATCCCACGCAGCATCACCGTCATTAATGCAAATCAATTATCCACGAAATCTCAAATTTACCCCTTTATAGGGGGGTGAAAAATCCTTGGATAATCAATCAATCTATTTTTAGCAAGTGTAACCTCACTTGCTTTTTCTGTTTTTCATATTTCCTAGACTTGGATAACCTATGTCCCCCGGGTATCATTATATCATCTACTCATCTATAGGCATAATAATACCCCCGCCCCTATAATAAATAAACTATTTCATTTTTATTTTCAGAGACTCATCCTCAAATACGCCCCCCATGATAAGTTAAAGGTTTCTCTTTTCATCTTTTAGAATTCTAAGTGTCTTTTGACTGAGTACAGAACCTAGATGTAATCCCCGGCCTTATTCTCGACAACAAACGCAATATATATCACTCATTCTCGGCTAGCGCTGTGCTGACCAAAAAAAATCAGTTCAATCTCGTAATCTTTCACCTTTGATTAAATCAGCGCAACCGAAAATGTGTGATATACTCACAATCACTTATTTACAAACAATATGACCGTAAAAACACAAACCCAGTTAGCAGCGTACAACGAAGTAGTTAAAGTAGCTTACTTCAAGATTCTAGAAGCAACTCAAAAACTTATTTCATCAGTTGATGACGAGGAGCTTCGTTATACACTTCACCGAGTAGACGAAACAACCATTGCCTTCGGTAGTAAAGTACATGAATTTATTTCTCCCATAATTCATCTTACTCTTGAATGCAACGATGGTGAGCAACTGAGTATACATCACACCTGCCGATCCATCGACGAGGACTACGAATGCCCACATCTATTCGCTAGAATCTTACGGGTAGTTTATAGGGTTACATCCGCCGAGAATACAATAATTGATATTGAAAACTGCTTGGAGCTCGATTGCAAAACGCCGGTGTCTATGTTGTTGTTCAAGGCGATATTAAGAGACAATGATATCTACGTTTTTCAAACTCTCCCTTATAAGGCTTCTATCTGAATGCTGCGATACACAATGAATAGCGTATTCCTTATTCATTGTTTTCTAATATTCTGTGCTCACGAATGCATTCCGTGTAGAGTATTTTTTCAGAGTTTTAAAAATGTATTTATCCCATCAAATTACGTCAATAAGCAGTGCCCGACGTAAATGTACTAGAATTCGTATGCCTTTAAAAGTGAACGCTGCCATCATGCGGAATATGCTTTGCACCTGTAAACTCAACCAACCAAACATACATAGACATGGAAAAGACCGACAAAACCACGCCACTCAACTGTAAACAAGAAGGTATTCCGCCTATTCCAAAGCAACATCGTATGAAAAAACTTTACACACAAGCAACAGGAAGAAGTGGACATACCACTCAGAAAGCTGACAACTCTCTTATTGAGAGCGCATACATGAGGGTGTTAGCACAGGTTAAAGGAATACTTGCTAAACCTTCACTCCTTGTTTTTGAGCGAGACCAACGAGTTGACAACACTCACAATGCCTTTACCGTACATTCTTTCCTTTGCAGGAGCTTTTTCTTTGAGTTGTCATGCGATATAAGCTGCAACTTCTATGTGGAGTACTCTTTCCCCTCGCACCCATTTCCCGAGAAGGAAACGATATTAAAGCTACTGCTAACGTACTCACTTGACACAAGGGCAAAGGAGATAGAGTTGAAGCCTGATTTCAACACCTTCTGTGATGCTGTGTTCAAACTACAGGATAAGAAGTTCATCTCACTTTTATAGGCCTTGGCAAGTTTAGCACATATTTCAGCACACCCATTTACAGGCCTTGGTTTAGCAACCAGGGCCTTTCCATTAACCTCATAAATCAACATCATGAAACAACAACAAATCCATCTTTCCCCTTACAATAAGAAGGTGCGAGAGGCTTACTTTCAAATCTTAAAAGAGGCAAAAGCCATCCTAGCTACTAGCGAGCACGAAGAACTACGCTACTCGTTAGTCAGAGAGGAAAAGGGCGATTATTCAACACCTAGCGTTATACACGAATTCTTAAACCCAATCATTTACCTTCGACTGGAGTTTGCCAGCAATGAACTGTATGTTATCCACTATGGGTTTGAACAAATTAATGGTGACAAAGAGTTAAGCAACCGCACTGCTTCATTTACTAGAACGGTCTACAGGTTAACCTCAAAAGAATTGACTGGGATTAATATTGAAGCTTGCGTCTCTAATTCTTGGTGCATAACTAATTGTTCAGGGTTATACGAGTACATAGAAGAGAGGAATAAATATCACCAGTTTAAGCCTATAAAATATAAGCCAGCATCATTAAGAAGAAAACGGATGCAAGCTGTAGCTTGACAATATAGGAGGCTCAAACCTCCTATTTAAAGGGCTCATCCGGCATAAAGTCCTTTACGGAACATTTGAAGATGACAGCAAGCTTATTGAGGTGGTTCAAATTATACTTTGTATCTGTATTAGAACTCTCAGCCTGACCTATGAAGCCATTTGAAACATTTAGATGTGATGCAAGTTCAGATTGCGTAAGATTGAGTTCCTCTCTCTTCTCCTTCACCTTATTAATTACAAAGGTTTCTATATCCGATTTAAGACTCGCTGCCATCAGATACTAAATAATAAAGAAAAAACCCACACCTTGCTTAGCTATAGCTAAGTATTTTTAGCTTTGTGTTGCAGGAAGTCCGCTGTAATGAATTAAACCACCGATGAAGGACTACTTCGGTACCTTAATGTTATCACAATGAAGAAATTATTATCACACATGCTACTGCTGTCATTGATACTTTCAAGCTGCATGACTTATTACCATTACAACATGGGACAATCAACACAAGAGTTTTTCGAGTTAAATCAAAAACATAAGAACCAGCTTGATCTAGTTAGATCCTCAACTGAGTGGACAGTGTACAGGACAAGAACCGATGACAATCCTTTATTCTTTTACTTTCATAATGATAAGTTAGTGCAGGTCGATCGCGGACGTCAGTCACCCGACTTAATCATCGAGAGAAGATCGAATTAACGAGAATAAGCATGATTTGCATTCACTAAATGCATCAGCCCTCTGATTACGTCACCAACTAATACTCAACATTATGATCAAATACTATCTTACAACCAGCTTATTACTACTTCCTTTTATAGCCTTAAAGGCACAGTATATCTCGCCAACCGACTTGCTACAGATGCACAAGTTATGGCAAATCAATGATCCTCACTGTGATCGGAACACCTACGAATATCTTTTAACAGTGGATAAAAATTGGGTGCCTACAGGCAAGCCTACCAATGATGAAAAGGGGTATACCTCAATCATAGGATACTCAAAAGACCGCAAAACGTGGTATCAACCTAACGAATGTCAGATTATGCTCTCCTTAGACAGAGGTACTATGAAAAAGGCCATGGCCTATACCTTCACTGAGACCGAAACCTGGAAACAATATAATCAGCAGATGATAATTATGAATGCTACACAACTTGGTAGCGGTCCCAGCAATGGAGGTAAGCAAACCATCTATCAGATAAACGATATAGTTTTTATTTTGGCTGAGTTCCCTCCTGGCGTAAACGGTAATGATAGGTCCTATCAAGTTCTCTTATTACGCGGCGATTAAAGCTGCAATTAATTGCGCTTTTCTAAGGTTTCTTCGATACAAATTCTTTAAGAAGTTGAAACGCAACACCTGAACCGACTACTAAACCCACTGCCCACTGCCAATTGTCAGCCATAAACTTTTTGGTTGAATAAATCCGATTTACTTTAACAAACACGTCCCGCCTGTATGTTTCAAAATCCTTCATTTCGAAACCCATGTCCTCAACAGCTATTGCTGCACTTAATACTAGTTCAAGCACACCCAGTCCGTGTTTAACAGGTTTTATGTCCCAATTCCAGACTGTTTTGTCGTCGTCCAAAATAACTTGCGTTTCCGAGTTTAAAGGGGTTATCTCAAAACTTAAATCCTTAGAAGTCAGCTTTGCCTTCATTTTCTTTGTAATATGAATCTGATCTATATTGTATTTTTCGGGTATGTCTTTTATTAAATCCTCGTTCAAGAATATCTCCGCATTGACTGTTTCTAATATTCCTAATTTCATTTCTCGCTTAGCATTAAAATTGATATAACCAACTTTCAATTCTTTTATTGACTTTGGGTAGTATGACTTTCTTTTATCATTAGAACTATTCAAAAAATCAACTAACTCCTCAAGGTTTTCTTTCGTAATCCCCTCACCGGGAAGTATCTTTATATCCTTACGGCCTTTCACTTCAATTTTGACAGTGGAACGGTGACTATAATGGATATCCCTAAGTGACTTACTGAGATTCACTAACGAAGTCACTATGGAAACAGGCAATGATATTAATCGCAGAAAAAAGTTTATAAAATTCATTCCGATGCTATTTCGAATATAAATATAAGACGCATGCCTCTAAGTATCAAATAATTCAGCATAAGCTATGCTTACCTTCCCCGCTTCTGTTGCTTAGATCGAGAAAGGTAAGCTGCGCTTATGGCTGGGCGTAGAGGCCATTTCAACACCAGGAAGAGCGGCATTCGTTCCTCATAAGTGCTACATAACATCACGCCAGGCTTCGTTCGGTTTAGTAAGCTTGCAGCCTACTAAACGCTTCACTGCTTTTCCTCCCAACTCATTTAAAGGTAGATTACTTCCTTATAAGCCACCACTTTTACCTATTGCATAAGGAAAGATCTACCTTAAACCCCTGCACATATAAGCAGCCTGTCATGCTGTTTGTGAGCACAAAGTCGTCACTCATATTCGCTTTCTCTGTACTTCTAAAAGTTTCGTTTAACCCTTCGCTCTGTTCATTCTTCACTGACGCTCGGCTTTCACTCAACATTTATCAGTCCAACCGCTCATTTTGTTGTGCGAGCCTGCGCCATCGCTCGGGCTGCACGACTGTCACAGCGTTTGAAGTACAACCGCAAATAGCCATAGTCAAACCCGTGTGCCAGTCGTTTGTGTTGCAGCATTCTGTGCAGTCGCCTATCGGCTTTCTCTGCACAGACCCTCACTCAACTCGCAGGAACGGCTCGCCGGACTTATTAAATGAATTGCAGCTTTGGCGTTGCAATAGACTTTTAAGTCAAGCCGCCCATTTGAAAATAAAACAGGAATTATACAATATTTTATACACCACATTAAGCCGATGACACTTAAATCTACATTATCTTTACGTTACATAATTGTAGATAAAATAACCAAAATTTCTGTTTCAGCTCAATTATCTTTATAATTACCTTGCCAATTAAACCGCGTCGTATGTCTTCTCAAGCTTATTCAGTTGTTTTCCTTAAAACTATTCCCCCAACAAGTGGAAAACTTGCTGCTAACCATGAATAACATATTGAAAATTCTAGAGGAAGAAACAGAGGGAACCTGTTATACGTCGTACCGTTATTGCGCGGATGCGGAATCATTATTACCCAAGATCGGTTATGATGATACCCAATCGGTTTCAGTAGTCAAAAACCGGTACGGCGAAACCGATAATACCTTAAAGACCACAAAAAACCTTCGTGACTTTGCTGAAAAAATACGTTTTGATGAACCTTTGTTTAAATACTTCTTGGACGGTTCACGCCGGACTTATAAAATTGACGATATTGAGATACTGCGTAGTATCTATCCTATTATGGGCGGCCAGATCGGCGTGGCTTGCTGTGAACGAATATCGCCTGCTAAATTTAAATGCGCGGAATTTGAAAGTAGTATCGTACTCTCGCTGCCAACGATTGCTAACCCTCAAGGAAAAAATGCCGAGCAGTTTTTCAATGCGCTGACCAATAAAGTTAACCAGGCAAAAAGGTTTAAAGACAGTCTTTTGAAAGTGACGAAAATACTGTCTTATTCATCATCCAGGCAGGAAGACGCCAAAAAATATGAGGACTTAGGGATCGCAACAATCCAGGATGAAATGATCGACTGTGAAAAACGGATCGTCGCTGGCCTCCACCACCGCAACAAGATCAATCCACAGCACTACCTAATTAAAGATGGTTCTTTACAGTATAAGCCCATGAAATCGGGTGATTACCGGGAACTCACCAAATTCAAAAACTACTTCCGGTCTGTGATCGGCGTGTCAAAAATGTTTAATCCTGAACTATTTAAAGACCGGGCAAATAAAAGTAATGCCGATGTGATCGCTAAGCTGGGGCTTTATCATCGCACTCCAGCCTATATGTACCGCAGTGAAATCGTCGGCAATGTGAATTTTGCCATTTGGTATGTGCGCATCAGGGACGCTAAACACACAGAAAGCCCTTTCGCAGGTGTTGTAAAAATTGAAAAAATATTGATAACCGATGATGAAAATGAGCAAGGTCTCGATAGCGCCGAAGTCGACTTGATCACGGCCAATATTATTAACGAGCGGAACCCGGTATGCTACGGTAATGACAGTAGGTGGGCAAATCATTTATACCCCGTTTATCTGACCGAGACATACCTGAAAAGCAGGTACCTAAGTGATATGCATTTTTTAAATTTATTTTAACAGTAATAGATAGAATATTGAAAGTAATAGGAAAAATTACAGCTACAGAAAAAATGCCCACGACAGTGGACGATTTTTATTTCTGGACAGACAAAGAGCTTATCTTAAAGCCGTTCGATGTGGTTAAGGTATCTCACTTAAAAGAATCTGTAACCTTTGGGGTCGTGGAAGAAATTTCGCATTTGACCGACAGTTCGAGTTCGTTGGCGGGTTTCATTTCCAGCGATTTCGGCGAGGTTTCCTCAACCAGTTATACCCAGCGTATCGGCATGAATTATGTCAAAGCCAAAGTTGTGGGTAATTCAAAAAATATTTACACCCCGGTGTTAGATGGTTTTCCAGTTTCTCTAGCTAGTGAAGAAGATGTCAAGGAAGCACTCGGTCTGAAAGATGTTAAAAATCCATTACCAGCAGGTTATATTGAAATGTACGAAGCACCGGATAATATTTCCGTACCGGTGAATTTCAATTCGCATTTTCTGATCGGCCCTGAAGGCGCTCACCTCAATATATCCGGTATTTCCGGTCTCGCCTCAAAGACCTCTTATGCGATGTTCTTGCTGAAGGCAATACAAGATCAGTGCCTCAACGGCAAACAGGACGAATCGGTGGCTTTTGTATTTTTAAATGTGAAGGGAAGGGACTTATTGGCTATCGATGAACCCAATGAAGAGTTAACAGCTGAAGAGTTTGATATTTACAAAGCGTTGGAAATGGACGCCCAGCCTTTTAAAAATGTCAAATATTTTTACCCCTATTCTTCGGAGGTTGG
The DNA here is from genome assembly GCA_036498965.1 of Mucilaginibacter sp. Taxonomy (GTDB): domain Bacteria; phylum Bacteroidota; class Bacteroidia; order Sphingobacteriales; family Sphingobacteriaceae; genus Mucilaginibacter. The sequence goes on from DASYEP010000064.1 coordinate 12,313, forward strand.
CAGCGCGACCTATGCTAAAAAAGATGATATTAAAAGCCAGATGGCGTTAAATAAAGCGGAATTATATAAGTACATCTTTAAAGAGGATAAAGAAAGCATCGACCTACTTTTTTCCAATGTAGATGATCCCAATCAAACCATGGAATCAATCGTCAATGTAATAATCTCCGAACAAGGCGAATTCGCAGGTATTCAAACCTGGGACGACTTGCAGCAGAAGATTTCCGAACACACGAAAGCAGGGAACACCGGTAAAGACAAGGAAATAACGGTTTTAAGCTGGCGTAAATTTAACCGGCTTTTTAAAAAAACCTTGGATAAGACTACGATTTTTTGCAATTCCTATAAGAAGGACAAAAAAGAGACCCGACTAAAAGATGCGATCAAAAAGATCCAAAAAAACGATGCATATGTGATCGACATCGCGAAACTAGATGAAGAAACCCAGGGCTTTGTTTTTGGTGACGTCATGCGGTCGATCTACGATCTCAAACTTGGTCAAATGGATGACGACCGTAAAGAGTCCGACATACCCAGTAAAATCGTTATTTTTATTGATGAGTTGAACAAATACGCATCAAAGGATGTTCCGAAATATTCCCCGATATTGAGGCAGTTGCTTGACATCACTGAGCGTGGTAGGTCCCTGGGGATCGTACTTTTTGCGGCTGAACAGTTTAAAAGCGATATCCACGACAGGATCAAGGGCAATTGCGCGACACATGCTTACGGTCGCACGAACGCGATCGAAGTGTCGAAGCATGATTATCAATTTATACCATCGGTATATAAATCTATGCTGACTAGGTTGAAACAGGGCGAATATATTTTGCAAAACCCAATTTTCCGCTCCTTATTAAGCATCAAATTTCCAAAGCCCGTTTACAAACAATTCAAAAATGGCTGAAAATCAACCGACGGTAATTGGAAAAGATGTAATCGAATCACTTACGACAAGTATGTATGATGATTCGCGGTTCATCTTTCGCGAATACATACAAAATTCTGCCGACCAGATCGATAAGGCAGTCAAAGAAAAATTGCTTACTAACCAGCAAGGGGAAATTCATATACAAATAGATCGCGACAGCCGATTAATCATCATCGAAGACAACGCGACAGGAATACCCGCAAATGCTGTGCTTTCCATTCTTAAAAATATTGCGCAATCCACCAAGAAAAGGGGCGTTGATAAAGGATTCCGCGGCATTGGGCGCTTAGGTGGCATGGCCTACTGTGATTTGTTAATCTTTGAAACTTCGTTCCGCGGTGAACCAGTCAAATCGATCATGACTTGGGATGCTGCTCGGTTGCGGAAGATCATCAATAATCGAAATGAAAAAGAGCATGCCTCACAGGTGATCGACGAAGTAACCTCGATCGAAACATTCAATGAAAGCACCGACGCGCATTACTTTAAAGTGACGTTAAAGGAAGTGTCCCATGACGAATTGTTGGATGTTGCCGAAGTTCGCCGTTATTTATCAATGGTCGCACCTGTACCGTTTCATTCGCGGTTTATTTATCATCGTAAAATCAGTGACGAGCTTGCGGCCGACCAGATCAACCTGGATGAGTATAATATATTCGTTAATACCGAAAAAGTATTCAAAGGCTATTCCACCTATATCTACGACGGTGACAATGATAACCGCCGGAAGATCGGTGAGGTGATTGATGTGTTGTTCTTTAAAGAAAGAAACGAACTAGGCCAGCTTGTCTTATGGGGCTGGTATGGCATCACGGAAAAAAATCAATCTCTTAACCAGATCAACCATGCGCGCGGTTTCCGCCTGCGTAAGGCCAATATCCAGGTCGGCGATGAATATTCGCTGATCAAACTACACCGAGACCGCCGCTTTCAGTTTTATTTTTTTGGAGAGGTTTATGCGATGCATCCTGATATCCTGCCGAACGCCCGCCGTGATTATTTTGTTGAAAATGAAGCTTATTTTGATTTTGAGAATAAGTTAAAGAACTTCCTGCACACGACGATCCATAAACTCTGCTATGCAGCCTCTGAGATCAATAGCTCAGTAAAGCGCATTGAGGAGTACAATAATTTCCAACAAGAATTTCAGCAAAAAACCCAGAACGGCTTCACAGATAAAGGCGAACATCGGGAATACATCGAGCGGCTAAGCCGGAAAAAAGAAGAAGCAATCAAAGCGGAAGCCAAGCTTGAAAAGATTGCCAGCGGCCAGGAGAATGAAAATTCACCGATCACGAAAATACTGGACCGGATATCTAACGCTAAAAGCACGGTCGATAAACAGCTCGTAGTCAACGACGAGATCAAACCCAAGTTTCGTACCGACAAATTGACCAAGCTCAACAAAGAACAGCGTAAATTCTTAGGCGACGTATTCCGCATTATTAAAAACGTGCTACCCAATGACGTAGCCGAAAACCTGATCATTAAAATAGAGGAGGAAATGAAATGATAGTTTCGATGAGTAATTTTAAATCGATTGGCACACTCAGGAATTTTGAACTAAAACCGTTGACTATTTTGACCGGGGTCAATAGCTGCGGCAAGTCATCTTTTATACAGGCGCTGCTTTTGCTTAAACAAACGGTAGAGATTGACTCAGGAAAATATAGCTTATACCTAGATGGTGCCTATTATTCCGCAAAAAGTTACCTGGACATCATAAAAGCGAAAAATAAAACCAATAAACTGGGGTTCACTTTTGAAATAAAAAAATCAGAATTCACTGATTTCAACGAAGCTGTAGAGAAGTCAATTTTTGATAGTTTCGATGATTACAGTTGTAAAATCCACTTTGAATATGAGTTTAATGAAGAAGAACTTTACATTTCCAAATTTGAAGTGGAATACATTACCGATGAAAAAAACAACTATGTTAAATTTGATCAGAATTTACTTACCTCCAACTGTTTAGTCGAGGCAAATAACGATTACCTTTTTGAAGGTGTTTATGATGATATTCCACCAAAATTTCTAAGAATCAATTATTCGGGTATTTTCCCAAATGCGGTAGAACTTATCCGATCCAAGCTGATTCCTGACCCAGAAAACAATGATGTCATGTTGCTCGATGAAGACACATCCAAGATTTATCCAAATCTGAATTCTGTTAAGTCATTCATTAAATCTTACTTCAAACATTTACATTATATAGGACCATTGAGGGTAGAGCCCAAAGACTCATACGCAGCACATAGAAGCGAGTACTCTGTTGGAGCTGATGGTTCTAATGTCGCCTTCATTTTAGAAAAGCGTGGCGGAGATTTGATAGAGGTAAATGTTCCCATTTTTGATGAGGGTATTATCAGTTTTGCTCGTCGGAAAATGACCTTGTTGAAAGCCACCAATATTTGGATGTGTGAGGTTTTCAATTTTGGCAAAAAAATCTATGCCCGCGAACAGGCCGACACATATGCTATTTTTTTAACGAACCATTTTGGGATTGAATCAACCATCAAACACGTTGGCTTTGGTATTAGTCAGGTTTTACCGATAGTCGTTCAAGGGTTGTTATTAGACCCGGGCCAAAAGCTAATGCTCGAACAGCCTGAGATCCATTTACATCCAAAAATTCAGAGTTTCCTTTTTGACTTTTTGTACTCACTCATAAACATTGGAAAATCAGTTATCATTGAGACACATAGTGACCATTTCATTACTCGGATGCGGCGCAGGATTGCAGAAGATGGAACCGACCAGTTGAGCAATGCGGTAAAACTTACCTATGTTCACAATGAAAAAAAAGAAGTTGCATTTAAAGCAATGGATTTGGATGAATTCGGAACGGTGGATTTCTTTCCGGATGAATTTATTGAACGTCCTGATATCGAATTAGCAGCGCTGCTGAAAGCTCAATCCAAAAAACGAATTGCTAAACGGAAATAACAATGAAAGACATCGCCGTTTTCGACTTAGCAGCTTTTATATGGGACCGTGCCCATTTTGATGCAAATACAGACGAATATTATAATTTGATGGAAGTGATGCCGGAACTTTATGTGCAATTGTCGAACTATCGCATACCGGTTGCTTTTAGAGAGGAAGTAATAGATGAAATAAGATTATATTTTCCTTATGATAAAATCCCAGGGAAGTATTATGATTTCCAAAATTCTACGTTAAGGTTTTTAACCAACTGTAAGAAAATTGATTATCCGAAAGATGATTTGACCAAACTCACCGCTAAACCGGAATTGGAAAAACCGTTTTACGAAGCATCTACTAATTTGGAAGTAAGATCTCTTATTACCTATTTGTATAAATCAGGTAGTGGCCATCATAAAATTCTTTCGTTAAACTTTTTATGGGGAAAATCAAAAAACTTAACTTTAAAGGACATCCTAACAGTGGATATAGAAAGCGTGATTTGTGATGATAGTAAACAACATCAATCAATTGCGAAATCTTTCAAAAAAATATTTGTCCATCATGAAAAACATAATGAGCATAATTCAGCCGTAGACGCTGCGACTGCGGCTGAAGATGAAAGTGCGTCACCTTTAAGTTGCTACAATGAACGAGACGGAGACACCGCAGCCGCTCAGGAATTACTGGATAAATCTGTTCAAATTAGAAACAAAGGAAAAGGATTCTTTGCTCACGATGTAAATAATAAAACATACGTTAAATTTGTAGCAACAAACGGTAATATATATCATGGGTTTGACATCATATTAGAAGGAGACGATTTAACAGACTTTAAGAAAATTTATTATAAAAAATGAACCAGCCTGCACCAGTTATTGGAAAAAACGTCATTGAAACATTGACCCTCGGCATGTATGAAGATCCGCGTTTTATATTTCGCGAATATATTCAAAACGCCGCTGACCAAATTGATGTAGCTGTGGAACAAGAAATTCTGTCAAACCGGGCTGCTGGAAAAATTACAATATCGATAGACAGTACTGCCAGGACAATAATTGTAGAAGATAACGCAACTGGCATCCCGTCAAACCGGATGCGTGCGTTTTTAAGTGATGTTGCAAACTCTGAAAAAGAAGTTAACAAACGAAAAGGTTTTAGGGGAATTGGACGACTCGGTGGGTTAGGCTATTGCGGAAAGTTGATTTTTGAATCTTCATTTAAAGGCGAATTAGTTAAAAATACGATGACCCTCAATGCAAAACTCTTAAAATCAATTATCGAAAACCGAGAGGATAAATCTGATGCGGCTAAAGTAATCAGTGTGATTACCACGTTCGCCACTGGGAAAAGCGGTTTAGACGAACACTATTTCAAAGTAAAATTAGTCGATGTAACTAACGATTTACTTTTGAAGCTGACTGAAGTAAAACAATACTTATCGATGGTTGCCCCGGTCTCTTTTCACAAAGACTTTAAATTCAAAGCAGAAATAGAGACTTTTTTCAAAAGCAGAGGTTTTGCACTTGAAGAGTATGACATTAATGTCAACAAAGATCCAATATTTAAGGCGTATAAAAATAAGCTAATTACAAACAATGCAAACAAGCCTTCTATAGTCACAAGCGTAGACTTTTTCGAAGTACTGGATGATGCTGAAAAGGTTTTGGCTGTAGGCTGGTATGGAATATTTAACCGGGTTAATGAAGTAATCAATGATAAAAATCTCGAAAGAGGAATTCGCCTAAAAAAACAAAATATTACGATTGGTGATGCTCAAACTATAATTGATCGTTTTCCAGTAGAGCGAACTACCTTTCGATATATTGGTGAAATTCATACGATTTCTGATGGTTTTATCCCGAATGCACGGCGCGATTATTTTAATGACAACCGTACCGTGGAGCAGTTTGAGGCCTCATTAAAAAAGATTTTTGATAAGTTTGAAAGTGGCTTACCTCATAAAGCCTCTGACCTCCACAACCGCAAAAAAAACGTCGAAAATTTCAAAAACTTAAATGCTGCGTACAAAGAAGATTTAACCACCTTTGAGACATCCGAGGAACAGGAACAACGCCTAAATGAGGTATTAAATGCTTTAGGAGTTGCGCGCAATGCCGCTAGGATTTTAGATAAGTTAAAAGAAGAAGGTGATGACATTAAAATATTGGGCGATTTATTCACCGATATTATTGGGGAATTTGACTATCAAATCACGGAGGATGAGGTAGATGAGCTATACGAAGATGTAGAAATCCCACCATTAGATTTTGATAAAGTGAATGATAGTGAAAAGAGGTTGCTAAATGAAGTGGTAATATTCCTTCAAAAGGAACTTGGCCATCGTGAGGCTGCTCCTTTGATTGCCAAGATGCAATCAAAATATAACTAATATGCCGAGAGAGATATTACTAATTGAACCGAATTATAAAAATAAATACCCGCCTATCGGGTTGATGAAGATAGCTACGTACCATCGTAAGTTAGGGGATAATGTTCGGTTCTTTAAGGGTGACCTACGCGATTTGGTGGTGGAGCAGCTTTATGAAGAATGCCTATTAAAATTACTGGCCATTGATGTTACTTATAACTGGACCGTTAAAGCGGCCTTGGTTAAGCAGGCTATAAGGGCGGGCAAAGCAGAGGTGATCGAAAAACTAAGCAGCTATTCCACCTATAATAAATTGGTACAAGAATGCCTGCTGGAGTTTGCGACTAATTTCAGGAAAAAGCGATACCTGCAGTCGCCTAAATGGGATCGTATTTATGTAACCACGTTATTTACCTTTTACTGGAAAATAACCGTTGAAACGATCCATTTCGCAAAAAAATTAGTGAAATCGCAGGAGGAGATATATCTTGGGGGGGTCTTGGCTTCGCTGCTGCATGACGAGCTGTACCAGGAAACAGGGATTAAACCAATGCAAGGTTTATTGGACAAACCAGGTATTTTGGATAACAATGACCTCATTATCGATAACCTTCCGCTGGATTATTCCATTTTAGAGGAGATCGAATACCAATACCCGACACAAAGCGCGTACTTCACCTTTATGACCAAAGGGTGTACCCGCAAATGTGCGTTCTGTTCCGTACCGATCCTTGAGCCTACCTATAAACCAAAGATCGACACCATCGATAAGTTCCAGGAAATCAAAGAGATTTACGGCGAACAGCGGAACTTACTGTTAATGGATAATAACGTACTGGCATCGCCAAAATTCCCTGAGATCATCCAGGAAATAAAGGATATGGGCTTTGTCAAAGGGGCGACCTATGTTGAGCCCAATCAACTGGACATAACGATCCGAAACCTCGAAACAGGGTTAAACGACCGGGCTTATTTGAAAAAAGCGTACAGGTTGTTGCATGAATCCTTAGCCAGGCATAAAAATGATAAAAAGCAAATCTTTTATGACGTATTAGATAAATATACCCTACTTAAGGAAGAGACAGTTCTAAAAGAAAACTTGTTTGCCGCATACCGAGAAATAAGAGATTCTTATGAGAAGCACCGTAACAAATCGTCTAAATTGCGTTATGTAGATTTTAACCAAGGGACGGACGCACGATATGTAACCGATGAACTGATGCGTTTGATGAGTGAAATACCGATCCGTCCGTTACGGATCGCTTTTGACTATATCGGCTTAAAAAAGCAATATGTTAGCGCGGTCGAGTTGGCGTCAAAATATGGTATTAAGGAGTTATCCAATTATATCCTTTATAATTTTAAAGACAAGCCCGAAGATTTATATAATCGTTTGCTAATCAATATTCAGCTATGTAAAAGTCTAAATATTGCTATCTTTTCATTTCCGATGAAATACATCCCCCTTTTTGGCGAGGACGCTAAACACCGTGAATTTACAGGTGACCACTGGAATAAGAAGTTCATCAGAGCGGTTCAATCTATTTTGAACGTGACAAAAGGTATTGTTGCCCCAGCCAGCAACCACGAAAAATCATCATTCTTCGAGGAAATGTTCGGCTCTACCATCGACGAATTTTTTGAGATCTTGTATATGCCGGAAACCTATATCGTTTATCGCCACCTTTTTCAGCATAAACTGGAATATACATCGGTTTGGCGGAATGAGTTCCATAACCTACTTGATAGCCGAGAACGCTCGGAAGCAAAAAAAATCATTGAAACCAACGACTTTAATAATTTAGACGACTTAACCACAAATGATCGAATTAAACACTTTCTTCGACATTACACAATACAACGTGGGAACATCACTGGGGAAGATCAGGAATATTATCAATTAAAGCGCAAGTATGATAAGTTGATTAAGGCCGAACAATACATTGATTTGACGCTTACATATGATTTTGAATGATTATTTGCGGGAGAGAAAATATTTTTTATTTCTTATTTTCAATCCAAGTTTCACACTGCCTCTTAAACGAAATAAATTTACACTTTTCAGGATTGAAGAAGAATCAAAGATTATCATTGGAATTGCGACTGCTCCTTTATAAGTGAAGAAAGTAATAAAGGGGTGAATGATACATAATCATGCAAGCAAAGTTAGGCGGGAGTCTGAACGCATGGCAAGGAATTTCCGGCATAAACGCTCATGTAGCCCTCGCACAATCCATTTATTCCGTTCCTCCTTGCATTTATTTCAGCCTTGCGCCTGTGGGGCTTTCATAATTATTTAATCACCAAAACACATCAAGCCTATGGATGAAAGACAGATTTTACTACTTTTAAGCGTTTGTTTACCTCTTTGTTTACACCCAAAGGCCTACAAGTGCAATTATATGCGTTAATTAACCCAATACCCAACTCATTTGACAGTGAGAGCATGCATGGGGTGCTGGAGGTCGGAAGTTCGAATCTTCTCATCCCGACTTTTTAAGTTATGAAATTAAAAAGTCTTCAGTCGAAGGTTTGGAGACCTTTTTTGTTTGGTAACGCGGAGGTGATCAAAGCCACACGAATCCTATCCTTATAGCTCAAAACTGTGCCCATGGCGGAGAACATCCACAAAGGCGAAGATTATCTCCAGCGATTAGAAATTAATAGGGCGGATAAGATAGCCCCTGTCTGCAACCATACGGACTCAAAATCAAAAGCTTCAAACAGCAGGTAAAATTGTTATTATTTATTTAGCAATTTGTAGATTCACTTTTTAATTCATTCTAAAGGAAAAGATGCCGCGAAATATTGGAGATTTCTTGCTTTTGTGTCTTACTTTCCAGGGGCTGGTACTCGCCGTTTTATTATTTTATTCTTCAAAGAAGGTTAAAAGCAATCGATGGCTGGCTGCGTTTATTCTTTTGATATCCTATCTTACGCTGGGGACGGAAGTGTTAAATTCCGACATCCCCAATAAATACCCCTGGATATATTTCGTAATACCGCAGCTCAGATTGGCACTGGGCCCCCTGCTCTATTTTTATACGCGAAGTGTGTTGTCACAAAAGCAACCGTTAACCGGGCGTGACAGACTCCATTTTGTGCCGTTGATACTTGAAATGGGGCCGCAGATCGGGTTTATATTTCATGTCAGCGGACTTTTATTAATTCCTGCTGTTAAAAGCTGGTATCTGCCGTTTGAAAAACAGGTGATAGACTTTGAAACAAGTAACGCGGCTTCGGTACCTTTCTTCTTTTCTTTTCTCATTTATTCAATTGTCTGTTACCAAATGGTCAGTTTGTACAGGCGCAATCAGCAGCCAACATCGTTTAAAGCTAAAGATGTTAATTGGCTGAGAACATTATTAATTGTCCTGCTTCCGATTTTTGTCATCTGGCTAATTGCACTAATTTTAAATTATTTGCCATTACCACAAATAGTTTACCCCATCAGGTACATGATGGCCTTAATTGCTATTGGATTTGCCTACTGGCTGGGGATGGCCGCTTATGCCCGGCAAGCCAAAATGTCGGTAACAGATGTGCTTGAATACCATAAACCTACAGCTAAGATTTATTTTTCGGAGGATGAAGAGATCCGGTATCGAAAACAGCTGTTGGCGTTAATGGAGAAAGAACAACTTTATCTTAACCCCGCCTTAAAGCTGGATGTTTTGGCCGGGAAAATGGGCCTATCGGAAAAGCAGCTTTCTAATTTGCTTAACCAGCATATTGGAAAAAGTTTTAACGATTTCATTAATGAATATAGAGTGCTGGAAGCAAAAAAGAAATTAGCAGATACTTCCCTGTCGCAATTTACAATTGCAGCAATAGCGTTCGACTGCGGCTTTAATTCTCTCGCTACCTTTCAACGTTGTTTTAAGCAATTGACCGGTATCACACCCAGCCAATATCAAAACGGTTTAAACCCTGCATCACTTCAATCAAATAGTACTCAAATCCCGATTTGAGTAGGTTAAAGCTTGTTAACCCATTTGTTTTGTCCTAAACAAGACCCTTCCTGGTCTTGCAATGATTGTTGTTTTCAAAAAATTTATTCACCCAAATAAAACCCAAATGAAACGAGTTAATTTATCGCTGTTTTTTATTTTTCTTTTTACTTATTGTGTTACAGTTGCCCCGGTTAAAGCGCAAGGCAATGCAATGAAACAGGATACACTTTCGCAATACACCGGCAAATACCAAATGCAACAGGGCATGCAAACTGTTTATGCAGATGTATATTTAGAGCAGGGAAAGCTAATGGCTAAAGCGGCAACCGGCGAACTACTGGTATTAGACCACGTAAACGGCGATAATTTTATCATCGCCAGCCAGCACGTACCTGTGAAATTTCTCAGGGATAAGGATAATAAGGTATCTCAGGTAAGTGTGAACGGAAGCACTGCCTGGACCCGCGCAGGCAGCCAGTTAACGCCAGGCACACCAGGCCCCGCATCATTTAATCCGGAGCATTATCTGGGCAAATATCAACTAACCGCAGGAGGTCAGGTCCTTAAGATAGAGATTTCGCTAAAAAATGGTCAGCTGTGGGCAACCCAGCTATGGGACGGCGGAAGCAGCGGGCTTGACTTTGTATCAACAGATAATTTTATCGTTAATGCGTTGAGTGTGCCAATCAAATTTATCAGGGATAAAGATAACCAGGTCGTTCAGCTGCTTTTCCACAACCATGATCTGTTCACGAAGGTTAAAAACTAACAAAGTAACATCTTTCAATTCTCCAGCATCCGTTCAACTTTTGGCTATGGTTTATAGAAAATTCCTTTGCTTACTCATTCCGGCAATGTTGCTGTCGAATCTATCCTTCGGACAGGTTAAGCCAACAATGTTGACACAAAGCACCAAAGCAGCTATAATTGACAGCCTGTCGGAGGTTTTATTATCCAACTATATTTTTCGGGATACAGCCGCCCGTATGGTATCCAACATCAGAGGCAAATTAAAGGCAGGCGCGTATGATAAACTTACCGCACCTGCAGATTTCGCTAAATATCTGACGACAGATTTACGCACCATCTATAATGATAAGCACCTTAGCATAGGGTATGAGGCGGCTCTTCAAAGCGATATGCAGCACAGCTCGTACATACAGCAGGCCGCAAGACAAATGCAGATGGCTGAACAATCCCGGCAGCAGAACTACGGATTTTCGAGAGCGGAAATTTTGAGCGGCAATATTGGTTATTTAGCTATAAATGGTTTCTTTGATTTGAATGATGAATCTAAAAGGGCCGTAAATAGTGCATTTGACCTTTTGATCAACAGCAACACGGTGATCATCGATCTACGGCTAAACGGCGGTGGACAGGCCAACATGGTGAATTATATCAGCAGCTTGTTTTTTAAAGATGCGACGCATATTAACGACTTTTATGTACGCCGCACTAATCAATTTCATCAAAACTGGACCGAGCCGCGTTCCCAATCAAGCGTGTGGCATGCTATCCCGATTTACATCCTGGTAAGTGCTTACACGGCCTCAGCTGCGGAAGAATTTGCCTACGACATGCAAAGCCAGCATAGGGCTGTGATAGTAGGCGAAGTAACTTGCGGTGCGGCCCACCCAATGCAAAATGCCGGCATTGGTAACGGATTTGTGGCGAACATCCCCTTTGCCAGACCTATAAACCCAATTACAAAAACTGATTGGGAAAGCACCGGCGTAAGGCCCAACATAGCAGTAAGGGCAGGCAGCGCCTTAGATGCTGCGATACAAAACTTTTATCAGCATCAGATGAGTTCAACTGATACATCAACGGCTAAAAAAGCAAGGTGGATGTATTTCATTTATAAAGCGAAAATGCATCCGTATAAAATGGATATACATGAGCTTAAAATGTTTACCGGAAAATACGGCGATAATGAAATAACTATGGAAAATGGGCATCTTACCTATCATACCGCTAACGGCTACATAACGGGGTTAAGCCCCATCTCTAAAACAAACTTTACCCTCGATGCGAGCCTTGATAACCGGGAAATGGTTTTTAGTAAAGATGTAAGGGGGCAACCTTATCAGATGCATTTGAATTTTAATGGTGATCTATCTGCGGTATACAGAAACGAAGGGGTGCGCTAACCAGATAGTTTTTCTACCATGGGGGCTGTTCACAAACTTTGTCTATGAATTAAGCAAGCCAGTAGCATCTGACTACAGAAAATCAACTCCGATCATGATGCGAATACCCGCGCCCGGAAAAAAGCGTTGGGCTAGTCATGGCTGGTGTTCAGGTTGCCGCCATTTTTCGTTTCTAGTTTAACTAATACAGGTCGCAAGGTACTCCATCTCGTTTGGCCGGCGTTGTATATTCGCCAGAACGGATGTAAAAATGTACTCAAACTATAACGCAATATTTTTTAGTATAAAGGTTGTCATAACTTAACATATCTTTGGCATAAAAATTTACATCAGTATTTTCATGGCAAAGGCATCTGAAATTAAAGTAGGGAATATATTACGTTACAATGGTGAACTGGTAACTGTTACAGAAGTTTTACATCGTACGCCCGGTAAAGGCGGGGCGTTCTATTTGGATAAGTTTCGTAATATTAAAACGGGAAAAATTGTAGAAGCCCGTTTGGCCACCGACGAGCAGGTTGAAATTTGCCGCGTAGAAACTAATGACTTCCAATATCTTTACGAAGACGGCGATTTCATGGTGATAATGGATAATACCTCTTTTGAACAGCATAATATTCCGAAAACGCTGTTTGGCCCGGCTGTTAAATTCCTAAAAGAAGGGATGAATGTTATCGTTTCTTTTGAAAGCGAAGAGCCGATAATGGCAACAGCACCCAATTTTGTGGAATTGGAAGTTACCTATACCGAACATGCTGTTAAAGGCGATACTTCTTCGGGCGCGCTGAAAAATGCTACAACTGAGAACGGCGTAGAAATAAAAGTACCACTTTTTGTAAACCAGGGCGATAAAGTAAAAGTAGATACCCGCACAGGGGAATATGTGGAGCGTGTGAAATAGATGGTAATTTTTGATCCCCCGAATAAAAGCGGTGACACCACCAACAAGGGCGCGGGGATTAACCGATCGGAATTTGTATCTGTTTAACTATTTCTTTTCCCCCCGGTAATATTCATAGGTATTATTAACAATAGGAATACCAAATAGAACACCCAAAACCACCCAATTAATATAGGAATGCGCCAAACTAAACGACCTGCCGGGCAATGGCGTAAACCGAAGGATCACTTGTTCCATTATAACGTTTACAAAAACGGCATAAAGCATCCCGACAAGGTATTTATTACAAGATAAAACTTTTATCCGCGGAAATATCCAGAAGAAAAACAAAGTAAAAGCGAAAGCGATAAAGTAATGGAAAAACAGTCCCAAAAACTCTACGCCGGCTGCCCCGTTCATAGATGTTTCGAGGCCAAGTGCGCCTCCGGCAATGTAATTAAACATTTTTTCGGCAAACTTACCGCTTTGGATATACACTGACACAAAAGCAGATAAGAGGTCGGCGGTACCCACGAATAGCCCCGTTAAAAGTACTGTTTTGAAGAACTTGTTCATTTATTAATTGCTGGTTAAGACCGTACCGGAAGAGATATAATATTGGTATTTATCTTCGCCAAATTAAGCAGGTTAGTTTTAATAGCATAATCAAAACCGTTCAAGTTGGTTCAAGTGCAAACAAAAAGACGTTGGCCTCTGGTTGGGTGTTTTCAACGCGCCAGTTGAACTGCTTAATTTGTGATTTAATTTAAGTAAACATGTAATCTCCTTTGTGGTGCGGTGAAAACATCGACCACCGGCTTAATGTTGATAGATTTTACAATTTAAAAAAAGAGGCTACTGTTGCAATGAATTTGAAAGGCCTGGGATTACGTTCTTTGTTGCGTTTTAATCCGTCAGCTATACTCTTAACTTAGAAAGGAATAAGGTAGAAAAACATTTGACAGCACACCCAATCCAAGTTTTAGACTATCCTTTTAAAAGGGCGAATTTTGAGCTTAATTGGATTACCTTTATGTGAATTGAATGAAAGCGTCGACTGCATGTTTACAGATAACCATGTAAAAAGGATAAGTGTGACCCGTCCGGAAATTGCTATAACAACATCGACCAAGGGCTTAATGTCGTTGAGAGACAAGCTGAGAGCTTTAGCCTTGATTATCACGAGTTGCAAACTCGCGGGAGCGCAAAAACAACATTTAAAACAATCCTTTTTAATTAAACAAATACCCACTATAAGCCAGCCCCTTGGCAACACTGGTAAAATTATCCCCTGAATTCAGTTTACTGTTTGGAAACTTGTTTTTAAATAGCTCAATTATCGATTTAACCAGCGATGTTCCGCCGGTTAAAAAAATAGTGTCGATGGAATCATTGTTAATACGATTCTGCAATAAAAATTCATCTAAATAATTGGATATTTTATCAATGTCCCGCTGTATGATTTCGTTGTATTCTTCTATTGCTACCGGCTCACTGATATCTATTTCAAATTGTGAAAAATAAAACCGTGTGGTATCCAAATCAGATAACTTGATTTTCACTTTTTCGACCGATTGAAAAAGCTGATACCCTAAATTGTTTTCGATCAGCGTAATTAAATTTTTTATGAACGGATTTCTGTCTGAAAAAAAATAATATCCTTCTATTTCATTTTTGATTTTAAAACCATTAAAAAAATTCAGTTTTTCCCATGAGGTGATATTAATAAACAAGGATAACGGCAGATCCAAAAATTTACCGGGCATAGATTGATATTTTACCCCATATCCGAAATACGGCACCCCCCTTTTCATCATGAATGCCGAATCAAAAGAGTCGCCGCCAATATAGATACCTCCGGAAGCTATTATATCTTTACTCCGATCTGCATTTTCTTTTGACAAAGGATTAAGCTCAATAAAAGTAAAATCAGTTGTACCACCACCCAAATCCGCAACCAGGACTCTTTCTTTAGTTTTCAGACTTCTCTCATAGGCAAAAGCCGCCGCAATTGGTTCGTGCTGAAATCTGATTTCTGTAAATCCGGCTTCCATGGCCGACGTTAATAGCCTTTTCTGAGCCAATTCGTCATTTACCGATTCTTCATCAAATACTACAGGCCGCCCAATTATCGCCCTGGAGCAGTTTATACCTACGTATTTATCCGCCCTGTCTTTTAATTCTTTGATGATTAACTTTATCAGATCAGATGCTGAAAGGTCTTTGGAGTATACTTTAGTTTTGGTGAAATTTTTTCTGGGCAAGATCCTTTTTATGGATTTCATGAATCTGCCCGTCATTCCCTCAGCAAGGTAGTTATCCAAAGCCTCTTGTCCTACATAATACTTTAAAGGCTTGCTATGACTTTGCTCACTCGAAAAATATAATAGAGAGGGCAAACTGATAGTTGTTATTATTTCATTTTTTTCGATATCAAGAATTGAAACCGCTGAATTTGATGTGCCGAAGTCTATCCCGTAAAGGTACTTGTCCATTTCTTTTGAAACGCAATGTATTTGCGTTTCAAATTTGCATTAAGTTATATTAATTTACGTTTTCTAATTCACATTTTCTGATTCATCCTATTAAAATGCGGTTTGCAAGAGAGGACATATCAACCAAGTCAGTAAGTCACAGAGCTCTGGACCTCTGTGAGATATCTGCTGATAAGAAAAGCTCTTCATACTCCTAAGATAACGGCTATGGTAACAGTATCAACAATGGCTGAACGCAGAGTTGCAGGGGGGACATAGCAAAATTGCGGACACTTAAAGAATAAGGTTTTATGGAATCAAAGAAGACACATAGTTAGCTATAGCTGGGGGGCACAAGTTCCTCTATGAGAGAATTTGCGGAGACGAAAATATTGAAGCCCGGTTTTATTGTTTTTGCTTTTGCATTTCTTCTGCTGTTGGCGGCGGGCCCATATTTATTTTGCCTTTAAGCGGCTCCAGCATCATACCGGTCATGGTTCCCTGCCAGTGAATATATTGCCAGCGGCCATCTCTGTATATCCACCCTGTTGTGTATAATACTTCGGCGACCTGGTGGCCCCCAAAGTAGAACTTTGCCCTGCCGGTGCGCAGGGCCACATTGCCATATACCCGTTGCGTTTGCTCTGATAGTACGGCACTTGAACCTTTGAACCTCGGTACAAAAGGAATGGTTTCTGCCAGGTTATGCGCTTCTCCGTCGGCATTGATGGTGTAGTAATCGGCGCCGCAAATCTTCCGGAACGCCGCGGAATCCCCTTTGGTGCTTGCCTCCATCATGTTTTTCTCGGCAACGTCCAGTTCTTTTAATTTGTCGGAATTTATTTCTGTTGCACTGTTTTGAGTACAGGAATTAAAGGCAGCAATGATCAATGGAATTGCCATCATTAAGATTATTCTTTTCATAAATTAATTGTTAGATGTGTGCATTGATATGACTGTTAATTATGGTCAAATCTGGCGATAGATGTTTATTTTTTTTAGCTAATGAGCAAATGGAAGCTACTTTTGAGCAGAATACAGAAAATGACGTAAATTGCTGAAAATGAGGATTAAGATAATGCTTGAAGGTTGGTAGGGCGAGAATTACAAAAGGATTACCTGGCCGACCGGTTTAGCAATTGCATCACCTGTTCTTTTTTTTGCCTGGAGATAGGAAGCTGTGCGCCGTTGCTCATTTCGATCGCTCCGCCTTCAGTTTTTACATACCGGGTTACTTCTTTCAGGTTGATAAGATAGGAATGATGTATCCGTAAAAAGTGGTAATGGGCGAGTGTCTCTTCTACATCCTTCAAAGTTTTTGATACCACCAATTTTGTGTCATCAGTAAAAAACAGGGTCGTATAATTACTATCCGATTCACAATACACAATAGTTTCCGGTTTTATAAAATGGATGGCTTGCTGTGTGGTAAAACTTATTTTTTCGGGCAGTATATCGGGCTGACTATATTGCTTCATCAAAATATCAGTTGTTCTTTAAAATTGCTATGCAGCAGTTTCCGTTCGTAACGCCGCATGGTATTCACCAGGTCGTCGGCATCTATGGGTTTCAACAAATAATCAAAGGCTGCAAAACGAAAAGCCTTTAATGCAAACTGATTATAGGCCGTGGTAAAGATGACCTCAAAAGTCGCATCAGGGAATTCCTGCAGTACTTCGAAACCATTTTTTACCGGCATTTCAATGTCGAGGAAAACAAGCTGGGGCTGCCGAATGGCGGCAATGCCTTTGTCGGCAGTGTTGCAGGCGGCCGCAATTTGCACTTGCGGACAATAGTTTTGCAACTGCCATTCGATCCTTCCAGCCGCTAATCCAATAAAGTACGGTGGTATCCCGTTGCACATTTACCGTATGATTGGGTATATCCTTTCCGTCGATGGTTGTTTCAACAGAGCGCAGGCTTCCGCCTGTTATCTTAAAAGCATATTTGCCACCTGGAAGATTCCGTAGGGTGATCTCTGTTCTGAAATAATTGATCCGTTTGAGCTGGTAGTTTTTATCAGCCGGGTTCCAGTTATTGAATGACCCGGTAACATACAGCTCCGGCTTTCCATAGAAATCATTCACCTGTATACGCAAACTATACTGTGCATACCCCGCGGTAAGCATGCATAACAACATTATAACAAAAGCAAAAGCAGTTTTTTTCATGAAAGAGCATTGAACAAGGCCTTCGTTTTGCAAAACACAGCTTTGCAATCAATTATCTGCTATTCAATAGGTTTAAAGATAAGCAATCAGCAATGATTGACAATAATGGCTTCGCAAATGGCTGGTGGTTTTGAGTAAACGGCAGAATGGGCGGCATTTGCTTAGCGATCATTGACCTTACCAGGCCGGCGTTTGAGTATTAGCACCACAAATCCTCAAAAATGCTCACAATCATTTGGATGATGTCAACGTGACGCTGACAAGGGTTTGGGACCGGCCGGTACAGCAGCGGCTTAATTGCATGCCGAAGAACGTACAAAAGCGGACATCGCTTGTATCAAAACCGCACGCTTCAAAACATTCTGTCTTTTTAATTTGCTAATAAACAATAAATTAAGTTTTTGGCACTAATTTAAATAGTACCTTGCATAATATAGTACCGAAATATAATTTTGCAATTATTAAAATCAATGTCGTTATGATAGTAAACTACCTCAAGATTGCCTGGCGCAATATGATAAAGAATAAAACCTTTTCGCTGATCAACATCACCGGCCTTTCTATAGGGATATCGGTGTGCTTCATCATCATGATGTACGTTCAGAATGAATTGAGTTACGACCGGTATAATAAAAATGCCGATCGTATTGCACGTATACAGTTTAAGGCCACGATGAATGGCGGACAGATTGATGAAGCCTCAGTAATGGCGCCGGTTGCCCAGGCGGTAAAAAACGATTTCCCCGAAGTGGAGGAGGCAACCCGCTTATTAAATTTGGGAGGTCAAAAAGTTAACTATGGCACAAAGACATTCAAAAACGATGTTATCGCCCTTGCCGATCCTAACTTTTTTAATGTTTTTACACTGCCGCTCATCCACGGCGATGTTAAAACAGTGCTGTCGCAGCCTGGTACGCTCATCATATCAAAGGCAACTGCTGAAAAATATTTCGGTAGTGAAAACCCCATCGGCAAAACGATTGGCTTTGACAACAATACCGAACTGTATAAAGTGACAGGCGTTTTTGATAAGATACCGGACAATTCTCATTTTCATTTTGATATGCTGGGTACAATGGTTGGTTTTAAGCGGGCACAATCCCCTTCATGGATGGAGGGGAATTTCTTTACCTACCTGTTGCTGAGACCAGGTTCCAGCCAAGCGGCGCTGCAAGCTAAATTTCCGGCGATGGTGCAAAAATATATGGGCCCGCAAATACAGCAGGCGATGGGCATCAGCCTGGAGCAGTTTCGCACAAAAGGCAATCAGCTTGGTTTTATACTGCAGCCGCTTACAGCCATTCACCTGCACCCGAATGCCACCAACGAGCTTGAACCTGCCGGCAATGCAAGCTACGTGTATATTTTTGGTGCTATCGCCATTTTTATGCTGCTGGTAGCCTGTATCAACTTTATTAACCTGGCAACGGCCGGTGCATCGAAACGCGCCAAAGAGATAGGTGTGCGTAAAGTTATCGGCTCTGACCGCTCGCAGCTGATTGCTCAATTTTTAATAGAATCCGCGTTATTGGTGCTCACCGCGCTGGGGATAGCATTTTTACTGATCATCGTATTTTTGCCGGTCTTCAATGAAATTTCAGGCAAGACATTGGCCTTCAGCTTTAATTTTACAGTTATTGCCGCTTTTTTTGCACTGGGACTTATTGTAGTTGTGGCAGCCGGTATTTATCCGGCTTTCTTTTTGTCGTCGTTTAAACCGATTTCGGTATTGAAGGGAAAAATGACAGGCAATAAGAGTTTCGGTCTGCGCAGCGGCCTGGTGGTGTTCCAGTTTTTTATCTCGGTATCGCTTATCGTGGGCACTATCGTAGTTTACGAACAAATGCGCTATATCCAGAACAAGGACCTGGGCTATAATAAGGAGCAGATAGTCACTATCCCGAACTCTTATCTGCTAGGCAAAAACGAAAAGGTGTTTAAAGACCTGATGCTGCACGACCCGCGCGTGGTAAACGGAACGCTATCATGGTATAAACCAGCCGGTCCTACCAATAACAACAATGCGCTGGTGTTCCCTGATGGGCACGACAATACCGCGATGAAAACGGAAAATTTTCACGTTGATGAACAGTATATTCCAACTTTCGGGATAAAGATGGCAGCCGGTCGCAACTTTTCGGCAGCTGTAACAACTGATTCTTCGGCGATGATCATCAACGAAGCGGCCGTAAAAGCGCTGGGATTCACCGCAACCAACGCCATTGGTCAGACTGTTGCGCAGGTAAACAGCGGTAAAGGCAAAAATTTTAAATACCATGTAATAGGTGTAGTAAAGGATTTTAACTTCAAATCGCTGCATGAGGCCATTACACCGATGCTGCTGACATTGGAACCTGAAGGTGGGGTTATCTTTAAGATCCATACTACCGACGTAGCCGCCGTGCTGACCGCCATGAAGAAACAATGGGACACGTTTAATACCGGCGAACCGTTTACCTATACTTTCCTCGACGACCTTTACAATAAAACCTATGCAGCGGAACAAAAGACAAGCGCCATACTGGATGTTTTTGCCTTACTTACCGTTATTGTAGCATGCCTGGGCTTATTTGGCCTGGTGACTTACACTGCTGAGCAACGGGTAAAGGAAATAGGCATCCGGAAAGTGCTCGGCGCCAGCGTAGCGGAAATTACGCGCATGCTTTCAGCCGATTTTCTGCGATTGGTGCTCATCGCCTGCCTGGTAGCTTTCCCCGCATCGCGGTGGGCCACTAACCAATGGCTGCAGAGCTTCGCCTATCGTATGACAATCCATTGGTGGATATTTGCGATTGCAGCTGCTTGTGCATTATTGATTGCATTGATAACGCTCAGTTTCCAGGCTATCAAAGCGGCGATTGCCAATCCCATCAAGAGTTTGAGGACGGAATAAGGGGTGTTCAATAGAAACAACAACAAAAATCTTAAACCGGAAGGTTTTTATTTTTACGTCTTGGCAGTTTCAGTGTTAATTAAACAAAATTAAATCATTTGATAATTAACACAGAAACTGCCAAGACAAAAGGACACTAATCATCCCACCCCCTCCCATCCAAAATTTTCGGAATGAACTTTTCAACCCTTGCTTCTCGGGTTTTGGATTGTTTGGGTTGGGAAAAATGAAAGAGATATCCTCGCTGTCGTCCGGGTGTTAACGCTTCAAAAGCAGTTTTGAGGGCTGGGATGTGGTCTAATTTGTATTGAAACTCCTCCGGAATTTTGAAGTCTTCCGTCTTTTTAAGTGGCATTTTCAAACCGGCTTTTTCCACCTCTATAGCTTCATAGATATGCGATTTGATGATCGCCTCCTGGTCTGTTATCTCCATCAGATTGGTAAACCGCATCTGCCGCGGGATCTGAACGTTTTCGGTTTGCTGGATTAAGAGGCCATGTGTGTCATTTAACAAAGCGCCTTTGAAAAACAAAAGCGCGCAGTATTCTTTAAACACATGTATTAAAACAATGTTGCCGTCCTGAAGTGTGTAACAGGGGTTGCCCCATTTCAATTCTTCGGTTAGTCCGCAATCAAGAACGATGGTTCTTAATTTATTCACTTCTTCCCGCCACTTTTCGGCTTTGTTAAAAAACCAATCAACTTTTGGATTCATATAATTACACTAATTTTCACGAATTGAAACGAATTACACGAATTATATAACGCTAATTTAAAATTAGTTGCCCATTTAATTCGCATCGAATTCTTATTTTAAACCTAATTCGTGCAATTCGAAAAAATTAGCGTGAATTAGTGTTTATTCAAAAATCTACACCCTTAACGAACCCCGGAAACCCCTGGCGGCATAGTAAGATTCGGCACCGTTGTGATATAAAAATACGGTGTTGAAGCGACGGTCGCAAAAGAGCGCCCCACCCAGTTTCCTGATATCAGCAGGTGTTTTTACCCAGCTTGACGTTTTCATATCGAACTTTCCAAGTTCTTGCAGCTCCCGGTATTCTTCTTCTGTTAAAAGCTCAACGCCCATTTCTGCGGCCATACCAACAGCGCTATTTCCGGGTTTATATTCTTTCCTTGACTCCAGCGCTTCATGGTCATAACAAATACTTCTGCGGCCTTTGGGGCTTTCGGTAGAACAATCAAAAAAAATGTATTCGTCGGTATGTTTATCATAGGCTACAACATCAGGTTCACCACCGGTTATTTCCATTTCATCGAGCGACCTAAGTTTCTCAGGATTAGCCTCCAGTTTCGCTTGTATTTTAGCCCATTCCAAACCCGCGTGCCTGTTCATGTTGTTCTGAAAACGAACTTTTAATACGCTGAGTAACTCTTCACCCTGATCAGTTGATAATTTATTTATGTCGCTATTACTCCCGCTCATTTTATTAACTCTTTTTTATTTCATACCAAAGTTCCACGAATCCGTTTTTATAGGCGGTCACATTTTTTAGGTGTAATGTTTGTTCTTCTCCAATATGGTCAAAAAACAGTTTTCCGTCGCCCAAAATAATCGGAATAACGATTAATCTTATGTCGTCTGCTAATTTTAAACGAATAAAATCTTTGGCAACCGCGGCGCCACCCACAAGCCAAACATTTTTGTAATTGGGTTTTAAGCGTCCATTTACAAGGTTTGCCAGGTCTCCCGAATAAAGTTCGATATTCTTCCTGTGAACAGGCAGGTCCCGGTGAGTTAAAACGAAAGTCGGAATATCGCCATAAGGCCACCCAAAATTCTTTTCAAGTTCTATGCCATGTTCATAAGTACGGGCGCCCATTATAAAACAATCTACTGTTTTCATAAATTCTTCCGCATTTTCTCCACCTGCTCCATTTTCATAATGGTCTTTGGTTTCAAACCACGAAACGCTGTTGTCTGGTTTGGCTATAATGCCATCAAGACTTGAAACCATATGGATGGTTATCTTAAATGTTTCCGTTGTCATTGTGAATAGAACACCAATTTTCACGAACTAATACGAAATACACGAATTGGTTCTGATTCGTATATTTCGTATATCCCAGTACTACCATTGTTTCATAATGTTAAACATCCAGCGGATGCCAAAACGATCCTTACAGGTGCCCCAGTATCCCCAGAATTCATCATGCGGTGCTACGCTGTCGCTCCCCCCACTCGTTAGTTCTTTGTACAATCTGTCGGCTTCTTCTTTGGTGTCGGGGCTCAAGCTAATGGTAAAATTGTTTCCTTCTACCAGTTTGTGTCCCATGCTTTCCAGCATATCAGTACCCATTATTTGTATGCCAGCAAGTATGGGTAGTGCTACATGTGCTATTTTGTTTTGATCTGCTTCCGGTAAGGCTGGTGCACCAGGTTGAGCCGGTGCGTCTTTGAACCGCATAAATGGATTTGAAAATTCTGTTCCGAAAACTTTTTTGTAATGGTTAAATGCTTCTTCAGCATTGCCTCCAAAGTTTAAATAAATTGCTACGCTTGCCATGATTTCAATTGGTTTTATGATGATTATTATAACACTAATTGTCGCGAATTTTTTTTTACACGAATTAAATCATTCGTGTAATTAGTATCAATTCGTGTTTATTATTTTTCTATCCGCCGGCCTTAAATACCACGATAGCACAGTAAAAACAGCCAGTACAACTAGGGAAATTACTTGTGCGGAAACATCGTTGCTGGCGATATGTGAAATTACCGCACCTGTCATGGTAAAAAATATACCAGCGTACGCCCATTCTTTAAGCAGTTTAAATTTAGGGAGCAGTATCGCAATTATACCCAGCATCTTCCAAATGCCGATAAGCGAAATAAAATAGGTTGGGTATCCGAGGGGTTTAAAGCCCTTTAATACCTCTTTGAATTGCAACGCCTGGAACAGGCCGCCAGTAAAAATACAAAAGGATAATATTATAGTAATTATCCAATACCAAATTAGTTTTCTCTTTTCCATTTTTTAAGTTTATTTTAATTTGTTTAATATTTCCTGTATCCGGTTATGTGCCATGTTTAAACCTTTGGCAAAAGGTAACTTCAACACCTGGTCGCGTAGTGCACCGGACTCATATATTACGTGCATATTCAGTTTGCTCGTGTCGTTGGTAAGTTTTTCAAATTCATATATCTCCAGCTGAACACCAAAAGGTGCAGTCTCCATCTCAAACGTCTTTGTAATTTTCTGGTTGGGGCTAAACTCATGGAATACTCCATGTGCCTTGAGTACCACATTTCCGTTAGCGTCCGTAGTTTCGAATTGGTAGCTGCCATGCTTTTTACTTTCGTATTTCAACACTTTGGTTCCCATTACCTGCGCAACAAGCCCGGCCTCGGTAAATGCTTTAAAAAGCAACTCCAATGGCAAATCAAATTCCCTGGTGATCATCAAATCGTGTTTGCCGTCGTCAGCATTAACTTTTGTCTTCAGTTCCATGTTGTTGGTTTTTGTAATTTTTCATTATGGTTTCTAATAGGTTGAACCGGTCGTCCCACATTTTGCGGAATGGCTCAATAAAGTCGGCTACTTCTTTCATTTTTTTTGCACTGATTTGATAGTAAACTTCCCTGCCGTTTTGTTTTTGTTCAAGCAATTCGCATTCGGTTAGTATTTGCAGGTGTTTTGAAACGGTGGGTCTTGCAGTGTTAAAGTTTGAGGCTATTGCGCCCGCCGTCAAAGATTGTGAGGCTACCAATAGCAATATAGCCCTCCTTGTCGGGTCGGCTATGGCTTGAAATACATCTCGTCTTAAATTCATCGTGTAGCTATTTGACTACAAATGTATATGTAGTTATTTAACTACGCAAATTTTTTTTCATATATTTTTATGTGGCATTAGCTGTAAGATTGAATGATTGATAAGACAATAGGAAGTCGGGGCAAGCATTAGGCAAACGTCCCGGAATTTTCCAGGGTATTCTTTCGGGGAGTCTTAAGAAACAATTAAGTTCAGATATCTTAGTTCTAAATCACTGGCACAAACAACCCTTTAAGTTGGCACATGCACACCTGCTCAATATGTTGATTAAGGATTACGTTTGTCAGTAATTATTTATTAATCAACAGAAAATGACAACACGGGAAGCAATAAACAAAACGATGGCAAACGCAAAAGCTTATACAAAAAGGTATCTGGATGCGATGCCTGGCGATGGCTATGATTTTAAACCATCAGCAGAAATCCGATCATTTGCGCAGCAGATGCTTCACCTGGCCGATGCAAATTATTATTTTATTTCAATAGCAACCGGTAAACCAGGCCCTTTAGGCCAAGTATCAGCCGAACAAACCGTTACGCCGACAAAAGAAGCAACTACAAAGGCAGTAATGGATAGCTACGATTTCGTGATCAGTGCTTTAAGTGAAATAACCCGGGAGCAACTTGCGGAAACCGTTAGGTTTGGAGACCTTGAAGTACCAAAGATTGCCGCTTTTGTTAAAGCTTACGAGCATCAGGCGCATCATCGCGGTCAGGCTGTAATCTACCTGCGGTTAAAAGGAATAATACCACCTGACGGGGCAATATTTTAAATCTTCGCTTAAAAACACCTGCACATAGAAAAGTCGTCTTTTCACTCCGACCTTTTAAAGCAATGCGTCAAAAAGTCTTCAGTCTTTAGTCTGGGGACTTTTTCATTTTAACGATATCGCAACAGGACAATATCGATAAATCCGGAGGTTTGCCATCGTTCACAAATCATTCGTATTCAAAGGAATTCATCCATCTTTTTTTCGTATTTTCCCCCCTTCAACCCATCCCCACAAATGAAGAAATTCACTACTACCCTGTTATTGCTTACCTTATTATTTAATGTACATGCACAGCGAGGTATTGATAGTCTCAAAAAGCTCATCGCCTATGCAAAAGAGGATACCACAAAGGCATTGCTGTTAAATGAGCTAGGGTTTCGTTACGTTAAATTAAATCCCGACAGCGCATTATTATTATCCCAGCAGGCCATGTTGCTGTCGCGCAAATCCAATTTTTTGAAAGGGCAGGAAAAAAGTTTTGGTAACCAGGCGAGCGTTTTTGTAGCAACTCGCAACTACCCTAAAGCACTTAGTTCGTATTTATCAAGTTTGAAGATATACGAAAAAGGAAATGACCGTAAGGCAGTTGCAAAGAATTTAGCAGACATAGGTCGTGTTTATTCGTACGAGGGAGATTATCGGCAATGCATAAACTATACATTAAAAGCCAAAGCCGTAGCAGAAGCCATCCATGAGGAGCGCCTGTTCCAGGTTGATGTTAACATCGGCGACTCCTACGAAAAACTAAATATCCTTGATTCGGCCCTGTTTTACACGCAGCTGGCCTATGATCACGCCCTTAAACTTAATGATGTCGATTTGATAGGCGCCGCGACCAACAATTTAGGCAATATTTATTCGAAAATAAATAAGCCTCTCGTTGCACTCAATTATTACCATGCTTCTATTCCATATACAACAAAGGCAAACGATGATGATGCCATTTGCGAAACCACTTTTGGAATGGCCAAAATATACAAACAACTGGGGAAACCTGATTCCAGTTTATATTACGCCAAACAATCTGTTGCCGCTGGTTTGCACAGCCGGCTGCCTTCACGGATACTTGACGCGAGCCAGTTTTTAACGACGTACTTTAAGCAAAACGGCAGATTGGACAGTGCTTTACATTACCAGGATGTTTCCGTAGCCGCCAGGGATAGTTTGTTTAGCCAGGAAAAGAATAAGGAAGTGCAAAGTCTGGCTTTCGCCGAGCGGCAACGCCAGCAGGATATAGAGGTGCAGAACGCCGCTTACCAAGGTACCGTGCGTTTTTACCTGATGGTTGCAGCTATCGCTTTTTTGGTAGTAGTGGCTTTCGTTTTATGGCGCAACAGCCGAAAGAACGAAAAGGCGAAGCGATTGTTGCAACGACAGAAGGAGCAGATACAAACCAGCCTCGGCGAATTGGAAGATACTCAAACCCAGCTGATCCAGTCTGCTAAGATGGCGTCGCTGGGTGAACTTACAGCAGGCATAGCGCACGAGATACAAAACCCGTTAAACTTTGTAAACAACTTTTCAGACGTGAGCATGGAACTGGTGGATGAAATGCAATCGGAACTGGGGAACAACAATGAGGATGAAGCGATAATCATTTCTGAAAACATTAAGCAAAACCTGGAAAAGATACGCCATCACGGTAAACGGGCTGACAACATTGTAAAAAGCATGCTGCAACATTCAAAGATCAACACAGATCAAAAAGAGCTAACGGATCTGAATGCAATTGCGGATGAATACCTGCGGCTATCTTATCACGGCCTGCGGGCAGCGGATAAAAGTTTTAATGCGGATATGGCAATCCATCTGGATGATAAGTTACCAATGGCCAATGTTATACCACAGGATATTGGCCGCGTACTCCTAAACCTGTACAATAATGCTTTTTATGCAGTAAACCAAAAAGCAAAAACGGTGAGCGGTGATTATAAGGCGAAAGTAGAATTGACCACTTTAGCAACAAATAACCATATTGAAATTAAAGTGAGGGATAATGGTAACGGGATATCCGACCCGATTAAAGAGAAGATCATGCAGCCATTTTTTACCACGAAGCCTGCAGGCGAAGGCACTGGCTTAGGGTTATCACTAAGCTACGACATTGTGGTAAAGGGGCACGGCGGAAACATTACTGTTGACACCAGAGAGGGCGAGTTTACGGAGTTTGTAGTAAACTTGCCGCTATAATCCATCTGCTTGTAATTACCACCTATCAGCATCCAAAAGAGATCATGAAAAAAATAACAGCCACAGTAATACTGATTTTTTTAATCCTGAATGCCAGCGCACAGCAAAGAGCAATCGACAGCCTCCGGAGTTTATTAAACACCTCAATAGACGATACTACAAAAGTATTGGCATTAAAAAGTTTGGGGAACAGGTATGTGAAATCAAAGCCCGATAGTGCGATGCTTCTTTTTCAGCAGGCACTGGAACTTTCGCGTAAGGTGAATTTTTTAAGGGGAGAGATGATTTGCATCGGTAACCAGGGCAATGTGTTTGCTAGTAAAGGTGATTACCCAAAGGCGCTAAACCATTATTTGTCGGCCCTTAAGATCGCCGAGAAAATGAATGACCGTTTGTCAGCTGCAAAGTGTATAAGCAACATCGCCAATATTTATGGCGATGAAAATGATTTCAGGCAAAACATTAAATTTACTTTAAAAGCACTGGCGATTGCTGAATCTGTTCATAATGAAGGGCTTATCGCCACCCAGCTCGGAAACATAGGATATGCTTACGAAAACTTGAAAATGTTAGATTCGGCTCTTATTTATACCAAACAATCACATGACATTGGAGTTAAATTAAAAGATAACAACAATACCAGCACAACAACAAGCAGCTTAGGCGATATCTACTTCGACATGCATAAACTCCGTACAGCGATGGATTATTACCGGAGCGCCATGCACTACTGTAAACTTGCAGGGGATGATATTACCCTAAACATAACTATGCTGGGTATGGCTAAGACCTTTAAACAGTTGGGGCAGCAAGATTCCAGTTTGTTTTATGCCAGGCAATCTTTGTCCATAGCATCAAGAGGCGGTTTTACACCAAATGTATTAGATGTCACTAAATTTTTAAGCACTTATTTTAGAGAGGAGAAGAAACCAGACAGCGCCTTTCACTACCAGGAACTTTCCATCGCTTTAAAGGATAGTTTGTTTAACCAGGAAAACACCAAAGCGGTGCAGAACATTACCTTCGCCGAACGGCAACGGCAACAGGACATAACCGCGCAGCAAGCCGCGCATCAGGCCAGCATACGCTTTTACCTGATGATGGCTGTTATCATATTTTTGGTGATACTGGCATTCATCTTCTGGCTCATCAATCGAAACAACCAAAAAGCGAGCCGGTTATTGAAGCGCCAAAAGGAACAGATACAAACTACGCTTGGACAACTGGAAGTAACGCAAAATCAGCTAATACAATCTGCAAAAATGGCTTCCCTGGGTGAACTGACTGCCAGCATAGCAAATGAGATACAGAGCCCGATCGATCTGGTAAATAACTTTTCGGATGTAAGTATCGGGCTGGTGGATGAAATGAAGGAGCAACTAAAAAATGGCAATAAGAACGACGCTATAGCAATTTCAAAAGTTATTAAACAAAATTTAGATAAGGTTCGCCACCAGGGCCGGCGGGCCGATGGCATAGTGAAAGGAATGCTGCAACATTCCCGGATAAGCACTGTTCGTAAATAGACAAGCAAGATTAATAATCAAAATAAAAAGGCTTTATAGTTTACTCCTAAAGCCTTTTTCGTTGTTTGTTATTCTGCAATTTTTATCGAATCATTGATCATTTGCACATCTGCATATCCGCACACCTGCACATTCTACTCAGTTTTCAAACTCTTCGCCGGGTTAGTCAAGGCGGCTTTTATACCCTGGTAGCTCACTGTTGCCAGCGTTATGGTAATAGCGCCCAATGCGGTTACTGCAAATATCCACCAGGCTATTTCGGTACGGTATTGGTAATTTTGCAGCCAGTTGTGCATAAAATAATAAGCGAAAGGAGTGGCTATTAAAAAAGCAATAATTACGAGTACAACAAAGTCCTTTGATAATAGACTCCATAAGTTAAATACTGTTGCCCCTAATACCTTTCTAATGCCGATTTCTTTTATCCGTTGCTCGGCTAAAAACGAGGCCATTCCAAATAAGCCAAGGCACGAAATGAAAATAGCGAGCACAGCGAATACGGTAGCTAAGCTGCCAACCCGTTGCTCATTCGAGAACTTTTGGGCATATTCATCATCGTTAAATTTATATTCGAATGGACTGCCGGGGTTATACTTTTTAAATACAGGTGCAATTTTGGTTAACGCTTCCTGCATCGGCATTTTTGGGTTGATGCGAACAGTGATGCGGTTAACCCAATCGGGTTTCATTTGAAAAACCGTAGCTCTGATTGGGTCATAGGGCGATTCCATGATAATATCTTTCACCACCCCCGTAATTACATGGTTCTTGCCAAGCCAAAACATTGTTTTCCCTACTGGATTTTTAATACCACTGAGCTTTACCGCCGATTCATTTAAAATAAATGCTCCTGTATCGGTAAGGATGCTCCTTGAAAAATCACGTCCATCAATTATTTTCCAGCCGATGGTTTTGCCAAAATCAGGAGAAACAAATACATTCCCGAACAACGGGTCAAAACCAGGTGCTTTTCCATCCCAATTAAAACCTGTGTTGGTAATCCCAATCTGCGTTGTTGAGGTGCTTGCTTCGGCCATATCCAATGCGGCGCCGGTTTGTATCAGGTCATTTCTCATCACCTCATAATGCCCGTAAATTTCCGGGGTTTTCATTTCAATGGTGATTAGCCCTTGCCGGGTATAGCCTACCGGGCGATTGGCGGCAAACTGAACTTGCCTGAATATGATAATGGTCCCAATTATTAAAACTATGGATACGGTAAACTGAACAACTACCAGTATTTTACGTGGAATGGCAGCTAAACGGCCAACCTTGAACGTGCCTTTTAATACCTTTATCGGTTTAAAACCCGATAAATAAAATGCGGGATAACTGCCCGATATTAATCCGGTAAAAATGATGAAGCTTAATGCAAACAGCCAAAACAAAGGGTTACCCCAGGGCATGCTTACCTGCTTACCGGCAATATTATTAAAATATGGGATGGCTAACAATGCCAAAACAATTGTTAAACCAAACGCTAAAAACACCACAAGCATCGACTCGCTCAGGAATTGTTTAATAAGCTGACTGCGAAGAGAGCCAATAGCTTTACGGATGCCCACTTCCTTAGCTCTTTTCTCACTCCGGGCTGTACTTAAATTCATAAAATTGATACAGGCCAGCAGCAATACAAATAATCCGATGATGCCAAACAATTTGACAAACTGGATAAGGCCACCAACTGACTTTTCATTTTGAAATTGACCATATAAATGCCACCTGGACATAGGAAAAACCTGGATGGTTTCCTCAACATTTTTGTTATAGGGTGTGGTTATATTTTTGACCTGTGCCGAAACTTTATTAAAATCAACGTGTGGATTCAGTTGTACATAGAGCTGGCATCCATGATTGTCCCAACGGGTAGCTTGCGAAACCCAGCGGTTTGCCGTATTGCTCCAGGGGAGCATAAACATGGTCCCGTTTAACGTTGTATTATGCGGAAAGTCCTGATAAACCCCTGCAATCTTGAAATCCGTTTTATTATCAACACGAACAACCTTGTTTATCGGATCGGCATCGCCAAACAAAGCACTGGCGGTAGACGCCGAAATGAGAATTGAGGAAGGGTCTTTAAAAGTACCATAACTGCCTTTTACCATCTCCAATGAAAATATAGCGGGTAGGTCAGGTTCTGCCCACATGCCTTGCTGTGATATTTTTGTGTCACCAACGGTGAGTATATCTGTGCCACCCGAGGTAAGGGCGGTCATTTTAAAGCTATTACCATATTTATTACGCAGTTCATTGCTAAGTGGAGGAACTGTTGATCCGAAAGTCACTTTTACTCCATTAGATGTTTGGGTAGTCATGATCTGCCCTACGCTGTCATAATTGTGATGATACTTATCATAAGATAACTCATCCCAAATCCAGAGGCCGATCAGCATAGCCACTGCCATACCCACCGATAAACCGGCAATATTAATAAAAGAGTGACTC
Organism: Mucilaginibacter sp.; assembly: GCA_036498965.1. Classification (GTDB taxonomy): domain Bacteria; phylum Bacteroidota; class Bacteroidia; order Sphingobacteriales; family Sphingobacteriaceae; genus Mucilaginibacter. The sequence continues at coordinate 43,790 of DASYEP010000064.1, forward strand.
TTGTTTTTTACAAGGTTCCTCCAGGCGATTTTAAAATAGTTCTTTATCATAATATAGTCGTTGTATCATTGGTCATTTGGCGAAACCTTATCCAGGGCTTTGCTTTACAGACAATTTTGGAAATATAGCATATTAACATTCATGCCGATGTTTTAATGTTTTGATAATCAAGCAATTGTTTTGTAGAAAAATAGACAACCTGTTACATATCCGAACGGTGGTTGTACGGTTTTGTTACAGCAGGTTTGCCGCTATAGGATTTAAATTGCAGAAAGAGTTGTAATTTTGCCAGGGAACAGGGAGAAAATGTGTTTGTATGGAGACATTGAAAAAGGGAAACACATGGTCGGTGAGCGATGATACTACACTCAATTTAATAACTGGTGATATTGCCGTTATGAGGTTTAGTAAAAAGCAGACTAATTAGAATTCTGTTGGTCATTTTGCCAATTTTCAAACGACAGGAAATTTTAGTCAATATTGGCCAGCTTATCCCGCTAAAAACTCACCGCCCCCTGTTGCGCAACTATGCCAATTGCTATCAAGACGGCGAGGACAGAGCCGGTAACAATTAATACAGTGCTAAGACTTCGCCTGGCTTTGATTTTTTCTAACGCATAGTACTTAAACGTTTTAACGTATAATGAATCGCCAAGCAATGCTTGTTGGGAGGTATAAACGCTTGTCGGTTTAAAATAGTCCGAATTAGGATTTTGAAGATTTCGTTTGACAAATTTCTTATCCGCTTTATTATATTTAAAATGCTTTGCATCGTTCTTTGCGGCGTTCATTATAACCACGGAGTCCTGGAAGGGGACACCCGCAAAAGATTGAACCACAAAAACTGAAATGATTAACGCAATAACGGCGATCTGTCTCATAGGGAAAGGATTAGTGGAAGGTTTATTAAAACTACTTATAAAGTATCATATATACAACTACTTATAAAGTGTCAGATATCAATAATGAAAATATAGAATTATTTATCTTGTGTACTTAACTTGTTTTTTAACCGATGCAACAGGAAACTCAATATTATATTTGATGATCTTTGTAATTATGTTCGCCTTGAGAAATATTATATCTGTCTGAAAATAAGTGGGCAAATAAATGTACTTTCGACTTGATAAGTTATAGTAATTGATTTGAAAATAAAAAGTAAAGGCAAAACGGTGGCACATAATTAAAGCATACTTTTCAAACGTGAACAACAGTTTATATGTTTAAATTTTTACCTGTTTTTATTTTTCTTGTAGCGTTGCTAAATTTCAACAACAACCTCTTTGCCCAAAATACGCAAATCAAGGGGTTTATTGATGGCATTACAACCTATCAAAACGGGCAGGTTAGTTTTGGCTTTGAGGAACAGGATTTATTTATTACTTCACAAATAACCGATCGTATTTCATTTCTCGGAGAAACGGTATTTAAATTTTCGCCTACTTCGCCAACTGATTTTGATGTAAGCGTTGAGCGCGTTGTTTTTAAATATAATTATGCCGGCAATAACAGCCTTTTGTTTGGCAAGCAGCATACCCCTATCGATTACTGGAATGACAGTTATCATCATGGCCGGGTCTTTTATCCCACCATTTTTCGCCCGCTATTATTTGATGCTAATATAATTCCGCTGCATACAACAGGGATTAGGCTACAGGGCGACAACCTGGGCGACATAAAATTTGGTTACGATTTTATGGTTGGCAATGGCCTGGGATCAACCGATGTGCAGGACAACGATAAAAATAAATCTGTTACCGCTGCCCTACATATTAAACCGGCCGACGGTTTACAAATCGGCGGTAGTTTTTATTCGGATGTTATCAGTAAGGGCGCCACGCCACATGATTTTACTATGCCGGTAAAATACCAGGTAAATCAGAATTTAATAACCGGTTCTGTGGCCTATTTTGGAAAGAAATTTGAGGTCCTTGCTGAATCGACGTTTGCTTATAACCATGCAGATTCTATCGGCACCAAACGAACAATCGCTTCTTATATATATGGTGGTATAAGGGTAACTGATAAGTTGGTTCCGTATGCTAAAGTAGAACAGATAAACTATCAACAGGGGGAAATATATTACATGAAAGACAATGTAACTTCTTTCATAGGGGGTATTCGATACGAAATTAGTTACCTGGCGGTTATTAAACTGGAGTATGAATATGATAAAAAAGAAATAGAAGGCCGGATAAATAAAATTACGGCGCAGTTTGCAATAGGTTTTTAATCTTAATGATTAATAAAAAAAGTAGTTCACTTGTGAAAGCGCGTTTCTTTAAAACATTTTTAATTTTCACTGTGGTTTTTACAGGCTGGTTGTCTGTGAACGCCCAGGACGTGCCTTTAACCGTTATCGCAAATACCAAAGGCGCCCCACCTGAATTAACGATGACCCAGTTAAGATCGATATTAAAGGGCGAACAATTGCGTTGGAAGGATGGGAGTAAGGTTACCATTGCTTTGATGAAAACAAACACCCCAACTGGACTGAATACCTGCAAGAAACTGTACAATATGACGCCCAATGAATTAAATAAACTCTTTTTGGCGTTGGTTTTCCAGGGGCGCGGAGAAGCCCCCTCGTTTTTTAATTCTGTTACCGACCTTGAAGCTTTTATTAACCAAACGCCTGGAACTATAGGAATTATTGAATCGAACGAAACTAATAGTGAAAGAGTAATAAGCATTAACGGGAAAAAGGCGATTTGAGTTAACGATATGAAATGAAACCTGCAGGTACCGAAATCGAACAATCTTTTAAACACCGGGCATCAGGGTTCCGGTTTACCGTAAAAACCAAAATCTGGCTTACTGTTTTAACGGTTGTACTGTTGTTTGCCTTCTTTATACTTTTCTACTTTCCATCTGTACAAGAGTCATACATCTTAAAAAATTATAATACCGAAGTTCAGAATCTTGCCAATACAGTATCATTAGGAGTGAAAATTGCCCTAAAGGAGCAAAATTTTGAAGGCGTGCAAACAGCCTTCGATTTTGTGAAGAAGGACCCGCACCTTGAGTTTGTAAGCCTGGTGCAGGTTGATACCACCTGGAGCAGCGATCACAATCATTTTAAAATAGCGAGAAAGGTTTTTAAAACATATCCCGAAACGGTAAAAATAGATGTGAATATGGTATCCGACGAAGATAGGATAGTTAAAAGATCTACGTTTTCAACTCCGGTTATGAACGGCGAAATAGTACTTGGTTTTAATACCCTGGAAATAACACAGAATAAAAAGCAAATACTTATCACCTCGCTCGTGGTAAGCTCCATTGTTTTTGTAATAGGCATATTAATGGGTTTTTTGCTGGCTAAAAACATATCGGGGCCTGTTTTACGACTGAGGGACGCGGCAAACCGGGTTAGCGAAGGCGATTTGACGCAAAGGGTCGAAAACCGGTCGAGTGACGAAATTGGCGAGTTGAGTAATGCTTTTAATAAAATGGTAACAGATTTGAGTACAGCCAGGCATGAGATTGAACAACGATCAGAAGAATTGTTAACGCAGCAGGAAGAAATAATAACACAAAGAGATAAATTAAAAGAAACGGTTGCTGAATTAAAAAACACCCAGCAGCAACTGATTCAAACAGAAAAGCTTGCATCCCTCGGCGAACTTACCGCCGGGATAGCCCATGAGATACAAAACCCCTTAAACTTTGTAAATAATTTTTCGGAAGTAAACATGGAGCTTGTTGACGAAATAGAAGAGATATTAGGCAAACACAATAACGCTGAAATTTCGGACCTTTCTAAAATCATAAAGCAAAATCTCGAAAAAATACTCCATCATGGCAAACGCGCTGACGCAATCGTTAAAAACATGCTGCAGCACTCGCGGATTAATTCAGGGGAGCGGCAAGAAACCGATATAAATAAATTGACCGAGGAATTTGTAAGGTTGAGTTATTATGGCATGCGGGCAAAGGACAGAGATTTTAACGCGGCGATACTTACGAATTTTGCTTCAAATTTACCGCCGATAACTGTTAATCAGCAGGATATTGGCCGCGTGCTTATAAATGTCTTTAACAACGCTTTTTATGCAGTGCATTTAAAGCAAAAAACAGGAGGCACCCCATTTCAGCCGGAAATAAGAGTAGAAACCCTGCTAAGCGATAACTTTATAGATATAAAAGTACAGGACAATGGCACGGGGATACCAAAGGCAATAAAAGATAAGATATTGGAGCCATTTTTTACTACCAAGCCGACCGGCGAAGGGACGGGTCTCGGTTTATCACTTAGCTATGATATTTTGGTAAAAGGGTATGGCGGCAAAATAAATATTGAAAGTGAAGAAGGAAAATATAGCGAGTTTACAATTTCGATACCTATCTGATAATTTCTTCAAAGAGTCGCTTTTATTATGAACGAGGGTAAAATATATGAGGAGCCGGGTAAATGAGAAAGCATTTTATTTTACCTTTAGACTCTAAACCAAACCATGGACCAATTCAACCCAACACTTCTTATAGAGCAAGCCACTGAATTTTACAAACGCGGTGAAATTCAACAATCGATAGAATTGCTGCAAAAAGGCACGAAAATGTATCCCAATTGGCCTTCTCCTTTTTATAATCTGGGCATAATATATAAAGAGAAGAAGAATTGGGAACTTTCCTACAAGGCTTTTGAACAAGTTTTAGAACTTGACGATAAGGATATATATAGTTGGTGGCATTTTTGAATAGCTTCAACAGCCTGCAAAATTGGAAATCAGCAAGACAAGCGTGGGTAGCAATTGGTTTTGAAATCGAGATAAATGACGAAGAGCTTATTTTAAATTTGGATTTTTCGCCCATCAGAATTAATCCCGAGTTGAATCCGGAAGTAGTTTGGTGTGATCGAATAGACCCTGCCAGGGCAACAATTTGTAACATCCCATTTCCTGGAAGCGATCGCCGGTTCGGTGATATAATTCTTAACGACAATGTGCATGAAGGAATAAAGGAAAGCGATGGAATAGAGTACCCAATACTTAATGAAATTCAACTTTTAGTCAAATCGAAGTATAGCACTTATGCGGTATACTTACATACCGATGATCGGCGACATTACGATAGTTTAGAGGAATTATGTGATGCTGCAGGAGTAAAAATTGAAGACTGGTCGTCACAACTTCGAAAAAGGAGAAAATCGGCCTTAAAACGAATTTACGTTGGATTCGCGCATTAACTAAGGAATCGCTAATAACGGTGCTGGAAAATTGGAGAGCCGTTACCTTGTGTAAATATTCGGAATTTTCTGTAGACCTCGAATAAGGTTATACGGATGAAAGCAATATTAATCACTTTAAAAAGCTTACTGACAAAAAGAAAATATAATTTTTGCGAGTAAGCTTTTTTAAAACAGTAGTAAAAATATGTGATCAACCTTACCTTGCCTGATGCCGTACCTGCTCAACAGTATCAGCAGTAAATTTCTTGGCCTGGTCAAACCAATCGGGTGCTTTATCAGCTAGATCGTCTATAATTGAACGGCCGTCAGGCCCTTTTTTGGTGATGTAATTAATTCCATATCCTACGGCTGCGCCAACTATTATGAATTTTAATATGCCCATAATTTTAATTTTTAATAAGTGATAATTATAAATGAATGTTTCGAAAAATGTAAAAACTCTTTCAAATCAACAGATAGTGTCGTGATTTGTTCCATTTATTAGAACAGAAATTTAGCAAAGTGTTACAACATTCTTGTTACGAATACTTTAATTAAATATTTATATTAAATAATTATTATCTTTATTTAAACTTAAATACCGTGCCTGTTTCACATTTTATCCTTTCAACGATTTGTATAGCGTTTGCGAATACGCTTATCGAATGGTTTATTATTGGGTTTATGTTTCATAAGTACCAGGCCCTGACTCCAGCAGTTTGGAAGGCCGAAAACAACCGCAGCTATACATACAGCACTTTATTGTCGTTTTTATTTGGAGCATTATTTACGATTTTTTATATCCATGTAGGATCTAAATATGTAATACCCGGTAATATATGGTCCCAGTTAAAACTGGCGCTCATCTGTTTTGCCTGTTTTAGTTTTATTTTGGAAATGAGTAATGCTATTTATATCAATTATGATAAAAAATTTGCAGCCGGAAAACTAATTGCTTCCTGTTTAAACTACATAGCAGCAACACTTATTGCAGTATTGTTTTATTAGGTAGACAAAGGTTTTGACCGCGGTCCGTGAAGGTTTTCGGGACTGTTGTTATTTGCACAATATTTATTTTTAGTTAAAAGTTTAAAAAATATTTTTCATATCCATAACTTAAGTCAAATACAAAACGTAAACAACCAATATAAAATGATAAGCTTTCTTAACAGTGTACTCATATTTAAATATTTATTAAAATAAACATACAACTAAAATAAACAACCCCTATATTTACATTGATCAGATGATATGATGATACAAGCGATGATTAACAGAAAGTCTTTAGCCGAAGAAGTAGCCTCCAATTTACAGGAGCAGATAACAAAAGGCGGCTATAAAATTAACCAAAAACTACCCATTGAAGCAGAGCTTATGCATAGCTTCGGTGTTGGCAGATCAACTATAAGAGAGGCAGTTAAGATCCTGGTTAACTCGGGGTTTTTGAGGGTGCAACAAGGCATCGGAACATTCATTGACGACAATACCGGCATAAATGAACCCCTGTTTCAAAAGCTAAAAAGAGCCGAATCAAAAAACATTGATGAGGTAAGGGAATTGCTTGAAATGAAAATTGCTGAAAAAGCTGCAGCCAACCGCACCGGCAATGACATATCAAAATTGGAATATTTTTTAGATAAGCGGACAAAGGCGGCAAATGAAAACAAGCTGGAAGAATGTATTGACGCTCACATCAACTTTTATATCATTTTAGCCGAAGCTTCAAAAAATGATATTTTGGCCGATTTATATAAATTGTTTGCTGCGCAGTTTAAGATCGACCTCCTCCTTAATCAACACGATACGGCCTTTTTTAAGGATGCCCAGGGTTATCATTATAAATTATTCGACAGCGTGCTGCGTGAGGATCCTAAGAGGGCATGGCATTGGAGCGCCAAAATTACCGGCCATTTATTACAATAATATATTGTTTTATACTCGCAACAATCAAAATAAAGTAGCCTGATGGTACTCAGCTTTTAAAGCTACGGTTTTAACAAATTCCGTTTTTGCGCCGCCTTCAATTTGATAAACTTCCGTTTCCTTATACCTTGATGCAACAATTATTTTTGTCCCTCCGGCGTGACTGTCGAATAATTGTTGCACCAGGTTCGGATCATTATTATTTTTTGATAAGTGTGAAAGCAGCAAGTGGCTCATAAACGTTGGTCTATGGCTAATGAAAAGATCCAACGCCTGTTTATTAGAAAGATGCCCGTTGCCCCCGCGGATACGGCGTTTTAAATGAAACGGATAACCACCGTTTTCGAGCATATCTTCATCATAATTGGCCTCGAGGAAAGCAGCGTGACATTGTTTAAAATGGTGCACAACGTGGTCACATGCAATACCAATATCGGTGAAAACGCCTACTGTAACATTGTTGCATGTTATTAAAAAACTATGCGGGTTACCTGCATCATGAAATTTCGGGAAAGCTTTAATTTGTAAGTCACCTATGCAAACAGTTTCAAAAGCCGAAAAGGATATTACCGGGCCTTCGTTCAAAGTAAGTCCGCCCCTTTCCAATGTTACCGGCGTGATATAGACGGGCAGCTTGAATTTTTTAGCGAGAACCTGTACGCCGTTGATGTGATCGGAATGCTCATGTGATACAAAAATAGCTTTCACGAGGCGCATGGATAAGCCAAGCCGCAGCATACGCTTTTCAGTCTCCCTGCAGGATATCCCGGCGTCAATCAATACAGCCTCCCGCTCATTACCGATATAATAGCAGTTGCCATTGCTTCCAGAATTTAATGACGTGATGAATAGTGACATTTACATACAAAGAAACCGGATTTTGATGATTTATTTATCCGAAGTGGAAAAATTAATCAGATTTTCAGACAAATTTGGAGAATATTTAAAAATCCTCATCAAATAAATCCGAAATCCGAAATCGCAAATCCGAAATCCATTATATTTAGCCCATGGATTCGCCAATAACACTACCCATACTGGATGCTACCGAACTGCGCGTACTCGGCTCACTAATGGAAAAGAGCAAAACAACGCCCGATTATTACCCAATGACCATTAATAGCCTTACCGCTGCTTGTAATCAAAAAACATCGCGGAGACCGGTTGTTCAATATGATGAAGATACCGTTGCCCAAACGCTGAATACATTAAAAAAGAGAGGGTTGGTATCTACCGCTACAGGCGGATCAATCCGGAGTGTTAAATTCAAGCATAATTTTGCAATAGTATTTCCGGTTTTACCGGCCGATGTAGCCATAATTTGTTTGCTGATGCTTAGAGGGCCACAAACGCCGGGCGAACTAAATACCAACTCAAGCCGGCTTCACGAATTTGAATCCATCGAAGAAATTCAGGAGGTACTGGACAGACTGAGCACACCCGAAATGCCCTTTTTAACACAGCTTCCCCGCCGACCCGGACAAAAAGAGGTGAGGTATGCTCATTTACTGAACGGGGTGCCGGAGATAAATGATGATGATCTGTCAGAAAATTACAGCGAACGAAGTACCGGCGGACTGGAAGCGCGGGTTGTTAAGCTTGAAACCGAACTGGCAGAGCTACGGGAAGCCTTTGATAAACTGATGAAAGAGCTAACTTGAGAGCCATTAGATAAATGGATTTATCCTTTATAACTCTTTAATAGTTCATCGATCCTTGCGTCAGGCATTAGTTCGGTAACTTCAACCACCTTTACGTCTTTATAGCTATTATGCGCAGCATTAATAACATAGTTATTGCATTGAACAAGAACAGCAGAGGGAACTTTTAATATAGGTTTGTCAAATGCGTCGAACCAGGTGTTACCGATTTGCCGACAAATTGAATAATCCCGGAAATTCCGCCATCCGTCTTTGAGATCATCCAACGATACAGTTTGAACTTCTAAATTATGAGGAGCCTCAATTATCACAATATTATAGTCGCCATTAAACCCCGCGCCTTGCCGCCTTATCATGCTTTCCAAAAAAGCTACCGGTATTGATTCGGCACAATAAAGTACCTTTCTACCCGCTCCGTTCCATCTCCCGCCAAAACCGGGAGCGAATAAATAATCGTTATATTTTTTATGGGTTATCCTGTAAACCAACATAATCAGGCTGGGTACCCATAAGCTAAGCGGTCTATTTCGAGCATTACAAGGTCAACCCCGCCAGGAGTGATCAGCCAATCAACTGGCTTTTCCTTTGAATCCCAAAATGGTTTATTCAGCCAGTAGCTAAACTCATCAATATTACCAAATATATCCTCGCCCCTATCATATAATGCTATTAGCTTCAACAAATGCTCGCTCTGAACCGGCTCGAACGATTTATGTTTTTCATGATAATTGCTGATGGTGCGCGGGGAAAGATGCAACAAGCCCGCCAATGTTTTATCTGGCATTTTAACGAGCCGGGCAAATTCGTAAAATATTGCGGAAGATAATCCAGCCTTTGCCTGTGTAAAAATCTGGGTATCACTTTCAATTGAAAGCCCTTTAAATTTTGAGCGGAACGGGCTTTTTCCTTTCAAATAGGTAGCTGAACTTTCTGGCATATATAGTTTATTAGCAAATATAAGTGAAGTTATTCAATTTTAAAAACGAAATTATTCATCTATCCCCAAATTTTTAGCGAACAAATCCAAACAATTTTATGCCTCAAAGTTGAACGATCTTGTATCATCTTGTATCGATTTGTTAAAGCTGGACTTAAAACTGTGCCTTACTTTTGTTCTGAGCTAATAAATAGAACCAATTATAAAACAAAAATATTTGGTGGGGACACATAATTTTGTGTTTAGACAGGAGCTCACCAGGCAGGGTTTTTCAGGTAGGAAGCCCTGTTTTTTTTGCCTTTTTTTAGCAAAATTGTAGAGACACAAAGCTTTGTGTCTCTATGTATTTTCTCCCTCCCTTATGTAAATTATTTCTTTAATATTATGAAGTAATTTTCCTTGCAATAAATATTAAATGAAAAGCCTTAACGATCTTCTTTTACTTGGCGACCCGCGTTTGTATGAAACCTGCGCGCCAGTGCTGGAAACAGAATTACCGCTGATTGAAGGCTGGGTCGCCGATATGCATAACGTGATGAAAGAAATCAGGGAAAAATACAATTTCGGCCGTGCTATCGCCGCACCGCAACTGGGGATTATGAAAAGGCTTATTTATATGAATATTGATGAGCCGGTTATTTTTATAAATCCAGAGCTTACGGAACTGAGCGAGCAAATGTTTGAATTGTGGGATGATTGTATGAGCTTCCCTAATTTGCTGGTAAAAGTGAAAAGGCATAAATCTTTAAGTATAAAATATCTCGACCAACATTGGCAACCGCGTGAATTGCAGATGGAAGACGCGCTTTCAGAATTGTTGCAACATGAATACGACCATTTAAACGGCATACTTTGCACTATGCGGGCAATCGATCAAAAGGCATTTAAATGGCGGGCATAATAAACCAAGTGCAAAACTTCTTGATAGGTCCAGAAGTTTTGCAACCAGAGGCCATTATTATAAATACATCTATTATTCCTTATTTACCGGATTTACTGGGTATGTAACCATCTGTCAGCGTTTTTAAAAACGCCACTATTGCGGCTTCTTCTTTTGCCGTTAAATGCTGATTGCCTGTTTCGTCGGTATCGACATTATCTGCAACTTCGGGTGGTGCGAAGCCTGAACCTGGAACGTCACGGGTGTTATAGAAATGAACAACCTGTTCGAGTGTATTAAATACTCCATTATGAAAATAAGGTTCAGTTACAGCGACATTTCTCAATGTGGTAACCCGAAAATTCCCATCCAGTGTATGATCGTTTAATATTGCGCCTAGTCCTAAATCTACATAGTTAGTGCCCAGCGGATTAAACGCCTTAGGTATTTTGTAGAACGGATTTAACGGATTCTTCGGAACGCCGTCGCTATTGTATGTAAAATCAGTAAATAATATTTTTCCGCTGGTTTCGTCCGGGGTGGTTAAATGGCAATTACCGCATTTGGCTCTTGATGGATCATTAAAAAGAGCAAGTCCCTGGCGCTCTTGTTCTGTAAAGATTGCCTGTCCCTTCAGGTAGTAATCAAACTTTGAAGTAAACGGACTTAGTTCGGGAGAGCGTTCAAAAGCAGCCATTGCCGATACGATATTGTTAAATGCAATGTTTACATCGGTTATGTCGCCATATATTTTCTTATATATAGGATAATAAGCGGCGGCTTTGACTCTTTTAATAACGCCGGTTATACTGCTGTTGTTCATCTCAAGCGGATTAACAAATGGTTTCATTGCTTGTTCCTCAAGCGTGTTAACACGGCCGTCTACAAACAACCCGCCTTCATAAGTGGTATCCTCAACGCTATAGTGAAATGGCGGATTAAACATGGTGTATGAAGCCGTAGGCGCATTTCTGTTTCCGGCGCGGCCGGCAGCGGCCCCCGGCGAAATCATATTGTGGAATGGGTCGCTAAAACTCGTGGTGATGGCGTGACAACTTGCGCATGCCTGTCCCGTAGGATCAGATAAATTAGTGTCAAAAAACAACAATCTTCCTAATGTCGTGGGCGTTCCCTGTACCTCGGGATTTAGTGAGTTTGTCAGGTTCCCGGGCAGGGCGGGACTTCCGGTCTCATTTAATGCGTCTTTTTTACAAGCATTTAAAAGCAGGGAGATTGAAATAAATGCAACAATCACAAAAAGTAATTTTCGGTTCATAGTTTTAATAATTTATCTTTTAATCAATACCCCCCAAGGAAAAGTGGGATTTTTCTTATCACAATTGCAGAATACGATAGGTAGTTAAAGTGCTCTAATATAAATAGTTGATTTTAAAAATCCAAAATTTGCACAGATTTACTACAGAATTATAACTGAAAATATAATTTACTAACTATTAAAATATTTTCCTTAATAGATAGCTAATTAGCCGTTGGAATTTATAGTATACGGGCCTTTGGACAGGTAATATTTTTAAGCGCAACCGTTGTTTACAGAGGGGTTTTTAAAAAGCTCAATTGTAACGCAATGTGAATACTTGCTTCGTGCAACAGTGGATTTATTTTATATTTAAAGGCTCAAATCAACTGATATTTGGTCCTCAGTTTAAGGCCTGACTTCATAATGAAAATCTTTAATATTATATTAACTATCGTCTGTATAACCATGCTTACTTCGCTTAAGCCGGCCAGAAAAGCCCATTCGTTTGATGATTATCCAATTTATACAGGCAATGATCTCGGCGTTAACTATTCGCCACAAAAAACTGTTTTTAAGGTATGGGCGCCAAAAGCAACGGAAGTTAAGCTGCGGTTATATGAAGCCGGAAATGGCGGCGAGGCAATAAGCACTTCTAACTTGGAAAAGAGTGCCCAGGGAACCTGGCAAGCAGTAATTGGCAAAGACCTAAAAAATAAACATTACACATTCCAGGTTTTACAGGACGGGATATGGCTGCTTGAGAAGCCTGATATTTATGCAAAAGCGGTTGGTGTGAACGGTTTGCGCGGAATGATAGTCGACCTAACTTCAACAAACCCCGAAAACTGGCAAAACGATAAAAAACCAGCTCAGAAAAATTTTACGGATATTGTGCTTTACGAATTGCATATCCGCGATATTTCAATAAGCCCAAATTCGGGCATTCAGCACAAAGGGAAATTTTTAGGGTTAACGGAAACCGGCACTAAAAGTCCCGGTGGCGAGGCTACCGGGATTGATCACATCAAGGAGTTAGGTATTACCCACGTACACCTGTTGCCCAGCTTTGATTTTAGTTCCGTTGACGAAACGAAGCCCGAAGCTAATCAATACAATTGGGGATACGACCCTTTAAACTATAATGTGCCCGAAGGCAGTTACTCGACAAACCCCTATGATGGTAACGTACGGATAAAGGAATTTAAAGAAATGGTGCAGGCCCTACATAAAAATGGATTGCGGGTTATCCTTGATGTTGTTTATAATCATACCGCTGATACCAAAGGCTCGGGTTTTAATCAGTTTGCGCCTGGTTATTTTTATCGTTTTAATGCCGATGGTTCCTATTCAAACGGTACAGGATGCGGAAACGAAGTTGCCTCCGAGAGAGCAATGGTACGCAAGTTTATGGTCGAATCAGTAGTTTACTGGGCAAAGGAATACCACCTGGATGGTTTTAGGTTTGATTTGATGGGAACGCATGATATTGAAACCATGAATCAGATCAGCGATACGCTGCACAAAATTGACCCCACAATTTTTATTTATGGCGAAGGCTGGGCGGCTGGCAATAGCTCATTCCCCGAAGACAAAAGAGCTTTAAAAATAAATGTTTCAAAACTGAATAAAATAGCAGCTTTTAGCGATGATATACGCGATGGCATAAAAGGCGGCTGGAGCGACTTAAAAGATAAAGGCTTTGTAAGCGGCGCCGCTAATAAAGCTGAAAGTGTGAAATTCGGAATAGTAGCCTCCACGCCTAATCCACAGATTAACTACAAATTGGTAAACTATTCAAAAGCGCCCTGGGCGACCGAGCCATTCCAAACCATAACCTACGTATCCTGTCATGATGACAATACCTTGTTCGACAGGCTTAGAATTTCAAACCCCGCTGCTTCAGAAGAGGATTTGATAAAAATGGACAAATTAAGCGCGGCAATAGTGCTTACTTCACAGGGAGTGTCATTTCTGCATTCGGGTGCTGAGTTATTGCGTACCAAGCAGGGTATAGCTAATTCCTTTAAATCGCCCGATTCCATTAACCAGATAGACTGGAGCCGTAAAACAAAATATAAAGTTGTATTTGACTATTACAAAGGATTGATTGCTTTGCGGAAAAAGCATCCGGCGTTCCGGATGCCAACCACAAAAATGATCTCTAAAAATTTAATGTTTTTGGAAACAAGCACACCGGGTTTAATTTGTTATCAGATAAGCAACCATGCAAATGGAGATAGGTGGAGAAATATTTTAGTTTTTTTAAATGGTACTCCTGCTAAAAAAACGATTAAACTTCCCGCAGGGAACTGGATTTTGGCGGCTGATGAAAATAATATAAACGAAAAAGGCATAAAAGCAATTGGGAAAGGAAACGTTACGATACCAGGAACAGCAACTTATGTGTTATATAACGAATAGAGAGAGCCAGGAATAAAGAACCAAGAGTCAAGATAAAAATTATTTGATGTATCCTGGTTCCTGATTGTTGCTTCTTGAATCTTTAAGCCGCCAGCTGATACTCTATCTTTTCAATCAGACTATTAATGTCGAATGGTTTGATGAGAATGTCATTAGGAGCGCCTCGTTGTTTTAAGGATCGTTCTATAGAATCTTCATCTCCCGAGCACATAATCACAGGAAGGTTTTTAGTGGTCCGGTTTAATTTTAACAACTGGCAAATTTCCGGCCCGTCTAACCCCGGTAATATGGCATCCATTATGATAAGATCAGGATGGGTTAATTTAATATTTTCAAATACTTCATTGCCATTTGCCGCCGAAACAACGTCATAACCCTGGCTCATTAATATGTAGGTCATCACCTCCAGCATTAACTCGTCATCTTCTACAATCAATATTTTTTTTGACATGACCCACAATTTAATTATACGTTAAATTATTTTACGCAAATGACATGCCAAGTTTTGGTGAATTCTTAATTTACAAATATTTATAACGCATCTTATTGCTGCGTTGCGTCTTTGAGCGCCTTTTCCTGCGTTTTTTCTTCATCCCGCAGCCTGCGTTTTTCCTGGCGAATCTGTTTCTTGGTTTTTCCGGCGGTGTCAATCAAAAGCTCTTTCGTTTTCTCGTCCGCTTTTAATTTCTCTATTTCCGCCTTTGTTTTCTCTTTGGGATCCATGGCTTTCTTTTCGTCCTTTCGGGTGGTGGTGTCATGTTTCCCGAATAAACGCTGAAAAAAGCCCGGTTTTTTTTCCGGTTCAACAATAACCGGCACGGCGTCTTCATCCTCCTGTTTCATCAAACTATCGGCAACCGCAGTATCAATAGGGGCTATTTGTTTACGCAGGCTTTCCTTTAGCCGTACATTATAAAATCCATAGCCGCTGCTATCCTGTTCGGTACGGCCTTTAATTGCCATTAGCTTTCCGATAAGATTAAAATAACCTACGAGGCCGGGGCGTAAGCTACCATCGGATAAAAAAGCATACAATCCTGCTTTCGGATTTGGGACAATGCTGGCCAGGTAAATACTTTCGCCCAGTGTTAGTCCCGACGGTGTTTTTCCGAAATAATACCTTGACGCTTCACCAATTCCATAAACATTTCGTCCCCATTCAATAATATTAAAATATACTTCCAGCATCCGATCTTTTGTCATGATCTGGTTATTTTCTATCATCCAAACAATCAGGATTTCTTCAATCTTACGCGATAAAGTTTTTTCCCTGCTTAAAAAAGCGTTTTTAACCAATTGCATGGAAATAGTGCTACCTCCACGCTTAAATTTCTTGTCCTTAAAATCGGTCGCTAATGACTTGCGAATAGACTCTTCCACAAAACCGCGATTAGTATAAAATGACGGATCCTCCGCTGTCATCACCGCATAACGAACATCGGGGGTGATGTCCTGGAGTGGCGTAAAATCGGGGTTCGAAGGTCCGATTACGCGTGCGGGCATAGGTTTTCCCTTTTCATAAGGCGTGTAAACAAATGCTCTGTTTAACCTGCCCAGGTCGGTTTTTCCATATTTGATGATGCGGAAATCATTTTTATCAAGCCGCGAATCAAACTGAACGTCATCAGGGTGAGCAGCATTCAAGAATATATTAAGCTTATAATTTAATTTGCCGGCTACCTGCATCCCATCCAACGAATCGAACATGCCATTAGGAAAAGAATCAAAAAGATCCCCCGCATCTATCCACCCTGTGTTAAGTTTTAATTCATAAATCTTAACCGGGTTAAGGGTATATTTAATATAAGGATGCGCTGATATTTTTTTAAGATGTATTACCGAAGAACTGTCGAGCGATAAATAATTTTCGCCCACAAATAAATTGGCTTCAATACCTCCGTTGTCCACAACAATATCGTTTGAAGATAGCCCCGGGTGATGTATCAGCAAATTCCGCACACCCCAATAACCATAAATCCTGGTTTCGCCATTGCTGCGCTGCACCTTGCTTAAACGGGTATTTATGGTATCAAAATTTACTTTTAGCTTATATGCTTTTTCGATAAAAGGCAACTCTACTTTTTTGCCATCGGCATAAAGCTTAACGGCTATATCCTTATCAGATGGATGCATTCTCCCTTCAAAATGCCAGGTAGCTGCACCGTTGTTTACATTTATAGTTGAGGTTAGCTGTCCGTTTTTTATTAAGGCTGTTTGGGTAAGAACCCTGAAACTTGAACTATCGTTAGTAAACGATACCAGGAAATTGCTGACGGTGAGATTATCAGGTATTTTATACAGCAACTGGTTGATCAGGTTGTTTGACAGCTCGGCCAAATCAACCTTGACATGCTCGGTAGTATCCTTTTTTCTTTTGAACAGAAAATCAAAATTCTTTATGTGCTTCACATCCGTTAAGTTCAAATGCCCATTTTCCAGGTTCACATTCGCAAGTTTAACGTTACCAAACAATAGCGGGAATATTTTAACGCTTACATCAAATCTTTTTATACTTAACAGGCTGTCGCGTTGTAGGGGTACTACAGTTATGTCGGAAAATGATACAGTGCTGAGGCCGGTAAAATGTGCCGAGCCGATTTCAAGATCTAAATTGTAATCGCGTTTTGCTTTTAGTTTAGCCTTGGTTATTTCGTGCTGCAATACGGCTTCCCGTTTACTATAGCCGATGTAACCAAAAATTAGGAGAAGAACAACGAAAGAGGCAAGAACAATACCCGCTACACGGATATATTTGGGGTTAAGGCGATGCATCAAAAAAATTTTATTCAAAACTAAACTAAATCTTATCCGATACAAACGTTGGGATAGTCAAAATGTTTCCTTGTAAGAAAGGGCAAAAAACGATATCAGCTTACTCTGCCGGAATTTGAGGCCGGGATCGACATCGTTTACCCCGCACTATTTATCGGCTTATCGGCAAAATAGTTGTCCGACTTTTTATGACAGCTATACAGTTAGCTGATCAATGAAAACCAAGTACCGGGTGGGGTTGGTAAAGTTCCTCCAGTTGTTTTACCTCATCGCCGGATAACTTTATAGATAGTGCCGCGACCGCATCTTCCAGGTGGCCGGGTTTGCTTGCGCCGATTATAGGCGCCGTAATGCCAGGTTTACCAAGTATCCAGGCTAAAGCGACCTGCGCATCAGGCAGTCCTCTTTTTGCAGCGACTTCTGCCAGGCGGTTTACAACCTCAAAATCGATATCCTGACTGTATAGTTTTTTTCCGAAGGCATCCGTTTTGGCGCGATCAGTTTCATCACGGTCTTTTGATCTTTTCCCAGTCAACAATCCCCGGGCCAACGGCGACCAGGGGATAACGGCAATTTTCTGATCGATACAAAAAGGGATCATCTCCCTTTCTTCTTCGCGGTAAATAAGATTGTAGTGCGGCTGCATGGAGGCAAACCTTGTCCACCCATGCAAATCAGCGATATATTGAGCCTGGGCAAATTGCCAGCTATACATCGATGACGCGCCGATATATCGGGCTTTTCCGGCCTTAACAACATCGTGTAGCGCCTCCATAGTTTCTTCAATGGATGTATTATAATCCCAGCGATGTGTTTGATAAAGATCAACGTAACCGGTCCCCAACCGTTTTAAACTGGCATCAATTGCACTCATAATATGCTTCCGGGAAAGACCTCTGTCATTCGAACCTGGCCCCATCGGATTAAATACCTTGGTTGCGAGAACAACCTCGTCACGTTTCGCAAAGTCGTTTAGGGCCTTGCCCACTACCCTCTCGCTTGCACCGGCCGTGTACACATCCGCAGTGTCGAAGAAGTTTATACCCAGTTCAAGGGCTTTTTTTATGAAAGGCCGGCTCTGTTCTTCGTTCAGCGCCCATGGCCAACGGTCCGTGGGTTCGCCATACGTCATGGTCCCTAAACATAGTTTCGAAACAGTCATTCCTGTATTTCCAAATCGTATAAAATCCATACCAGTCGTTTTTCAAGTTTTAAAAATTCGGTTTTTTTATTGGTTTTAATATTTGCCGACAAATAATTTACATAATTATAATTTTTTTATCCAGATAGTCTAAAATAGTAGTTGAATACTTGACCAATTTTGAGAAAAAGAACAATTTGAATAAAAAAGTTAATATTTATTACAAATTATTTACATAAATGTGTCATTGTTACACAATTGTTTTGGTTTTTATGATCGAAATAAAATATATTTGCACCTTCATTACGGTAAGTTTCTATGCTTACCTATTGTGATAAGGTTTAGGTTAAAGCCCCCAAACTGCGAGAGTAAGGGGGCTTTTATTTACCGATATTTTACCCCGATGGCGTATTCTTCAGTTGTCGCACACCGCCAAATGTCGAAAGGTTTTATTTTATCAATATTTTACCCCGATGGGGTATTCTTTAGGTGTCGCACACCGCCAAATGTCGAAAGGTTTAATTTTACCGATATTTTACCCGATGGGGCAATAAAAAAAAGCGCCGGGGAGGCGCCAGTTTTTATCAATCTCAGCGGTTATTCGATCTTAACATGCCATACAATGGTGCTCGGTTGCAGTAAGCTTATTTACCATTTCTTTCAAAATAACACGCGCCCGGTGAAGCGTTGTACGCGATAATATTTCCGTCATGCCCAGGGTGTTGCCGATTTCCTGGTGTGAATAACCTTCAATAGCATACATATTAAATACCGAACGATAAGTTTGCGGCAGTTTTTGAATAATATTCATCAAATCTTTTGCCTCTAACCCATGGGCGTTGTAGCCATTCCCGATGGAAGGATTATCTTCGGTAAAATCTTCAGTCAAAACCATTGGCTTAAGCTTGCGGTAGCGTGATATAGCACAATGCACCATAATGCGGCGAATCCAGCCTTCCAGGTTACCCTCCCCGCGATATTTGTGAACATTGTTAAACATTTTTATAAAACCCTCCTGCAGTATATCCTGGGCTTCGTCACGGTCGTGAGCGTAGCGCATACAAACGGCCAGCATTCGTGGCGCTAATGTTTTATATAAAAGCTCCTGTTGTTTGCGGTCGTTTTTCAGGCAGCCTTCCCACATTTCAGCTAAACGGTTGTCGGTGGTGATCATGTTATTATGTTTTGTATGACCATGCCAATATTGATACCCATATTATAATTAGCTTATTATCATAGAATTACGAAAAGTGTGCTCTACGAAACTGTTCGTTTTCGTACGGTCAGTGGTTCAAAGGCGGACGATTTGAGGTGGAATTCGTCGTTTTTGGGCTGTTATTCCGGCTTTGTTGCCCAAACGTGTTCTATTGATGAGTTATCTATTGAGCATTTTCCGAGATTCACAGCCCGAAATGGCCCTTTTGGATAGTTAAAAAATGTTAAATGATTGAACTTCGGCTGATTTTGACTTTTAAAGGAGATAGCCGGCCTTGGAGATCTTAATATAACATCGCAAAGCCGTACAGTGAAAGCCGGTTTTCGCTACCTTTGCCCCATCCGGGATAAAAACCCGGCAATAGAATGATCAAAGAAATAGAAATCGTTTGTCCGCCAGGGCAACAGGAGGATGATACAGCCTTAAAAAAATTAGCGGCGTCGTCATTAAATATCTCCCCTCAAAAAATAGTTGCAATAAAAATCCTTAAGCGGTCTATCGATGCGCGTGGCCGCAACGTGGTTTACCGTATGCAAGTGCAGGTTTTTATGGATGAGGTTTATGTTCCAGAAAGTTTCACCACAAAATATCCGATTGTAACAACTTCGAAGCCGGTTATTATCGTGGGCGCCGGACCTGCCGGGTTGTTTGCGGCGTTGCAGTGTATTGAATTGGGCTTAAAGCCTATTATTTTAGAGCGCGGCAAAGACGTAAAACAACGCAGGCGCGACTTAGCCAACATCAATAAACAAGGGTTGGTTAATCCAGAATCTAACTATTGTTTTGGTGAAGGTGGCGCGGGTACTTATTCGGATGGTAAATTATACACCCGCTCCACAAAACGTGGCGACGTAAATGCTGTGTTAAAAACCTTCGTGGCTCATGGCGCGACAGAGGATATTTTGATTGACGCTCGTCCGCACATAGGCACCAACAAATTACCGCAGATTATAACATCCATTGCCGAAAGCATCTTAAACGCAGGTGGCGAAATACATTTTGATACCAAGGTAACAACGCTGCTAGTTGAATTCGGTAAGATAAAGGGTGTTACACTGGCATCGGGTGAAAAGACGCTGGCTGATGTAGTTATATTAGCCACAGGCCATTCCGCAAGGGATATTTTCGAAATGCTTCATCGTCAAAATATTTTAATAGAGGCCAAGCCGTTCGCCCTGGGCGTTCGGATTGAGCATCCGCAGGAGATTATCGACCAGGCGCAATACCACTGTGAACATCGTGGCCCCGATCTGCCGCCGTCCTACTATAACCTGGTTGAACAGGTAGATAACCGGGGTGTGTTTTCATTCTGCATGTGCCCGGGTGGCATCATAGCGCCCTGCGCTACGGAAGCAGATGAAATTGTGGTTAACGGCTGGAGCCCATCAAAACGTAATAACCCGTTTGCAAATTCAGGTACGGTGGTACAGGTTAACCTTGAAGATGTGGCAAGGGATAGCAACGATCCGCTAAAAATGCTCCGTTTTCAGCAGCAGGTAGAGACAGCAGCTTTTAAAGCAGGCGGCGGTAACTTAGTTGCCCCCGCGCAAAGAATGATTGATTTTGCAGAAAATCGTATTTCTGCTGACCTGCCAGTAAATTCCTACCTCCCGGGAACAAAAAGCACAGCGTTAAAAGAGATTTTACCCGACTGGATCAATGAGCGTTTAAGGAAAGCGTTGCCTGTCTTTGGGAAAAAGATGAAAGGTTATTACACCAATGAAGCCATTTTGGTTGGTGTAGAGTCGCGCACTTCATCGCCGGTTAAAGTTCCGAGAGATAAAGAGACATTACAGCACCCGCAGGTAACAGGATTGTTTCCCTGCGGTGAAGGGGCAGGATATGCCGGTGGCATAATTTCTGCTGCGATAGACGGGATCAATTGCGCCCTGGCTGCTTCAAAATTATTATCATGACTATATCCGAAGAACTTAAACAAGAATTAGAAAAGGTTTTGTCAGGCGCCGCCTGGTATGGTACACCTGTTTATACCATAATAGAACAGGTTAGTTTTGAAGCGGCTTATGAAAAGCCGGCCGGCTCTCTGCACAACATTGCTGAAATTGTTTTGCACATGGTATCATGGACCGAAGAGGTTATTGACCGCATGAACGAAATGCAAGCACAAATGCCTTCGAGCGGCGATTGGCCAGATCCGGGCAAACCGGACGAACAAAAATGGCAGAACTATGTCAATGACCTAAAACTGGTTAATGTAAATTTGCTGGGTGTAATTCAAAACTTTCCTGAAGAAAAATGGGATGATTTGATTAATGATGACCGCGGAAGCGAACCCGTGACAACGTATAAAGAATTGATCAATGGTTTTATACAGCACCAGGTATACCATGCCGGACAAATTTCCATATTGAACAGGATTATTAATGGCTGAGAAAAAAACTTTAATATTAGGCGCAACACCCAATGAGGGCCGTTACGCAAACCTTGCGGCCAACAGGCTGGTAAGAAACGGGCATCCCATTGTGAACGTGGGTCTTAGAACAGGCGAGGTGGCCGGTGTTCCGATTGAAAAACCCGAAACTATTCATACAGATATAGACACGATAACGCTCTATGTGGGTCCACAGCACCAGGAAGGATTATATGATTATATTTTAAAAACCCATCCACGACGGATTATATTTAACCCCGGTACCGAAAACTCTGAGCTCCGCCGCATGGCGAATGAAAAGGGGATTGAAACAGACTACGCTTGTACACTGGTACTATTATCAATAGGGCAGTATTAGCTTAGCCTTAACTAAAATGCTTTTGTCAGATTTTTAAAAGTCTCCCCACCGGGAAAGATTTTGAAGGGGCTAAATGTTTCTCAATTGCTCACAGATTTCTTTGATCGAAGTACTTATCGGTTTAAACTCTATGCCGATGGCCTTCTTAATTTTTGAATTATCGAAATTCCGCGTTGTTGAAGCTGCTTGCGCAGATATTTTATCTATGGATGGGTCTCTTCCTGTAATAGCTGCGATTAATGCCGCCCCGCGCCAGGCAAGACCCATCATCCACGCATTTGCATAGATTGATGGTGGCTTAATGCCAAAGCCGTTAGCGATTTCCGTAATAATTTGTCTGTAATCCCGGTTTTCGGCGCTAATAATATACCGTTCAGAGTGAAGATTGCTATTCATTAACCCGATCATGCAAGCAGCAACATCTTCAACATCAACAAAACCCGAACTACCGGAAGTGTAAAATTTAAGCCCATTGCGAACGGTTTCAAATAATTTACCGCTGCCCTCAATTCCGGCACTTGCTCCAATAATTATCGAAGGGTTAACGATTACAGCATTTAAGCCTTCAGCGATGCCCCGCCATACTTCCATTTCACTTTCCAACTTTGATATGGCATAGCCATCCGTTTCAGTGGCCAGGTCCATGTGATGATTTTCTGTAATCAGGTCCCCTGGTTTTGCCAGCCCGATTGCTGCAACGGAGCTTACGTGAACCAATCGTAAATGCTCTTTTTGCAGACATAGGTTAACAAGGTTAGCTGTACCCATTACATTGGCCTTGATCATTGCTTTTTTATCCGCTTGTTTTAAGGATACCCAGGCAGCACAATGATAAACATGTGTAATTCCATTTAACGCATCTTCAAGGGCATAATTATCCATCATGTCTGCGTCAACCCACTCGATAAAGGTTTGAAACGGTAATAGGATGATGGGAATTACCGAGCTAACGCGCTTAGTACATCGAATATGCAGGCCTTGTTTTGTAAGTTTCAGGGCCACTTCGGCCCCTAAAAAACCAGTCGCGCCGGTAACTAATATCATAATGATGTGTAAATGTGCAGATGTACAAATGTGCAGATTTTTTTTGTCTGAATCTGGATTTTTCAACTTTCGCCTGTTGCTCCAGTGCGCTGTGAAAATTTAAGAAATAGCTTTATTTCTTATCTCATCAAAAAAGGGCGTGTGCCTCTCCTGCACGCATTTTGCTGCGTATAGATATAGCGCGGCACTCCAGGTTTGCCAGTCGACTCCCATCACTTTACCATCCTGGGATTTTATCCATTCATTAAAACCAAATTCGAGTTTGGGGTCTTGTGCCATTTTAACCAGTTTGGTTAATTCCGTCAATTTTTGTTCTGCAAGCCTGAACTTATTTGCAGCAACCAGGGCTGCCACATAAAATCCGCATATAAAAGGCCATATTCCTCCGTTATGATAATTGCCCGGCATATTAAAGTTTTTGTACCGTTTGTGCCAGTCATCGTCGCCGGGTAAAACAAAAGGAAAAAAATTGGGTGGTAGTTCAACAGCCAGTTCACCTTTTTGAATCATGAGCGTACATTCGTTCTCCACCCACGATATAATTGCTTCAGCCCGCGATGTTGATGCCAATCCCGAAAGGATAGCCAGACTATTGCCCAAAAGATCAAACCGTTGACTGCAATATACCTTGTACGCCCAGAACGCATAGTAAGGTTTGCGTCTTACCGCAAGGCCTTCATGTACGTGATGAGGAATAAACCCGCCGTTAATGGTAAGCCGTTTCATTTCGCTGCACATTTTAGCAGCCCTCTCCTGCTGTCCGAGCAACAGAAGATAGCTATATACCAGTGTATTTACATAAAGGCCATAACCCAGTACCCATTGTTCGTCGCGCCAATCACTGGTAGGTAGCTGGGCAACCATGTAACCGTCGGCCGGACTTTGATATTTCATCCAAGTTAACGATTTGTCAACCGCGTCCTTTAAAAAATCTACTTCGCCGGTTAGTTCCCTGAATATGCCGGTTCCAAGTAAAAAAAGCGGGGTAGTATCACTTGCTCCCCGGTCGTCTTTATCATGTACAAGCGATGGAATATGGCCATGCCCCGATTGATTTTTTGCCAGTGTTTGCAACACTCTTCTGATACTTTCTATAAGCTGCTGATTACCGCTTACAGCAACGCCGAGTATAGAAAACATCAAATCGCGTGTATAGGGCTCGGGGTAACCCCATCCGGCAGTTCGCGGAAGCCCGCGAAAGGGTCCGCGGGCATTGTGCAACAATACCTCAACTGCGACTTTTTTAGCTGATTCAACCTCTTCCCAATTTATAGTTTGCATGCTTATCAATTTAAAATATACCCAGTTTACGGTTCACTATATCAACAAATTGTTTGGCCACAACTTTATAATCGAAGTTTTCTATTGCCCGTTTCCTGGCGGCTTTTCCCATTTGAACACGCAGTAATGGGTGATTCATTAACTCTAATAAGTAACCGGCAATATCATCCACATTAGCCCTGTAATCTACCGTACGCGGTATATCAAAATCAATCCTGTGATTCTCGTCAAATCCCGATTCTTTACCTAACAGCACGTGATCAACCACAATTTTTTGGGCCACTTTCGCAAGGAAAGCTGTTTCGCCATCAATCAGTGTATCAAGCATCCCCATTGCATTTGTTCCAATCACCGGTTTTTCGCAAGCCCCTGCTTCTACCTGCGACATCCCGAAGCCTTCCAGTCGCGACGGGGCGGCATATATATCACATGCACCTATCAGGTACGGCATAAAGTTGCGCGATGTAATACTTTTTGCATAAATGAGTTTTTTTTCAATTCCCAATTTCGCCGCCAGCTCCAGGTCGGCCTGATTTTGAAGCTCGGTGCGCGATTGCGGCCATACTTTACAAACATATTTCCAATCCGGAACTTCGGCGTTAATCATCGCAAGAGCCTGCATAACTTCCTGCGCCCCTTTTGATGCAGCGTCGCCGCCGACGGTTAAAATCATTAACTCATTGTGAGAGATACCCAACGATTCGCGGACGGCTGTAATTTTGGGATCGTCTTTATTAAAAGGAACGAAACTTTCCGTGTCACAACCAACAGGCAGTACTTCAATGCTGGTTGCATCAATGCCATCGCGCACATACATTTCCTTTACCCAATTGGAAGTTACGAGGATAAGCGGGAGCTCATTGAGCACATTTTGATAATTGGCGATGTAACCATCGGCTACCAGCCAGGGCACCGGCTGTAAATCATATTTTTGAGGGTGAAGAATTATTTCAGGTGCATATCCCCAATAGCCTATTCCAACGACAACGTCGGGCTCAAACCAGCGATAATACCATTCTTTTTCTTGCGAAGACTCCAAATTGGCAGCGCAGACTTCGATGCCCAATTCTAAAAGCCCCCGGTAAAGCAAATCGCCCTGCGTGGCAAGTCCGCTGGGGGATGGCGGATAATCATATAGTAATAGAACTTTCATAATGTATAAGTTCCGCTAACCAACCATTGATGTGCCTGGCGGGCGGTAAAAAATTGCCAGAAAGCTTCTTCTTTTGGTGTGGTTTGGGCTTCCCAGCTATCTTTTTCAAATCCATACACGGAGGTAATAATGTCGTATTTCTTTTCCCAAATATCATGCGGCAGCGGCAGATAAATTGGAGCATCTTCCATTACTACCGGATAATATGCATGGTGATTATCCTCATAGGCAAATGCCCAAAGCTCCTTTGTTGTAAGATGACCTTTTTTCCAAATATTTATAACAGCTTTTCCTATTTCTTCGTGACGCCTGTGCCTGGTATATTCTCCATTTATACTATGAGTAATTACCAGGTCGAAATTCCAGCGGGGCATCAATTGAAGTATTGCATTCTCTACGTCTTCTTCCCCGAGCGGTATTTGATCGGGACCATCGTCCACATCGCCCATTATCCCATCGGCATTTAAAACTTTCAAAGCCTTTTCAAATTTTGGCGCCCGGTCCGGGTCGCTTTTCCTGCACAAGCAAATTATAAAACATATCCACGAGGGATGATATAAAATTGTGCCGCCAGCCCATAAAGTTTCATCATCGGGATGTGCGGTAATAATGACAACGGTTTTTGTTTTTTGGTCCATGATAATAGATCGCTCATACAGGAAAACCGGTTTTCCCAACTGGCGCGTCAGATTATTATCTTTTGCTTTTAAAGAAACTGCTATTTCCCAAAATAGTTTTAATCAATTGGGTTATGTGAAAACGATTGAAGCTTCGGGTTGTTAGTAAGAATTTAACAATTACTTTATGAAAACTTTAATTGAAATATTTGGACAAGGGAAAGAATTAAGCTTTTTTCAAATGAGTTGCCGGGGAATAGTCGTCTTTTTAATTGCGCTTGTATTAATAAGAATATCCGGCAGACGATCTTTTGGGATACGTACACCGTTAGACAACATTATCGTTATTTCGCTTGGCGCTACTTTAAGTCGTGCAATAGTTGGCGCATCTCCCTTCCTCCCTGTGATTACAACCTGTTTTGTTATTGTTATTTTACACAGGCTTTTGGGGTGGTTAATTTCACACGATGACAGATTTAGCAAATTAATTGAAGGAAATAAGATACTTCTTTTTAGTGATGGGCATTTTAATAGAGATAAGATAAGGCGGGCTCTTCTATGTGAAGAAGAAATTATGCAGGGAGTCAGGAAATCGGCATTAACGGACGACCTTGGGAAAATTGATAGAATATACATTGAACGCAATGGAGAGATCAGTGTTACTAAAAAAAGTATATGATCGTGATTTTCCGGAGAATCTTATTTTATTCAAAGAAGAACTTAATACACTTTTCGTACGTATATTTCATAACTCAATAGTTAAAACTTAACATTGCTCTTTCTAAGGTTTTATATTAACACTTTATTTTCAATAAATTGTTATACAGAAAAACAAAAAGCGTCGTTAAAGGCTTGTTAATTAAGAGATTCAGTAAATATGAAAAAAATATACACAAATTATTATTTGTTTTTTTTTGCGGGTGTATTTATAATAATGTTAATCTCGTCGTGCAAAAAGGACCATACGCCGGCGCCCGTTAATACCGCACCGGCCAGCCTGGCTACGATTGGATTATATGAGGTGGATAGTAGTATCTACAAAAGGGTATTTATTGCGATAACACAGATAGGTACTCAAAAGGTGAACTATTTTGGTGTATTTGATACAGGCTCGGCGGGCATGACTATTGATGCAACCGGTATATTACCGGCGTCAATGATTACTAATTCGGGTATAACAGTAGCCGGGGATTCAGTGGTGGTGAATGGCATTACTGTAACCTCACAGGTAGCTGTAATGGCTTTTGGTAACGCTCAAAGTCAAACGCAGGAATATGGGAATCTCGCTTATACTACAATTAAAATCGGCGACCAAAATGGCAGTATAACAACAACACGGATACCTATATTTCTATACTACAAAGTCGTTGACGTTATTACGGGACAAAAACAGCCACCGCATTCTAATGATATATTTGGCGTTGGTCCCGGGGTTAGCTACGCCAATAATGCTATTGGAAGCCCTTTGAGTTATTTTTCACCAAAAAACGGCGGCATCAGCGGTTATAAGCTGGCCATGTTAAGCAAGGCAGCTTTCAGCCCTAATGGCACCTATGTTTCAGATCTGCTTACCATTGGGTTGGTTCCCGACGATATAGTATCTTCGTCAGGATTTGTTATGCACCAACTTAAATATTTTTCACAAGGCGGATATTCACCTGATATTCCGGCTACAGTAACCTATGGAGGACAAAGTTTTTCCGCCACAGTTTTATTCGATACCGGTACACCGGCCATTTCTCTGTTAGAAAATAGCGCGGCTCCAAATAACATCAGTACGCTGCCCAGTAACACCCCGGTAACGTTAACCACCAACAATGGATTCACTTATCAATACACCACCAGTAGTATTAACAACGTAACCGATGTTGCGAGGCCATCCTATACAGGCGACCCGAGAACCATTTTCAGTATAAATTTTTTTACCGACAATGAATTTTTAATGGACTATGAGAACCACCAAATAGGTTTAAAGAACAATTAAACAACGGCGCAACTATTATACACGCCGCTGATTAATGTTTTGCGGGTTGCCCCGGTTTTGATAAAGACTCTTCTATAAATTTCCGTAGATTTTCTGCAGACACGAGGTCTTCTTTACGCAAATACATCATATGCCTGCTTTTATAGCTTTCCCATTTTAAACGGTCTTTAAGTCTTCTGCTTGGGTCGAACTGGCATACTACACTTTTCCTTTTGAAATTAATTGTGTCCCTCATTTTTACCACTTCCGCAACCAACCCTATTAACAATAGATTAACTTTTTATTTAGTTTAAGTTCCGTTTATGGCGGTTGATTTGACAAATATTAAGCGATGGTTATGAATCAATTAAGTATAAAACCGGGGCCTGAAAATCCAGTTTTACTCCAGAATTGCGCATGTTTTTTGATTCACAATCAGCATCCCTATGGGTTTAAAATATTACCTGGCAGCGTTTTTTATTTTTCTTGGAACTTGGTCTGTAGCCCAGACATCATCAATAAAAGGCGTGGTAACAGACGCAAAAACTGGTGAGAAATTAGCAGGAGCCGATATCCATCTTCAGGGGTCGGAAGCCGGAGCCATGACAGACGTAGATGGTTTTTATTCAATCAGCAACATCAAACCGGGTAATTATAAAATTGAGGTAACGTATATTGGTTATTCGCAATACGAGAAGCAGCTAACACTGGCCCCCAACCAGGTGCTAACTTTGAATGTTTCTATTATTTCAAGCTCGGAGGTTTTAGAAATTGTTGCGGTTGTTGGACGGCTTCCTACTGAAACGGAAGCCGCTTCAAGGGCGAATGAAAAAAACTCGAACAATATAAAAAATGTAATCAGCGCCGAAGCCATCGCCAAATCTCCGGATATAAATGCGGCGAACGTATTACAACGGGTATCGGGGGTTACTATTCAGCGTAACGCAGGCGGCGACGATGCTTATGCAATTGTGAGAGGGTTGGAACCACGTTACAACAATACCTTAATAAACGGGATTCAAATAGCAAGCCCTGACAGCAAAACACGGTTGGTTTCATTAAGCGTAGTCCCTTCCGATCTTTTGGCAAGGATTGAAGTTGACAAAACATTAACGCCCGAGATGGATGGTGACGCTATCGGAGGAACTGTAAATTTAGTTTTTAAAGATGCACCCGATAAAAGAGAAATTAACGCCACAGGTTCAATTGGATATAGCCAGCTTTTTATTGACAGGAAATTTATTGATTTTTCAAAAGCAGATATAAATAAATATAGCCCGTCTGAATTGAACGGTCCAAGTTATATTGCGCAACCCGGCGATTTTACAAGATCGAATCTCGACTTTAAAAGTATCACCCCCGCACCGACCGCGACGCTTAGCGTTAGTTATGGCGAACGTTTTTTAAACAACAAACTTGGTTTTGTAATTGGCGACAGTTACCAAAACCTTTACTTTGGCTCAAATACTACAGGCGAGGACGGGAATGCCGACCCCAACGATCCAGATCACCGGCCGCGCATCAATGATATTTATACCCGGAGCATTTCAAGCCATCAAATTTTAAACAATTTAATCACCCATTTGGACTATAAGCTTAACGATAGGAACAAGCTTGTTTTAGACAACGTGTTTTTATACTCACGCCTGGGCGAAGCCTCATTCAACACTGATACTTCTATAACCGGTGGCAATGGAGGCAGAACTATACCCGGAACCGGCCCGGTGAATTTCATAAATCAATCAACGACCTCTGACCAGTATATCGAAAATTTAAAATTAGCCGGAAATCACGTATTGAGTAAGCATTTCATATTCGACTGGTATGGCGCATTTTCCGATGCTTTTGTGAGACTTCCGGACCAGGCATCGATAAATTCTAATATAGCGATCAGTTACGACCCCTCAACTAATCAATTTACAAAAACGGCAAACTATTTTGACGAGATTGATCGAACATGGTCACATAATAACGATAAAGATTATAACGCTGCAGGTAATATTACTTATAAAACAACTATTAAAAATGCGTTTCTTGATATAAAGGCCGGTGGCTTTTACCGCGACAAAACCAGGTATAATTATGAAGACGAGTATATTTTACGCCCCACTCCAAATGCAAATGGAGGGAAACCTGTGTTTAGCGATATCTACACCGCGCAATGGGATGTTTATAACCCGCTGGGGGCTGGAACATTTAATATAAACAATTATAATGCTTTTGAAGACGTAACGGCTTTTTACGGGGAGTTTAAACTTACGTTGCCAAGGGTAGAAATATTTGGGGGAGTAAGGAATGAAATAACATCAGAGGGGTTTCATGTAAGACAAGACATAACCAACGCATCTGATGTTACCAAAAACTACACAGATATATTGCCAAGTATTAGTGTTAAATATAAAATAAACGAAATAACTAATTTGAGATTAGCCTATTTCGCATCGATAGCCCGGCCGGCTTATTATGAACTTGTACCCACAGTACCGCCAAGTACTGGTGGTACTGTCAATAAAGGTAATCCAAATTTACAGCATACCACAGCCAATAATTACGATATAAGGTATGAACTTTTCCCGAAAGCGGATGAGCAGTTTTTTGTTGGGGCATACTATAAGGAATTGACAAACCCTATTGAATATTCATATGGCGGAAATGCCGGATCTGCATCTGTATACACGCCTCAAAACGCCCCAAGTGCAAAAGTTGCAGGACTTGAGCTGGCTTTTACGAAATATTTGGGTGACTTTGGTTTAAGCGGTAATTATGCATACAATTATTCTGATGTGGCGGCGCTTAAGGTTGACCGTAATAACCCGGTTGCCCGGGTAATTGAACATAGGATGCTTACCGGAGCTTCTGTTCATGACCTTAATTTATCCTTCTTATACAAGAATAAGGAAGCCAAATTCAATGCACAGATTGCCTATCAGTATTTAGGCAAAACACTGGTTGGTATATACCCCGATAACGGCGATAATTATATTCAGCAACCACTTTCATTCCTTGCGTTTTCGGCCGATAAAGCAATCAGCAAGCATTTTACCCTGTTTACCAAGCTTAACAATCTTTTAAATACACACACAACTGTAGTGTTACACAATTTCGAAAACGGCAACGAAATAACAAAGGCCACTTACCTGGTAGGTATGCGTTACAATTATTAATCAAATTTAAATTTATCAAAATGAAAACAAAACAAATCCCCTTCTGGTTAGCCGCTGTTGCTTTAATAGCGACAATGGCTTCATGCTCCAAAAAGGAAACCACAAACGTGATAAAACCTGTGGTGCCGCCTTCACATCCTATTACAGCCGGCAATATCAGTGGCTTTGTAAAGGGAACATTGTTAGCTGGCTCAACCTATACCGTTACAGCAGATGTATACGTAAAACCAGGCGACACATTGTTGGCTCAACCAGGAGCTAATATTGTAGTTAAAAACAACGCACAATTTCAAATACAAGGCGTGTTTAAATCTTTAGGAACACAAGCAAATCCAGTTACCTTCGATTCTGATACGCACACTGCCGGCAGCTGGGGTGGTTTTGCGTGCGACAGCGCGCAAGCGATAACTGTTCAATGGACTAAAATATTTAATACAGGTGGTCCCGATAACGCCGGCGATGCAAGGAGAAGCTTTGTTGTTAGCAAGCCGATTAAAGTTGAAATAGAAGATAGCTGGATTGAAAACGGCAAAGACGATGGCCTGGGAATGTTCGGCGGGGCACAGGTTACCATTTTAAGAAATACAATTCAATCTGGTGGTAGTGGCGATGGTGAGGCTATCAACCTAAAAGGCGGCACAACAGGTACAGTAGCATACAATGTTATATTTAACCAGGCAGGTACAGCAATTAAATTAGAGACTTCTTCAGTAGTAACTACGGCCTTCACCAATGTTGATGTATACAACAACACATGCGTTTCGTGCGGATGGAGAAGGGGTGCAGCAGAGCCCGGCAGGGGTGTTTCTGCAGGAGTAAGCGCAAAAGGGAATATTTACAACAACATTATAGTAAATTGCTATCATGGCCTGGAAATATTTGTTGACGACGGTGCAGGCAATGTTAAATATGGTAACAATTTATTTTATTCAAGCGCCGATTTTTTTGTTGACAATACACCGCTTCAGGACGTGCCCCCGGGACAGCCGATTAATGTTGATATAAGGGCCGGTTTTTATCCTGCAGGCTCACTGGGGGTTCCGCAGTCAACCGATATCATATCTACAAGCGTTGCAACAGGTAACCCTATGTTTAAAAGCTTTGACGGTTCGTTTTTGAATCCTAACGGCGCCCCTAATAATAATGATTTCCACTTACAGGCAGGTTCACCTGCACTTGGTAAAGGAAACCCAACTTATAATGCTGATATGGGCGCTTATACCAGCGACGGAAAAGGCAACAAGCACTAAACCTTATTAAAATAAATTTAGCCAAAAAGCAGGGTCACAACAATGTGACCTTGCTTTTTGGTTTATACATTAAAGTTAACCTTATATAATTTTGATGGTAAAATGCACATGGTATTTTTACCCGATAAAAACTTTACCCCAAATTTTATGAACAAGCCTATATCATTTTATTGCGGCGCCGTTATTTTATTGCTTGCCGTAGTATTCACAAGCTGCCATACAGCAAATAGTAAAAAAGGTGCCTCAGAAGACGGGCAGACCAGCATGCGCAGCAAATATGATGACAGCGCGCTTACCAATAATACACTACCTGTTTTGATGCCATATAACAGAATAATTGACCCTGCAGGCAAAGTAATTTCATTTGGCAGTCCTGATGAGGAAAACCACAGCATGGACGTAAAATTGATTCCCGGCAGCCCATTGTTGGCTATAGAAGATCGTTTTGGAATTGCGCTGATAGATACTCAAAAAAAAGCGGTGATCGGTAGATGGACTTATACCGATGACGCTCAATTTAAAGGACTCATGAGTACTTATTCAGGCCTTAAAGTTTTAAAATCGGAAAACGAAACACAAATTTTCTGGAGCGCAGCGGTCAGCAAAAGTCGAAATTCCAAGTCTGTTGTTTTGCAAGCCGTTTGGGACGGAAAAAAGATAACCATTAAAAACAGTTTCAGTTTTGATCCAAAAAGCCCATCACCTCTGGCCTTACCGAATGATCTGGCAATAAACAACGAAAACGGGACCAATTACCTTTATGTAGTTTTAAACGGCAATGACCAACTGGTTAAAATAAACCTGACGGACAACAAAACGGTTTGGACCAGGCAAACCGGAGTTGCTCCTTATGGAATTGCTATAGCGCAGCACAAAATTTTTGTGAGCAACTGGGCCGGCCCACAGCCAACCGATACATTAAAGAAGGAAACTGCCGGGGTGCCATATGGCAAAACATATATCGACCCTAAAACCGGCGCAACTTCGGAGGGAACGGTTTCGGTTTTTGAACCCGATGGCGGAAACTTAGTTAAAGAAATTGCGGTTGGATTGCACCCGAATGCGGTGATCGGCAGTCCCGATGAAAAGTTTATTTATGTGGCGAATGGCAATAGCGATTTCGTCTCGGTGATAAGTACAGATAGTCTTCAAACCAGGGATACCATATCCGTAAAATTAATTCAGGGCAAAAAGAGCTATATCGGCGATACGCCCAATGCCCTTGCAATAAATTCAGACGGAACAACTTTATATGTGGCAAACGGAATGGACAATGCAGTGGCTGTTGTGAAACTTGGCGCCAAGACTTCCACAAAGGGAGCTGGAAAAGACGCGATCGAAGGCTTCATACCAACCGAAGCATATCCGGGTGGCCTGGCGCTTGATAAAAATAATCTTTTCATAACTAATCT
Organism: Mucilaginibacter sp.; assembly: GCA_036498965.1. Lineage (GTDB taxonomy): Bacteria > Bacteroidota > Bacteroidia > Sphingobacteriales > Sphingobacteriaceae > Mucilaginibacter. Next base: position 77,803 of record DASYEP010000064.1, read on the forward strand.
CGAAGGTGAGGGAGCGCGTGTAAGCAGTCTTGAGGTTTCCAAAAAAAGTTCAAAATCTGAAGGTTTGCCTTCGTTCGCTGTGTACAATTCACATCATCAAAAAGCAACAGTATCAATAATTCCGTTACCGGGAGCTGCTTTACTTAATCAATATACAAAACGTGTTATGAACCTGAATTTTACCTTCAGGGAGGCACTAACACAATTGCTGCCGCGTAAAAATATTGCACCAAGACCCATGCCCGAACGAATAGGTGAACCGTCAGTATTTAACCATGTGTTATATATCATCAAGGAAAATCGGACTTACGATCAGGTTTTAGGAGATATGCCACAGGGAAACGGTGCAAATCAGTTATGCATTTACGGTGATAGTATTACTCCAAATCAGCACAAAATAGCCAGGGACTTTTTGTTGCTGGATAATTATTATGTTTCAGGAAAATGTTCTGCCGAAGGGCATCAGTGGACCGATGAGGGAATGGTTACCGATTATGTTGAAAAAAGCGTGCGGGCATGGTTTCGCAGCTATCCGCATGTGCAGGAAGATGCACTGGTATATGATAAGAACGGTTTTATATGGAACGATGCAGCTGATCATGGCAAAACCGTACGGATTTACGGTGAAGCTAGTACTACAAATATTGATAAAAAACTTAGCTGGATGGATATTTATAATAATTACAAAGCCGGTAAAAAGCTTGAATTTGTAAATCACAGCACTATTTCCAGGGTACGGCTTATGCTTTCACAGAACTTCCCTGCCTCGCACGATTTTAGGGTTGCTGACCAAATAAGGGCAACCGCATTTATTGATGAATTGAAAGATTATGAAAATAAACCTGGTGACCAGCTGCCTCAGCTGATGGTTATGGCCCTTTCGCTTGATCATACAGAAGGCATCAGACCCGGTTTTCCGGTACCAAATGCTATGGTAGCCGATAACGACCTCGCACTCGGACGCATAATAGAAGCTATTTCAAAAAGCCGTTTTTGGAAAAATACGGCAATTTTTGTTACCGAAGATGACTCCCAGGCAGGTTGGGACCACGTATCCGCATACCGGTCTACGGCTTTTGTAATAAGTCCGTATAGCAAGTTAGGAAAAACAGTTTCTACCAATTATAACCAAACCAGCCTGTTGCGTTCAGTTGAGCAAATATTGGGTATCCCACCAATGAATATTATGGATGCCACAGCATTGCCCATGTTCGACTGTTTTAATAACAAACCGAGTACCGATGTTTACGAGTGTTTAAATAACCAGGTGGCCATAGATAAGATTACTCCCCGTTTATCTGCTTTAAAAGGCACGACATTACATTATGCTAAAATGTCTCTTCGTCCCGAATTTGATCATATCGATGGCGGTAACGATGATTTGATGAACAGGATACTTTGGTTTGCTGCAAAAGGAAACAAAGCTTATCCGGCTAAGCTGGCAGGAAAGGACACGGACGATAAATAGTAAATGGATACTTATTTAGGCTGTACTGCGTAAACCTTCAAACCCAATATGCCAGCCATTATGAGCAGCATAAAAAATATTTCGACAAATGAAATAGTTTGTTTGAAGAATACCAGTTCGGCCACTTTTATAAAAATTAGTGTAGTTGCAGTCCAAACGGCAAAGGAAACGGCGGTGGGCAGTTGTTTAATAGCAAGAGAAAAGAGGTAGATGTTAGCAAGGCCAAATAAAATATAACCAACAAAGGGCAATAGAACCGGTAATCCGCCGTGCCATTTGTAAAAGTTTATAAAACGCAATGTTTTAAGATCACTAAATTTCATGAACTTTAAACAAAATGTCCATGCTGTTTCGCAGCAAGCAGCTAGAATTAAATATAACCAGGCCAATACAGTATTAAATTTAGCGGTCGCAAGATATCAAATTTTCGTTGGTATTATTTGTTTTTTAGGGCAGTGAAGCTGTCGTAAACTATTGTTTATTTTTAGTTGTAGTTTACGATGGATTCATCGTCAATAACCATTAATTCAGGAGATAAAGCTTCGTTTGGAGATATAATAGCTTTGTTATCCTTTTTTTTGAACTTAAACAATTTGGATGCTCCTTTAATAATATTTGGTCTTAATTCGTAATAACGTTTAAACCATTTGTATTTTAAAAGACTTTTTTCGTCAAAACGCTTTACTGAGAAAGCATGTTGTAAAAAGTAGTCTTTCGGATAGTCATAGTATAAACCCCAGTTGTCGTCAAGATCGCCGGGTTTATGGCCAGGGTCATATATAGTCCCGAAAAGGTAATCCCATGCCGAAAATTTAGTAGAGAAATTTGCATGAAATACCTCTCTGTAATTAGCATGGTGCCATAGATGCAATTCGGGCGAATTAAAAAAGTATTTAAACTTTCCCAATTTAACATTAATGTTGGCATGGATAAATATGCCAAACATTGCATCGAGCATAGCTTTTATCGGCACTACAGGAGAATCAGGCCCCAGCAAGATTATTATCGGCGCAAATTCAATGGTTTGGTTGATGATGATCTCCAGTGCATGCGAACGCGAACCGGCTAAAAAGTCAACTTCTTTACCAGAGTGATGTGCCTCGTGTGTGCGCCACAAAAGCTTGTTGGCATGTTGAAAACGATGAAACAAGTAGATGTATAAATCGTGTGTTATGACAAAAAACAATACCTGCTCAGTTAACGATAAGTCTTGGAAAAACTTTACGCCATTCCAGCCGTAGTGATGCTGAACCGGAGCAATGATGTAGTCGAATATTATGATTTTCAAGAAATAGCTTTGGATAAGGGTATACCAAACCAAATCAACCCAAAATCCGTCCCTAAAAAATGGAAGTCCTTTACGATACGGTGAAATACGTTCCCATGCGATGATAAATACTATCCAGCTAAATAAAATTATGGTCGTTGTTTCAACTAGTGTCATATTATTTGATCTTAAGGCCCGGAATCACCACCCGGCCTTTAAATGAAAAATATCGGCTGGTATTTTACCAAAAGCTACACTTTTGATTTTTTGGCTTCACTTTCCTTGTCTTTATATTCATCACTGATATTCACCCTCAAACGTTTCATAGGGCCAAGCTCAGAATCATAAACCCTTTTTATGCCGTCGCCGGTGGCTGTTTCTACATCTCTTATATCACGCACCAAACGCTGGAAGCCTTGCGGCTCTACTGATGCTGCATGGTCCGATCCCCACATAGCGCGGTCCAACGTAAAATGGCGCTCAACAAACGTTGCACCTAATGATACGGCAGCAACTGTGGTTGCCAAGCCAGTTTCGTGACCTGAATAACCAATAGCAACCCCTGGGTATTTATTGCCGAGTGTTTGTATCATTTTCAGGTTCAGCTCCTCGGGTTTACATGGATACGCTGAAGTAGAATGAGCGATAAACAATGGATAATTCTGATCGAATGAACGTACCAGGTTTACAGCGTCCTCAATCTCTTTAGTGGTCGACATGCCGGTTGATAACATCAATGGTTTGCCGGTTAACAATATCCTTTTAATAAGTGGGGTATCGGTTAACGATGCAGAAGCAAGTTTGTACATAGGTGTATCAAATTGCTCCATAAAATCTACTGCCTCAACGTCCCAGGTTGATACAAACCAGTCGATGCCCAGTTTTTTACAATACTGATCGATGGTTGCGTACTCAACTATGCCAAATTCAGTTTTTCGTTTGTAATCGATATAGGATATGCGGCCCCAAGGGGTATCGCGCATAATATCCCACTGATCTTTCGGCACACAAATCTCAGGTGTCCTTTTCTGGAATTTTACCGCAGTGGCTTTAGCAGCTACAGCTTCGTCAATTAATTTCTTGGCAACTTCAAGCGAACCATTGTGATTAATGCCGATTTCAGCAATGATATAGCAAGGCTCGCCCGGTCCGATTTTAATTCCGGAATTTAAAGTGATGGTTTCGTTGCGGCGGTGAACTGCTCTACCTTCCTGATGAGCTGAAATAATCAGTTCTGCAACCTCACGGAAACAGCCTGCGCCGCCATTTGACCCGCAGACAATATCGGCAACCTCCTTCACAAAAGATATGGCGTTTGCAGGGCAAGCCGATACACCCACCAGTTTCAATACTTCCAGATCGTTGGTATCATCGCCAATAAACATTACTTCTTCCGGTTGCAGGTTTAACCGGGTTATTATTTCTTTTAAAACGGCCGGTTTATCTTTCGCCCCTAAATGAAGTTCGGTGATTTTTAATTTTTCGGCGCGTTTAATTACCGACGGAGAAAGTTCGCCTGTAACAATACCGGTTGTTACGCCAGCAATTTTTCGAAGACGTTCTACGCCCATACCGTCACGGATATCGAATCTTTTTAATTCCTCCCCCGACTCGCCATAATAAACGCCCCCATCTGTCAAAACTCCATCACAATCTGTAAGGAGTAATTTAATTTGTGCCAGTTTTTTGTTTAACATATTCTTCATTATGTTTGGTTTAAAAATTAGATTGCCGTCCATCCGCCGTCTACCACCAAGTTGGCGCCGGTCATGTAAGCGGATGCTTCGCTGGCTAAAAACACAAGTGCGCCCTGGTAATCTGAGGGCTGCGCCATGCGGCCAAGCAGCGTTTTGGCTGAGTAGTTTTGTATAAAAAATTCGTTTTGATTGTTTTCAACTCCCCCCGGTGATAGCGTGTTAACGCGTACGCCTTTGTTACCCCAGTAGGCCGCTAAAAATCTGGTGAAATTAATCACCGCTCCCTTTGTTACAGGGTAAACGGCTGATTTAAAAAACGTCTGCTGCCCGCATTCGTCCTTGTAAATAGATTGATCGGGGCCAACAATGCCGTAAGTAGAGGCAATATTTATAATACTGCCACTACCCTGTTCGGCCATTACCGTTCCGAATACCTGCGATGCCAGGAAGACACCGGTAACATTTACATCCAATGATTTTTTAAAAGCATCAAGCGGGTAGTTTTCAAAAGCCGAGAGATCTTTTGCCATCGCCGGATTTTCGAACATATCATTTATAGCCGCATTGTTTACCAGCACGTCTATTGTTCCGTAGCGGGCCAATATTTTTGCGCGCGCAGCTTTTAATGAATCCTCGCTGGTTACGTCAATCTCCAGTCCCAGGTGATTAGAACCGAGGCTTTCGGCAAATACTTTTGAAGCACCTTCGTTCATATCGGCTACAACAACGTTTGCTCCGGCTGCTGCCAGTGCCTCACAATGTTTTTTGCCGATCAGGCCCATGGCGCCGGTAACAATTGCAGTTTTATTTCTTAATGAAAATAATTCCATTTTGCCTGCTATGCCGTTTTAGGTTTAATATTATAGTTGCTCACCTTCCGGAAAACAGCCTCAAGTACCTCGCCTTTTAGATATTGTTTAACGTTGCCGCTTAAGATAGCTTCTTTCAAAATCGGCATAACATCACGATAAGCAGACAGGGTATAAGATATATCTTCATCGCTATGGCTATAGCACATGTTATGGAAACCAGCCCACAGCACGCCGCGTTTTATCATTTCCTGCTGCATCAATGCTTTAACTTCAAGGCCGTTGCCGGCTTCTGGCGTAAATGTTACCATCGAGCGGCAGTTATAACCTATACAGCGGGTATAAATGTCCATGCCCGTTTCAATAGCTATCTGGTTGTAGCCATCTTTCATCAATGCCCCTTTTTCATCAAGATATTGAGGTACATTTTTATCGCGCAATTCGTTTATGGTTGCTATACAAGCTGCAAGTGATAATGCCTCGCCGCCAAAAGTTGTGTAGCTAAATACTTCAGAATTGAAAAGTTCCATTACATCAGCACGACCGGTAAGAAACGCGATTGGCATACCGTTGGCGCAAGCTTTTGAATAAACAGCCAGATCCGGTTTTACATTAAAGTATTCCTGGGCTCCACCAATCGCTATCCGGAAGCCGGTCCACATTTCGTCAAAAATCAAAAGGGTGCCATTTGCTTTACATGCTTCTGCGAGCTCTTTCAGGAAGCCCGGCTTAGGAGCTTCAAAAATGAACGGTTCCAATATTAAAGCAGCCACAGTTTCATCCAAGGCAGCTTTAATCGCATTAATATCATTATACTCAAAAGTATAAGTCATGTTTTGTATGGCTTCGGGAATACCTGCGTTACGGCTGGTGATGCCTATATACCAATCGTGCCAGCCGTGGTAGCCACAGCAAAATATCTTTTCGCGGCCGGTGAAAGCACGTGCAACTCGGATGGCGGCAGAACATACGTCGGCGCCGGTTTTTGAGATTTTTACTGCTTCAGCATTGGGGATTACTTGTTGTATCAGTTCCGAAACTTCCACCTCAAGGGGGTGCATCATCGAAAATGTGATGCCATCCTTTAGTTGTTTCGCTATTGCTTCATCAACAGCAGGATAAGCATAACCCAGGGAAATAGGGCCAATTGCCGCGTTGAAGTCGATATATTCGTTACCGTCAACGTCCCAAACATGAGAGCCTTTGCCGCGTTGTATATATTTTGGCGCAACGCCTTTGGTAAATTGTCCTGGTCCTTTTGCAAGGGTTTGTGTAACCGGTTTCTGTACTTTTAGCGCACGTTCGTATAACTCGTCCGATTTACTTATCTCAGGGTAATTGGTATTAAACTTTACAGAATTTGACATATCGTATTCTTTAATTTATTCAGAGAATTGAGGGATTGAAATTTCGGGTTGTAGGGACCGGGTTGTATAACCCAGGATCTTCTCAGCTATCTGTTTGCCGGTAAAACCTTCGTGTTGTAATACATTTGGCAATAGTGAAGGCTTAAACCATTTTTCATTCAGTGCGAAAGGCAACACCTTTGCGGTTACACTATTCTTTAAAAGCACTTCAGCGACAATACTGTATAAGCCACCGGTAAGGAAATGGTCCTCGAGTGTTACCGTTAGGTTGCTTGATTGCGTAGCGTTTAATATGGCCTGCTCATCAACCGGTTTTAAACTTCTTAAGTTAACTAGCCCAACAGACAAACCTTCGTTTTTAAGTATTTCTTTGGCGATGAGGGCCTGCTCAAACAATAATCCGTAGGTTAAAATGGTAACGTCACTACCTTTTGAAATTACTTCGGCTTTTCCCCATTCGAACGGGCTGTGCTGATAATCAGTTTTGCGTGTATTGATGCGCACATACGACGGATTAGGACAATTCCATATTTGAGGAAGCATTTCTACCAGGTCCTGCTCATCTGCAGGAGCGAATACGGTCATGTTCGGGATGCCGCGCATTAACGCTATATCTTCAATAGCCTGATGGGTAGGGCCATTGCCATCGGATAGAAAGCCGGGAATAAAGCTGCTTAATTTTACCGGCAAATTGGGGATACCCGCATCGGTACGCACAAATTCAAATGCCCGCATGGTTAAAAAAGATGCTAAGGCATGCACCACAGGTATACGTCCGCGCAAAGCAAGGCCTGCTGCAGATCCGATCATGGTTTGTTCAGTTATGCCGGTATCAATAAACCGGTTCCCTAATTTACCTGGAATGTTGCGTACAAGAGCACGATTCTCCGCTGTCATCACGATAAAACGGTCGTCGGACAAAGCGATTTGAGTAAGTAATTCTTCGTATGACATATTATCTTACCACTAAAGTTTCTGATGTTAATTGTGTTATTGTTTCGCCGTGCAATTCTTTTAGTAAATCATCAACCTCCCGGGCGTTGAAGTTGCAAAACCACCGGTCGGCGCGGCGTTCAATACTTGGCAATCCTTTTCCACGAACGGTGTCGGCAATTACCACATTAAGTTTACCCTCCTGGAAAGGATAGGCTGAAAATGCTTTGTGCAAAGCTTCAAAGCTGTGCCCGTTTATTCTTTTTACCGCAGCGCCAAATGCCGTGAATTTATCGTGCAAAGGCTCCAGCGGGATTAAGTCCTCGGTAGGCATATTGGCCTGGAACTGGTTACGGTCTATCACGAAAATCAGGTTGTCTAATTTATAAGCATTGGCAACCAGTGCAGCCTCCCAGCAGGTGCCCTCGTTTAATTCACCATCACCAATTATGCAGATTACCTTGTTTTTACCGCCGCGTATTTTAATATCCATCGCCACGCCTATAGCTACTGAAGGCAAATGTCCGAGCGACCCAGAATGGAATTCGATTCCCGGAATTTGGGTGTTTGGATGCCAGTAAATATGGTCGGTGGTTGATAAATGATTTTTTAAACGGCTTTTTTCCAACAGTCCTAACTCTGCAAAAGTGCCATAGAGAGCCGGTACGTCGTGCCCTTTTGATAAGAACAAATAATCCCGGTCGGGACTATCGAGGTTATTCTTGTTAATGTTAAGAAACTCGGAATAAAGATAAACGATCAAGTCGGCAGCCGACAACGAAGCTCCTACGAAGCAGCCGCCGTCCGTGGACATTTTTATGATATGTTCCCTCACTTTTAAAGCGGTTGCCTCCAGCCCTGGGATATGCGTTGTTACACTTTGCATTATGTTATTTTAATAAGAATTCAAAATTATACACCATGAATGTATGTTTTGTTAGCTAAAAGTCACTTTTGTTTGATCGGAGGAAATAGTCTTCAATTCGTCCAGGTGATTACGGTACCAGTTTACACCGGCATATTGCGCGTTAATGTTATATATCTCCGGTTTTTGCTCCAGCAGATTTAAAATGTCTTGGCATGAAAAATCTGCCTTTAATGGATAAAGCTCCTCGTACACGCGCTTGATAAACAGGTAGTCCGCTTCATAATCAATGGTGAAGCGGTGCGACATAGAATAATCCTTACCTGTTTCCCACGCCACGTTGCCTATTTTAAACTTTTCAGGATTTTCCCATATATATGGTGTAGTATGTTCCAGCTCCAACGACCTCTTTGCTTCTTTCCATGTTTTTTCAATACAATTCACTGTCATAATTTCCACATCGTTTCCGTCAGGGAAGGTGGCGGGATGCAAATTACTTACATAATCGTATCGGTCCGGGTCATCAAAATAAAAATCAAGCACACTGTCTATAATGCGCGGGTCGATAAGGGGGCAATCCGACGGTATTTTAAGTACAATGTCGGCATTATACTGCTTCGCCACCTGGTAATGCCTGTCGAGCAGGTTATTGAGGCTTCCGCGATAGCAAGGAACGTTTATTTGAAGGGCTTCCTGTGCTATTACATCGTCTGATTTATCTTCGGAGGTAGCGATTACCACCTGGGCCTTATGACGGGTCATTTGCAGCCGCTCAATCATCCGGTACAAAAGGCTTTTACCTAAAATGGGCATCATAACCTTTCCGGGCAAGCGGCTGGATGACATTCTGGCCTGTACAGCTATTATTATATTTTCTGCCATGATCTGTTTATACTTTTCCGGTTAGGCATATTGTACTTTGGGGTACGGCACTATCTCAGGTTGCAGCGTAAATTGACTTAGAAAGTCCTCTTTTTTTCCGGCGAAATTAATATAGGCGCTGCATATTTGTGCGATGTTTTTTGCAGAAACTCCGCCATTTTGGATGGGTGCAAGTCGTTTTAGCTCCTCCACATCGAAGTAAGAATGTACTTTTTTGCCAAGAGCGAGACCGGTATAAACCACCGTTGAATATTGCGTGATAAGCTCGCAGCAATTAGCTATCATATGATTCGTATTGCCGCTGCTGAAAATTAAAGAGCCTTTTGGCGCATATCTGCGTATCTCTGCTTCGGCACGTTCAATCTTTTCATTGGGGTGGAGCTTAAAAAGCATTTGCCTTCCATTAGCAATTTTAACGGCCTTTTTAATAAACGCGGGCCTGTTTTCAATTCTGTAAGTTTCGCGCATATCGGTAGTAGCAACCATCACATAATCATGATATGGAAAATCATTGTCAAGAAATTTACATTGATTATCAAAATTTGGAATCCCGGTGACTATTAATTTAGACGCGTCCGTTCCGTGTTTCGCAAGGCATTTTTTATATCCGTCCGAAGCAACACAATAAATATCGCAAATATTTGATGTGCCATTTAACGAAGTATCGCCGCTAAAATAGGAAGGAAGGCCAAGCTTTTTAACTATATCAGTCAAAATCGTACGCTTATCAATCATGCCTTCCTGAACCCAAATGGTTTTGGTTTGTTTAAACTTGTCTGCAACAACCATGTCGGTGCAGAATACTACCAGATCATACTTGTTTTTATTACCTTCATAATCAATTTTTAACCCATGTTGATTAAGGTAATATTCGGATTTAACCCTGAAGTGTGGTGCAAGTACCGTTCCATCGGCTAACGGAGTAAGTTTAATCATCGCCTTTAAGAACGCTGTATCGGGAAATAATTGGCTAAACCAGCAATCATAATCCTGTAGATGCTTTGAAATCTCATGCATCTGAGAGGTTTGATTTATAGAGCCGGTAATAAACAAAATCTTTCTCCTCATATAGAATACGTATGTTAATGAAAATTTAAAACTACAATTTAGGGACCACTTTTTATCTTCTAAGACAAAAAGTTAATAGTTGGTTAACTTCGGCTTAACACGATTTATCAATCTGTACAATTAATTAGAAGTAATTGGCTAATTAAAGTTACAATATTTTATTTATTATTTTTTGCCGATCTCGGGTCAAAGCGGTATGATCCAGGCTTTTGTCGAAAGAAAGGGTACTTTAAGCAGTAAATCATATAGTATAAAAAAGAAAAAAATCAGGGACTTTTGAGAAGGCTGATGAAAATTATGGCTTTGGTGAAAAGTAAAAACAAATTGAGTAATTAAAATCAGAAACAATATTTTTATAGCGCATGCCATCATCATCAGCAATAAGAAAAATAAGGCCGATACAACTCATCGCCGTGATTTTCTTTACCGTTTCGGGCGGGCCATATGGGTTGGAGCCTTTGTTAACGTTTGCCGGCGAACATGGTTCGTTACTGATACTGTTAATAACGCCATTGTTATGGGATGTGCCGGCAATTTTCACCGTGCTTGAATTAAACAGCATGATGCCCGTTGAAGGCGGCTATTACAAATGGGTAAAGCATGCGCTAGGCCAACGATGGGGATTTTATGAAGGCTGGTGGACATGGCTATACACATTCATAGATCTTGCCATTTACCCGGGCCTATTTGTATTTTACGCTTCTTTCTTTTTTCCATCCTTAATGGCCTTCAGAATACCTTTGTGCCTGTGTGTTGTGTGGATTTCGGCGGGGATAAATGTTTTGGGAATTGTACCTGTTGGCAGGACTTCGCTAATCCTTGGCGCTGTGGTGCTGACGCCATTTATTATTTTATTTGCACTCTTTCTGCATCACCACACAGGAAATATTTCAATACCGTCGCCTTCCTTAAAAGGTATTCCGTTTTCTTCTTTCGGAATGGTCTTATATACCGTGATGTGGAACTGCCTGGGATGGGATAATGTAACTACTTATGCAGAAGAAGTTGAAAAACCGGTACGCTCGTACCTTATTTCTATTTTTTCGGCTTTTGCCCTGGTTATTGTACTGTATTTCCTGGTCGTCCTTGTTTCGCAGCATTCAGGTATACTCCCTGCCGATTTAGAGAGCAAAGGATTTCCTGCTGTTGGTCAGATAATCGGCGGTGAGTGGCTTGGTGCTTTTATTGCGTTTGCCGGCATGGCCAGCTCATTAGGGATTTATGCCGCGGTATTACTGTCCATTTCGCGTGTCCCTAAAGTTATGGCCGATGATGACCTTTTACCGGCAAGACTTAATACACTGCATCCTAAATTTAAGACACCATATATATCAATTATTGCATGCTCAATAATTGTCAGCTTTATGATATTATGGCCGTTTACCGATTTGCTGATCATCGACGTGACCGTTTACGGCGCAGGGTTGTTTTTAGAATACGTGTCGTTAATAAAGCTTAGGAGAACATCACCCGAAACACCGAGGCCGTTTAAGATTCCACTAGGCACCGGAGGACTCGTGCTGATGGTGGCATTGCCGGTTATAGTTTACAGTGTTGCGTTAGCAGGGGCTTTTTCATCCGCCGAAGAGGCCGTCTGGGCTGCTGTATTTGCTATTGTCGCACTTTCAAGCGCTGAAATTGTTTGGCGGTTGGTGCTTTGGAAAAAACCATATTTGAAGTAGAGAGACGCAATATTTTGCATCTCTACCTACCGGCAGCCCAGAAAATTGCATTGCGGAAGATCGTTTTATATGCTTCGCTCTCAAACAGTACCGGCGAATGACCCATGAAAATATATATGTTTCTTGCGGGAACGCTGGTGTTTGTCCATATCACCGGGTGATCACCCATTTTTATATCGGAATCAGGTTTATAGCTTGATTCATCAACACTTGCAATAACATGCACGTTAGGCCGCGGACTTTTATTATAGGTATAAAATTCTTCTTTTTCTACCATAAAGGATGAAGGCACACCTTTCATTACCGGGTGATTCGGATCTTCGATATTTACGTTAGCTTTTACGAACGTTGCGATGTAATTCTTATAAACAATATCGCCCATAAATTTGGAGAACCAATTCCACATCGGGTAACCGTCAAATTCACCGAGTAAGGTAGCGTGATGAAAGCCGATCCAGCCTCCTTTGCCCTCGGTTATATAATTTTGGAACGCGGTTACGGCTTTTTCTTTCCAACCATAAGGCGGATAATCGAGCTGAATGAACAGTTGGTACTTCGTTAGAAATGCGGAGTCGATCAGATCTGTGTTTTGGATATAATCAATAGAGAAATTACTGTCAGCAGCAAGTTTGTCAAGCCATACTTTTGCGGCTTTTGAATAGTCGATGTGATGGCCACCGTTTTCATATAACGCAACAACATGAAATCTGGGTGGTTTTTGCTGAGCTTCAGTTTGGTTAAAAAAACAGCAGAGGAAAATTAGAATTAGTATTTGCTTCATCTTGTCATTTCTGAATTTAATTTGAAATATCAAACTTTGCAGGGATTTAATTAAATAAGGCCGCAACGTACAGCTTTAAAGCTATGAATAATCCTTTATCGCAAATATTTTATCAAAGAAAAATCCGTTTATATTTATAATGAAATACCAATTAGTTACCACCACATGTTAAATAATTTAAAAATCAAAGCACTTGGCTTGCTGGTTTTGTTAGTTCCACTTAGAGGTTATCCGCAAAACATGAAGGTTAATTTCCAAAATAACGAGGTGATTTATCACCTATTTCAACGCAGTTTTTACGACAGCAATGGTGATTTGAACGGCGATTTTAATGGGATAAACGAAAAATTGGCCTACCTACAGGATTTAGGCGTTACTTCGATAATGCTAGTTCCGGTCGTTGAATCGGCATTTTACCACAACTACTTCTCAAGTGATTTTGATAAGACTGACCCCCAATACGGTACACGACAAGAATTTATTAACCTGGTAAGGGAAATCCACAAAAGAGGGATGAAGATTTATCTGGATATGGAAACCCAATACGTTACCGAAGATCATATCTGGTTTAAAGATTCTTATAATAACCCCAAATCTCCCTATAGCGAATATATTGTATATAACGACACCGCAAACCTAAAGCCGGAAAGCATCATATTCGGGATCACAGAGCTTTACGGGTATAACGGTGTCAAAAAAAGAATAGCCCTGGTAAACCTTAATAGTAAAAAAGTTAAGGATTATAATTATAAACTGTTTAAATCATTTATGGATCCAAACAACGATGGAAACTTTGATGACGGCGTTGACGGGTTCCGCCTGGACCATATGATGGATGACCTTGACGGAAAAGGTAAACTTGTGAACCTGTATGCAAACTTTTGGGCTCCTTTAATAGATCAATTAAAAGCGGTAAACCCCAAATTGAAAATAGTTGCCGAACAGGCAAACTGGGCGTCATATGGCTATGAGTATTTTAACCAGGGACATGTGGATAGGGTATTCGCATTTAATCTACAAAGAGCAATTGCATCATTCGATAAAAATAAAATCATAAATGCTGCTGATTCTACTTTAAACTTAACGCCGGAAGGACACCAGCAAGTGGTTTTTTTAGAGAACCATGACATGCCCAGGTTTGCCTCAGTAGTAAAAAAAGATCCGGGCAAATTAAGGGTTGGAGCTGCCATAACGCTGTTAATTAATGACCTCCCGGCTATTTATTATGGACAGGAACTGGGTATGACTGGATCCGGAGGCTTTAACAAATATGGAAAAACGGATGCGAATGACATTCCTCAGCGGGAAGCTTTTGAGTGGTATAAATCAGATACAGGAAAAGGAATGGCAGTGTGGTATAAAGGTACCGGCCCGTGGTGGGATCAAACTAACCTGGTGCCTAATGACGGCATTTCTTTTGAAGAAGAAAAGGCCGATCCGAATTCGTTATGGCATTTTTACAGAACCATCTTGCATCTGAGAAAAGCGAGTGATGTGCTGGCATCCGGGAAATACGAAAATCTTAAAAATAATAATGATCACGTGTTTTCCTTCCGGCGATATGGAAATAACCACGCTGTAATAGTTATAGTTAATCTTTCAGACGCTGCTCAGGATGTTAAAGTTAATATTGCTGGCACACCAAAAAATACTGTCACAAATAAACTTTATGGCAATTCAAAACTGATGGTAGATGCAGCCGGAACATTGTCCGGCAGCTTATCTCCTTATGCGATTGATGTTATAGAAATTAAATAACTGGATGATACAGGAACCAGGCAAAAGGCAGTTTTTCGGTGCAAATAATAGGTTCAATAGTTTTTTCCAATTTCAGGGGGCGATTAATTAATAATCATCGAATATCTAATCCCCCCGTTGATAACTGATCTGAGCCGGAAATAAATATTAACAGCTATCCTTTAATTGCGATAGGGTTTATCCGTCTTTCAACCAACACTCCTATCCCAACACCAATGGTATAACAAAGCATATCACCCCAAAGAAAGGTGTCGCCAAGCACCAGTCTGCCGAATAGCGTATGCCTTAAATTATCAATCCATTGGGCTTTATATAGCTGGCTAAATTCAATTCCATAACAAAAAAAAAGGCTGCAGATAACAACAAGCTTTATAGGTTTTTTTATGACAATGAACCGCACTATAAAATAAACCATCAAGGCCCACAATATATCACCAATAAATAACGGGATCGCTGTTGTCGCGCGAGATAGAAGGCCAATTATGATGGTGAGAATAATCAAAAAGATGTATGTGATGCGGGATCTTTTCACGTTAAATTTTCTCTAAAAATAACCCTTTTAATAATGTCCTCTAAAATAGAGGTGGATTCGAATAACATAAAACTTGTCATTGCGAGGAACGAAGCAATCGCATACTTTACAGAGCGGTCATCCAGAGTTCGCGATTGCTTCGTACCTCGCAATGACAAATTTATTAGTCTTCAATACAACTTATAAGATTTAAGAACCATTTTACTTTCAAATTTTAGTTCGTGTAATGCGCATCAATCGCCTTTTTCAAATATTCCAGATCTGTGTATATCGCTTTTTTGTTAAGATAAAGCAGCGGCACCATGAAGAAATATTTAGGGCTTACCTTCAGGTCAACTAAACAGGTAATCAGCGTCCCGTTTGTTGCAGGCTCAACCCGCATGGTCCATATCGCCTCTTTAAACATGTTTGATTTTTCGAGGCTTACTTTGGCCTGGTAATCGGGAATAAACTCTGTAATCCGGTACGACATTCTTAGGGGTTTCTTTTGTCCTTTTTTTAACGGTGCGATGGTATCAAAGGTAAACCCAACCGCGCTTGTAGGATTTTCGGAAGTAGGGATAACTTGTTCAACGCTTCTGTCCCATTTTACCAGGAAATAGGGGTCATTAAACAAATCCCATATTTGTTTGGGTGTTTGTGGTACGATTATATTGGTCTCGAGGTGCATAAGTGTCTGCTGTCTACTTTTTGACGCTTATTTGCATCTGATGTTACTTAGTTCTGTAAATCAGCTAAAATTTGCTCGATTTAATTTTTTGATTCAAAAGTTAATTCTACCAGATCGACCTCTGCTTTCTTGCTGTCTTTGTCCTGGAAAGTCGCGTGAATAACCAATTTCAGCTCGTTGGTTGTAAGTTCGGAAATCCTATATTCCACATGGGTATTCGTACTTTGATTTTGAATGATGATGGCATTGTCTATTATCTTATACGGCAAAGATTGCTTTTTCTCGCTGCTACCCACAATGCTATAAGTCAAAGTGTCTTTGTTAGTCAAGTCAAGCACATCAAAAATTTCTATACTTACCATCCCCACCAGCGGCTTTAGACTTTTGAATTTCCAAGTCTTGTAAATAGAATCTCTCTTATTTAACATCATATCATGAGTATTTTGAGCCATACTTTTTTCATTAATAAATAGGATAAAACAAAAAACTATAGTAAAGTAAAAACGGATTTTATATTTCATCTGATTGCAATGATGCATACAAGATAAGAAAATGATAAGAAGTTCATTAGACAAATATCCTAAACAAAATAAGCTAAAAACAAAAAAGGCGCTCAATAAGCGCCTTTAAATATCTATTAAAACTTCTCTTAGTCCAACGGACTCCTTGGGAGGGGTTGGGGGCCTTTAAACCGTCTCAGCTTCCATTGCCATCTGCTCATCAACCAAAATACGGCCGCAATGTTCGCAAACAATAATCTTTTTGCGTTGGCGTATATCGGATTGACGCTGAGGCGGGATCTGGTTAAAGCATCCCGAGCATGAATCGCGCTGAATAGTTACAACTGCAAGGCCATTCTTTGCATTCTGGCGTAAGCGGTTATAAGCAACTAATAAGCGTTCTTCAATGTTCGTTGTTGCTTTTTCAGCCTGAACATTTAATTCACTTTCTTCTTTTTGAGTTTCGGCGGTAATAGTTCCCAATTCAGCTTTTTTAGCTTCAAGGTCGCTTTTACGTGCTTCAAGATCAGCCAGCGCTTTTTCATAAACCTGGGTTTTTGTGGTTATTTCAAACCCGTATTCCCTGATCTTTTTTTCGCTAACCTGGATATCTAATCCCTGTATTTCAATTTCTTTTGATATCGCCTCGTATTCGCGGTTGTTTTTAACCTCGTTTAGCTGGGTATCGTATTTTTTTATATTGGCCTGTGCTTCCTTGATCAGGTTTTTACGGGTTACTATATCATCTTCCAAATCATCCAGTTCACTCTTTATTTTCTGTATACGGGTTTCAAGGCCTGCAACATCATCTTCCAGATCGGCAACTTCCATAGGCAATTCACCTCTTACCTGGCGAATTTTATCAATCTTGGTGTGGATGGTTTGTAGTTCGTATAAAGCTTTAAGCTTTTGTTCTACGGTTTGTTCCATTAAATATAATATTTGACGGGGTTTGTATTTATTGCTGTTAAACGGACGGCAAAGGTACTAAATTTTTTTTTAATAATATCATACAATAATTGTTGCGTAAATTGTTCACTTTCAAAGTGTCCGATGTCCGCAATAACCAGCTTCCCTTCGGCGTCAAAAAACTCGTGATATTTATAATCAGCGGTAATAAAAACGTCGGCACCGGCCGCTATTGCCTGCTTTAACAGGAAGCCGCCAGCGCCACCGCAAACAGCAACTTTTTTTACTTGTTTGCCGGTAAAAGCAGTATGTCTTATTACCTGCGCACGCATTTTTTCCTTTACATTACTTAAAAAAACAACCTCGTCAATGGGTGTATCCAGCTCGCCTACCATTCCTGATCCTACCTGTTGATTTTGGTTGGTTAACTGATAAAGATCATAAGCTACCTCTTCATAAGGGTGGGCTTGGAAAAGCGCCATCAATATTTTGCTTTCCAACACCGCCGGATAAATAGTTTCTATACGCACCTCGTTTTCATAGCGACGTTTTCCCGGTTCGCCTACGTAGGGGTTTGTCTGCTCATTTCCTTTGAAAGTTCCTGTTCCTTCGGCATTAAAACTGACTTCGCTATAATTTCCGATGTTTCCGGCACCGGCCTCAAATAAGGCATTTCTTACTTCATCGGCCTTATCAACCGGCACGTAAGTAACCAGCTTTTTTAATATTCCTGTTTTAGGCGCGAGGATTTGGCAGTTTGTTAAGCCGAGGGTTTCACAAATACGGGCGTTTACGCCAGTCATGATATTATCGAGGTTGGTATGAATAGCATAAATGGCGATATTGTTGCGGATAGCTTTTTCAACAACACGCTCCACATAGGTTTTGCTGTTAAATTTCTTCAAACCCCTAAAAACAATTGGATGGTGCGAAATAATCACCTGGCAATTGTTGGCGATAGCTTCGTCAACTATAGCCTCGGTACAATCCAATGAGATGAGCGCCTCGCTTATTTCCTGGTCTGGTTGCCCTACAATCAATCCCGCGTTATCATAATCCTCCTGGTAAGCCAGTGGTGCCAGGCTTTCGAGGTAAGATGTTAGTTGAGATAATTTCATATCGATTTTGAATCACCTCCTAATGAAACAATTAATATCTGCTTTCTATTACGGTTGCAATTCAATCTTCACATTTTCACCAGGCGTTCCGTCCAAAGGACTCCTTCGGAGATGGAACGCTTACAGCCATCGTTCATTTTTTTCTACCAACCAGACGTCCCGAAGGGACGATCATAGCGTTGAACTCGTCCCTTCGGGACGTCTGGTCGGTAGAAACCCAGAAAAGCCCTCTTCACGTTCCGTTAGGAACGTCTGGTGCCGACGCGAAGGTTTGAATTACAGTCGCTGCTATTTTATCCCGTAATGGTCGTTCATCAATTTTTCAAAAATACCACCGGGCAATATCCTTTTTAATGGCACCGCAATGGTTTGGCCAAAAGCCCCGATCAGGTACCGATGCGAAGGGCTTGATGAATCAACAATAGCGCATACCTTTTTGCCAATTACATCGGGATTTAAACCAACACTTTCGTCTTTTTCCATGCTGGCAACCGCTGTGTTATACTCCGTTTCCAATTTATCGTTTTTGATCGGGAATGGAACTCTTTCGCGGTTTTGAGTAAAGTCGGTTTTAAAGTCGCCGGGATTAATCAGTACCACTTTAACGCCTGTATTCCTTAATTCCATGCGCAAGCTTTGAGAATAGCCTTCAATTGCATATTTAGATGCACTGTACATGCCCTGGTATGGCAAGCCGAAAAGCCCGGCAAGCGAGCTAACGTTTATAATCAAACCACTTTTAGCTTCGATCATTTTTGGCAGCACCGTGCTGCTTACCCGTATCACACCAAAAAAGTTAACCTCAAATTGCTTTTTTGCAAAATCAACAGGCATCGCATAAGCCGGACCAGTTACGCCATTACCCGCGTTATTTACAACCACATCAATTTTACCTTGTTCTTTTATAATTCTATCGATCGCTGCCTTTGTCGAAGCATCACTGGTTACATCAAGCTCAATTGGCGTAAATGAAACGGGTTTCATTTTGGTCAAGTTGCGTGATGAACCATAAACAGTGTGCCCTTTTGCCTGAAGCGCAGTTGCAACTGCCAAACCAATGCCGGATGAAGCGCCGGTTACAAGAATTACTTTTCCCATGGGAGTTATTTTAGCTTTTAGATTTATTAAACGAAGCGCATAAAAATGCAACTATTATGGTATCAAAAAAAATGTTTTTTTAATTTGGTAAACAGCAGATTTTAAAGGGCCCTCCACTGCAGCAAGTATCCCTGCTTGTGACCTTTGTAGTCTGTTAATTTGATTAAACAAAAGGAAATTCCAAAAGCAGAAGCTTGAAGTTTACTTTTCAAGCGGGCCACAAGCGCGCTTGCGGTAGCCGGGGTTGCTTTGAAAGTATATTGTAAAGAACTATCAGCGAGCTTGCGATAAATCAAGAAAATATAAAACGAAATAATGATTACATTAGCCTAAACCTTTAATTTTATTACAGTGAAAGAACAACTATCTTTTACCCTTTCAAATACCGGAAACTTAGTACATAACGACACAGTATGGCCAGAGGTTTTTGACCTACAGGGTATTAGTTATATATTTAAGCTAAAGCCGGGAACAACCTTTTGGCGGTTTGGTTTGCGATTGTCGACAACTTCAGACATTGAATTCTTTCATCCGAAAGCGCGCTACAAACAACCTGAATTTAGTCGCTATAAAGACATCCATCTAGCGGTAGGCGAATGGAATAATTCGACTTGGAGCAACCCGGAACGTTTCCAATTAGTGTTATATAATTTTGGTAAGGACGATGTGTTTTATCGGGACAATAATTTCAAGCGTTTGGGTAACGTTGAATGGCACCTACAATATCTTCTCGAGACAAATAGCTTATACGTTTATTGTTCAGCAGAAGGAATTAAGACGTTTGAAGATGTCTATCCACTTTCTTCGGAATATAAATATTTTAAAATATTCGCTTGGGCGGATAAATTCGAGTACGACATATCTTGTGATCTACTTATTTCTTCTACACCGGAAATTGACCATAATTCCGAAGCCTTCAAGTTGAACAACGTTACTTTTCGTCTTGGCGATATGTTTAATCCAGAGGTGGTGGCTGAAACCAATCTCATATTGTTACCCGCATCAGATATACCTACCGTCACTACTAATATTAGCAATCGTGCCGCAGAATTGGGAATCCCATTACCACCGCAAAAAAATGCTGGCTCAATTCATGTTTACGATATTACACGAGATAATAATTATCTCTATGCCGGCTATGCCTATTCAGTATCTGGTTTTCAGTCGAGCTCAGATATTATTGAAAGGTTGTGCGGTAATATATTAACATGGATTTTATCGTCAAATCGAGTAAGCGGTGTAAATATGCCTTTGTTCGGCACAGGTGCTGGTTATCTAGATCCTTTGGAAGTAGCTCGAATCTTTATGCGGCGGTTTATAGCACCAGCGAAGCTTCCCCCAATTATAGTTAGCATACCCACCTTCGAGATGTTTCAGAAAATAAAACAAGCGAACAGTGGCAGTTATTTACCTCAACCCAGATTTTCAGGTCTTTCGAAACCTGATATAATTCGGCAATTGGAACATAATTTGGGAATTGACCTGTACTCGTCAGACTATGAAGTGACTCCTTTTGGTGAAATCACAATGCTCAACCTGAGTAATGTGAATTTCCGATCTGGTATTTTCCTAAAAAACCTGCCTTCGTTGCTATCGCTAAACATTAGCAATCAACAATTGGAAAACTTTTCATTTTTATATGAATTAAAACACTTGCAAGCGCTTTATCTAAATAATACACGAGTCAAAAATTATGATTTTTTATATCATATGGAAGATCTGCATACTCTTGATCTAAGTTTCAGTGGATTTAGCGATCTAGAACAAATTAAGAATTTGACGCAGCTTAAATCGTTATTTATTCGCGGTAACGGCGTACAATCAATAACCAAATTATATAAGCTTGAATCATTAGAGTATTTAGACGTAAGTAACAATCGGCTTACCGAATTAGACGCTATTCGGAACTTAAAAAAATTAAGTCATTTAACATTATCCGACAACCAAATTTTGTCGCTTGAGCCGCTTCAGAAATTACCTTTGCTGAATTCACTGGAGATTAGCAATAATCAGATTCACGAAATAAATGTTATTTCTAAATTAAAAAATCTCTCTTTCTTTAAAGCCGATGGGAATCCTTTTGTTTTTCATTATGAGCTTTTTCTAGACGGCAAGGAAAATCATTTGCCAATTATTCTTAGTTTTCTAAAAAGACAGGCAGAGACTTTCAAAAAAAGGTTTGCACCACCGGCAAAAGTAATCCTATTGGGAAATCATGCTAGCGGCAAGTCGTCATTACTCCATTTTATTCAAACCGGTAGCTTGAGTGGCAAAATGGATAGTACCCATATTATTAAAATAGAAAGATTTCCTAAGAGCGAAAACGGCATTCCAACAGTGATTTTTTTTGATTTTGGAGGTCAGGATTATTATCACGGCATTTACCGTGCTTTTTTAAGTGGCGGAGCGGTTTATGTTTTATTGTGGCAAAGCGAAACCAACATGAATCAACAAAGAACAGATAGCAATTCGGTGATAACTCGCGATTTTTCCCTTGACTATTGGTTAGCCCAAAAAAAATATTTGGAGAAAGAGAAATTTTCTGAAAATGATGAGAGTCCGATCATACTTGTTCAAACTCATGCAGATGTTTCTGCTCGCAATTACCCTGGAGGACTATCGGAGTACAACATAAAGGGCGATTTTTTCCTAGGGTTAACGGAAACTGGAAAAAGAACTAGTATCGGATCAAAGACTAATCAGATCGGTCTTGAATATATGAAATCGACAATTCTTAATCTAGCTGATCAAACCAGACCAAAAAGAAAAGAGCCACAATGGTACGTTGATTTTATCACTTTCATACTTTTGCAAAATCAGACTTCCGATTATCGTTGTAAAAATATTGAAAAAATTCTTCCATACTACGGTCGAGACCATGATAATACTATGGACGCCTTAGCTCTCGATTTGGATCAATTACACAAACAAGGCCTTATTTTATATTATAAAAACGAAATGCCCGATAAAGTCTGGCTGAATCCAGTTGCTTTAGTTAAGTATATACACGACACTATCTTAAACCTTAAACTGCTTAACGAAAAAGACCCAGGTATAGTTCCTTTTAATGATTTGGATAAGTTTGATGCGGATATTATCACGATGCTTGTCCGCCAAAAAGTCATTTTTCGACATGAACAAAATCAAAGCTATATCATACCGAACTTTCTTCCTCTAGCCAACAATAATAACGAATTTGATCTTATGACTTTCGGTTTAACTAATCCTTTATTTACACTGAAGTTTAAGCACTTCCTGCCATTTGGATTAATCAACCAGATTATTTGTTTTTTTGGAGCGCTTCCTGATCGTAAAAAGTTTTGGCGAGATCAGCTGCTTTTCATTTTAGGAAATAAGGCCAAAATATTAATCAATATTGATTTTGAATTTTTGGAGATAAAAGGTTATGCGATCTTTGATAAATCAATTGAAGTGTCCGGGCAAACAGAAGTTGTTAGATACCTTTTCTACGGCATATTAGGTTTGTATTGGAATCTTGATTTATTAACATTTGAAGATCACAAGGCATTTTATGAACAAAATTTAAGTGCACATGAATTGGATTTCAATCATCCTATGTATTTAAAATTTCAGCATGCGTTAAAGTTCTATGAAAACGAAGCGTGCAGACCAGATGATCTTTTCATTTCACTAGACGAAATATATTTTATAAATTACAAAGAGTTGTGTAGCGAAACTGATCAACTGCAAATTAATGCTTTTAGGATCGATGAAAAACGGAGAATTTCAGGCAAAATGAAAACTCTTCCTATTTACGATTTTCAATCTTTTACAAAAACTGAGCTTAAACGTCCCAGAAAGGCGGTAATATCTTACTCAAAGAGAGATATTAAATTGATTAACAAATTTAGACAATACCTTGTTCCGCTTGCAGATGACGGGTTAATGGAAAATCCTTGGTTTTGCAGTGAGCTGATTGCAGGGTCCTCATGGGATGATGTCATACAAGCAAATTTCGACGCAGCGGACATCATTTTTTTCATGATTAGCGAAAATCTAATGTCAACAAAGTATGTAAAAGAACACGAGATTAAAAATGCTATAGATCGTTGGAATAGAGATGGATCAATTATGATTGTCCCGATACTGCTTACTCCATATCATTGGGCGAGAAAAGGTGCTTACGATTTATCTAAATTTACGGCATTGCCATATACTGCATTACCGGTAACTAACTTTCCAAATCAAAATATGGCATGGAATTATGTTTCGGAAGCGATTCGTATTATGATCGAACAAAAAATTTATCCAGGATCAGAAGCTTTTCATGTAAATCCCGAAATGGAACAATTCTTTGAAAAAGTGATGAAATTGCGATTTAACTAAATAACGTGCTATCCGAAATTTTATTAATGTTGGAGGAGTCTGTATCCATTTACAACTACACTTGCCAATATATGGGAATTAACTATCTCCCTTCCGCAACCCGCAACAAACCACTCAGTGCCTGGTAAAAATTTTGCGGCGCATTTTTGTTTTTGGTAAAGAAAAGCGCGGGCTCTATCAGCTCCAGCTCCATTAAATAAAAGGCATCGTTGATGATAACACCGTCAACCCGGGCATAAAGCAATGGCTCCTGTATATCCAGCAGAAAAGCTGCGGCCTCTGCTATAGTTTTGTCGCTGGGGTAAAAATCTTCAACTGTACCGCCATGATCTTTCTGAACCCTGAAGTCGCCGGTTTTAGGTTTTTTGAGTACCGCGTGACTAAAAACTTTATTAAAAAAAATCAATGATAATTCGCCTTCGGTTATCTCTTCGATAAATTTCTGAATTAAGTAACCGCCCGTTTTTAGCAAATCGTTAAGGCGGGCCCCATCAGCGGCGGCAGTGCTTTGTGAAGTGACCCAGGTATTATATGCCCCACCAGAAACAGCAGGTTTAATAACCGCTTGAGCCCAATTATTCTCTTTTAAAATTCCCGAAATATCGGCACATGAATTTTGAGGGACGTATTTTAATGCCGGAATGTTTTTCCCTGCAGCGCTAAGATAAAGCAGGTATTTTTTATCCTGGTTTAACCGGATAACCGAAACCGGGTTAAGCACCAAACAACCCAGCCCGGCAAGACGATCCAGCCAATGGTTAAATTCGTCAATTTTTAAATAGTAATTCCACGTGGACCGGATGATGATGGCATCAAAGCTTTCCCAATTAACATTTCCATCATCCCAGCAAGCGGCCGCAACGGTTATGGCTGCTGCTTCCAAGCAGGCCGCTGCTGCATAGTCATCGGCGGTTAGGTCTTTCTTTTTACTATCGGTTACAAAACAAATATGCATGGCGTAAAAATGCGGGTATAAAAATTGTTTCGCAACCTGTTTTGGTGTAAAAGCATTTCAAAGCTAAGCACCGCCCTAACGGCAGAGTAATCTTACTTGATATTAGGGTTGTATTTGTTTATCGGACGAGGTAGAAAATATCCTTTTATTTGTTCCGGATTGCGAAGGCAAACTTGTATATGAACAAGGGACGTGATTTTTGATCCGGGAAACGCCGGGTCACCTTCGGGAAATGCACATCTTATCGAGTCGTATGATGGCAGCCCCTTTTCTTCGTTTACCTGGTGAATGTAATTGATAACAGCACAATCGAGGGACCTATTTTGCTCTGTGTTAACAGGCATGGTCTCGCCACTTGATTCGATCAGTTGTTTAAGGCCATCATAAGCCTCTGTTAAAATATTCACAGATTCTACTTCAACTAAATTGAGACAGTTTCCCGGTTCAATGATCGCCCCGACAACGAATGGAGTTTTCGCCCGAACTTTGTTTTTTTGTTTTCCTAAAGCGTTTTTCTCAGAATAATGAATTGCTCTGGCAGGGTCTTCTTCCCAAAAATAGATGCCTTCTCCCAGCCAATCCCATTTATTGGTACTGGGTTTTAATTCATCGGCACCGTTAATCAGACGAAGGCCTACCTCCCGATCACAACCATGGTAGGCGATGATGTAACCCGACCTAAAATCAGACATGTTATTTTGATTTTCTTCTGCCTGGTTTATCGGCGATGGAAGGAGTAGTTACGGTTGTATCTTTGTGGGTTGAGTTTCGAGTTTCAGCCGCATAAGTGTATCTGTGCGAAACAACATCTCCATAGACCAAACTTTTCGCAGATTTTTTGGAATTGCGCTTAGCAACGCCAACGATACCAGCACGACGCAGGAAGTCCAAAGCGGCTTCGGGAGAAGCCGCGGCGCGTTCAGTTACTTCACGTATTGCGCTGATTTGTTCCTCGATACTCTTGATAGTCATAACTAATTATTAGTCAAATATAATTAATTAATGATGAAATAACGGATTCGTTTTCGAGGTTTTGTTTGGTGATAAACCAAATTACCCGAAAATATCGTGAAAACACCCTTTGCTATTATTAATTCCGCTGTTATAATCAAAATGCTAAAAATGCAGGTATAAAAATTGTTTCGCAACTTGTTTTGGTGTAAACGCCTGGCTTCCTTATTGTAAATAATTTGTATCTTTCCTTGGTTGTTTTCGACATTAAAAAGACTAAGCCTTACCTTATTAGAAACCTTATAATACTTTAATCATGAAATTTCTGCCTGGAATAAAAAACTTGAAAAGATATTGGAGGTATTTTGTTTTAATTTATCTATCGTTTTTTCTTTGTTCAAAAGGTTTCTGTCAGCGAACTGAAGTAACATTAACAAAAACCATTGGTCATATTCCGATGTTTACGGCCAGTATACTTCCTACTGACGTGGATAGCGGTAATTTAAAATTGCCAGCCGGAATAAAATTAAAATATTATAATCGCTATTATACTTATTTAGCACCGATCGAAGATTATTATAGAAAATATAAAAGTGGCGAAATTAATCATAACGCATTTTTAGCTAAAGTCAAATCTGTTAACCGGTATGCTTATATTGACACTGATAAGTTAGCGAATAATATAAGCAAGTACGCATCCTCGAAAATAAATTATATCTCTGGAATAGACACAACTGGCAATCACGTAATACTTGTAGATGCGAACCAGGATGGGGTAATATCCAATAATGAAATACTTATTTATTCCCCTGCACAGATAGATAGTTTAACAAATAATCCGGGTGTTGCCGAGAAGCTCCGGAATACTTTGTTAAGCCAGGTAGCCAACGATGGAACTGTGCGATCAGTTAATGTTAAAATAAACCCTGTTTCGTTTGGAACCCGAAACGAACCGAATGCTTCAAGAGACACAACAGATTTTTTATTGATTAGGAACGAGTTCTGGGTGGGAGATATTTTAATCAACGATCAGTCGCTTACTATCTACGCCCAACCCAAATCCTTTTATAATGAAGTAAATAATTTACAATTTAGAATTAGATGCAACGGTAAAGACGATTATATATTTTTCGATATTGGTGATTACTGGAATAATGATAAGATATCTCTTTCAATAGATTCCGTGAGCGTAATAAGCAGTGAGAAAATAAAATTATTTATCTCCTATCAATCTCCGCCGCGAAAATTTAATGATACTACCTTTACAATGTCATTACAGAACGTCGCGAACGATAGAATTGAAACTTTGGGTTCATTTCTCCATAAGCGAAAATATATTTTAATAGACTACTGGGGTACCTGGTGCGTGCCTTGTATAGAAAAAATACCTGCCTTAAAGGAAATTCAACAAAGATTTTCTGATAAACTGTCCATTATAAGCATCGCTTATGATTTTGATATTAAAAAAGTTGCCGATTTTGATATAACACATCAACTTGTTTGGAGTAGTTACTTCATCGACAGAAATATCGAGAAAAATTTGACAAAACCCTTGAAGGTACTGCTTTATCCTACCTATCGTCTTTATGATGAATCAGGCGATCTCATTTTTTCCGGGAAGGGCGATCCGGACAGGGACATTGATTCGATTATCAGGATACTTTCACGTTAGCGTTCATTTCGTGTTCACGCGGAACGAAAATGAAACGTTATTTTAGTGATGGAGGCAAAAGAATGGAGCTAAAATCCTCAATTTCAAGCAAGTACAATATTTTTTAATGGACTATTTAAATAGTTGATTTACAATGTTTTACCCTTTTTCCTTCTGATTTTTGACCAAAAAGAAGCTGTAAGTGCCTGTTAATGAGACACTCACAAAACAGGGCGTGTGATGAACGTGAACACGGCTACCGGCCGGGTGTAAGAAGAAAGTTTTCCTGCAAGGGCTCGAACCTCAATCTTCAGAGCCAGAATCTGATGTGCTACCATTACACCACAGGAAAATACAATAGCAAATATACAAATAATGGGTTTTATCTCATTTCAAAAAACACAAAATCGTTACTAATCCCGACTTGTATCAAGTCAATAAATCAATAAATTTGAATTCCGTTCAGTTGTCCAATTATTCCTAACCACTAATTATTGATATGAAAAATCAGGATTTATCCCGTCGCCGGTTTATTGGCACAAGTATGCTGGCAGCGGCAGGTATTGCTTTAACATCGAAAAGCTCTTTTGCAAGCTCAATTTTTGCAGCTGAAAAGCCTAACTCAAAAATAAATGGCGTACAAATTGGCGTGATTACTTATTCGTTCAGGAGCATGCCTGGCAGCGCCGAACAACTACTGAAATACTGCCAGGACTGTAACATCAACGCCATAGAAATGATGGGTGATGCCGCCGAGGCTTTTGCCGGTGCACCCGCGCACGATAGAACTCCTGAATCGTTCGCTAAAATGGCCGAATGGCGCGCCAATTGTCCCATGGATAAATTCGTTGAGTTGAGGAAGCTATATAATGACGCCGGTGTAACAATATACGCATGGAAACCAAATGCCTTAGGCGCTAAAAATACCGATGCAGAAATTGACTATTCTTTTAATGCAGGAAAGGCGCTCGGATGCACTCATGTCACCGTGGAATTACCTACAGACAATGCACAAACACAACGGCTTGGTAACCTGGCTGCCAAACATAAAATGATGGTTGGCTATCACGCACACACCCAGGCAACGCCAACGCTTTGGGATACAGCGCTAAGTCAATCTGAATATAATGGTATTAATCTTGATATTGGCCATTATGTAGCGGGAACCAGCAGCAGCCCGGTTGATTTCATTTTGAAAAACCACGCCAAGATAACCAGCATGCACCTAAAGGATAGGAAATTTAACAACGGTCCGAATATGCCATGGGGTGAGGGCGATACGCCGATAAAAGATGTGCTGGCGTTAATGAAAAAAAATAAATATAAATTCCCGGCTACCATCGAGCTTGAATATAATATTCCTGCTGGTTCCGATGCGGTTAAAGAAGTAATCAAGTGCCGCGAATATGCCAGGTCTGCGCTAAGTTGATTGAGTAATTGGTTGATGGATTAAGTAGTTGTTTTAAATGTCTCGCACTGTTGTTTTCTATGTTTTATAAGGTCTCTCGTCGTTCCTCGTCGAGATGACATTTTTTATAACAACAACGTGATCAACTACTCACCCAATCAACCATTCACTTTCCGCGTATTTGGTTATATTTGATACCATGAAGGAAATTGCTTTGATTATACACGAGGATGCGACGCTGTCAACTGTAACTGGCGCTATGGATATGTTTATTCATACCAATCGCCTTTTTCAACACTCCGGTAAGCCGCAGCCTTTTAAAATTGTGCTTGCCAATGCAAAATCAAATGATCATCCGTTGCCTATTCCGGCTCCCCTGGCCAGTTACGCCACGTTAGCGGAGATTAGTGACCCTGATCTTATCATTGTCCCTGCATTTTACGGCGATAGGGACATGATGCTAAAAAAACACAAAGCAATTATAAACTGGATAAATACAAAATACCAAAATGGTGCTGAGGTAGCCAGCCTCTGTTCGGGAATTTATTTTCTTGCCGAAGCAGGTTTGCTACCGGGCAGGTCGTGCACGGCGCACTGGAGCGATATGGACGATATTGTACGCAGGTATCCTGATGTGAATTTTCTTTCGGATATGGTGATTACAGATCAGGAAGGCATCTATACCAGCGGCGGTGCTTTTTCTTCTTTAAACCTGATACTGTACCTGATTGATAAATTTTGCGGAAGAGAAGTTGGAATATGGGCCAGTAAAATGTTTTCGTTAGATATGGACAGGATAAGTCAATCGCATTTTGCGGTATTTAAAGGCCAGCGCCAGCACAAAGACGACGAGATATTGAAGGCGCAAACTTATATCGAGCAAAATCATCACCTTCAAATTAACATCGACGAAATTGCCGGGCATACCAATATGAGCAAGCGCAATTTTATCCGGCGTTTTAAAAAAGCAACCCACAACACCCCATTTGAGTATCTGCAGCGGGTAAAAATAGAAGCCGCAAAAAAAGCCCTCGAAAAGGGCACACAAAACATCAATCTATTAATGTACGACGCCGGTTATAACGACATTAAAACTTTTCGTGAAGTTTTTAAAAAGATTACCGGGCTAACGCCACAAGATTACAAACGAAAATATAGCAGGGTTGATATGCTGATAAATTAAATCTGTAGAGACGCAATACGTTGCGTCTCCAGATTGTTCAATACGGCGATGTACTTACCGCTGTCCATCCGCCATCAACAATTAAATTCTGCCCGGTAATATGCGTGGCATCCGGTGAAACAAGGAATAGCACCGCATTGGCGACATCCTCCACGGTCGCAGGCCTGCCCATTGGTGTAATGCGCGACCATGTACTTTTATAATCTGCGTCTTCCAGTGTCCGTTCTGTCAGCGTCGCTCCGGGCGCTACAGTGTTAACCGTAATGTGATAGGGCGATAATTCAATTACCAGGTTTTTGGCGAGCATTTCGAGTGCAGCTTTTGTCATACCGTAAGCCGCGAGGTTTTTATGTGCCTGGTGACCGGTTACCGACGACATGAAGAGTATGCTTCCGCCGCTCTGTTGTTTAATCATTTGCTGTGCCGCCTTTTGTGCCATAAAAAAACTTCCTTGCAGATTCAGATTCATTACGCTTTGAAGCGATTCAGCAGGATAAGTTAAAAAATCACCAAACAGCGTAATCCCCGCGTTAGCAACTGCTATAGTGAGTTTCCCAAAATGCTGTACCGCTGTATCAACCATTTTTTGAATGAAGTTTACATCGGCCGCGTTGCCACAAAGAGTTATATAACTGCCTTCAAATCCAATCATCAGATGATCTGCTCTTTGAACCAATTCTTCATTTACATCATTTATAAGGACCTTAGCGCCGTTAAACAATAGCTGTCTGGCTATTTCAAATCCTATACCTTGCCCGGCGCCGGTTACAATTGCTACTTGTCCTGTAAATTTCCTTTCTGCCATTATTTAAATTTATTATAACAATGTATGGACGTTATTATGCGTATTTAATTGACATTTTTAAATATTATTTAATTCATTACTATTTTTCGGATAACATTATTTCCGCTGTCAGCGACAAATATATTTCCGAGTGCATCGACAACTATGCCAGTTGGCAGATTAAAAGAGGCCGCTGCTCCTGGTCCATTGGTCGCGCCGTTCTTTCCTGTTCCAGCAAGAGTACTTACCGTCGTTCGATCTGCACTTATCATTCTAATCATATTGTTGCCGGTATCAGCTATATATATATTCCCCTTCAAATCGATAGCGATATCACTTGGGCCCCTGAGTGAGGCCGTAGCAATGGGGCCATTTACTGACCCGGAATTAAAAGTATTGGGAGGTGTAAAACCAACAACAGTAGTTACATGTCTTGTCGGGTCTACGGCTCTAATTTTGCTATTATTATAATCAGCAACATACAAGGTGCCGGCTGGATCGAATTTTAAGCCTGCTGGGTTAAAAAAAGATCCGGGGAAGTTGTCATCTGAACCGGAATTACCAGTACCTGCAAAATTAGTAACTACTCCGCCTGAGGTAATTTTTTGAACTTGGTTATGGAAAAAAACGGATACGTATAAATTGCCGGAAGCATCTATTGCCAAACCAGATGGATAATCAAAGCTATATCCGGGTACAAATCTTCCATCAAGAAAAGTAGTAACAACTCCTGTTGGTGTTATTTTACGAATTACGCCTTCAAATTGAGTTACATAAACATTGCCAGCACCGTCCAACGCGATCGCTGTAGTTGCATTAGGAAAAGAAGCTTGCGTCCCTATTCCATCTGTATCCTGATTTGGGTTGCCTCCCCCTGCCAATGTGCTTACTACACTGTCTATACTAATTTTACGAACAAGCCAATTTCCCGGATCGGAAACATACAAATTACCTGATGCATCAATCGCAAGTGCATTAGGACCATTAAATGAAGCGGTACTTCCCGGGCCATTCAAAGCTCCTTTCGTTCCAGTGCCTGCGTAATTACTCACTTGTGCTGAGGGTATGTATGTAAATATAGGACCAGAAACAGAGGTGCCATTAACATCTACAGTAATATTGCCTGTACCCGCCTTTAATGGTACCTTCACAGTTAAGCTTGTGCTGCTGGCGGCGGTAATTACCGCAGGTTTACCGTTAAAACGGACATTATCAGCAGTCCTATTTGTGCTGAATCCGGTTCCGGTGATGTTAACAGTTGAATTGTAAATACCCTTATTAACGTCGACGGAAGTTATTGAAAGAGGCGCAACGGATTTGCTTTTTGAACAAGCTATAAATAAGCAACAGGCGCAGATTATAAAAAAATTAAAAGAGTGTTTGCTTTTTAAATAGTAGGTCATGATTAAAGGTTTAGTTAAAGATATTTTCCAAATATAGTTTTTAAATTATTTCTGATAAATAAATTTTTCAATGTGAATCCCTCAATACCTCGCTTCCCGAACCACCTTTCAGAAATCCAAAATCAGCCCCCAGGTGTGCCTGCTCAACATTGGTTTGATAAAGCCAGGTATAACCCCTCCCGCTCAAATTTTCAAATGGCTTCAGTTGTTTTTTGCGTTCCGCGATCTCTGCATCCGACAATTCAAGATGTAAAATGCCTGCCTCAACATCCAGTCTAATAATATCTCCATCCTGTACGATAGCGAGGGTTCCGCCTATCGCAGCTTCGGGGCTTACATGCAATACAACTGTGCCAAACCCGGTTCCGCTCATGCGACCGTCCGAAATTCGCACCATATCGGTAACCCCTTTTTCAAGCAGTTTCTTTGGTATCGACATATTGCCCACTTCAGGCATCCCGGGGTACCCTTTCGGACCAACATTTTTAAGCACCAAAACGCTGCTTTCATCAACCTTAAGATTTGGGTCATCGATCTTTGCCTTATAATCCTCAATATTTTCGAAAACCACCGCTTGCCCGGTATGCTTCATTAGTGCCGGACTTGCAGCGGATGGTTTAAGCACGGCGCCGTTCTCGCAAAGGTTTCCTTTTACCACGACTATACCCGCAACGTCATTAAACGGACTATCCATTGTGGCAATCATATCCCTATTAAAGCATTCACTCTTAATATAATTTTCAGCAATCGGCTTACCGCTAACAGTAATGGCATTGCTATTTAAAACGTCGTGGAGTTCTTTCATCAGGGCGGGCAAACCACCTGCATAATAAAAATCTTCCATAAAGTATTTTCCAGATGGCTGCAAATTTGCCAGCAGCGGGATCTTTTTAATACTCGTGTTAAAATCATCCATACTAAAGTCGACTCCTATCCGTGCCGCAATGGCCAGCAAATGAATTACAAAATTAGTTGAGCCGCCGATGGCTGCGTTAACTGTCACCGCATTCTCAAATGCCTGTCGGGTAAGAATGTCCGATGGTTTTAAGTCTTCTCTTACCATGTCCACTATCCTGCTGCCCGACAGATGTGCCAATACTTTCCGCCTTGAATCAGCAGCTGGTATTGCCGCGTTCTCCGCAAGGGTTAAGCCAAGCGACTCAACCATACAGGCCATGGTTGATGCCGTACCCATAACCGCACAATGCCCTCTGCTCCGTGCCATGCAGGCTTCGGCCGTAAAGAACTCTTCATCGTTCATTTTTCCGGCACGATAGGCTTCGGAAAAACGCCAAACATCAGAGGTGCTAATGTCGTGCCCGCGATATTTACCGGTAAGCATCGGACCACCGGAAACGACTATTGTAGGAAGGTTTACGCTACATGCGCCCATAACCAATGCGGGCGTAGTTTTGTCGCAGCCGCAAAGCAATACAACGCCATCCAAAGGATTGGCCCTGATCGATTCCTCCACATCCATGCTTACCAGGTTGCGGTATAACATGGCAGTCGGCTTTATCAATGTCTCTCCCAATGACATCACCGGGAACTCTACCGGAAAACCGCCTGCTTCATATATGCCATGCTTTACAGATTCGGCCAGCTCCCTAAAATGGGCATTGCAGGGGGTAAGTTCAGACCACGTGTTACAAATACCGATCACAGGTTTGCCCTGCAATTCGTGAGCAGGTATGCCCTGGTTTTTCATCCATGCCCGGTAGATAAAGCCATCCTTGCCCTTTTTTCCAAACCATTGCTGGCTCCGCAATTTTTTTGTCTCCATTGTTTAAATTTCAGATCAATATTATTGATTTATCTTCAAATATCACTATTGAGATCGTTATCAGGTCCCTTCTTTTTTGCTATGCCATTAAATTTACCCAATTGTACAAAGTTCCGTGGATTGATAATTTAAGGCAGACACTTCTTTGGCAGACTGATGCTAGGCATATTTCTTTGGAGAGAACTGCTCTGCTATATGATTTGGGTTGAGATATGAGTAATAACGGAAAATAACTCAAGTCAATCTCCTAATCAACCAAATCCAACCATTCACTAAAATAATGATGTCTGCCTCCCTCCCTTCGGTACAAACAAATCATAATTAAATCCCGGCATGTCTCTGCCAGCTAAAAAGCGGTTGCAGGCCATGCGAAACATCTGATGAATAGATTCAGCCACCTGCCCTTCGCCGCTCATACGGCGGTCGAAATCACTGTCGTTTAGCTTACCGTCGTGGCACGATTTTATCATGTTTAATACTTTCTCGGCCCTGTCGGGGAATGCTTTGTTTATCCAGTCGGTAAAAATTTCAGATATGCTGCCGTTAAGCCTGACGATGGTAAAGCCTGCAGCGAGGGCTCCCCTGTCGGCGGCAGCCTTGATGATATTCGGAATTTCGCTGCTGTTTAAACCGGGAATAATGGGTGCGGCCATTACTCTTACCGGGATGCCCTTTTCTGATAGTTTTTGAATAACGCCCAGCCTGCCAGTGGCCGTTACTGTGCGTGGTTCTAGCTTTTGTCTTAACTGTTCATTTAATGAAGTTAACGATACGTTTACGTGCACTAAATTCAATTTTGCCAGTTCGGTTATAATATCCAGGTCGCGCAGTATAACATTGTTTTTCGTGATGATGCTAACCGGGTTTTTATAAAGCAGGAACATCTGTAAAAGTGAGCGGGTTATTTTTAGTTTTCGTTCCATGGGCTGATAACAGTCGGTATTACCAGAAAGCAAGATGCACACCGGCTGGTAATTCTTCTTGTTAAAATATTGTTCAAGTAACTCAGCGGCGTTGGGTTTGGCAATTATTTTACGCTCAAAATCGAGGCCTGCGCTAAATCCATAGTATTCATGCGTATTGCGGGCATAGCAATAAATGCAGCCATGCTCACAACCCTGGTAGGGGTTTATAGAATACATATGGCTAAGATCGGGACTGTTGGATTCGCTTACAATCTTTTTAGGATTTTCAATAAACAGTTGGGTTGCCGTATTTTCGAGCAAGGGTTCGTCAAGTCCTTCAATATGTTCTAATACATATTTACTTTTTAGAAATTTATTATGGGTATTTACTTGCGCACCCCGCCCCTTAAAAAAGTCATTATTATCCTCATGTGGCATAGAACAAAATTGCTAATTTTATTAGTAATTTACAATTCTATTAATTTATTTTTTACAGCGTATAGTGCCAGGCCGACGCGGCTCTTTATTTGTAATTTTTCGAAAAGCTGGTCACGGTAACCGTCAACCGTTCGTACACTGATGCACATTTGATCGGCAATTTCTTTGTAGGTGAGCTCAGTGCCAACTAATTTTAAAAACTCCAGCTCGCGAATGTTGAGGGGTACATCGGCAACATGCTGATTAAAGCTGTGTATTAAAAGCCTGGTAACAAATTCGGGATAATACACATCACCCTGCGATACTTTTTGCAAAGCCTGTTCAAATTCAAAAGGCTCCGAATCTTTGAGAAGATACCCTTTTACTCCCATTCTGATCATTGTCAGCACCTTTTCAGGATCGTCGATCATTGACAAAACGATTATGTTGATTTCTGGGTAATGATCTATAAGCCACCTCGCCGTTGATGAACCATCCATGACGGGCATATTCATATCCAGCAAAATAATATCAGGTTTAAGTTTAGGTGTGATTTTATGAACCATCTCCTCACCGTTCGATGCTTCAAAAATTATTTTGTACTCATGAAAATTATTGATCAGCAAAGAAATGCCGCTTCTGAAAAGGCGGTGATCATCAACTAAAGCGATCTTGATGGGCTCCATCTGCGTATAATCTTAGTTTTAAGGGATTTAGGATCACTTTGATACGACAGCCTTTGCCAGGAACACTGTCTATATTTGCATCGGCACCAATTAAAGCTGCACGGTTTTTCATGTTTCGTAAGCCTAATCCGTCCGATTTTACATTGGGGCCAGTTAGAAAACCAATACCGTCGTCTTCGAGGGTTAAATTAAACAATTCAGCACTATATTGCAAGTTGATTTTAAAAAGTTTAGCTTTTGAATATTTGAGCGTATTATTTAATGCTTCCTGAAAAATACGGAATAACACCAACTCACATTGTTCACCAAGCGGGTAAATCTCACCGTCAATTTTTAGCGTCACATTGAGCAACCCGCTATTGTTAATCCTGTCAGTTTCTATTTCAATTGTTTTTACTAAACCAAGTTGGTTAATGTGTTCAAAACTTAAACTTTTCGACAGGTTGCGGAGATCATTGATGGATTGTGAAACCAGGTCGCGGCTTTCGGTTATCTTTTTCTTATTTGTTTCCGTCTCGCTGTTAACCAAACCGAGATTCAATTTTACAAAAGAAAGCACCTGGGTAATATTATCGTGAATTTCGTTACTAATGTAAGTAAGTGTTTGCTCCTGGATCTCAATCTGGGTCTTCAGCAGTTCCTGGTTAAATGCAGATTGAAGAGCTTCCTGCTCCTGTTTATGTTTTAGCTGTCTGTTTCTGTATAAAACAACGAAGTAAATAATAAAACCAATTACAACAACAAATAATGCAGTAGTTGATAAAATCATTAACTCCAATTCATCAGCTTGCATAGTTTTCTTTTTCTTTACCAGCCTTAAACAACGCCAAGGCAACTAATGCAGCAAATATAAATAATATGACATACCATAAATAAAATAAATACGCCTGGAATCTGTGCGTCCGGGCTTGATAGTTGGACAGCCCAATGATGAGAAATTGCGTTGTTGAGCTAAAAAGTATAGCTGCGTTGTACCAAAATGCCCCTTGGTCAAGCAAAGGAGTTTTTAAAGGTGAAAGCAACATTTGCCTGAACAATAATAACGGCAAAATAGTCAGAATAGCAAAAGTTGGCAGATTTACATTAGTAGGAAAAACCGTTAGAAAAGGCTGTAGAATTAGGGCATTAACAACCGCGAAAACTGAAACAATTGTTACAGTCGTTATTACAATTGTTTTTATGATTTTATTAGTAAAAAGATAATAATAAATAAGAGAATAAAAAATAAAAAGCGATAAACCTTCAACGTGTAGTGCCGGAGCATTAGTGTGAAAGCGTTTTACACACAGGGTGGCCGCAATGTTTACTAAAAAAGCTGCCACAGTAGAAATAGATAATATTTTAAAAGGCGTGTTTAGCTTTTTATAAATTAAAATACCAAAAATAGCCAGGGATAAAAGAATGATGGAGTAAAAATATTGTATTGTATTTATCGGATTCACTGCTTTTGTTGATTTGTATCACCGCTGTCCCTCTGGACCCATTGGTGACTGTGAGTTTGTTTTTGTTATGAATATAAATATTCTGCGTAAAGTCTCAAAATAGATTCTTAATTAATGAAGCTCGCCTACTGGCATGGCTTTTATTAATCTCTTTACTGGCTTTTAACAATGTCAAAGCAAGTAGTGCAGCAAATATATACAGTATGGCATACCATAAATAAAAGAAGTATTTTACGAGCCCGTGAAACCTGAGCTGATAATTGGACAGCCCTATGATAAAAAATAGCGTTGTTGAATAAAATAGGATTGCTGTATTATACCAGAAAACACCCTGGCTAAGCAGAGGGATATTTACAGGGGAAAGCAGCATTTGCCTGAATAATAGCAGAGATAAGATAGTCAGAATAGCAAAAGCTGGCAGGGTTATATTAGTAGGAAAAGCTTTAAGAAGAGGCTGCCAGGTAAAGGCATTAATAATTGCAAAAATGGTAATAACTATGATGGAGGTTATTATTGCTATTTTTATGTTTTTATTTGTAAAAAAATAATAATAAATAGAAGCGCAAAAAATGTATTCCAATAAATCTTCAATATGAAGTACGGGGGCGTTCGTGCCTGAAATAACCACAGATATACGTTCTGCAATATTTGCAAAAAATGTACTGCCGGCATAAAAAGTCAATATCTTAAAGGGGAGATTTAATTTTTTATAGGTTACAATGCCGATGATTAATACAATTAAGAGTATGGGGAAATAAAGATATTCTACAAAAAGTGTCGATGAAAACTTCAATTTATTTTAGTTTAATTTAATAGTCTATTTTAAAAATGTTTGAATGTTTTAAAAACAACAAGTCTCCGCAAATAGATATTAAATTTTTAAAGGTATTGTATACTAGTTATAGAATTGCTTTCCTATAATTCATATGCAATTAGCGGTTTTTAACTATTGTCACTGCTTATACTACCGCACACTTCAGGGCATGGCGGTGTGTTTCCATAGATCGGGCCAGTGTTTATATGGGTCGTTGTAGCATTTGATGTCGTGTTTGGTTCCGCACCTGCATACAGCATAGTAAAGTGATTGTGTGGTGATCCTATGTGATCGGGATGTTTGGCAAAATGTAAACTCACGCCTACAACTTTTGGATTACTTAGAAGATGCTCTAAGCTTTCCCTGTCGAGAAAATATCCGTGCAAAAATTGTTTATCAGGTGTTGTGATCCCTGGGCCGCCATCGGCAGCGTTTTGTTTTTTGTACTCCGCGATTAAGCTCTTAGCCGATTCAGGATCGATAATAGACGCCATAGTTGGTTTTTTAGTTAAGGTTGATAATGGCCCAATTATAAACAATAGAATATGTAATTCATACCGTGTTTTCACGGTATTTTTAATTATTATAAAAAGAATTTTCTTATGAATAATTAAAATGTCTGTTAAAAATCATGGTTCGTGATGACAAAAAAAGCCCTTTTTAAGAAGGAACGCAGGCGTTTAAAACCAAATCTACTGGTCCGGAAGGACAAATAACTCTTTCCGTCCCCCTGGGGGAAATCAAGAAAATCCTCAAATCCTGATTCAGACAAGATTTATCTACCCATCAAGCAGGAATACAAAAAGCTCTTTCGGCCCGTGAGCGCCTAAAACAAGGGTTTTTTCAATATCCGCCGTACGGCTTGGGCCGGTAACATTGCCTATCATTGATGGCAGCTCATCGCCGTATTTATTTTTAAGGAGCTTAAAACCATCCTTCAGATCCAAAACAAGCTGGGAGGTGTACGCTAAAACAATATGGACAGGAGGATAAATACTTAACCGGCGACCAGCCATATCTGCGTTCGACAATAATATGCTGCCATTGCGGGCTATCAATGCTTCGCAAAGGGTAAAACCGGCGTCTGCCTGCTCAAAATTTTTATCGGTTTCATAAAACGGAAACTCAAACCGCTTCAATATATCTTGCAAGGGTGGCTCCCAGCAATATATTTTCCGCCATTTACGGGTTTCGGCAAGCTCAAGTAAATTTTCTATAAACTGGATTTCATTCTCACAAAACACAAATTGCCCCGATATCGCCGTAAACTGGCTGGCAAAAAGCACTTCAAGTAATTCATCGTCTTGACCGTAATGAGGCAATTCCTCCATATTGGGATAAGGGTTATCTCTTTTTTCAAGAAGCGATTTTCTTATCTTTTTAAGAAGTTTTTCTTTCGATGTTGTAATATCCCTCATTTTAAGTCAAAAGTATAAAGTCAAAAGTCGTAAGTCATTTTGGTTTTGCCAAGAGACTTACGACTAAAATTGGTGTTTTTATTTCTTTCTTTACTTAGAAACTTAAGACTTTCGACTTAAGACTTGTCAGCGTTTGCTTCTGTTTCTTCAGGGTTTCTTTCGAAAGTACCAGAATGATCGGCAACACCTTCGGGAATCAGCGCTTTAGCTGCAGGCCCCTGGTCGGCATCCGGACCGTTTACAAACTCATCATAAGTAGTACGGTTATCAAACGGACGTTTACCCAATATTTCTTCCAGGTCAGATTGAAACAAGATTTCTTTTTCTAAAAGCTTATCAGCTAATTTTATCAATCCTTCTCTTTTTTCAAGAAGCAATTTCTTCGTCATCGCGTAAACTTCGCTGATTTGGTTACGAACTTCCATATCAATCAGTTCGGATGTTTTTTCAGAATAGGGCTTATTAAACTGGTATTCGCCTTGTGTATCATTGAAGGATACATTGCCAACTTTATCATTCATACCATATATGGTAACCATGGCATAAGCAAGCTTGGTAATTCTTTCAAGGTCGTTTTGAGCGCCGGTTGATATTTTCCCGAAAGTAATATCTTCAGCAACGCGCCCGCCGAGAGTCATACACATACCGTCAATAAGCTGCTCGGTTGTGTACAAGAATTGTTCTTTTGGCAGGTATTGCGCATAACCTAAAGCTGCAACGCCACGCGGTACAATTGAAACCTTTACCAGGGGATCGGCGTGTTCAAGAAACCAGCCCGCGATAGCGTGACCTGCTTCGTGATAAGCTACTATGCGTTTTTCCTCTGGCGAAATGATCTTGTTCTTCTTCTCCAAACCACCAATTACACGGTCAATGGCATCCTGGAAATCCTGCATGTCAACTGCTTCTTTGTTTTTACGGGCGGCTATTAACGCAGCCTCATTACAAACATTCGCAATTTCGGCACCCGCAAAGCCTGGTGTTTGTGCAGAAAGCTTTTTCGCGTCAACACCGTCGGCAAGTTTAACTGGCTTTAAGTGTACCTTAAAAATTTGCTCTCTTCCAATCAAATCAGGTTTATCGATGGATACCTGCCTGTCAAAACGACCTGGGCGCAATAAAGCCGAGTCCAGTACATCAGGGCGGTTAGTTGCTGCAAGGATGATGATACCCGAATCGGTACCAAAGCCGTCCATCTCAACCAACAGTTGGTTCAAAGTATTTTCACGTTCATCGTTACCGCCAACAATATTGTTTTTACCGCGAGCACGTCCGATAGCATCAATTTCATCAATAAATATGATACAGGGCGCTTTATCTTTTGCCTGGCGGAACAGATCGCGAACACGCGACGCACCCACACCAACAAACATTTCCACGAAATCCGATCCTGATAAAGAGAAAAATGGTACTTGCGCTTCACCGGCAACCGCTTTCGCCAGCAACGTTTTTCCTGTTCCCGGGGCGCCTATCAATAGTGCACCTTTTGGTATTTTACCACCAAGATTTGTATATTTCTTTGGATTTTTAAGAAAATCCACAATTTCCATAACCTCCTGCTTGGCTTCCTCTAAACCAGCCACGTCATTAAACGTCACCGATACCTGTGCTTCTTTGTCAAATAAAGTAGCCTTTGATTTACCAATGTTGAATATCTGACCGCCTGGACCACCGCCGGTACCTCCCGACATGCGGCGCATTATAAATAACCATACTGCAACAAGCAATACCGCCATTATGATGCATTGTACAAACCAGTTTGATAAAAGGCTTTCGTGGCCCTGCTCATAAGAAATAGGAATCTTTTCCGCGTCAGGAAAATCTTTTTGAGCGTTGTTTATGGATGTCTTTAGGCTTTCAAAGGTAGCATCTGTAAACACGTACTGCGGCGCATCGCCCGAAGCCATATTTGGAAATGCATGCTGCTCTTTTTTAGCATCCGCATATTGCGGTTTGTTTAAACTTTCCTTTTTGATATATACATCAGCGAATATCAGATCGCCGTTACGATAGGCAACTACCTTTTCAACATCATGCTGTTTTAGCATCTCGGTTTCAAACCGCTGAAAAGTTATAGGACTTAAAGTATTTCCATTTAAAAGCGTGGCTACCACCAAAAGCACAACCAAAATGATGGCATAAAACCACATTATGTTCGGTTTTGGCGGCTTCGGGGCTATTTTTTTGGTCGGTATTTTCCGGATGGGTTTTGGTTTTTCCAATTTATTATCTTTCATTTCTTTCAAGCTCAAACTTACAATCTTTATTTAACATTCATATTTACCTGCCGATGACGCAGGCGGAAACACATCCGTTACGGCTTTATGCACTTTTATACATTTTAATTTCGGCATCGCCCCACAGATCTTCCATTCCGTAAAACTCACGTTTATCCGTCCTGAAAACGTGCACAACTACATCTACATAATCCAGCAGTATCCATTCGCCAAACTCCATCCCCTCTTTTCGCCAGGGTTCCTGTTGTGTGGCCTTATAAATTTCTTCTTCTATGCTATTTGCTATGGCTTTTACCTGGTTGGCTGATTCAGCATGGCAGATTACGAAATAATCAGCAACCGAACTAAATATATTACGAAGGTCTAACCTGATAATATCATTTCCCTTTTTTTCCTGTATGCCATGTATGGCAAGCTCAGAAATGTAAGCGGATTCACTTAGCGCTTTGTTTTTTACCATCAAAAAGAATTAGTTTTGAACGATTTTGATCGTTAATTTATTATACACGTTTATACTTTGCAAAATAACATATTTTCGGGGTTATTTATTGGACAAAATTTTGTTGAACTAAAAGAAGTCGATTCCACCAATAATTTCCTCAAAGAATTACTGTCAAATTCTAAGCCATTGATGGAGGGAACAGTCATTATGGCAGAAAACCAGTATGCAGGTAGGGGGCAGCAGCAAAGCAGCTGGCATGTTGAGCCCGGAAAAAACCTAACCTTCAGCCTGCTGCTTACTCCCCATTTTTTACCTGTGGCAAATCAATTCGACTTAACCAGGGCTATCAGCCTGGGCGTTTTTGATGCCCTTGAGCCATTATTAGGTAATAAACTAAAAATAAAATGGCCTAACGATATATATTATGGCGACTGTAAACTTGGAGGCATGCTGATTGAAAATGTATTGCAGGGCGGCCAGATAAAAAGTTCTGTTATCGGTATCGGCCTTAATGTTAACCAGGAGACTTTTCCTCCCCAGTTGTCAAACGCCACGTCTGTAAAGCAAATCTTACATCAGGATTATGATTTAAGAGTTTTATTAGCCGACATTTGTCGCAATATTGAAGCTTATTATTTAAACCTAAAGGCGGGCAAAATTTCTTTTGTAAGGAATACATATCTGAAACGACTATATTGGTTGAACGAAAACAAAAGTTTTAAATCCGCAAATGGAATATTTAACGGCGTTATCAGAAATGTGAGAGATAATGGATTGCTGGTTGTGGAAAATAATAATGAAGAATTAGAGTTTAGCCTGAAAGAAATTGAATTTTTAAAATAATAGTATGAAAAAATGTTTGTTCCTGGTAGCCGTGCTAATGATAAGTATTGGCACATATGCTCAAATAGAAACTCCGGTAAAGTGGTCGTATGGCGCTAAAAAGGTCAGTAGCACAGAGGCTGTGATATTTTTAAAAG
Organism: Mucilaginibacter sp.; assembly: GCA_036498965.1. GTDB lineage: Bacteria > Bacteroidota > Bacteroidia > Sphingobacteriales > Sphingobacteriaceae > Mucilaginibacter. The sequence continues at coordinate 121,013 of DASYEP010000064.1, forward strand.
CAACCATACAGGATGGATGGCATATTTACTCACAAAATGTAAAAGATGGCGGCCCTGTAAAAACCTCATTCACTTTCACTCCTTCAAAGGCCTATAGTTTGATGGGTAAAACAACAGAGTCTACACCTGTAACAAAATATGAAAAAGCATTTAGCATGAATGTTAGCTATTTTGAGAAGTCGGTTATTTTTCAGCAAAGGATAAAACTAAACTCTCCGGATGCATTGGTTGTTAAAGGGCAGCTGGAATATATGACCTGCAACGACAAGAAGTGTCTTCCACCAGAAGACGTGGATTTTTCTATTCCGCTGAGTAAGTAATCTGACCTACAAAAATGAGATCACTCAGTAAACGCACGTCGTTAAAACATAAGATAGTTCTTTTAATAGCAGTAATTACATTTGGCCTTGCCGGGGTAAATCCTGCAAAAAGCTTTCAAAAGAAAGCTGCGGATACCGTTTCTACAAGTGGCGTTCAATTTACAAGCATCCCAACGGCTGCGGATAGCATTGCCATGAGGAGGCAAATGCAAACCACACGCGAAGCAACAGAACGGGCGCTTGCACATGCAAAAGCTGTAACGGCAAAAGCCGCGGCATTGTCAGGATCGGAAACGCCTACAACTCCATGGGCCATTTTTATCGCCGGTTTTTTAGGTGGATTGTTAGCTATCACGATGCCTTGTATTTATCCCTTATTGCCTTTAACAGTAAGCTTTTTCACCAAGAAATCGGGATCACGCGCTAAGGGTATCTGGCATTCGCTTTTATATGGATTGTCAATTATTGTTATTTATGTATCTTTAGGGCTAATTATCACGTTGATTTTTGGCCCTGACGCCTTGAATGCTTTGGCCACAAACGGCATCTTTAACATCTTCTTTTTCTTGCTGCTTGTAGTCTTCGGAATTTCATTTTTAGGTGCGTTTGAAATTAATTTGCCAAGCTCGCTTGCTAACAAACTCGATAAAAACGCTGACAAGGGCGGCACTGTCGGGATATTTTTCATGGCCGCAACGCTGGTTGTGGTATCGTTTTCATGTACCGGGCCATTGGTTGGCAGTTTATTAGCTGCCGCTGCAACAAAAGGCGACCGCATGGGGCCGGCGATTGGGATGTTCGGATTTTCACTTGCCCTGGCGTTGCCATTTACAATATTTGCCTTGTTTCCGTCCGCTTTAAAAAGCCTGCCAAAATCGGGCGGGTGGCTTAACACTATAAAAGTGGTTTTAGGTTTTCTGGAGCTTGGCTTTGCTCTCAAATTTCTTTCAAACGTCGACCTGGCCTATCACTGGAACTGGTTTGACCGTGAGATATTTTTATCGTTATGGATAGCTTTAGGGTTGTTGATGGGATTGTATTTAATAGGCAAAATAAAATTTGAGGCGGATAGCGACGTTCAACACCTTTCCATTCCGCGTACTTTTGTTGCTATAGGTGTTTTTGCCTTTGTTATTTACATGATACCTGGTTTATGGGGTGCGCCGCTTAAGGTGATCAGCGGGTTTTTACCACCACCTGCGACACAGGATTTTGACTTGACCCGAAATGATGCCGGCTCAATAGCTCCAGTCCAGCAAACATCCATCAAAGAAAAAAAGTATGAAGATATTTTTAAGCGGGGTAAGCATAACGGATTAAACGAGTGGTACGACTATGACCAGGCTTTACAGGTATCGAAAGAGTTGAAGAAGCCAGTATTAATTGATTTTACCGGCTGGAATTGCGCGAATTGCCGCAAAATGGAAAATGAAATATGGTCAGACCCCGGTGTAAAAAAACGAATGCAAAATGATTTTGTGCTGCTTGAATTGTACGTAGATGAAAAAGGAAATCTACCGGCGTCCGAATATTATAATTCTACATTCAGTGGAAAAAAAATAACCACCATCGGCGGCAAAAACAGTGATTATGAAACAACGCAATTCAACACCAACTCGCAGCCATTCTATGTAATAATTGATGGTAATGGGAATGTATTGGTGCCACCGCAGGGAGCAAACTTTGATGTATCGAACTACACTAAATTTTTAGATAGCGGTATCAAAGCGTACAACGCTAAATAATTAATTATGTACACTATAGCGATGGGTTTATAAATTCATCGCTATAGCGTATGGTCCTACAATCTTCAACGAATAGTTTTTCGACCGAAAAATTAATGTAAATTCGCGGACTTTTACAGAGTGGTTACTGGCCGTTACTTTTGTAACAGAGTTTATGTAAAACAGAATTTTTACAGAGCGAAACATCGCCTTTTCAAAGAAATGACGCAAATTAATAATATAGGACTTTTTACATCCGGCGGTGACTCGCCTGGGATGAATGCTGCCATAAGAGCAGTTGTGCGTACAGCAATTTATTATAACATCGGAGTTACCGGGATACGTCGTGGATACGAGGGAATGATCAAAGGTGATATGTTTGCAATGGACCGCAAATCTGTTTCCAATATAATTCAACGCGGCGGCACTATCTTAAAAACCGCCCGGAGCGAACAGTTTAAAACCGCTGAAGGCCGCGCGCTGGCGTACGAACAGTTAAAAAAGAATAATGTTGATGCTTTGGTTGCCATTGGCGGTGACGGCACTTTTACCGGAGCGAAGATTTTTGGACAGGAATATGATATTCCTGTTGTGGGTTTGCCGGGTACTATTGACAACGATCTTTGCGGCACCGACTTTACAATAGGCTATGATACAGCCATAAACACCGTGATAGACGCGGTTGATAAGATAAGGGATACTGCTGAATCGCACGACAGGTTATTTATTGTTGAAGTGATGGGCCGCGACTCAGGCCTGATTGCATTGCGCACAGGCATAGCAGCCGGTGCTGAAGCCATATTAATACCAGAAAGTAAAACTGACCTGGCGGCGGTATTTGAGCGCCTTGAAAGCGGCAGAAAAGATAAGGCCTCGAAAATTATTATGCTTGCCGAAAGCGGAGAAGCCGGCGATGCTTTTGAAATTGGCAAACAGATAAAAGAAAGATTTCCGAATTACGATACCCGTATCTCAGTGTTAGGCCATATCCAGCGTGGTGGTCGGCCAAGCTGTATGGATCGTGTGTTGGCAAGCCGGGTTGGTGTAGCTGCAGTTGAGGCTTTACGCGATGGGCACCGCAATGAAATGATAGGGCTTATCCATAACGAAATAGCTTACACACCGTTTGAGCACGCCACTAAGCATAATACGGATATTAACCCCAACTTTTTGAAAATAGTAGAGATACTCTCCATATAGACTGTGTTACTATTGATACATTTTATTTTTATTACGGGATAAGGTTTCAGGGTAGTTTGCGTTTAAATTGCCATATTTAAGTCTCTAATAAAATTAAACTATCGAAATGAAACGCAAGCTGTTCCTTGTACTATTTTCTTTATTATTATTTTCTGCAGGCTGTGCCTTTATGCAATCTGCAGTAAAATCGACATTCCCTTATACCGCCACATTGGTTATCCCGCAAGCATCAAAAGTTGGTGAGGAACTTTCAATAACCGCCAATGCCAGTAGTTTTGACCAGGACATAAGTAAAAATGGCAACCCCGGCGATAAGATAAAAGACGTACGAATAGTATCGGCGAAACTTCAATCAAAAGATCCTACCGACTTCAATATCGGCAACTTTGATTCGGTAAAAGTTTACCTGTCGGAAGATGACGGAAGCAACGAGATTTTAGTGGCATCAAGAACTGACATAACCGCCGGTGTTGGAAATAGCATGGTGCTAGATATTGATAATTCAGCTTCGCTGGATAAGATCATCGCTACACCAACAAAGGTTAAGGTGCGTATGGTTTACAAATTACATAACCATATAAATGTTACTGCTAACCTGCATCTGGTAGTGGGCTTGAGCGCAAATCCTAAATAAAATCAATCGCTTAAAGAAAAACTTATTGGCACACCATAGGCAACTCGCACTGGTTTGCCGAACATAATACCGGGAACCCAAAGAGGAGAACTTTTGAGTACCCTGACAGCCTCGTGATCAATGCCAGGACTAACGGATTTGTTTACTTTAATGTCTTTAATTTTTCCGTCTTTTTCCACCACAAAAGATAAAATCACCTTTCCCTGGATGTTACTTTCTCTTTCAAAATCGGGGTAATAGATATTTTTTGAAAGATATATACCAAAAGCATCAACGCCTCCTTTAAACTCAGGCGGGGCACTCCTCGCTTTTGTATATGAAGTGCTTTTTCCGTCTTTATCAACACCAGTTCCAATAATTAGAATGCCGTCCTTGTAGGTTTCAATGAAAGTGGTCTCGACATTTTTATAATAACCTTTCCAAACACTATCCCTTTTGCCGTTCTTCACCTTCCCTTCCTCATTGATATATTTGAAATCAGCATCGTATCCGCTGTAGTATCCAACTCCATTTTCCACCCGTACTGTACCCAGTGAGTCATAGCTTGCCTTTATTAAAAAGTTGTCGTTTAAATCATTGTAAAGGTCTTTATTGTCAGGATATTCTCTAATAATATAGAGCTTCCCATTAGTGTAAAATTCATATGATAAACCAACCATTAACCCATCTTTAAAGTTACCCAACGCCTTTTGTGACCCATTTTTGTAGTACTCTACGCATTGGCCTTCAAACTTTGGCGGATCAATAACTGACGACTTACCAATCAGCTTTTTTTTGCCATCGAGATAGAATTCGAACACATTATATAATACTGAAGCTGAATCGGGTTCCCGTACAACCCTGACATAATCGGCACTGTCCTTCAGATCAACATATTTGCCATTGTTTTTTAAGAAATATACATTTTGCCGTTGTGCAAAAGCGGAAGAGCCTATTATTAGAATAATAACAGTGGATAAAAACTTCATCAGGTAATAAGGTGTTGGTTAAAGCTATTTTATTTAATTAATTTATTATTACCATCCGGGAATACCAGGATTGGCTGATAGTTTCGTGCCTCGTCCATTTCCATGTAGGCGTACGACATAATGATCACGATATCCCCCACTTGTGCTAATCGTGCGGTAGCCCCGTTTAAACAAATTGTACCGGAGCCGCGTTCGCCTCTTATGGTATAAGTTTCAAAGCGGGCACCGTTGTTATTGTTTACAATCTGCACCTTTTCGTTAGGAATAATATTAGCTGCATCTAACAAATCCTCATCAATTGTAATGCTGCCAACATAGTTCAGCTCAGCCTGCGTCACCTTAACCCGATGAAGTTTGGATTTTAATACTTCAATTACCATAGGGCAAAGTTATGAATAATTGATTCATAGTTTTGTCAAGCTTTTTCAGTAAAACAAGTGTTTTTACTGCACGTTGCCAACTACTAACTGCCAACTACATCACTGTCCCACCATAAAAACCGCATTACCGAATAACAGCTTGCCATTTTCCCAAAAGCTGCGGAAAAGCGGGTCGTCTATTAAATAAATAACCGCGCCACGGCCAAGTGACTGTTCGCCGATAAGCAAGCCATCTTTAATTTTTTCTTTACTCTTTTGCCCTACGAAACCTGCAACATATGCGTCTTTTTTTACTGTACCCACATTCCAGCCGTCCTCCCCAAAAAGATCATAAATGTCGTCGCTTAGTTTAAGTGTAAAATAGTCTGTAGATAGTCCGAACCCAAGCGGGTGGGTATTATCGAGCTTTATTTTATAAATGGCGCCTGGTACGCTAGACCGGATAGCTTCGCGTTCGCGGTCTCCATATAAATTTACAGACTGAAGTTTATTTTTTGAATCGGTTTTATCATCTTTTTTGTCTTCCTTTTTCTTGATAGCAAAACCCTTTTTGTCAGCCAGTTCTGCAACAGCATTTTCAATGGCAATGAGTCTGCCGCCGTCGCGCACCCAATTTTGCAATTTATCCGAAGGGAAGTCATCGTAGTTACCATTCGGAAATATAACAACATCAAAATCACCTAGCTTGGTTTTGTGCAAATCCTTATATCTAACCAGCGTTACGGGGTAGTTTATCTGTTGTTCAAAAAAATGCCATACTTCGCCCATATCCTCAGGCGAAGCTGAATCACCGGTAATGAGCATTACCCGCGGGGCACGTATAAACCTTATCGAGACAGATCCCAGGTCTGCCCCCCTGTCAACAAAACCCGATGTTAAACGGGTAAGTTCAACACCGACATCCGTCGCCGTTTGGGTGACTTCCTGATCAAAATTAAGACGATCATTGCTGGCCTTTGTTATCAGTAACGACCCGGCTGTAAACTTTTTGCCGCCTTCTTCGAACGGCCTTTCCGAATATCTTACTTTTATTCCTTTTTTTAATAAGGCCGCCAAAAACTTAACGCTGTTTACCGACTGCCAGTTTGCAACATAAGCATATACAGATGAACCAGTAAAAGCGGGCGGCGCTTCGGCTCTTAAACTTTCCGAAAGTGGCTTAATGGATTCCTTTACGCCATACGTTGTTAAGCCATAAGCATATGGTAGCGACCAGGCAGTGATATCGTATGTGTTTGAATCAGTAACAAATGTTTTAGGCTCAAGCAATACATTTAAAAGAACAGATTTTGGCTGATAAGCATTGATGATCAGATCGCCGGGGCCCGGCAAATACTGCTCCGTTTTTCCAGTCATATAATTGAATCCTGAAATCGGATTTTTTAAGCCAAAACCATATTGAATACCATTTCTGTCGAGCAGTTTGGTTAATGTGTTTATTTTATCATTGTTGTTGTTCTTTATTATATACGTTTTGTATTCGCCTGGAGGGTTAGTCCTGCTGTTATCATAAAACTTTTTAAATTCATCCACAAGCTTTTGCGCATAAGCCGAGCCGGTTTCAAGGGTGCTTAAACTGGTGGAATGATGGTGTGCTATACGATCGGCAAGTGTTAAAGTATCGCCGCTGCGAATTACAACTGCCAGCCCGGCGCTTATTCCGCCCTGCTCATAGGTCATTCCGATAGATCCGTTATAGATAGGATAGGTGTCGCCGTATGAAGGGTATAAAAGATCAAATTCTTGTTTGGTAAAATATAGCCAGCCGTTCCTGTCAAAATATTTCGCATTATTTTTACCTATGATATTCTGAAAATCGTGTTGCCATTTGGTAATATCTTTATGAAAGGGTTCGGCTGCCGGCGCGAAATAATAAGGTGCATCGTATCCCTGTTCGTGATAATCAACATGTATTTGGGGCAGCCATTTATTAAATAAAGCCATCCGGGCCTGTGTTTCTTTCTGTGTTTCCCATGCCCAGTCACGGTTTAGGTCGAAATAATAATGATTTACCCTTCCTCCCGGCCAGGGTTCTGCGTGCTCGCGGGATGAAGGATTAGCATCGGGTGTTGTCCCTTTAACCGAATTGTAAAAATTCACATATCTGTCGTGACCATCAGGATTTAAACATGGATCAATGATAACGACCGTGTTTTTGAGCCAGGCCTTGGTACTGCTATTTGATGGATTAACCAAATCAAACAAAACCTGCATCGATGCTTCACTGGAAGCTGGCTCATTGCCGTGTACATTATAACTAAGCCAAACGATCACCGGCGGATTTGTTATTGCTGCCCCAGTTTCAATACCCGCAAGGCGCAGGTTGTTTTTCCGGATTTCGTCAAGCCGCCCAATATTTTCGTCCGAAGCGATGAACATTGCCAACAGCGGCCGGCCTTCGTTTGTAGTGCCATACTGCAGCAGTTTTACATTTTTTGATGCCTGTGCAATGTATCTGAAATATTCAACAACTCTATAATGGGGTGTAAACTGATCACCTAATTTGTAACCTAAAAATTTTTGAGGCGATGATATTTCCTGCGAAAAAGTTGAGGAAAAATGGCTTAGAAAAAGAAGCAGGACTAAGAGCTTTTTTGACATAAGGGTTGTTTATGATCGTCTAATTTAGTTAAAATTTTGTCTGGACTAAGATTTTTAGGATTCGAAGATTATAAGATTAATTAAAATCCTGTAATCCTTAAATCCTAAAAATCTTAGTTATCACATTTGCGAAATCCACACATTTGCATATCTTCACATCCCACATCAAAAACATGACACCCGTACAGGCATTACAAAAATATTTTGGATACGGTGCATTCCGGTACCAACAGGAAGCCATTATTCAACGTATTTTGGATAAAAAAGATGTACTCGCTTTGATGCCTACAGGCGGCGGCAAATCGTTGTGTTACCAACTGCCTGCTGTGTTGCTGGATGGTCTTACCATCGTTATTTCGCCGCTGATAGCACTGATGAAAGACCAGGTTGACAGCCTGAACGTAAACGGAATACCCGCCGCGTTCCTGAATTCGAGCCAAACGCCCGATGAACAAATTCAGCTAACAACCAAACTCCGCAACAACCAAATTAAGTTGCTATACCTTGCACCTGAACGATTGTTTGGAAAGGAAAGCAAATTAATTACTTTTTTAAAAACGCTGTCGGTTTCCCTGATAGCTATCGATGAAGCACATTGTATATCACACTGGGGTCACGATTTCAGGCCCGAATACCTGGCATTGTCGGGGTTAAAAAATGAATTTCCGGGCACCCCTGTTATTGCGCTTACTGCGACAGCGGACGAGCTCACAAAAAAAGATATCCTCGAAAAATTAAATCTTAAAGACCCGGCCATATTTGTTTCGTCATTTAACAGGGCTAATATTACCTATCGGGTTATACCAAAAAGGAATAGCTTTAACCAATTACTTGGGTTTTTAGATGAGCGGAAAGATGACTCGGGTATCATTTATTGCCTTTCGCGTAAATCAACGGAAGCATTGGCTGCGGATTTGAAATCGGAGGGTTTTTCAGCGGAAGCTTATCACGCCGGCTTGGATAATGCAGTTAAGGCACGAACCCAGGAAGCCTTTTTAAGGGACGAAGTAAAAATTATTGTGGCAACCATCGCTTTTGGAATGGGCATTAATAAATCAAATGTGCGCTATGTGATACATGTAGATATGCCTAAAAACATAGAAGGGTATTACCAGGAAACGGGGCGTGCGGGGCGGGACGGATTGCCATCCGAAGCCTTACTGCTTTACTCGCCGGGCGATGCCATCAAACTCAAACAATTCGCCACCATTGAGGACAACCCTGAGCAGAGCCGGATTATGCTCAATAAGCTTAATGATATGGTGCGTTATTGCCAGTTGCAAGCCTGCAGGCGGCAATTTTTGTTAAAATATTTTGAAGAGGATTTCCCTTCTGATTGTGGTTCCTGCGATTTCTGTTTAACCGAGTTTAAGAAATTTGATGGCACTTTAATCGCACAAAAAGCATTGTCGGCCGTAGCAAGGCTGAAGGAGCGTTTCGGAAGCTCTTATGTTGTCGATTTTTTGCGAGGATCAAGAAGTGAGAAAATACGGGAGGAGCATAAGCAATTAAAAACCTACGGAATCGGCGCTGATATTGCTAAAAATGACTGGTCACGCTATATCCGCGAATTAATTACTATGGGATATTTGCAGGTTACTGATGATGCTTTCCCGGTGTTAAAATTGACTCTGCAAAGTGAAGCGGTACTTAAAGGCGGCCAAAAAGTCGAATTCATAGAATCACAAACAACAGAAGAACACAAAACTGCGGAAGCCCTGGCATTTGAAGCAGCTTTGTTAGCCGAGATTAAAAACATACGACGCGACATTGCCCTTCACGAAAATGTACCTCCATACATCATACTCTCTGATGCAACTTTATTGGAAATTGCTACTTACCTCCCGCAAAGCCTTGATGAATTAAGGTTGATATCAGGTTTTGGTGATGTAAAACTGGCAAGGTACGGACGGGAGTTTTTATTACCTGTTAAAAGTTATTGTGAAAGGAATAAATTAGCTTCTAAAATAAAGCTTAAAGTTCCTAAGCGCGAAAGGAAAACGAGAGCGGAAAAATCAACAAACGCGACCAGGTCTTCGAGTACGGCATTTGATAGCTTTACGATGTTCAAATCGGGCAAAACGGTTTCCGAAATAGCAACTGAACGAAATCTGGCGACTACGACTATCGAAGGGCATTTAAGCTATTATATTTACACCGGTGCGGTCGATGTGCACGAAATGGTAAATGAAAAAAAGAAACTTTTAATAAAAGATACGGTTGAAAGTTATGGCGCCGAAAAGTTATCGCCTTTAAAAGAAATATTGGGCGAGGATTACAGCTACGGAGAGATCAAGGCGGTAATAGCCTGGATGCGACGCGAAGGAACAATATAAAATATTTGAATTAATTTCATGACCTCAATAGAACAACTATACAAACTTTTTCTTCAGCACCCGCTGATCAGCACCGATACCCGGAAAATAAGCGCCGGCAGCCTTTTTTTTGCCCTTAAAGGCGAGAAATTTGATGCCAATACTTTTACGGCGAGTGCGCTTGAAGCGGGAGCAGCATACGCCATAATTGATAACCCAGCCTGCAAAATCAACGAAAAATGTGTCATAGTTGATGATGCGCTAACTGCTTTACAGGATCTGGCACGATATCACCGCCGGCAGTTAAACATACCAGTTATCGGCCTTACGGGAACAAATGGGAAGACAACTACCAAAGAGTTGATATATTCTGTTTTATCGCAGCATTATAAAACGCAGGCTACGCAGGGCAACCTCAATAATCATATCGGTGTGCCGTTGACCATTTTAACAATTGATAAGTCGCACGAAATGGCGGTTATTGAAATGGGCGCAAATCACCAAAAGGAAATTGAATTTCTTTGCGACATTGCTCAGCCTACCCATGGCCTTATTACAAACGTTGGTAAAGCCCATCTGGAAGGGTTCGGCGGAGTGGAAGGTGTCAAAAAGGGAAAAGGGGAATTGTATGATTATTTGAAGAAGTCCGAAAGTAAAAATGGTTCGGGAGTTGCTTTTATAAATAGCGACAATGATATTTTAATAGAAATGAAGCGCGTTCGTAATTTGAGTAATGTGATTCTGTATGGTTCAAATAAAGATGCCCTGGTTGCTGGTAGCATTATTGAAAATTCTCCGCTGTTAACTTTGCGGTGGACAAACAATAATACAACCGAAACCTACACCACGAAAACGCAACTTACGGGGACCTATAACCTGGACAATATCCTGGCTGCGATAACCATTGGAGTTTATTTCGGATTGACCGATAAGGAGATAAACGACGGTATCGAAAACTATCAGCCAAAAAACAATCGCTCGCAAATTGTGCAGACGGAAACTAACACACTAATTTGTGATTATTACAATGCTAACCCCAGCAGCATGTTTGTAGCTATTGAAAACATAGGAAAAATAAATGCGAAGCGAAAAGTATTGATCCTGGGCGACATGTTTGAAATGGGTGAAGAAGCGGCGGCCGAGCACGCGGCAGTTATTAAAAAAGCAATGGAAACGCTGGTTGATGAGCGGATATTTATCGGGAAGGAGTTTTATGCTGGAAGTCCGGGAGTCGGAAAGTCGGAAAGTCCGAAAGCAGGATCGACGTTTTATTTGACAGCTGAGGATGCGATTATCGGCCTAAAAGCTAACCCAATTAAAAATTCTACAATACTTATAAAGGGTTCCCGGGGAATGGCATTGGAAAGACTGGTGGAGTTGTTTTGAAAACACCATTACAATCCTTATTGTCATTGCGAGCGATAGCGTGGCAATCTCGTCGCTAATCTGCTATGTTTATGTCTAATGAAGATACATCAATATTATGTTTATATCGTTGCCAATAAAGTAAACACAGTATTTTACATTGGAGTAACAAGTGATATCGAAAGTCGTATTTGGGAGCACAAGCAGAAGGTTTATAAGGGATTTATATCAAAATTTGAATGCAATAAATTGGTGCACTATGAGGAATTTCAATAGATACAGGATGCCATCGCGAGGGAAAAACAACTAAAAGCGGGCTCACGGCAAAAGAAGATCAATTTTATTATTGCCGAAAATCCTGCGTGGAATGATTTGAGTAAGGGTTGGTATGAATAAGGAACGATTGATCGATAGTTGTTAATATATCTTTCGACGATATAAAGAGCTACGAGATTGCTTCATTCGTTCCTCATTCGCAATGACAAAGGGGGGTTAGTTGTTATGAAGATTCAGGATACTAAAAGCTATGCGTTATAAGTCGCCTTAATCTCCTTCATAATGGATTCGTGCGCGCTGACACGGCCATTTTTTATGTCATCCAGGTTTTCCTGTATAGCATTCTTAAGGTCGATATCATTCTGAAGTTCAAACAGCGCATTCTGAAGTTTCTTTCTCTCCGCATTATTTAAATTTTGAAGGGACGCGATTATCTCGTCAACACTTAATTTTGTATTATCCATTTCCATAGCCCGAACTTACGACTTTATTTTTGTAAATAAAGAGCAAAACATAGAAGTTGTCACATAATCAAAAAATTTAACGCTGGACAAACAATAATTGAATTTAAACGAATGCCATCAACTATTTAATACAAGTTGTGCAACTTCCTCACCCACAAGGCTGCCCATAGCCACACCCATTCCATTACAGCGCACCGCACAAAATATATTTGGTTCAACTTGTTTAACAATAGGACTTATGCCATCGCCAAAGCCCATTATACCGCTCCACCAATAATCAATTTCAACATTTTGACCGGGTACAATAACCTCATTTAAATAGCCAATAAGTTTCTTTTTTACCAGCTCGGTTTGCCCGAATTCCCAGGTCTCTTCAGCGGCAAAATCAAGGTTTCGGCCACCTCCAAACAAAACCCGGTTGTCGATATTGCGGAAATAATAATAGCCCTCATTAAAATGATAGGTACCCTTCAATTTTAAACCCGCGATAGGTTTGGTTACTAATACCTGCCCCCTGCCGGGTGTTACTTTAAGACCGGGAAATAACTGGTTTGCAAAAGCATTGGTCGCTAATATTACTTTGCCCGTGCTGAAATTTCCCTGCGATGTAACAAGGCGAATGCTGTTATTCTCGCTTTCAATTTTTTGAATTTCGCAGTCGTTGAGAACCAGCACATCGAGCTCCTGCACTTTTCTTAAAAGTGTTCGCATCATTTTGCCGGTGTGTATTTGTCCCTCAAAAGGGTTAAAGATCATCCCGCTAACTGTGTTAAATCCAAATTCTGCTATTTTGTCATTAGCAGCTGAATATATGTCGCTACCTCCAACAACTGTCTGCAATAATGTGTTAAGATTATTTATGTTGTCAAAACTGTGCTCAGCTTTTTCGCGCTCATCGTCCATGAACAATTCGTAACCACCATGCTGATGATAATCGATATTTGAGTCGCCCAAATTTTGCCTTAGCCTTTGCAGCCCGCGCCATTTATATTCAACCACCTGTAAAACTTCATCTTCCGACGCGTGCTTTAAAGCGGCAATTTGCTCGGAAACGGTGCCAAAACAGGCAAAACCGGCATTTTTTGTGCTGGCGCCAGTTGGTAGAAAGCCCCGTTCCAATACGAGTACTTTTAAATGAGGTTGTTGTTTTTTTAAATGCAGCCCTGCATTTAATCCTACTAATCCGCTGCCAATAATAATTACGTCGGCATTGTCAATAAATGCCGTCCGTTCCCAGTATGAAAAGGTGCTTTTTAAAGTCAAAATTCAAAAATAAAAAGTTAAAAATATGTGTGTTGGTGTTGACTTGTATCTTAGAACTGTTATATGGAATGCTTTTTGATTTAATCGGATTAAGTGATTGTTAGTATCGGGTCGGATTATTATCAAATTCAATTTAAAACCCCGTCTATTAATACAATTAATCAAATATGGATCATTTTTCAATAATTACGGGATATATAAGTATGGGATCAGCCTGGTTTTTAATGATAGTTATAGCCGTTGTAAGCTTTATTGTGCAATGGCGGTTCAAAAGTAAATTTAAACAATATTCAGAAATTTCGTTGCTATCGGGTCTGTCGGGCGGTGAGGTTGCCGAAAAGATGCTGCACGATAATGGTATTTATAACGTGCAGGTAATATCTGTTGAGGGTCAATTAACCGACCATTACAACCCCGAAACAAGAACAGTTAATTTAAGCCCGGATGTTTTTTACAGCCGAAGTGTGGCTTCCGCTGCGGTAGCGGCTCACGAATGCGGGCATGCGGTACAGCACGCGAAAGCTTATGCATGGCTTAATTTGCGTTCGGCTTTGGTGCCGGCTATCAATATAGCTTCTACGTTAACCCAATGGACATTGTTTATCGGCGTAATACTTTTGTTTTTTATGCAGAACCCTTTTGTTTTGATGATCGGCGTTGCTGCGTTAGCATTGGTTACCCTATTCAGTTTTATTACGCTTCCTGTCGAGTTTGATGCAAGCAGTCGGGCACTTGCCTGGCTAAATAATAATTATACGGTTATGCAAACGAGGGAAGAGCACGAACAGGCGAAAGACGCCTTGTGGTGGGCCGCAATGACCTACGTGGTTGCTGCATTGAGCTCACTGGCAACTTTGCTTTATTATGCGTCATTTCTATTTAACAGAAGGAACTAACCTCCTAAGTATTATAACAAACAAAAGCCCGGTTTGGAATTCAAACCGGGCTTTTGTTTGTTATTAATGGATTGATTCTTAGTTTACCACACCGGTTTGCAGATTTACATGATAAGCCTTGCCGCTAATAGTTACCGTTGCGGAATGATTTCCTGAGAAAACTATTGTTCCCTGGTAGTTCCAAACTCCTTTAGGGCCGGTACCGGACGTATTAAAGGTTGCATTGCCGCTAACAATATCACCTAAAACGGGGCTGATTACTAATGAGGTCAATGTATAATCAAAAGTGGAAGTACCACTTTTTTTGGTGCCCGTATTGTATTGGTAGCTGCCATCAGAGTTTAACGATCCGCTCAATGATATGTTAGCATTTGGATCTGCTGGATTTGAACTTGTTAAAGTCACAATCTCGCCCACTTTATATGATAAGTTAAGGCTGGGACTTGCAAGTACAATAGTAAGCTTATCGTTAGTTGTGAACCCGGAAACCTGGGAATTAGAACAAACATAGTTAAACTTCATACTGCCTGTTATTGTTGCAGTAGTGCCATTGGACGAATCGGTAACACTTACGGTAGTATCAATTGCCAGTCCGCATGTTACATTACTCGCGAAACTACCGGTCATTTTCGCATTCAAGGGTTGACTAAAACCTGAAGTAAGTTTTAAACCACCACTAAGACTGCTATTATGCATGCCGATAGTTGATGGTGCACTTAGTCCGCTCGAAACATCAAATGCACCTAAGCCGCCAAACAAAGACTGATTAAGGGTCGTTGCCAACTGTCCGGCAACAACATCCGGTGTAAGCATTGAATCCGAGGGAGGCGGTGTACTTGATTTTTTACAGGCGGTATATGCAATTGCTATGCCGGCAAACAGTATAAGGAAGATTTTTAATTTTAATTTCATTATAAGAAATTTGATTTTTCAACAACCACATTATTTAGTGTTGTACGACGTTATACGACAGGATATGACAGATTGTTTAAGTAAAAGACTTTTGCATGGAGAAGAACGACCATCTACGACAGCTCTTTGCTATGCACCGCATATTGTATTTGACGACCGATTTAAACTTTATGCCTTTAAGATTGTCTTATAATTATCTATCTAAATAAAAATTTTAATTATGAAAAGAATTGCAAAAATGTGCATCATTTTATGTGCGATGTGCATTGCAGTGTCAAAGACATATGCACAAGTTAGTGTGGGTATCTCCGTCGGGATAGCCCCACCGGAATTACCGGTTTATGTACAGCCCGCATGTCCGGTCGACGGTTACCTTTGGCAACCGGGTTACTGGGCCTATAGCGATGCAACAGGATACTACTGGGTTCCTGGTGTATGGGTGGCACCCCCTGATCCGGGCTATTTATGGACCCCGCCTTATTGGGGCTATGTAGGCGGCTACTATGGTTTCCACGCAGGTTACTGGGGGCCTCATGTAGGTTTCTATGGCGGTATTAACTATGGCGGCGGCTACACAGGAGTCGGTTTTGTAGGTGGTATGTGGTCGGGAGGAAGGTACCGATATAATACTGCTGTGGTTAATGTGAACAGAACTGTAGTTCATAACACCTATATCAACCGCACAGTAATTAACAACCGTACGAACAGCAGGGTGAGCTTTAACGGCCACGGTGGAATAACAGCCAGACCGCGGCCAGAGGAGTTGTCCGCTATGCGGGAGCATCATGTTCAACCTACAGCTCAACAAATGTCGCATCAGCAATCGGCCAGCAGAGACAGAAGGCAGTTCGCCTCAACAAATCATGGTCAGCCGGCTTCAATGGCTATGAACAAGGTCAACGGCCGCTCGTTTAACAAGCAAGGCCACGTAGCTTCCTCCGCATCTTTTGGTCATACGAGTACAGCCGTAAACCACGCAAATGCGGGGACTCGTTATAACCATGCTAACAATCCTGCAAGTCCGTCACATCCATCAAATGCAGAACGAACAGCACCTCATCAGCAGGCGAATGTTCACCAGCATGCTCAACAACAGGAACATGTACAACAGCAGGATCACGCGCAGCAACAACAGGCGGAAGAACAGCGACGTACACAGCAACAGGCAGCCCAGCACATGCAACAACACATGCAGCAGAGGGCACAAAATGAGCAACAACACGCTCAGCCGCCGCATGCACAACCCCAGCCCAGGCCACAAGCACAGCCCCATGGCAATCCTGGCGGTGGCCATGAAAAACACCGGTAGTAATATTTAATCGAAAAATCGATAAAAAAATAAAGCCCGTTTGGATTTCCAAACGGGCTTTATTTTATGTTATCGAGATCGTCTCAGAGAATTAATTCATCCGATAAGGAGCAATCAGGTAAAATTCAGGTATCTGTACATTAAACAGCGAATTATCAATCAAACGCGACATCTGATATTCGCCTTTCATACTTCCCATGTCGGTTTTTAAATTGCAACCCGAAACATATTCGTGTGAATGTCCTGGTTCTATTACCGGTTGCTGACCAACAACTCCTTCACCTTCCACTTCCCTTTTTGCGCCGTTTGAGTCAAAAATATACCAGTGCCTTCCTAAAAGCCTAACTGCATAATTACCCATATTTTCTATATTCACTTTATATGCAAACATAAAATGATCATTGGCAGGATTTGAATATTCAGGCTGGTAGATAGTTTCTACCGAAACCTTAACACCGTCTGTAATAGTAGTAACCATATAAGTATTCTCTTTTATTTCAAATATATATTATCCATTCAAATATCAAGCCATTTCCAAAATTAAATTTTTTGATGGCTTTTTGGGTTAATTGCGCCATTTAAATTCAGCTTAAAATTCAATTTCTGGTTCAAATCCCACATATCGTGGATTTTGCTCAACCTCGGCTAAGATCCCCAGCACCTCACTTAAAGTACCGGCTGTAACCAATTTCATCCGGTACTCTTTAAAATTTTCAATGCCCTTAAAATAGTTGGAATAGTGTCTGCGCATTTCAAAAATGCCTGTTTTAGGGCCTTTCCACTCAATTGATTTTTTAAGATGCGTTGTACAGGCCTCTATTCGTTCGGCTATAGTCGGCTTATCCAAGTGCTCCCCGGTGTTAAAATAGTGTTTAATTTCTCTAAAAATCCAGGGGTAGCCAATTGCGGCCCTGCCGATCATCATGCCGTCAACACCGTACTCCATACGCCAGGCAGCTGCCTTTTGTGGCGAGTCAATATCACCGTTACCAAAGATGGGGATTTGTATTCCCGGATTTCTTTTAATTTCCCTTATCAATTCCCAGTCAGCAACTCCTTTATACATTTGTGAGCGTGTACGACCATGGATAGTGAGTGCTTTTATACCAACATCCTGCAGGCGTTCAGCAACTTCGTACACATTTTTAGTGTTATCGTCCCAGCCAAGCCGGGTTTTTACCGTAACCGGCAGGTGCGTAGCATTTACCACCGCTGTGGTCATTGCAACCATTTTATCAATATCCTGAAGCAAACTTGCCCCTGCACCCCGGCAGGCCACATTTTTAACCGGACATCCGTAATTGATGTCGATCAAATCGGGGTTTGCAAGCGAGGCTATTTCGGTCGCTTCGCGCATGTGTTCGATGTCGCTTCCGAAAATTTGTATGCCGATAGGGCGTTCATACTCAAAGATGTCCAACTTCTGACGGCTTTTGGCCGCATCGCGTATTAATCCTTCGGATGAAATAAATTCCGTGTACATCATATCGGCGCCGTTTTGTTTGCACACAAAGCGGAACGGCGGATCACTCACATCTTCCATTGGAGCCAGCAACAGCGGGAACTCACCTAAATCTATATTTCCTATTTGAACCGACATAGCGTATCTTCGCTGCAAAAATACGAATTTTTAGGGACATGACATATAAGGCTTATAACCAGATACATCCTGCAATACAGTTTTTGATTTTTGCCGCTATTTTTGTTGGGATACTTATTATAGGAAATGTAATCGGTGCCGGGATAGTTTTAGCTTTATATGGGATGAAAACATTAATGGCTATAGCAAGTTTAAATGTTTCCACTCCGCATTTCCTTTCTGCTATCTGGATATTACAGCTCACGGGTACCACTTTTCCTATTTTAGCAGCCCCTATTTTTTTTGCTTTTGTCATTGTAAAAGATCCGAACGATTATATTAAGTCTGCCTTTCACTTTCCGTGGATATTGCTTTTGCTGATTTTAGCCATAATGTTTGTCTCGAACCCGGCAATTGAACTTTTGTCGAACTTGAATCAGAAAATGGTATTGCCACCTTTTTTGAAATGGATGCGCGATAGCGAGGATAACGCACAAAAGCTTACTGAGGCCATGCTGCAGATGAAAAGCATTGGAGATATGATAGTGGACTTATTGCTTATTGGTTTACTGACTGCCGTAGTTGAAGAATTCATGTTCAGGGGATGCCTGCAAACTATATTTCTTCGCTGGACAGATAGTGTACATGCCGCTGTTTGGATAACGGCTATTTTATTCAGCGCTTTTCACATGGAGTTTTTTGGGTTTTTACCACGGCTGCTACTGGGCGTGCTTTTTGGTTATTTCGTAGCCTGGAGCGGAAGCGTATGGACAGGAGTTTGGGCGCACTTTATAAATAATGGGACGGCAGTTATAGCTACTTATCTTTTTCAGCAAAAACTGATCAAAATAAATCCTGATGACCAACACGTGTTTAATTACCAGGGATATGTATTTAGCCTTATAATTATTTTAATTTTGCTTTTTATTTACAGGCGAATCTCAATTAACAAACAACAGATTCCGGAAAGCTGATGGAGAAAAACTGGGTAAAAATTTTTACTTCGCCCGATTATTATAAATCTGAAATGGTTAAGCAGGCACTTGCAGGAAACCATATCGAGACTGTTTTACTAAATAAACAAGATTCATCTCATCGTACTTTCGGAGATATTGAAGTTTATATACACCAAAATGATTTTAGTAATGCCATTGAGATCATTATTCTGAACCAAATCAATTTATGAGGACACGCGCCGTTACAGGCTTTTTTTTTGTTATCGTTATGCTCGGCTCGGTATTGTTGGGGCATTATGTTTTTAGCATATTTTATTTGCTCCTGAGCCTTTTGTGCTTAAATGAGTTTTACCGCCTCCTAAAAAACAACGGAATTAAACCAGACATTCAAACGGGTTTAATTAACGGGTTTTGCATTTATGTGATATTTGCATTAATCGTTTTTGGCGACTACGCTGCTTCGCACAAATTGCTGTTTTTACTGACGCTTACTATAAGCGCAATCTTTATACAGGAATTATTTAAGAAATCAGCAACTCCGTTTATCAGCATAGCTTATACCCTTGCCGGGTTGGTTTTTGTTTGCCTGCCGTTTACATTTTTCCACGCACTGGCATTTGTAAAAGATGGATTTAACTTCCATTATCCGCTTGCTTTTTTATTGTTGCTGTGGGCCAACGATACCGGCGCTTATTTAACAGGCCGGACATTTGGGCGCACCAAATTGTTTGAACGGCATTCGCCCAAAAAAACCTGGGAAGGGTTTGCAGGCGGCGCGATCTTCAGCAGTCTGGTGGCGTTGATAATAAGTTATTACTTTAAAGAAATGACCTGGTTAGAATGGATTGTTGAAGCGATCTTAATCTCATTTTTCGGAACATTGGGCGATCTTATTGAATCAATGTTTAAAAGGAGTATCAACGTAAAGGACTCCGGCGAAATATTGCCCGGCCATGGCGGCCTGCTTGATAGGTTTGACGGCCTGTTGCTGGCTGCGCCAATTGTATATACTTATCTCTACTTAATAACAAATTAGTAATTTTGAAAAAAATAATAAAGATGACCATCCACAAAGAAGGATATACTTCCATTGCACTTTGCATACTGTTTATATTTGTTTTGAATGCAGTGATCCAATTCTACTTCCCCGAAGTGTACATTTTAAAATGGATAATTTATATCATTTCATTTTTACTTTTTGTTACGATACTGCAGTTTTTCCGGAGCCCTTATATCACTATTGATAAAAATGAAAAACTTGTGCTTTGTCCTGCTGATGGTAAAGTTGTTGTAATTGAAGAAGCTGTAGAAACGGAGTTTTTGAAAGATAAAAGGATACAGATATCAGTTTTCATGTCGCCGGTTAACGTGCATATAAACCGTAACCCTATAGCCGGCGTTGTTAAATATTTTAAATATAATCCCGGTAAATACCTGGTTGCATGGCATCCGAAATCGTCAACAGAAAACGAACGGACTACCATAGTAATCGAAAATAAAGCAGGCGTACCCGTATTATTCAGGCAAATTGCCGGCGCAATGGCCCGCAGAATTGTTTGGTATGTAAAGGAAGGTGATGTGGTTGAGCAAGGCGATCAGTTCGGGTTTATAAAATTCGGATCGCGGGTTGATGTATTTTTGCCGCTTGGAACTAAAATAAATGCGGAATTAGGCCAGGTTGTGAAGGGCGGTATCACCGTTCTGGCTGAACTGGCATAAGATATCGGCCTTGCACATTTAGGTTAAGTCACAGCATTAAAATGAAAAAAGATAAAATAACCAAGTTAGCATCAATGATGCTGATTTGTTTCGTTTCATCAGTCGTTCTGTCTCAACCTAAAATGCCTGTAAATGAAAGCTTATCCAAGCAGATCATTGGTGAATGGCGCAATGTGTTTCTTAAAATCACTATCCATCATCAAAACAAACCGACCACTACAATGGAAGCCGACAGCTCAAACTGGGACGCGCGATTGGGAATTAAACCAATAAGGACACATTTTAAAGAAGACGGAACATATTACTCCGAATACATTAACCTGAAAGACAGTATTGCAAAAAGGCCAACAGGTACCTGGAACATCAAGGGTGACTCACTTACCATGAACCAGCTAACGCCTGATAAAAGCAGTTATACATTGCATTTAAAGATTGACAACAACCGGGCTACGTTTACCGGTGTTATCGATTTTGATGGTGAAGGAATAACCAATGACGAGTACTACGGAATTCAGAAAAAATTCCGGTAACGGAAACAACAGCGAATGTTTTATGACAAGAAAGCCTTTCCTGAAAAACAAGAAAGGCTTTAATATTTTCCATTCACCCTTTAGGGGGTCAGGGGGTTTATACTCTTTTTGATTTGATACGAGCTGCTTTACCAGTAAGTTCGCGCAGGTAGTATAATTTAGCGCGACGTACTTTACCGTGGCTGTTCACTTCAATTTTATCAATGTTTGGAGAATTGATAGGGAAGATACGCTCAACACCTATGCCATTCGATACTTTACGAACAGTAAAGGTTTCGGTACTTCCATTGCTGTTGCGTTGTATAACAACACCCTGGTAAACCTGTATACGTTCCTTGTTTCCTTCTCTGATTTTATAGTGCACACTTACCGTATCACCTGCTTTAAACGAAGGAAGTACGCGTTTTTCTATCGATTGTTCTTCAACAAATTTTATTAAATCCATGATTTCTAGCTCTTAAAGCGATTTTTTATTCTTAAAAATCGGATTGCAATTATAGGGATTTTTTTTCACAAATAAAAACTGATATTAAAAATTTCGTTTTAAAGACAATTTAAGGCCGTTTTTCTAATTTTCGGGCGCCTCAATTCGGGGCTTTGCTTCTGTAAAAAAAGCTATAACTGTATAAAACATGCCAATCATCAATAAGTTAAACACAAAATTTATCATTGTGTCGCTTACCGAATGTGAATGACTGTCAATATCGATAAATATATACACCGCATACGCCAGGGCTGCGGCCAAAATTATCCATCCCATTATTTTAATAGGCAGATAAATTATCCCCTTTCTTATAAACCAGTTTAATTTCATAAAATTTAGTCTTTAGGTTAAAAATTGATTGTCAAAGCTTTCGGCTTTCACCTTATTTAATAGATATACTTTCAGTCATCACGTAAGCCATAAATGTAAAAAGGATAGCGAGGCTTATTAATATTAGTACGATGTTCCAAGGTTTCACTTTTATAGTAATGCTGAATTCCTTCGCCTTATATTGTTGCTGGCCATGCTTTTGAATTTGTACATGTATAATGGACAGTGAGTTGATAATAATACAAACAATAGGCAGCACAAACAATATCAATGGTCCCAGGAAATCGATATATGGGGTTTTTTCTAAACCGGCCATCATTTTGAACATAGCGCCAAACCATCCTACACGCACATTGAATAAATGATACATAAACACGCACAACAAAAAATAGCAAGGCACAACAACGAGCCATACGCCGAGCGCCGCCGAACGTTCGGCATTCATAATGACCATTTTTACCGTATTTTGATGTTCCGATGGATTAATATCCGGTACTTGAAGATTTTCCATTTTTTTCAAAAATTCGTCTTTATCTTTCATGTTAATTATTCTTATAATGCAAAACCCGGTTTGGGTTGCAGTTTTAAAGCATGTTTCTTAGTTTTTCTAGTCCGCGCGAAAGCAGCGATTTTACGGTCCCCTCGTTTTTATCCAATATCACACTTATTTCGCTATTAGTTTTTTGTTCGAAATACCGCAGCGATATCACCTCCTGGTATTTAACATCAAGCTTTAACAAGTTTAGCCTGATCAAATTGTAATCGTTATAAGCCTTTAATTCTTTTTCCATCATTTCCCGTTCGCTGTCCGCTTGTTGATGGAGCAGTTTTTCTATTTGCGGGTTTTCCAATAATTGCTGAAGCGATTGAGGCTTATATTTGCTGCTGCGGTAATACTGGTTAAGCTCGTTGGTTGCGATGCGGTATAACCACGCCGAAAGACTAATGCCCCGCCATTTAAAGCTACTTATTTTTAGAAAAGCTTTTAAAAAAGTTTCGGCTGCAATGTCCTTCGATAGATCATAATCGGCAGTACGGCGCATTATATACCCAAACAACGGTTTGTACCAATAATCAAACACCTGCCCAAAGGCAGCCGGATTAGAACGGCATTGTTCAATAAGTTCTGCTTCCTGGTTTGGGGTCATGTTTGCTTTACCATAATGCGCCGAACGTATTTTGGTTGCAAACTAATTTAATGAATTTTAAATAGATATGAGGTTGCCTGCGTAATTGCGCCAATAACTTACTTTTTATTGCGATAATTTTTCGCGCCGGATTTGCTGTTGACATACTGTTGTCATCATCGGATGCTTTCTTTGAATAAAATAAAAAACATCATGACACAACAAGAATCAACCGTCGAAACAACAGTAAGTCCTATTGTTTATTTAATGAGAAACTATGCCGACTATAACCTTTGGGCGAACGCGACCCTTGTTAACTGGCTTCGGACAAAACCGGCCGACGTTTTAGCACAGGAAGTGCCTTCAAGTTTTTCAAGCATCAAAGCAACGATTGTACATATATGGCATACGCAGCGGTATTGGCTGTCTATTATCAAAAGAGCAGAGCCGGAAGTGTTTGAAGATTTTACAGGTACGCTGGAAGATGTATTTAAGGAATTGATTGAGCACTCGGATAAATTTGCCGATTATATCAACGAAATGACGGCTGAAGCAATTGAAGAAAACACCCTTATTGTAAGTCCGTGGTTTCAATGTGAATTTCAAAACTTTGAATATATTATGCAAGTTATGAACCACAGCACTTACCACAGGGGGCAAATTGTAACCATTGGCCGCAACCTGGGCTTCACGGATGCTCCGATGACTGACTACAATTTTTATAATATACATGGTAAATAAAATGGGAATACCGGGCTGGTAAAAAAATCATTTCGTAAGAGTTTTTTTTACCAGTTTAACAGACCCGATTGGTCGCAAACCAATTTATGATTTTTTTAGATTTAAAAGCCGCAGCCGATTTCATTCATAATAAAACCACATATTTGGCCTTTCTTTATAAACGTGTAAATAAAATAAGGTAAAAATGAAGAGTTTCTATACTATGCTGGTCTTTGTTGTTATAAGTGGCTTAACTATTTCCCTGGTTAAGGCTCAAACTTCGGCAACTCCGATGAGACCATTAGAAAAAGCAAATCCATGGAAAGACAGTCAATTGATAGAGCCCGCCGGGTTAGCTGACGTGATCAATAATCCGAAAACCGATGTGCCTGTAATATTCAACATAGGTTCCGTTGAAGACGTTAAAGATGCAAAGCACATCGGTCCGGTGAGCAATGTCGCAGAGATGGAAAAGTTTAAACGTGAAGTTAATTCGTTGCCCCGAAATTCCGAAATAATAATTTATTGCGGATGTTGTCCATTTGCAAAATGTCCAAATATTCGGCCGGCGTTTTTTGAACTAACCAAGCTGGGTTTTACTAATATAAAGGTATTAAATCTAGCAGCCAACCTAAAAACAAACTGGATTTCCAAAGGCTATCCGCTGGCAAACAATTAGCGTCACTCCAGCAAATCAGGTCGTCTTTGTTTAGTGCGTTCGACTGCTTGTTCAAAACGCCATTTTTCAACTTCGGGGGTGTTGCCGCTGAGTAAAATGTCAGGTACTTTATGGCCGTTCCAATCGGCGGGGCGGGTATACACCGGGGCATCTAAAAGGCCATCCTGGAAAGAGTCGGATAATGCTGACGTTTCATCTGATAATACTCCTGGTATTAACCGTACTACCGCATCCACCAATACGGCAGCAGGAAGCTCACCACCTGACAACACATAGTCGCCGATTGAGATTTCGCGGGTAACGAAAATATCCCTTATCCGCTGGTCTATTCCCTTATAATGACCGCATAAAATAATAATATTCTTTTTTATAGACAGCTGGTTAGCTATCTGCTGGTCCAGCCTGTTGCCATCCGGCGACATGAAGATGATCTCATCATAATCGCGGTCTGATCTTAACTGTTCAATACAGTTGGCAAATGGCTCTATCGTCATTACCATGCCGCTGCCGCCGCCATAAGGATAATCATCTACACTTTTTTGCTTCTGGTTGGAGTAATCGCGCAGGTTGTGTACATGTATTTCGGCTATGCCCTTTTTTTGCGCACGCTGTAAAATAGAGTGGGCAAAAGGACTTTCGAGCAAGCCAGGCAAAACGGTGACGATATCAAAACGCATGAGGCAAAGATAGTTTTCTTTGAGCTGAAAGTGGAAAGCCGAAAAGCGCTATTTGACTAAATAACCCAACTTTTTTGTTTTAAAAACACGGTAAAGCTGGTAGTAAAAAATAATCAGAAAAATTATTGGAAGGCTAACTAAGCCGGCGAGCTGTACCAACAAATAATCACCTCCATAAACCAACCAGGTCGCAGCTAATAATAAGCTATAATTGATATATACCGCCATCTGCATAGATCTAAATCGCAGATTTTTTATTAAAACAATTTCACTTTTTTCTCTTGACCATATCGACATTAAAAGGCAAAATGGAAGTAGAATTATTACATCATCCAGCAGTAATAATTTGAGCATTTGATCCATTGAAGGAAATGCCACGTCCGCAACTATTAAAGAAAAAAAAAGAGCACTCATTATTTTCCAAATGAACCCGAAACGATCGGTGGGAAGAAAATATAAGGTTTGGGCTTTTTTGCCTTTTTTAAATCGATTGAGGGTATAGTAATATCGTGCGATAAAAATAACGAGAAGGATAAATAAATTGTACGTACTCAAGTCAAAGTTGAGCCATTTAATAGAAAATTGAAGTTTATGTATTTCAACAAAAAAAAGAAGTATCCAATAGAAGAGCGAAAGTACACCATCAGCTAATACAGACCAGTACAAGGCAACAAGTCGCAACTTTGCGGTTTCATTGCTTTCATTTTTCAATCTCGAAAATCCTATCAATATTAAGCCTGATACTATAAGCGTCGTGGCCACTTCATCAGTGAGGTTTCCGGAGTCATAATCTAAAAAAGCAATAACCTGGTCTAGAAATATAAAAATGTAGCCTAAAATTAATCCCGGAAATAGCAGTATTACCCCAATTATTCTAAAATAAGACGGAAACAAGAGGCTTGGCTTCATTGTAATATAACGCCCAAGGTAACGCAAAAAAATCAAGATCAAAAGTAGTTCAATCCCAACTCTTGTTTCTTGACGCTACAATTTCCGACAAATTTCCCAATGATGGCCAAATGGGTCTTTAATTCGGCCGAGACGGTAGCCATAGTCCTGGTCGGCGACGGGGTATATTTCGATGGCTCCTGCAGCGATAGCTTGTTTTGCAACAACATCGGGATTAGCTACTACCAATCCCATTCTTATAGTACCGCCGCCCAATGTTTCCGGGCTGAAATTTTCATGTTGGGGTGATTCATCGGCAACCAGGAATTGCACTCCATCTATAGAAAGCTCGGCTACCACAGCGCCATCCGGGTCGGCGATACAAAATATTACTTCGGCGTTGAATGCCTTTTTATAAAACTCAACGGCAGCAGCGCCATTCCTGACTGACAAGGTGGGCAGAAAAGATGTTTTAAAATCGTTCATGAAAACAGAATTAAATAACCTGTTGTATTTGCCAGCGATGACCGTGAACGTCGGCTATTTCTCCCTGCCGGTACCCATAATCATAGTCCTGGACAGGAGAAACGACGGTCGCCCCGGCTTTTACCGCTTGTTCCATTACGGTGTGAACATCATCCACAAACAGACCTATTATAGCAGTAGTCCCTTTTAATGTGAAAGGACTTGCTTTATAGTTTTGATTTTGCTCGTGAAGATGGAACATTGCTCCATTGATTTCCATTTCGGATACGTGGATGGTACCGTCATCATTGCTAAACCGTCGTAACTCGACAGCGCCAAATGCATTTTTGTAAAAATCAACATCCCTGATGCCGTTGTCGATGGTCAGCATTGGGGCGAAGGTTGTTTTTTGTTTTTCCATAAGTTTAAATTTTAGATGCTACTTCTACTATGTTTACTCCTTCAATAAATACCAACCCCTTTTCCGAAGCGATAGCTGCAGTATGTGCCGATGTAATTGGCGGATGAAGCCATACTGCTTTTGCATTTAACGGTATAACATGATTTTCAATAATGCTTTGATGTTCTTCTTCGGGGCGGTAAATATTAACGATGTCCACGAAATCCGGGCTACCGGTAAGGTTTTGAAAAATAAGATACCCGTTTTCCTTGTGGTTACGGGGCGAAAAGTCTTTCTGGTCATCAGGCGGATCCGCAATTATTTTTGCTTCCGAATAACTACCCGGACTAAAACTAAATACCGTAAACCCCGCATTAATCAACGCCCGTGGAACTCCCTGGTCGGGCCAATCAACCAACAGAATATTTTTTGCCGATTTGAGGATTTGCGGCGGATCGCGTTTAATATCGGCCATATAATTCTTTTTAAAAATCATGCATTCTAATGTCTTTTCATCTAATCTCTTATCTCCAATCTCTTACCTCTTTGGTTAATCCCCTTCTTCCAGCATAAAAATTTCCTCAAGCGGTTTATCAAACACCCTGGCCATTTTCAAAGCCAATACGGTTGAAGGTACGTATTTATTGCTTTCGATAGAATTAATTGTTTGACGGGAAACGCCTACCATTTCGGCCAGATCGCCCTGGGTAATATTTTTTATAGCTCGCTGTACACGTATATTATTTTTCATAGTTAACCCTCCCTGCTTAATGAACGGTTAAGCCGGAAAATAACCCACCTGAACCTGACGATAAAAAATATAAGCGGTACCCATAAGTTTAGATCAAGAATGTGCCCGGTATCATTTATAAAAACAAGACTTGTTATAAGTATAATGTAGTTGACATAGATGGCCCACCGTAAAGAGTCGAGTCGGATTTGCCATATCTGTTCATCCTCAATCTTTTCTTTGGCAAAAGCTACTAAAAACAAACCAAGCGCCATTAGCAATGCTGTACAAATAAAAATCAAATGGCCTCCAGAAAACAACTCGTTATTTACAAGGGGGCTGTCAATATTCAACCCATGATTTCTGGTAATCATTGATATAGGCACGTGCGCAATAACAAGTGCCCAACCGAGGTAACGGCACCAGTATGGAAATAAAAATCGTGATTTCATGAGTTGTAAAGTTTAATTTACCAAATGTAAAACAAACCTTACAAAATGTCAAGAGTTATTATAAGAATTGTCATTGAGAAGAAGGAACGAGATTGCCCCGCTATCGCTTGCAAATGAAAAGTTTATTAGATAGAGTCCAATTAACTACCGAACGCTGCCATGGCCTTGATAATCCTGCTGATAGTCTCTTTCTTACCCAGTAACTCAGCTATATCAAACACATGCGGGCCAAATTTACCCCCCACCAGCATAACGCGGAATGGTAGCAAAACCTCGCCTGCCTTAATGGCCTTTTCTTCGGCTAAGGCTTTAAACACCGTTTCCAGTTCGGCAGACTGCCACGATTCTGCAGAGTTCAGCGTGTTAATTAGGTTGTTAAAAAACTCCGTTTTGGCATCTGTCCATTTTGGCTTAACGGCATTAATATCATATTCTTTTGGCTGTTCAAAAAAGTAACCCGCCTGCAAGTAAAAATCGGTTAACAGCACACAACGATCTTTCACCTGCTCAATAACCTTCAGCAAGTAATTATCGTCAGCAATCGAAATCCCCTTCTCTTCCAAAATAGTTTTTACTTTCAGCTTTAAGCTTTCAGCTTTAAGCTTCTTAATCCACTCCGCATTGAACCATTTGGCTTTTTCAAAATCAAATTTAGCGCCGGCTTTGCTTACGCGGTCTATCGAGAATTTATCAACCAGTTCATCAAGTGTAAATATCTCCCGCCCGGTACCGTCGTTCCAACCGAGTGTAGCCAGCAGGTTTAAAAATGCTTCGGGCAAAAAGCCAAGCTCACGAAAGCCAGGAGTCAACTCACCCGTTTTAGCATCAAACCAGTTCATTGCATAAACCGGGAAACCAAGGCGCGCACCATCGCGTTTGCTTAATTTTCCGTGACCGTCAGGTTTTAATATCAATGGCAGGTGTGCCCATTGCGGCATATCAGCCTTCCAGCCCAAATAATCCCACAATAACAGATGCACTGGAGCAGAGGGAAGCCATTCTTCACCCCTCAAAGCGTGCGATATTTTCATCAGGTAATCATCCACCACCACGGCTAAATGATAAGTGGGCATGCCGTCGGCCTTTAACAAAACCTTATCATCCACCTGGTTTGTTTCAAAACTCACATATCCGCGTATCATATCATTAAAACTCACGCGCTCGTCTGCCGGCATTTTTACGCGGATAACGTGCGGTGTTTGCGCATCCAGTAATTCGTTAACCTCGTGCTCTTTTAATGAGAGGGAGTTACGCAGGCCGTCCCGGTAAACTTGTCCGTATTGAAAGTTTGGTATCTCTTTCCGATTTTTTTCCAGTTCTTCGGGTGTATCAAAAGCATAATACGCATGTCCCTGCCTAACCAATTTTTCTGCATACTCGCGGTAAATTGCTTTCCGCTCACTTTGACGATATGGCGCAAACGGACCGCCAGCAACCGGGCTCTCATCCGGGTTTAACCCGCACCATTGTAAACAGTCTAAAATATATTGTTCTGCTCCTTCTACGTAACGGTTTTGGTCGGTATCTTCAATTCTTAAAATAAAATCGCCATTGTGCTTTTTGGCAAAAAGATAATTGAACAAAACGGTGCGTACACCGCCCAGGTGTAACCCACCTGTAGGACTTGGAGCAAATCTTACTCTAACTTTTTTATCAGACATTGTGGCGCAAAGATAGTTTTAGTGGGGAAAGTCCGAAAGTCCGGGAGTCCGAAAGTCCGAAAGTTGTTTTTGGTCTGACAATAGGGCGGTAAAAACTCCCCAAGCCAGGCTACAGAAGCTCTGTGACTTTCTATTGTTCGGCTTAAAAATAGTGCAACTCGATTCGTTCAAACAATCTTTCGTAGTCTATACAATTGGATATCCATTAATCCACTGCTATCATTGGATCGAACGCTACCTTCCTGTATTTTAAAACGCTATCCAAATTATTGTATTTTGAAAAACTGGCGCTGTCAGGACTTATAGGCGAGCCATATTTTTTAAATATTTTCATTATTCGTTTTGAGATTTCAATATCCTGTTTTTTATCATAAACCTTACATAGACATAGAGCCAATTCATTTTGAGCGACTGTATAGGCATCTTCAGTTGTATCTATACTATAGCGATATTTGAAATGAACGGTACAGGTTTTAAAAGATAATGTTTGATCGCTCTTTAATTTAAAATAGGGCAATATCACGGTAAAAAAAATCAATATGAACGCTAATATTGATAATACTATAGCAGCCGTTTTTCTTTCTTCCATGGTATGTTTGTTTACTTGTCATTAATACTGATAGATATCATAAAGTAACCTTAGATGCAAAACAATACTTAATTGCCGTCCCATTTATGGGGCGGAAAATGATAGAAGTGTTAAGGGCCTTAGCTACAATATTTAGAACTTGCACTGCTTTCGGACTTACCAACTTTTTCCGTAATTTGCCCACTCCCGGACTAAAACATGAATCCATACCAACAAAAAAAACGCTGGAAATATTCGTTACTCACTTTTGCGGTGGTCATAGCCAGCGGGTCCTTGTTGTATACCAACTACCTGGTGCGCAATATTGCCAAATCGGAGCGTACGCGTGCTCAAGTTTGGGCCATGAGCATGAAACAGGTTTTAGCATCGGATGATAACGACTTTTTAAATTATGTTTTTGCCGTGCGGGATAGTTCTACTGTGCCTGCCATCGTTACTGATAATAAGGGTGACATACAGCTATCGCGTGGTTTAGATCCAACCAAAACGAATATAAAGCTCGAGGCAGAAGGAAATAAAAAAGTTAAATATGACCCGGCTTATTTCGAATCGGAGCTGGCTTATATGAAAAAACAGCATGAACCTATAAAATTGACCGTTTTGGGTACTCCCTGGCTAGTTTATTATAAGGATTCCGCCTTGCTTACCGAACTAAAATATTTTCCATACATCCAGCTATCCGTAATCGCCATTTTTTTACTGATGGCCTATACTGCATTTAGTTCATCCCGAAAATCGGAGCAGGACCAGGTTTGGGTTGGGCTTGCCAAGGAAACAGCGCATCAGTTAGGTACACCAATATCCTCGTTAATGGCCTGGATTGAATTGATGAAAGAAAAGTTTAACGCGGAACACGACCCGTTGATTGGCGAGATGGAAAATGACGTTAAACGGCTGGAGATTGTAGCGGACCGTTTTTCCAAAATAGGATCAAAACCACAGTTAGAAGAGCATAGGGTTTATGAAGTTGTTAAGGATTTTGTTGAATATTTCCGGATACGGGTGAGCAAAAATATCAGCTTTGAAATGACCGGCAACCCGCATTTACGGGCCGGATTAAATGTACCTTTATTTGACTGGGTGCTGGAAAATCTGCTGAAAAACGCAGTAAATGCCATTGAAGGCAAAGGCAAAATAAAGGTGGAGATCTCGGGCAATAAAATAAAGAAACAGGTATTTATTGATATAACTGATACCGGAAAAGGTATTCCCCGGTCGAAATTTGATACAGTGTTTCAGCCCGGATATACCACGCGTAAACGGGGATGGGGACTTGGACTGTCGTTAACGAAACGCATGGTAGAAAATTACCATGACGGACAGATCTTTGTCCGCGACTCGGAAGTCGGTAAGGGTACTACATTTAGAATTGTATTAAAAAACATAAGACATGATAAACAGACCGCAGCCTGATGAATATTCGGTATATGCCTCGAGGTATGTTGATTTGGTTGGCAAGGGCCATATAATCGAGATACTTGAATACTTGCAGCAAAGCACCCTTAACTTTTTTTTAAGAATGGACCCTGAGAAGGCGCGCTATGCATACGCCGACGGAAAATGGACCGTTAACGAGGTAGTGGGCCATATGGCCGATACGGAACGTGTTTTCGCGTACCGGGCATTAGCTTTTGCACATGAAGCTATAGAACTGCCGGGATTTGATCAGGATATTTATATGGTAAATAATACTTTTAACAGTCGTTCGCTGGAAGATATCGCCAATGAATTTAATACTGTAAGAGAATCGAGCCTATATCTTTTTAAATCGATGAACGATGAGCAAACCACGCAGAAAGGGACTGCCAGTGGCAATCCCGTTTCTGTAAGAGCATTAGCTTATATGATAGCAGGCCATGAAATGCATCATATTAAGATATTGAAGGAGAGATAT
The DNA here is from genome assembly GCA_036498965.1 of Mucilaginibacter sp. Classification (GTDB taxonomy): domain Bacteria; phylum Bacteroidota; class Bacteroidia; order Sphingobacteriales; family Sphingobacteriaceae; genus Mucilaginibacter. The sequence goes on from DASYEP010000064.1 coordinate 153,520, forward strand.
TTGTAGTTGATTGGGTTGAATAAGTTGATCGAGTTGGATTAGGTTACAAAACTCCCCTGCCAACTATTCACACGATCAACCAATCAACTTATTCAACTTTATTGTTGTTATCCTTTTCCACTTCCTTTTTTTCGATGCGGTAGGATGCGAACAAACCTAAACCGCCAAATATGGCAATGAGCGCGAAGTAAACAGCAACGTTACCATCATCGTCGAAATTGCCACGCATGTTGTTAAACAAAGTGTGATCCAACACGTAGGCTAAAAATAAACCCATACCCGCACCAATTAATAATAAACCCCATTTTAAATTTTGAAAAGGCGCTGATTGCGGTTTGTATTTGCGTGGATCCATTCCACGCTCAATCATCGCCATTCTTTCTCTTTTGTAGAGGTAAACAATGCCAAAAATCATTGCGAACATTGCTATTGGCACTAAAATCCCGGCCATTACCCCTAATTGTCCTGCTTCCATAATATTTAATTTTTTAAAAAGTTAATAAATTTTTTTGTTTTAATCACCATTGCAGTGTATTTGAAAGCTATGACCACACGTTTTTGATTCAGGTTACAGGTAGGTTGAAAAAAGTTGTAGTAGTTTTAATTATCGGGTAGATGTCGGAAAAGCGCCTTTATCACATTTCTTTTAAATTCCGAAACACTTACAACTTTTACAACCTTTACAACAATTCTTCCAACCAAAAACAACTATCTTTACTAAACAGTGTAACCTACGGCGGTAACACAACGTCAGAGAGCTATAATGATGCAAAGCAAGCTTTCAGATAGCGAGTTAATTGAACAAACCCTGTCGGGGAACCAATCGGCTTACGCCGACCTGGTTAAACGTCACCAGCGTTTTGTTTTTACATTGGCTATGCGTTTTGCTAAAAACAGGGAAGACGCCGAGGAAATAGCGCAGGACTGTTTTATAAAAGCATACCGTTCGCTTTCCTCTTTTCATGGGCAGTCGAAGTTTAGCACATGGCTTTATAGTATTGTATATACTACGGCAATGACGTTCTTACGAAAGAAGAAGATCGACACTGATTCAATTGATGATGAAAATACTTTTATCCAGGTAGAAAATCAGTCGTCTGCTTATGACGTTAACGATGCAGAAAATAAATCGAGGTCATATTATTTGAACCAGGCAATTGAACAGCTTTTGCCTGATGATGCAACTATTATCACCTTATTTTATAAAGGCGAGCAATCGCTGGAAGAGATTGGCCAGACCCTGAACATGGAAGCCAATACGGTTAAGGTAAAACTGTTCAGGGCGCGCCAGCGTTTAAAAGAAAAGCTGGAGCGTAATTTAAAACAGGAAGTGAAGGAATTGATATGAATAATTTAGAAGAAAAACTTTGGGACTATATTGACGGCAACTGCGCAGCGGATGAGCAAAAAGCCATTAGTTCCCTTATCGCCAGCGATGAAACATTCCGGCTCAAGTATGAGGAGTTGTTGATCGTTAATAATCAACTCTCTGCAATGGAACTAGATGAACCGCCAATGGCTTTTACGTACAATGTAATTGAGGCTATCCGCACAGAACAAGCACAGCAACCGCTAAAAGCGGCTGTTAATAAGCGAATAATTAGAGGCATTGGTTTGTTTTTTGCAATTACTATTGCTGCTCTGCTGGTGTTTGTACTGGTAAACATCAATTGGGCATCAGTAAATATTTCTTCTGTGAATTTAAAGCTGCCAAAAATCAGCAATTATCTTACCCCGCCGGTAATTCAGGGGTTCCTATTTTTTGACGTGGTATTAGGGTTATTCCTGTTTGACAACTATTTACGCAAGAAAAGGCTTGTTAGGGAATTGTAATGACTGTGTAAACAAATCGCGTCGCTTTTATGAGCAGCTGTTTATTACCGAATCTTGGTATAATAATTGTAATATAATCCGCGGATTGGTATCCTTACCAATTCAATTGTGATAAGGTTTAGGTTGAAAGTCCCCCGCTTAGTTGTGGGGGGCTTTTATTTTTTACCACCCCTTCTTCGTCAAAATAATTTCTGGCGACTATTCCCGTTATCAGTTTACAATTAATACCTTAGTTCAAAAAAATCGAATTATGAGAAAGTTTCGTTTACTTTTAATAGCGTCTGTTTTTGTAATGGGCACTGCCGTAAAAACAAATGCACAGGCTCCCAGAATACCCGAAGCCAGTTCAACCCAGACCATCATTCAGGATTTTGGCCTCGGGAAAATCACCATAACATACTCAAGACCCAACGTACTTGGCCGCGTGATTTTTGGAGGGATAAACCCTTACGGCCAGGTTTGGCGCACGGGTGCTAATGCCGCAACTACCATTAGTTTCAGCGAAAATATAGTAATGCAAGGCAATAAGGTGCCAGCAGGTACTTATTCATTGTTCACTATTCCCGATAAAGATGAGTGGACCGTTATCCTTAATAAAACTGTTAAACAATGGGGCGCATATAGCTATAAGGACGCGGATGATTTTTTGCGTTTCAAAGTGAAACCTATCCATCTTGAGGAAAAGAGGGAAACATTTACTGTACAGTTCGCCAATGCAACTACGAAATCATCCGATCTGCATATCGTTTGGGACCATACCGAAATTTCTGTTCATTTAGAAACTGACGATGATGCACAAATAACCGCCAATATTGATGAACTAATGAAAGGCGACCCGGCCAAGCGGCCTTATTTCAATGCCATACAATATTATTGGGTTAATAATAAAGATATGAACAAAGCATTAGCCTGGGCTTTGGAGGCACAAAAAGTTGATCCTAAAGGCCCGTGGTATAAATTGTGGGAAGCTCGTGTCCGTCTGAAGATGGGCGACAAAAAAGCTGCAGCTGCTGCTGCAAAACAGGGCATTGACCTTGCAAAAGAAAGCAAAGACGACGAGTATGTACGCTTAAACCAGGAAGTACTCGACCAGGCCAAGAGTTAATTCGTTATTCCGTTTAAGTCTTGTTTCAACTTGTTCTAACAAGAACAAGGTGTGAATTGCCGGCATCTTCAATTTCTTTTAAATTTGGTCAACGTCAACCCAATCAATTAATGGAAAAACTTGAAAAAGCCGGACGAATAGCCTATTGTGTCGGCCTTGCAGGAATGGTATTTCCACAATTTTTTTATGGAGAATTTGGCCACAACTTTTTCCCAAAATGGCCTGGCATTCCCCTTGTGCCATTTTGGGCGTATCTTTTTACTATTATTACCATTGCTGCCTGTTTCGTTATAATTTTTGAAAAGAGGGACAGGACGGTATGCCTCATCTTAGGTGGTTTGCTCCTGGGTATGTATTTTTTAGGGGATATCCCGTACGAATTAATTATGGATCCCAATAACAAACACCTGAGCTCGTGGGCCGACGGATTAACGGAACTTGCATTAGTTGGAGGCGCCTTCGTTGTTGCTGGCTCTCTGCCGTTTGATTCTAGCACGCACAAGTCATTCATCGTAAAATGGCTGAATAAGCTCGTCCCTTTTGGCGATATTTTCTTTTGTACAACCATGATCCTTTATGGCTACATGCATTTCTTATATACACAACCAGTGTCAACCTTAGTTCCCAATTGGATACCCGGCCCTATTTTCTGGACTTATTTTGCCGGAGTTTTACTTATTGCTTTGGGGATCGCTATCGTTTTCAAGATCAAATTACGGTTAGCAGCCACACTGCTTGGTATCATGATATTTGTTTGGCTTATTGTGATACATATCCCCATGGCAATTGCTGATCCTTATGGTAACAAGGCTTTCTCGGTGATAAGGGTATTTGGAGCGATTGCGTTTAGCGGGACAGCTTTTGTTATTGCAAGTACCGCAGTACGCAGAAAGGGACAACGCGTTGTCAACACCAAATCGAGTGAATATAAACTGGATAAATAACATCGTTCTTATCTTGTTCCTATTTGTTCCAACTTGAACAATCAATTAATTGCACTGTTGTTTTCCGTTTCCGAGATTTGGTTAAATACAACCGATCAATGAATAAATTTATCACAGCAGCTCGCTTAGCTTATTGCGCAGGCCTTGCGGGAATGGTATTTCCGCAATTTTTTTATGGTGAATTTGGCGCTAACTTTTTTCCTAAATGGCCCGGCCTTCCCTTGGTACCATTTTGGACCTATCTTTTTACTGTCATTTCACTTGCAGCCTGTATTGCTATAGCTTTTGAAAAGAAAGGCAGAATCATTTCACTTATTTTGGGTGGGTTACTGCTAGCCATGTATTGTTTGGGCGATATTCCTTACGAATTAATAATCGATCCTTATAATAAACATCTCGGTTCTTGGGGCGACGGGTTAAAAGAGCTTGCATTGGCCGGAGGAGCATTCGCTGTTGCCGCATCATTTCCCGAAGATGCAGTCGCCGGCAAATCGATATTGATAAAATGGCTCGAGAAACTAATTCCTTTTGGCAGGGTTTTCTTTTGTACAACGATGATCCTCTATGGTATTTGTCATTTTTTTTATACGCAACCTATTTCAACTTTAGTACCAAATTGGATACCTGGCCATATTTTTTGGACTTATTTCGCCGGTGTAGCGCTTATTGGTTTGGGTTTTGCTATTGTTTTGAGAATTCGGCTACAAATTGCGGCGATGCTTCTTGGTGCGATAATATTGATTTGGCTTATTATATTACACATTCCGATGGCAATCGCTGACCCGTGGGGCAATAAAGCGAATTCCATCGTTAGCTCGTTCTCAGCACTGGCATTTATCGGGACAGCTTTCGTAATAGCCGGTAATGCTTTCTATGAAAAGTGGTCGGTGGCGCTGAGGCACCTGACGTCTAAAAATAGTAACGATAACGTAAGGCCTGAGATTCCATTAAGTTCTCCTAACGGGCGGTCTTTCAATTAATGGATTAAGTATTAATGCAATCAAAATTACCAGGATACAACCGACGGCGTTGAGCCACAAGTATGCCACTACGTCATAATATCCCAAAATACACACCAGGGCCTCTGTAATAATGGCAGCTACAAAAACTGGTGTGCCTTTTATATTTTTAAGATAAAAGGCCACGATAAACACCCCTAATATCGTCCCATAAATATATGATCCTAATTTATTTACGTATTCAAGAAGGTTCCCGACTTTACTGGCATAAAGGGCCATCAACACACAAACTACCCCCCAGAAAACTGTGGCCAATCTCGAAGCAACCACATAATTTTTATCAGATGCTCCGGGATTCATTATTCGTTTATAAATATCAACCACACTCGTCGATGCCAATGAATTTAGCGCGCTTGCCGTTGAACCCATCGATGCGAGGAAAATAATCGCAATCAGCAAACCAATCAATCCACGGGGCAAGTATTGCGTAACAAAAGTAAGGAACACATAGTTGGTGTCATCCTCGTTGGCCTTGCTATTGTTTTTTTTCATTACTGCGATGGCCTGTTTCCGGATGTCAGTGGCCTGCATATCGGCAATTTTCAAAGCATCCTGTGCGCGTGATATCTGGGCCTTATCCCCGCCGTTAAAAGCTTTAATAAGGTTATCGGCTTTGTTTTTTCTGCCGTCAAAGGCGGCAGAGTATTGATTATCGAGTTTGGTATACTCATTTGAGTAACTGCTCTTTTTAACCTGGTTCACCTCGTACTGATTAAAAAACATTGGCGGCCGGTTGAACTGGTAAAAAGCAAAAACTAAAACACCTATCAATAATATAAGGAATTGCATAGGTATCTTAACCAAACCATTCATAATGAGTCCCAACCGGCTTTGGCCTACCGAGCTTCCTGTCAAATACCTCCCTACCTGGCTTTGATCGGTACCAAAGTAGGAGAGCTGCAAAAAGAAACCGCCAATTATCCCACTCCAGATGTTATAACGATTATTGGGATCAAACTTCCAATCGATCACATTCATCCTCCCTAATTTCCCAGCCAGCTTAATAGCGTGGGTAAACCCTACACCTTGTGGCAGCAAACTCACCACTACTACGCCTGCAAAGAACATTCCTGTAAAAATGATGCTCATTTGCAGCAATTGGGTGTATGATACAGCTTTAGTACCACCATAAACCGTATAAAATATTACCAACCCGCCAATAAAAAGCGTGGTATAAACCGTATTGATATTAAGAATGGTTGATAAAATTATAGAGGGCGCGTATATGGTTATACCTGTAGAAAGTCCACGCTGAATGAGGAATAAAAATGAAGTAAGCGCCCTTGTTTTAAGATCGAACCTTTGCTCCAGGAACTCATAAGCTGTATAAACTTTGAGGCGGTGAAATATGGGCACGAAAGTAATACAGAGCACGATCATGGCCAGCGGCAGACCGAAGTAAAACTGTACAAAACGCATTCCGTCGGAGTATGCTTGTCCGGGTGCCGACAAAAAGGTAATAGCACTGGCCTGCGTTGCCATTACAGATAACCCTACATGGTACCACGGTAGCGACCGGCCGCCCATCAAATACTGGTCGATATTTTTATTACTGCCGCTTTTCCAAACTCCATATATTACAATAGCAAGCAGCGTGACAACAAGTACGATCCAGTCGGTTAAGCTCATTTAAAAAGGATGGTAATGAGCCAGAAAACAATAATCAGCAGAACCAGCCAGCCGATAACAATACCGTAAAACTGGTTCCAGCTGCGTATAAATGATGGCAGATCGGGATCAGGCCCTTTCACGGCCATGAACAAAAAGCTTAATGAAAAATGCAGCAAACAGCAAACCGAAAAGGCCTAAAACAGGCACCCAGATAAATGAGCCGCCCATAACAACCCCCGTAAAAAGGCCGCTCAGTAAGGCAATAAGATAATATATGAAATCGTAATTTTTTTCTTCTTCGTGATGATGTGTCATGTTGCAGTATTTTGGTGGCAGCAAAAATAGTTGATTATATAATGTATAGCAAAAGGATTTATATTTTAATTGAAGTAAACACAGCCGTAAATCCGTCTGTCATTAATATCCGGGTCACAAACAAACTACTTATGGTAACTGATTTTTTGGCTTACTCAATAAATTAATAAACAGACGGTATGCTCCCGGCACCCCCGCAGGCAACTGCCTGAAAAATGCCAGTGAAGTATAAACAAACCTTCCCTGCCCATAGTTCCCTACTATCAGCGCACCATTGTTTGGCGCTTCACCCGGATCGTTCATTTGCAATACAGCGCTATATTTTGGATCGATATCGCCAACATAATATAAGCCGCGTTCCTGTACCCAGCCGTTAAAATCTTCCTGAGTAATTGTATTAGGATAATTTAACACAGCGTTTTGTTGATCAGTTACAGTAACTTTCGCATTCTCGTCAGTAACACGGCGGCCTGTTACGCTGAAAGGATAAGGGCCTATCTGTTTTGTTACAAGCCCGTTGCTGTTATTATACTGCACCACCAGGTTACCTCCATTTTTAACATACTCCAATAATTTAGGCTGTTCAATTGCAAGACGGGGATTTACATTATAAGCCCGCACACCGGTAACAATAGCATCATATCCTGCTAAATCGCCATTCTGTATTTCTTTTTCTGTCAATTCGTGTACGTCGTACCCCGCTTGTCTTAAAGCGTCCGGTACAAGGTCACCTGCGCCTTCAATATATCCTATTTTTTTGCCGGCTATTCTCATATCAATATTTATCAAATTTGCCTCGGCCGGCGGGAACAAGGTAATATTTGGTACATGTTCATATTTTAACTCCTGAATCCCCATCGAAAAATCTTTCCCGTTTACATTAACAACGGCTTGCAGTGTTGAGGTTTGGGGTTTAGTATCTACCGGCCGAACATTGAAAGATGCAGTCCATTCATCCCCTTTGTTTTTATCGGCAAACTCTATTTTATCTGGCTCTACAGTCCAGCCCCCAATTGGCTTAATCCTGATAGTACCGCTGCATTTTGTAAAGCTTTTCAGTTTTAAGGTCACGTTTTGTGAAATCTGCGACTTAAAAATATAGTCCTTATTTTCAATATTTATCGTAACAGGCGGTGTAATTTCAACAGGCTGATAAATTTCTCCTTTAGCCGGGTTTACATACTTGTACATTAGTTTCCTGTTGATAGCAACAGCGTGGCCTTCAATCAAAAAATCAAATTTAACGGTTGGTGCGTCTGGGTTTTCAGGATTGCCGGCGCTGCCTTCGTTTGCCAGAACATAGGTGCCGATGGGGTGCGGCGCTTCCAGCCAGTATGGTTGTGATATGCTGCCGGTTATACAATCGTTGGTAAACGTTTGAAGTTCATTTGCCGGGATAACTTTATCTTTATCAGTAATTGGTAGTGCATAATTTGCAACCGAGTTAAAGAAGTAGTCCGGGCTGTTAGTAATATTGTCCGTATGCTGCAATACGGTTAGCCCATTTAAGTAGATTTTCAGGCCATAACGACTGATGACCTGCGAACGGATACTCATCTGGTCGCCTAACGCATATTCACGTTCTGTTGCATAAGCTTCGAACCATAACCCTGCGCAGGCCGCAATCAATTCATTCAATTCTTTGGTTTTCTGAGCTCTCCAGTATTCATCAGGCACTTTTTCTATCTTATCCAATAATTTCCCCAGCGCCGATACGGATTTGTCCGGATGATCAATGTTAAAATCTTTGTTGATTTTTTCAATATCACGACCTATTTCTTCGCCGCTCTTAATCCTGCTCCATGTAGTGTTAACCCCATCCATCAGTTCGTTTTGAGGAGCCTCGCCTAAAATGGTTTTAAAAAATTCATACGATCCTCCGCGTTGCCTTGCCGCACCAAAACCCTGTGTTTTGTGATTTGAACGGCTCTCAGCAGCCATTTCGCCATAGCCTTTGCCCAATACCGGGTTATAAACGCCTACATTAATCTTAAACTGATCGGGCGCGGTTGTATTTGTAGTTCCAAAATTAAAGGTGTTCCATAAAAGACGTTTAGCTTGCCAAGGCTGTACATATCTTAATTGTTCGGGGTAGCGCTTAGGATCAGCAGCTGCGGTAAATGCTTCCTGCGCCAAAATTGCCGACGAGGTATGGTGCCCATGACCACCTTCACCGGTAGTTGGGAAACGGCAGATAATTACATCAGGCCTGAATTTCCTGATCACCCAAACCACATCTCCTAAAACTTTTTCTTTATCCCAAATCTTTAATGTTTCGCCCGGTCCTTTTGAGAAGCCAAAATCATTGGCACGGGTGAAAAATTGCTCCGCTCCGTCAACTCTACGTGCTGCTAAAAGCTCCTGCGTGCGTATCAAGCCTAAAAGCTCACCCTGTTCATTTCCTATTAAATTTTGTCCGCCATCGCCGCGTGTCATTGAAAGATAGCCGGTACGGTAATGTTTTTCCTGTGCCAGGTAAGCTAGTAAACGGGTATTCTCATCATCAGGATGAGCAGCCACGTAAAGCACGCTGCCCAAAACGTCAAGTTTTTTAAAATTTTGCTCAATGGTTGCAAGGTCCGACGGAGGTGCCGTCTGTGAAAATATTGAACCTGAAATAAATAGACAAAATGTGAGGAGTATAAAAGGCTTCATAACGCAAATATATTGAAAGATAGACATCCTGATTTATTGTATCAAAAATAAAACAGAGGGTTTCGTCTCCATTATTTATAAAAAACTGTCCACGTATGGAAAAGCCAGTCGTCATTAAGTAGCAAACCGGCAAATATGGTGGTATTTATACGTCGCTCTATTATTTTAGGTGCGATAGTAGCGGCGGAAATATTGGTTAATTGAAAGGTTGCATAAAAAACGAAGATAAGGTAGTGATCATCAGTTTTATCTCAGTTTTCATATTTGCCTATGTTTTAAGCCGTTAAATTACCAGATTCTATTTAATTTTACCGAAACAAGACTCCTCCCCGGTTTGTTAATCGTTTGATTAATTTTTTCTTATTGATTTTCAACGCGTTACAAAATATTGCAAAAAAATGTTTTAGCTAATCAATCGTTTGATTAATTTTGTGCAGGAAAAAGCAATGGATAAAGATAAAATAGATAAGAAAGACCATATCCTGGATGTTGCTGAAAAGGTGTTTTCAGATCTTGGATTTGATGGTGCTTCCACCCGCATGATTTCGGGTGAGGCTGGTGTTAACATGGCAATGTTAAACTACTATTTCGGGTCAAAGGAAGGGTTGTTCCTTGCGATTTTTGAAAGGAAAATATCGTCTTTTCAAACGTTGCTGCAAAATATCGGCAATGACGAAAATATGTCATCGTGGGATAAATTGGCAAAATGCATAGACAATTATGTTGACCGGATTATAGTTAACAACTGCTTTCAAAAGTTAATAAACAGGGAAATGTCAATGAATAAACGCTCAGATTTGTCGGACAAGATTACCCAAATATTGATGGTGAATGTGCTGGAGATTAAAAAGATACTGGACGAAGGGATAAAGAACGGCAGTTTCTTTAAAGATATAGATACTCAATTGGTTATTGCATCCATTTTTGGAACAAAGAATTATATCATTAACACCCCTAATATATCTTCGCTAATACTGGGTCATGATATCCGCGACGAAAAGTTCCTGGAAGAGCATCTTAAACCCCGGATCAAGATTTATATGAAAAGACTTTTAAAAGCTTACTTAATGAATGATAATGACAACACAAAATAATACAAACATCAACCTTCATTTTTTTAAAAACGTGAACACAATTTTTAAACGCTACATTATTCCTGCAGTAATGTTAACCCTGCTGCTCGGAACGATAGCGGAGGCGCAGGACAGAACAATCACCTTAGATGAAGCACTTAAACTAGGCGTAGCAAACAGTAATGTTGTGAAGCTTTCCAAAGCTAAAATTGACCAGGCCGTTTCGCAATATAACCAGGCGAAAGACAATGTGTTACCAACCGGCAAGGCGGGCTTAACTTATGATCGCGCACAGATTCCGGTAAATTCGCTTAGTTTTGGCAGCTCAAAAATCGAATTGCCAAAGAGCGCTAATGCTTATCTCGGTACTGCATCATTAAACCAGGTAATATTCGGGGGCAACAAATTAAAGTATGCCCAGCAATCAACAGAGCTGTTAGCGCAAGCTTCGCGTGTTGATGCAGAAACTGATAAAGATGCTGTGGCTTACGAAATTATCGGCCAATATTATAACCTGTATAAAGTTCTGCAAAGTATAAAAGTTGTTCAGAAAAATCTGGGTACAATTGACGCCGAGATAAAACAGGCTCAGCGTTTTTTTGATCAGGGTATCGTTACAAAAAATGATGTTCTGCGTTTCCAATTACAGCGTTCAAATATTGAGTTGAGTGGTATCGATCTGGAAACTAATCGTAAGATAATAAATTACAATCTGAATATTTTGCTAGGCTTACCTGAGACTACACAACTGGCGATCAGCGAAATACACGAGGCCGATAAAAATATTGGGTCGGTTTCTGCTTACCTCGATACTGCTATGAGTGAACGTGCTGAATTGAGATCGCTCGAGGTACATTCAAAAGTTGCTGAAACTAATATCAAAAACGTTAAAGCGAATACATTGCCTACACTTGGTGCGTCAGTGGCCCTTTATTACGTGGATATCTCTGCTAACCCCCTTCCGCAAAATGGTCTGTACATTACACCTATAACACTAGGTTTATCGTTCGGCTGGAATTTTTCAACTTTGTGGACAAATAAAAACAAGGTAGCTGAAGCAAAAATACAGAGTGAAGAAGTTTCACTAAATAAAGCTATCACAATTAACAATGTAAGAAGAGAAGTAAACCAGGACTATCAAAACTATTCGATGGCTGTTGATAAGATAAAACTTTTACAAACATCTATTGATCAGGCTGGCGAAAACAATAATATACTCGAATCAAAATACAAGAGTAACATAGCATCAGCAACGGATCGTGCAGACGCCCAAATATTACTCTTCCAGGCCGAGATTAACCTTGAATTGGCTAAAGCTGATGCAGGCCTGGCATACTATACACTATTAAAATCAACCGGAAAACTTAACAAATAATACAAAACCCACAACAATACAATGGCAAAGGCACACGAAACACAGGAAAACGGAACTCAAAAGAAACCTAACAGAGTACTTCCTATAATATTAGGAATAATACTTCTAGTGGGTGTAATTTTCGGAGTCAAAGAATATATTTATTTTGGTAAACACGTAGATACCGATGACGCACAAGTCGACGGCGATATTAGCCCGGTTGTTGCCCGCGTAGGCGGATACGTTGATAGTATCTACTTCCAGGAAAACACTCACGTAGATAAAGATCAGGTACTGGTAAAGATCGATGACCGCGATTATAAAGTTAAAGTAGAACAGGCTGAAGCCGCCGTAACAGGCGCAAGCTCAAATATAAATGTGGGACAATCTCAAATTTATGCCACTATGGCCAGTTCTTCAAGTGCTAAAGCACAGGTTGAATCGGCGGCAGCCAGACTTGATAAAACCCAAAAAGATTATCAGCGTTACGCTAATCTTGTTAAAGATGGTTCTATCACCCAGCAACAATTTGACCAGTCAAAGGCCGACCTTGAAGTAGCACAGGCAACCTACAGGGCGGCGCAGGAGCAATATAAAGCTGCGCAAGAGCAAGTTGGTACTTCAAAAAGTCAGTTAAATGTTACTCACACAGGGGTAAGTCAAAAACAGGTAGATGTTGATTATGCAAAACTTCAGCTTTCGTACACAGTTGTTAAAGCACCTGCAAGCGGGATAGTTTCAAAAAAGAATGTTCAGATAGGACAGCTGGTACAGGCTGGGCAAACTTTATTTTCAATTGTGAACGATAATAGCATCTATATCACCGCTAATTTCAAAGAAACACAATTAGATAAAATACGTGAAGGATTAAAAGTTGATATTGAAGTTGATGCTTATCCTGATGTAAAATTCCATGGTTCGGTATATAACTTCTCTCCCGCAACAGGCGCTAAATTCTCTTTGCTTCCACCGGATAACGCTACAGGAAACTTTGTAAAAGTTGTACAACGCGTACCTGTTAAAATTAAAATTGAAGCCTCAAAAGAGGACATGGCAAAACTGCGCCCTGGAATGAGCGTGAATGTATCGGTGATATATAAAGACTGAGTCAAGTCCTTAGTCGCAAGTCCTTAGTCAAAAGTCCTTTTCCGACTAAAGACTTGCGGCTTAAGACTCCTGACTAAACAAATGTTATAATCTATATAATAATAAATAATGGCTGAAACTGGATTCAAAAAATGGATCATTACAATCACGGTAATCGTGGCCTCGTTACTGGAGCTGATTGATACCACCATTGTAAATGTGTCACTGCCCGATATACAGGGCAACCTGGGTGCCACATTGGAGGATATTGCCTGGGTGGTTACCGGCTATGCAGTAGCAAACGTAATCATACTTCCCATGTCGGGCTGGCTTGGAAGCCGCTTCGGACGGAAAAATTACTTCATAACTTCAATTATCGTTTTTACAATTGCCTCATTTTTGTGCGGAAACGCTACCAGTTTAAATGAACTGGTGATGTTCCGTATATTGCAGGGTATCGCCGGAGGCGGTTTAATATCTACCTCACAGGCGATATTAGTAGAAACCTGGCCGCGTGAACAAATAGGCACCGCTACCGCCTTATTTGGTTTAGGGGCCGTTGTGGGGCCGACTGTAGGCCCAACTATCGGAGGGTATATTACTGACCATACCTCATGGAGATGGATATTCTATGTGAATATCCCTGTAGGAGCAATCGCGGCATTTTGTGCTTATACATTTATACATGCTACCCCGAAGGAGGCGAAGGGCAAACCGATTGACTGGTGGGGCATTATACTGCTCGCCGTAGCCGTTGGGAGTTTACAAACCATATTGGAAAAAGGCGAGTCGGAAGACTGGTTTGCGAAAACCTATATTTTGGTGCTTACCATTACAGCAATACTTGGAACAATCGGCTTTATATGGCGCGAAATGTCCATCGATTACCCGATAGTGAATTTTGGTATTCTGCGACATCGAAGCTTCTCGGTAGGGATGTTTACTTCATTTGTGCTGGGCTTCGGCTTATACGGATCAGTTTTCGTATTCCCTGTGTTTTGCCAGAATTTGCTCGGCTTCACGGCACAGCAAACAGGCGAATTACTATTTCCGG
>DASYEP010000065.1:0-1598 GCA_036498965.1 Mucilaginibacter sp.
GCTTAAAGGTTTGATCTTTTTGGCAGGGGTACCGGCATATAAAAATCCGGACTCGCAGATCGTATTCTCAAGCACCACAGAACCAGCGCCAATGATCACAAACTCCTCAACCACAGCATGGTCCATCACGATAGCGCCCATACCTACCAGCACGTAATCCTTTAGTGTACAGCCATGTATTAAGGCATTATGCCCCACTGATACGTTATTACCTATCTCTGTCGCCGCCCGCAGGTAGGTAGCATGGATAACCGCGCCGTCCTGGATATTAGTGTTGTTGCCGATACGGATATAATGCACATCTCCCCTGATCACCGCATTGAACCAAACGGAGCAGTTATCTCCCATGATCACATCGCCAACAATGGTCGCATTTTCAGCAATAAAACAATCGCTTCCCCAGGCAGGGCTTTTATCTTTTACAGGTAGTATAACGGGCATGTGTGTAATTATTGATTTACTGAGTTGTTGAATTATTGATCGAAAATTTTTTATGTTTGATGCACCAAAAGCGGAAATAGCTCAGCTGGTAGAGCATCAGTTTCCCAAACTGAAGGCCGCGGGTTCGAATCCCGTTTTCCGCTCTTTCTATTTTATAACCACCACCCTATTTCCAGGTGAACTTTCTTTTTTTCTTTATGGAAAAGATTTAAGGAGATCTTCACCGCTTTTACTTTCCACTCCAGGGCAATATCACCTTCTTTAACATCTTCCTGGCATTCCGGCTCTCCAAAAATTCCGTTAAAATGTGCTTTTGCGTTTTCAAAAATAACCTCTGAGTCTTTATCTTCTGATAAAAAGTCTATTGATTCAAACGATTTGATGTCACCATGTTGTTTATGGTTCCAACAAATTGTTTTAAAATATAAGGTCAGGCCGTTCAATATAGATCTTTCGCCCCAGTGATAAATTGTCCGGTCAGCACGAAACTCCTTTTTGGCATACAGCTTCCCGAGTTCAATATCCGAACCCCACTTTACAAAAACTTCGGGTTCAAATAGTATTCCGTCACTAATCAATTCGAAGCCTTTTTTTCCATTAACATCCAACACCGCCTGTGCTGGTTTTTTCTTAAAAAAATTAAACAAGGTCATAGGTTAGCTCAAAAAATAGTATCGTGCACTTTCTCAGCATGCACAGGGTAATCCGTTGTATAATGCAATCCCCTGCTTTCTTTTCTCAGCATAGCTGATTTTACCACAATATAAGATACCTGAATCAGGTTGCGCAGTTCGCACAATTTAACTGACAGTTTCGTCTTTTTATAAAATTCCTCTGTTTCCACGTATAATAAGTGTAGCCGACGCATCGCTCTGTCGAGCCTGAAATCAGAACGTACAATACCTACATAGTCACTCATCAGCTTCTGCATTTCACGCACATTATGCGTCACCAGGATATCCTCGTTTGATAATTGAACTCCATGTTCATTCCAGTCGGGTATATTTTCGGGTATAACATTAGTGTTAAATTTTTCAATAGCATCCCGGTAGATACGATGTGCAAAAACTAAAGCCTCTAGTAATGAGTTGGAAGCCAACCTATTAGCTCCATGTAAGCCTGTCGATGAACATTCCCCACAGGCATATAATCTTTGG
>DASYEP010000066.1:0-135077 GCA_036498965.1 Mucilaginibacter sp.
CAGACAGAAGGCGGTGATGGTATCTTTATCCAGCGTGCCATCGGGGATATGTACATTTTTCTTGTCGATATCTACATGGCTGAACAGGTTTTCGTTCATGAAGGTGACATAGCTTTGTACGGCTGTAGGCTTCATCGGGTAATACTCGTCCAGGTTAAAGGTGATCACGTTTTTAAAGCTCAGCCCTTCTTCTTTGTGTTGGCGCACCAGTTCGGCATAAACCCCTATCGGCGTTACGCCTGTTGCAAGGCCCAATACTGTTTTTTCGCCTTTTGCTTCTTTGCTGCGGATCAGGGCTGCTATGCGGCCGGCTACTGCCAGCGATGCTTCTTTCTGGTTGGGGTATACCGTTACCGGCAGCTTCTCGTACCGGGTCTCTTCTAATAAATTTAATCGAGCCATGCTTAGGTGGAAATTGTGTTTAGTTTATAAAGGAACACTACACAAAAAATCCCCGCCTGGGCAGGGATTTCACAAACCAATTTTAACTATCCAAATTACCCTTACCGACATAAGGTGTGCGTAAATTCTATTTAAAATGCTGTGCATTGTTCATTACAAACTTAGTAAATTAAATTTTACAATCGCAAAACTTTTTAAATTATTTTAATAAGTTTATTTTATATGAATTTTTTGTTACCCGGATGTTACCCTTTGTAACAGTGTTGACACTAATAGCTTATTGTTATTTAACTTTTTAACTTAGCTTTTTGGATTAACTATTAACTGACCGGATTTTATTATGAAAAAACTATTACTCTTTATTGGAGTTACGGTATGGTGCGCCAGTACCTATGCTCAGTCTACCCCGGACACCGACTATGTGCGGAGTCACTACACAAAAATGGAAAAGTACATTACCATGCGCGATGGTAAACGTCTCTTTACCTCCATTTACCTGCCTAAGGATCAATCAAAAAAATACCCAATCCTGATGACCCGTACGCCTTACAATTCAGCACCCTACGGAGAAAATCTGTACAAAAAGGCACTGGGTCAAAACTCATTGCTCGAGAAAGAGGGCTTTATTTTTGTTTACCAGGACGTAAGGGGTCGCTGGATGAGTGAAGGAGATTTTGTTGACGTACGGCCGATAATAGATAATAAAAAAGGCGATAAAGAAACAGATGAGAGTTCGGACACTTATGATACGATAGATTGGCTGATAAAAAACCTCCCCAACAATAATGGTAAAGTAGGCGTTGAGGGCATCTCCTATCCTGGTTTCTATTCAACAGCAACACTTCCAAACGCTCACCCGGCGCTCAAAGCTGTCTCACCGCAGGCGCCCGTTACGGAATGGTTTATCGGCGATGATTTTCACCACAACGGGGCTTTATTTCAGATGGATGCCTTTGCATTTTTGACTAATTTCGGTGTACCCCGGCCAAAACCTATTACACCCGCTGAATTTAAAAATGGCATTAAATACAAGGAGAGCGACAATTATAAATTTTACTTAAACCTCGGGGCATTGCCAAACTATAAGACCCATTATTTTGGCGATTCGGTAAAGTTTTGGGATAATATGATGGCGCATTCAAACTATGACTCGTTTTGGCAGGGGATGAACATCCGCCCGCATTTAAAAAACATTACACCGGCAACAATGGTTGTGGGTGGTTTTTTTGATGCCGAAGACTGCTTTGGTGCATTGCATGTTTTTGAAGCGCTCGAAAAACAAAACCCCTCTTCACACCCAAATACACTGGTTATGGGTCCATGGTTTCATGGTGGCTGGGAACGCGGTGAAGGCCAGCTTTTTGGCGATCAGGATTTCGGATCAAAAACCAGTGCCTGGTTCCGTGAAAATGTGGAGCTTCCTTTTTTTAAATATTATCTGAAAGATGAAGGTGCAATGGATTTACCTAAGGCGGTTATCTTTATTTCAGGCAGTAATGAATGGAAAAAATTCTCACAATGGCCTCCAAAAAATACTGTTGAAAAGACATTATACTTTCATGCGAATGGGAAACTTTCGTTTGATGAGCCAAAAGCTGCGGAAAACTTCGATGAATATATAAGTGATCCTAACTCACCTGTACCATACCAGGCTGGCATACAGCCTCGCCGTACAAGAGAGTACATGCTAGACGATCAGCGTTTCGCAGAACGCAGACCAGATGTAAAAACTTACCAGACCGACACGCTAAAAGAAGATATCACCCTAACGGGTCCCGTTGTAGCTGACTTATTTTCGTCAATCACAGGAACTGACGCCGACTATGTGGTAAAATTGATCGATGTTTTCCCAGACAATTATCCTAATCCACAACCTAATCCTAAAAATGTAACCATGGCAGGTTACGAGATGCTTGTACGTGGTGAGATATTCAGAGGTAAATTCCGCAATTCGTTCGAGAAGCCAGAGCCATTTGTGCCAGGTAAAGTAACTGAAATAAAATATCACCTGCCCGATGTGGGCCATACTTTCAGAAAAGGCCATCGCATAATGATACAGGTTCAAAATTCCTGGTTCCCGTTAGCCGATAGGAACCCGCAAAAGTTTATTGACATTTATCATGCTAAAGATTCGGATTTCCAAAAAGCCACAATCAGGATATATCATGATACACAGAATAAATCAAGTGTGAAGGTTACCGTGCTGGAGTAAACCACTTCACTATATCTTAATTCATAAAAAAGCCAGGCTCTCAATTGAAGGCCTGGCTTTTAGTTTTACATTGTACCAAATAATATTTTCCAGTCTGCTATTTTTTTCTAACAGAGTAAATTAGGGTCGCTATTAAGATTATTAATAAAACGATCTCCCACCCCTTTGTTGTGAAACGAAATACGTAACCACTACCTAATTTACCTTCTCCATAGGAGTATGTAAAACTGTGAAAACACATAAAGACCAACAACGCTGTAAGGGCTAACAGTAAACTAATTATAAAAACAGATTTCTTTTTCATGGCGATAAGGCTCACCCAAAGATATGAACTTATATCAAAACATTGAGTATGTCGCCGGCTCGGCTGCAAGTTTACCTGTAATCAACGCCTCAACCTCAGGTAAAATAGCCAGTTGCACTTCGTGCGAAGGCTTCGCTATTAGCTGAAGCTTTTTCAATTGTTCATCCTTACTACCCTCACCATTTAATGCTTGCAAAGCAATGGTTGCTGCCTGCGAAAGATTATCCGATAAATCATTTATCGTTTGTAAATAAGGAGAGGTTACCGCAACGGCATCAAACCTGGCTTTATTATTTCGCCATTTAAGTAATTGCGATTTTATCTGGTTGCGCGTTGTCGAATCATGAGTACTTAAATACGATGCTATCAACTTTCTAAAATACCAGCGCGTTTCAGATTCCACATGTGCAACGTCAGCAATATTTACCAGCGGTGAAGACAAGGTTGGGCGTGTTGGACCTGTTCCAAGCATATTGCCCATTAAACGTCTGTATCCTTTAACCGGGGTATAGATGTTGGCGAGTGTCGTTACAGCATTTAAATCCTCGTCATTTACCCAGCGTGCAAGGGCTTTTATATAATTGTTATATTCGTTAACCGCCCGGTCGTTCAATTCAAAATCGGTTGCCCATAAACGGCGGTACATATCATCGACATCTGTTACGCTGGTTGCCGACCAGAGTCTTTCAGCAATTGCAGCTGTCCTCGGCCAAGCACGGATTTCCTCGTTATCGCCATCAACCAACTCGGCCCACAATGCCGCCTCGCCTCCAAGAATACTTTTGTCAGCATCTGCGGCAGAAATTTTTGGTGAAACAGGGTCCTTCTGATAATGGACATGAGCCGGTAAAAAATAATCAAGATAATATCCGTCAGAAACAATGAACTGATTATTATGACGTATAATTTTTGCAGACAACGTATCGACAGGAACAGCTATCCATTTCTGTACAATTACATCTTCCGGAAGTGCTGGGTTGAAAGCTTCTTCCCACCCAATCAAACGTTTGTTGTATTTTTTTGCGATGGCGTACATCCTTTTAACAAAATAAGCCTGAAGGTCGCCGGTATTTTTTATGCCTTGCGTTTTCATGAAAGCAACTATCGCCGGATTTTGCTTCCAGGCAACTCCGTTGTTTTCATCGGCACCAACATGAAAATAAGCGTCAGGAAAAAGGGTGCTCATTTCTTTTAAAAAGCCGTCAAAAAAAGTATACGTAGTTTCTTTTGTTGGATCGATGGTGGGAGTTTGGGTTTCATTGATCAATTTCATCACCTTCATCAGATTTAAGTTCTTTATGGTGTCGAGCTTATACCGACTGGAAGGCGCGTAGTTTGATGGGTAACTTGCCAGGAAAGGGTAAGCTGCAAGGATACTCGAACAATGTCCCGGCAAATCGAATTCAGGCACAATGATAATCCCTCTTTGATGCGCATATGCCACCAATTCCTTTATCTGATTTTGGGTGTAGTATTGACCGTTCGAACCTTTTTGCTGTAGCAACGGATAAGCGAACGATTCAACTCTAAAGCCTTCGTCGTCTGAAAGGTGCAGGTGCAGCACATTCATTTTAACAATGGCCATCGCATCGATATTTCTTTTTAAAACTTCAAACGGGATAAAATGACGGGCAACATCTATCATAAGTCCGCGCCATTTAAATCGTGGGTTATCGCTGATATCGACCAATGGACAATAAAATGAGGTTTTACCAGGTGTTATCAATTGGTAAAGCGTCTCGAGGCCTCTTTCTGCACCGATGTCGGTTGCGGCATTAATGGAAATTTTATCGGCTGATACATTCAGGGTGTAACTTTCATCCATCCCGATAACCGGTTCGATAGTCTTCCCGTAGGTAATGGATAATGATGCCCCTGGCTTATTGTCAGCCGCTGTAATATATTCTTGGGGGAAATAAAGGTTGGTGCGTTTACCCAGTTGCCTTAAAAACCGGTTAATCGTAGCCGCGAGCTTCACGCTGGAAGGGCCATTAATGCCAATAGTAAATTTATTTGTAATTGTAAAGCTGCCTGTTTTGATCTTAACAGACTGCGGACGGGGCATTAAGTTAAGCGTATCGACTGATTGTGCCGAAGCATAAAAAAGGCACGAACAGATGAGTAAAATAGTGGAAGTAATACGTTTCATATATGTTAATTGGTTAATTGGTTAATTGATTTATTATTTTTAACCCTTTTTCAGTGCAGATACCTCGCAGATAGATTACAATGGTATGGGCAAAAAGGTCGTCGGGCTTCAACCCGGAATTTTTATAAACATCGCCCCGGGTTATCGAAGTGTATAATACCGTTAATGCTTCCAGCACAACTAAAGGCTGCAAATAGCTCAAAAAATATCCTTCCTCCATGCCATGTTTTATTATGCGGGTCATAATGTTAGTAGCGTTGCTTATATCCAGCCTCATTACCTTATCCTGCAATTCGGGATAATAATAATTGAGATCATGATAGAATGCCCGGTTAATACCGAAATCCAGTTCTAAAACCTTAGCGTAAACATTCCAAATTGAAACAACATAGTTAGGTGCTCCAATAGTCAAATGCATTAAGGTCTTATCTATACTATGATAATGAACTTTAAGGCATTCTTCCAGTAAAGCCTCTTTGTCGACAAAAAACTTATACATCGTTTTTGTAGAAATACCCATTGTCGTGGCAAGCTTTTGCATGGTATTGCTTTTTATGCCGTCAGCAAGAAAAAGCTTTAAAGAAGTTTCAACGATTTGTTCTTTCATTCAGATGGAAAATATTTTTCAAAGATAATTTTCCATTTTGAAATTGGAAAATATTTTTAACAAAATCTTTTCCAATGATATTTGTTATAGCAAATCTTTGATATAAACCTCTCAAAATAAAAAAGCCTCATCGTTAGATGAAGCTTTTATTCAACATATTAAAATATATCCTTAGGGAAAGGGATTAAAAGTTTTGTTCCGGATTAATCAATAGTAATAAGATTTTTTTTCAGCTTTGGGATTTTTTGAATCTTTGGAATTTTGAGGAGTTAATGGTAATTGCAATTGGGCAAGAACACCATCAACCACTATTGGCAAGTCTTCAAGTGTTCTTTGCGGGTCTTTATATTCGGTAACTCCAAATCCCCGCCAAACGATCTTATGGGTATGGGTGTCAATAAGATCGATAATTAACGTGCCTTCGTTATAATGTTCTCTTTCAGCATATGCAGGGTATCCCCAACCGTAGCCACCCCAGCCATAACCTCCCCAGCCGCCGTAACCCCAGCCGCCGCGCCAGCCATAACCGTAGCCTCCCCAACCGTAGCCACCATAACCTCCCCAGCCGTAGCCGCCCCAGCCCCAGCCGCCGTAATAATAATTAGTCCTTACGCCTATGCCAACTTTTGCGGTGTAACCAACTATTAAATCCGGATTATCTTTGGTCTCTTTCAAGCCTTTTGAAATAAGCGCCTTTGTCGCTTCGCTTCTGATTTTCGAGTCGGCCAGTTCGACGTTCATTTTATTATCACTGGTCTTATCATTTTTCTTATCCTTGTTGCCATGCTTATCACTGTTCTGATTGCCATTCTTATCACTGTTCTGATCGGTGCTTACACCTGGCATCCATGCAAACGTATGGTAAGCACTCAAATTGGTTTTGTTAATTGCTGCAGTATAATAATTGTAGCTTCTACAAGCCGACAATCCCGTCAATATCAATCCTGTGAGAAAAAAATATATTGATCTTTTCATAATATGTACCCCCTGATATTCTCTTAGACAAGTAATTTATAAAAGGTTTAATGGCTAATATAAATATTTTTTGTCGCAAAATCAGGCTATTTACGACAAATACTTGCCTACAATCGGCATGCGGCGTCCCATACCAAAAGCTTTGGGCGAAACCCTTAAAATTGGTGGGGTCTGGTAACGTTTATGCTCGGCCAGGTTGATGAGCCTGATTACACGCCGAACCGTTTTTTCATCATACCCCATTTTAATAATCCCGGCCGAAGAAGTGCGGCCTTCTACGTATTCGGCTATTATTTTGTCGAGAATATCATATTCTGGTAATGAATCGGTATCTTTTTGGTTAGGTCTCAGCTCGGCAGACGGGGGTTTAGTAATGGAATTTTCAGGGATTATTTCGCGTTCACGGTTGATATGCCTTGCCAATTCAAAAACCTGGGTTTTGTAAACATCGCCAATTACAGAAATCCCTCCGCACATATCGCCATATAAGGTTCCATAGCCAACAGCTGCCTCGCTTTTGTTAGAGGTGTTTAATAAAATATATCCGAATTTATTACACATCGCCATCAGCAATACCGCCCTGCTGCGCGATTGTATATTTTCTTCGGCAATATTAAATGGAAGGCCTTTAAATTGCGGACTTAGCGTATTTTCAAAAGCTTCGGTAATGTCTTTTATAGGGACGGTCTGGCTCATACATCCCAGGTTTTTTACAAGGTTTTCTGCATCTTTTATAGAGTGGTCGCTTGAAAAACGGGATGGTAATAATACAGCCATCACGTTTTCCGGTCCCAACGCCTCTGCAGCCAGGGCACAAACCACGGCAGAATCAATCCCGCCGGATAGACCGAGTATAGCCTGTTTAAAACCCGATTTATAAAAATAATCCCTTATACCCAGTATAATCCCTTTGTGTATCTGTTCAATATCGCTTTCTCTTTCAGTGAGGAGTGTTGAGGCATGTTGAAAAGTCAGTCCTCCTTTATTATCCAGATCATAGTAAGCTACGCTCTCTTCAAAATAAGGCATCTCGTCAATAAGTTTGCCGGTATTATCAAAAACCAGGGATCCTCCATCGAAAATCAATTCGGTTTGAGCACCAACATTATTTACGTATAACAGGGGCAGTTGGTACCGCCTGGCATTATCGCCCAAAATTGAGATGCGTTCCTCATCATGATTATAAGCAAATGGCGAAGCAGCTATATTGATCATAACATCAGGTTGCTGCTGCATTAAAATATCCATTGGCCGGGTTACATACAGTGGGTTTTCAATTTCGTTCCACAAGTCTTCGCAAATAGTTAGTGCGATGCGGTGCCCTTTAAATTCAATACAATTAAATTCAGTAGCCGGTTCAAAATAACGGTATTCGTCAAATATGTCGTAATTAGGCAACAATGCCTTGTTGGCTATCGCCTTAACTTTGCCATTTTCAATGAAATAAGCTGAATTATTGAGCTCCTTACCTTCCGAGCGGTGATTGGGCGTAGGCAGGCCAATAATGCATGCAATATCTGTACATTCCTTAGCTATTTTTTCGGCCGAGGTTTCACAGAGGTCAATAAATTCATCAAACTCCAAAAAATCGCGGGATGGATAACCGCAAACGCACAACTCTGCGAATACGATAAGGTCGGCGCCACTTTTTTGGGCTTTTTGGATATGATCGATAATTTTGGCTGTATTTGAATCGAAATTGCCTATATGGTAGTTAAGTTGTGCTAACGCGATCTTCATTATAAATAGTTGAATTTAAAGGGTACCTACAACTAACGGTTGATATGTGCCGTTTAAGGTGTTTAATACAAATAAAAAATTATTTTTGCCCAAAGGATAAAAAATGACCATTCCCAACAAAACAAAGCAAATTTATTTATTTTTTCTCATCAGTCTGTTATTGAGCGCCTGCGGTCGCAGCAAAAAGATTGATGTAAGCAATATACCTGTTAATATAAAAATTGAGCGGTTTGATAAAGAATTTTACGCCATGAATACAAAACCAATGGCGCAGCAGGCTGCCTACCTGCAAAAAAAGTATGGCGTATTTTATCATGATTTTATTGCTTTGCTTTTGCAGGACAATGATATTAATACAGCCGATACAGCTTATTTCAAATTACTTCGCCAGGTTTTTGCGACTAAAGCGTTTAATGACCTGAAACATGATGTTGACTCTGTGTATCCAAATACAGATAAGGCAGAAGCGGAACTGACGGACGCTTTCAGGCATGTTATTTACTATTTTCCGCAAAAAAAACTACCTAAAATATATACTTATTTTTCGGGCTTCGAAGCACAGACTGTTGTTGGTGACGCTTATTTTGGCATTGGCCTCGATCTGTTTTTAGGCGGCAATTCCCGGTTTTATCCGGCGCTTACCGCAGCTTATCCTCATTATTTATCGCGGAACTTTAATGCTCAAAACATAACGCCGCGCGTTATTGAGGGCATGGCCCGCGAGGACATGTTCCCCGAAAATGACAGCAATAAAACGCTGCTTTCAAAAATGATATACAACGGGAAGATCATGTATTTTATGGATCAGATTTTACCCGATGTGGGCGATACAACCAAGATTGGCTATAGTACTGCTCAATTAAAATGGTGTGAGGACTTTAAATCGCAGATCTGGGCGTTCTTTTTAGATCAAAATTTATTGTACAACAGCGATTATCCCTCTATTCAAAAATATTTGACCGAAGCACCTTTTACGCCTGGGTTGGGTGAAAAAAATGAATCAGCCCCTAAACTTGCCATTTGGACTGGCTGGCAGATAGTAAGGCAATATATGGATAAGCATCCTGAAGTGACCTTGCCTCAACTGATGGCAGACAATAATGCGCAAAAAATACTTAACGAATCGAAATACAGGCCAAAGCAAGGAAACTAGCCATCGTAGTAGAAACCCCAAATATTGGGTCTCTGCAGATCATAAAAAATGGCGATGTGTTTATAAACCCATCGCTATTTTTTAATATGGATTATAGACGGTTTGAAGATCTATTTCAGGATGGCAAATACCGCTTTCAAGGCAATACCAACCCCAATTATCAATAAAATATTAGCTATTATGTTGCTGAATTGAAAATCAGCAAAGCGCAGGTAAACACCGGTTACACCTATAATAACTGCAACTGTTATTAACAGGTAGTGACCTTCTGCATTGGCTTCTTCAGTTGGGTTCATTTTATATCTTTTAGTGTGGGGCAAATATAAAAGTTTACCGAAAAAAATATGCTCTTTTTTAATTTTTATTAAAAAGAGCATATTTAAATTTCCTTACAAACACTTATTAACAAACCATCATTTTTAAACATTGTGCCAGTAAAAACCGTATTAAAGGCAATATTTTACTTATTTTACTTTACAATCTAATTTTGGCACACTCCCCGCAGTGCAAAAAACTATTGATTGACATATAACTATGGAATATTTATATGAAAGGTAATATATTGTTATTTTTTTTTGTGTTCGTTACTATTTCATCGATATTTCCACAAACCAGAAGGAAACCTATCAAGCCCAAGTCTGCATTTGAATTTAACGCAAGTGCAATAATTCTATTTCAAAATTTTAGTTTTGACCAGGATTCCATCAGAAAATCAATAAAGCTTTTAGACCAGGCAATTTCATTGGATTCCACATATTTTACCGCCTATATAAACAAAGTTTCACTTTTATGTAACCTCGGCGAAAATGATCAACTTTTGGAAGAGCTGACGGCGGCAATGAAATTGCATACAAAGGACCCACAGTTAATTTGTATGCAGGCATATATACTTGAAAAACGCGGACAGAAAACGGAGGCGATGATAAAATATAAAGAGGCCGATGCCCTTTATGATGTTTTAATAAAATCGAACCAAAATTCTGTTTCAAATAAAATAGCCAAAGCATTTTTACAACTTTTTTTAAAGAACAAGAAAGAAGGGATAAAACAATATAACGACATTGCCCGGCTTTATAAAAACAAAGAAGTTGCTTTGATGAAGAATGCATTCAACAGTTTTGACAGGGAACAATTTATAAAAAATTACTGCCTTCCCCCCCAGCCACTGCAATCTACACCTGAAATAACCCTATACGAGTACAAAAAATAAGGTAATTGCTCAGTTTTCCTGTAAAAATCTTATTTCACGACGTATTTTAGGACTATTCTGTCCACAATTTGCTATTACATTGCAAGAAATATTTAATTCTGAAAAAAAAGTTGACTATTTAGGCTAAATGTTGATCATAAATTGTTTATTTCGCCTTTTATTATAGTAGTTAATTATTAATACTTTTGACCGTTAAATTCAGATATTTACCTTGTAAATCTATTTCATCAATACATACTCCTTTCAATCCGTTTTAATGAAAACAACTCCTGTTAAACTAAAAATCCTTTCTATCGATATTGGAGGTTCAAACATCAAGGCCACTGTTTTAAACCAGAAAGGAGAACTCACAATGGATTATGAAAAAGTTCCCACACCTTATCCTGCATCACCGGATAATGTGCTAAAGGCCATAAAAAATCTGGTAAAGTCATTTCCTGAATATGATAAAATATCCGTAGGCTTTCCCGGATATATCAAAAATGGTGTGGTTAAAACCGCTCCCAATCTGGATACAAGCCTATGGGAAAATACAGACTTTGCTAAAAAACTGGAAGAATTGTTAGGTAAACCTGCAAGGGTAGTTAATGATGCAGATATGCAGGGTTTGGGTGTAGTAAGCGGAAAGGGCCTGGAATTAGTGATTACATTAGGAACCGGTTTTGGTACAGCGTGGTTATCGGATGGTAATTTACTGCCTCACCTCGAGTTTTCGCATCAACCCTTTAACAAATATAAATCCTACGATAAATACATCGGTCAGGTAGCCATTGAAAAAGAAGGCATTAAAAAATGGAATAAAAGAATGGAAAAAGTTTTCGAAGTTTTGAAAACTGTTTTCAACTACGATTACTTATATATAGGCGGTGGCAACTCCAATAAATTAACTTTCAAATTGGACAAAAACATGAAAATTGTGACCAACGCCGACGGAATTAAAGGTGGTGCGAGGTTGTGGGTTAAGGATGAAACTCCTGAGCCTGAACCGGTAGCTTAACTTATAACACTAAATATTAACACAACTACAAAATGAATTCAGACACAAAGGGCATAGAAACCTTAGGTATTAACACAGTAAGGGTATTATCCGCCGATGCGGTACAAAAAGCAAATTCAGGTCACCCGGGTACAGCAATGGCGCTGGCGCCAATGGGACACGTGCTTTGGACACAATTTTTAAATTATAATCCTAAAAATCCTCATTGGGCAAATCGCGACAGGTTTATTTTATCATGCGGGCATGCCTGCATTTTGCAGTACAACTTTTTATACCTTACCGGTTATGATCTTAGTTTAGATGATATAAAGGCTTTTCGCCAGTTAAACAGTAAAACCGCCGGTCACCCCGAATATGGTTTATGCCCGGGAATTGACGTAACTACCGGTCCGCTTGGCCAGGGTTTTGCTAATGGTATTGGCTTTGCCATCGCACAAAAGCATTTGGCGTCGCGTTACAATAAACCAGGTTTTGATCTATTCGATTACCACATCTATGCAATTACCAGTGATGGTGATATGATGGAAGGTGTAACATCAGAAGCAGCATCTCTTGCCGGCCATTTGGAACTGGGTAACATTATTTATTTGTATGATGATAACCACATCTCTATAGAAGGTGCAACTGACATTACCTTCAACGAAGATGTAAGCGAACGTTTCAGGTCTTACGGATGGCACGTTCAGAATTTGCCGGATGTTAATGACGTTCACGCTTTGGAGTTGGCTATTACAAATGCTAAAGCCGAAACACAAAAACCATCATTAATAAGGGTGCGTTCACTGATAGCCTACGGTAGTCCTAACAAATCGGGAACTGCCGGATCGCATGGTTCACCGCTTGGCGCTGATGAAGTGAAACTGGTTAAAAAATTCTTTGGTTTTGATCCTGAAAAATCATTCTACGTGCCTGATGAGGTAAAAGAATATTACCACAAAGCAGGCGAAAAAGGCATCGATAAAGAAGCAAAGTGGAACAAATTATTCACCGATTACAAAGCGCAATACCCTGAATTAGCCGAAGAATATGAACTGGCGGTTAAAGGTGAATTGCCTAAAGGCTGGGCTGATGATCTTCCGGTATATAAAGCGACTGATCCTAAAGTTGCAACACGTGTAGCATCGGGCAAAGCATTAAATGCCTTAGCTGCAAAAATCCCTTATCTAATAGGTGGTGCTGCTGATTTGGCGCCGTCAACAGAAACTAACTTAAAATCCTTTGATTCTTTCACCTCCGAAAACAGAGGCGGCCGCAATTTCCACTTTGGAATACGCGAGCATGCCATGGGTTCGGCAATGGTTGGGATGTCTTTAACACCAGGCGTTATCCCTTTCGGTGCAACGTTTCTGATGTTCTCAGAATATATGCGTCCGCCAATCCGTTTGGCGTCTATCATGCAAATAAGCCCGATATTTGTTTATACACACGATAGTATTGGCTTAGGCGAAGATGGAACTACACACCAGCCGGTTGAGCAGTTGGCTTCTCTTCGTTCAATACCAAGGATCACAGTTATCCGCCCCGCCGATGCTAACGAATCTGTGCAGGCATGGAAAGCAGCGGTCGAGCATAAAGGCGGCCCGGTAGTTTTGGTATTTACCCGTCAGGGATTACCCATCATCGATCAGGATAAGTATGGCAAGGCAACTAACCTGATTAAAGGTGCATACATATTATCAGAAGCCAGCAAAAATCCTGATTTGATATTAATAGCAACAGGCTCGGAAGTTGCTTTGATTATGGATGCGCAGGCTAAGCTGGAAGCTGAAGGTATTTCAACCCGCGTGGTTAGTATGCCATCATGGGAGTTATTTGAAAAACAGGATGCTGCTTATAAAGAAAAAGTGTTCCCTAAAAAATATAAAAAACGTTTGGCAGTTGAAATGGCATCACCAATGGGCTGGCACAAATATACCACCGACGAAGGCGATATGTTAGGCATGACCACCTTTGGTGAATCGGCCCCGGCAGATGACCTGTACAAGCATTTTGGCTTTACCGTTGAAAATGTTGTAAAAAGGGCAAAGGCATTGTTATAGGCAAGGCCCCCAACCTCCGTCGGCTGACGGAGGGCTTTTGAATTGCAAATTGGAGAATCAACAGATTGTAAATAAATTAAATACAAACGATTAATCGATTTGTTCCCCCTTTAGGGGGCTAGGGGGCACGAATTGATTAATCAAAAAGGTTCCCCTTTAGGGGGCCAGGGGGCACATGAACTGGAAGAGTGATATAATAAAAAACTTGGGTTGGACGGACACGATTATCAATCGTGAAGCCAAACAAAAGGCGGCACTTCAAATTGCCGAAAAGGTTAAAGATGGCGATGTAATCGGTGTTGGTTCGGGTTCAACGTCCTTTTTGGCTTTGACTGCCATTGCCGAAAGGGTAAAAGCAGAAAAGCTAAAGGTAAAGGCCATCGCAACATCCATCGAATTAAGCATGCTCTGCAGCCATTTCGGCGTACCTTTAACAACCATGTTCGAGCATAGGCCCGATTGGTTGTTTGACGGCGCCGACGAGGTTGACCCAAATCGTAGTCTAATCAAAGGTCGCGGGGGAGCAATGTTTAAGGAAAAGCTGATGATGGCATCCAGCGCAAAAAGCTATATCATTATTGATGAAAGCAAATTGGTTAATAAGCTTTGCACCAAGTTCCCTGTCCCTATAGAGATATTTCCGCAGGCTTTATTATATGTAGAGGAGAAATTACAAGGCATTGGGGCAAGAAATTTAACGTTGCGCCCGGCGAAAGGTAAGGATGGCCCGGTAATTACCGAAAACGGCAATTTGATACTGGATGCGATGTTTGACGAAATACCTGCCGACCTTGAAGTAAAGATAAAATCCATTACCGGCGTAATAGAAAGCGGTTTGTTTATGGGCTTTGATGTGGAAGTTTTAATGGCATAATAATTACCCGTAAATGATACAGTTACCTTAAATGGGCCGTAGATTTGCTAAAATACTGAACACAAATTGAATATTTAAATATTAAAATAATGGCAACTAACAGAGTACAACAAATACACAGCTTTGGTCAAAGTATCTGGCTGGATTTTATAGATCGCGACATAATCGCTTCAGGAAGGCTAAAGAAATTGATTGATGAGGATGGTGTTAGAGGAGTAACCTCAAACCCTGCCATTTTTGAAAAGGCTATCACGAGTAGCTCCGATTATGATAATGAGATTCGCACACTATCAGACGGAGATAAAACTAATGAAGAAATATTTTTCGGTCTTGCAATTACCGATATCAAAAACGCTACTGATGTATTCAAAGGTGTTTATGATGAGGCTAGTGGTGGTGACGGTTTTGTTAGTTTGGAAGTATCGCCTTTCCTGGCGCTTGATGCTGAAGGAACAACAAAACAAGCGGCTCAGCTTTGGAAAGCAGTAGACCGCAAAAACGTAATGATCAAAATTCCGGGTACAAAACCTGGTCTTGAGGCCATCAGGAAATCAATCGCCGCCGGCATAAATATAAATGTAACCTTGCTGTTTGGTTTGCCACGTTACGAGGAAGTTGCAGAAGCTTATATCTCTGGTCTGGAAGATCATTTAGCCGCAGGTCATTCAATCGGTCATATTTCATCAGTTGCCAGTTTCTTTTTAAGCCGTATAGATGTATTAGTTGATCCGATGCTTGATGCAAAGGGACTGGGTGATTTAAAAGGTGAAGTAGCTATTGCATCAGCGAAAAAAGCATACGAAATTTATAAAAGAGTGTTCAGCGGTGCGCGCTGGGAAAAATTGGCGGCCAAAGGTGCAAAACCACAGCGTTTGTTATGGGCAAGCACCAGCAGCAAAAACCCGGCTTTTAAAGACACCAAATACGTTGAAGCCCTTATAGGCGCAGATACTGTTGATACTGTTCCTTTAGAAACTATCGAAGCATTCCGCGATCATGGAATAGCAGCCAACACATTAGAAGACGGTTTGGACAAAGCAACAGATACATTAAACCGGTTGAAAAAAGCGGGTATCGATATTGATCAGATTACACAGCAATTAGAAGATGAGGGCATTGATAAATTCAACAAACCTTTCGAAAAATTGTTAAAAGCCATTGAAGATCAAAAAGCAAAAGTTTAAACAATTTGGAAGCTACATCTGTAAAAATCCTGTTTTTTGACATTGGCGGGGTACTCCTCACCAATGGCTGGGGACATGAATCGCGCAAAGAAGCCGCAAAAAAGTTTGGATTGGACTATGCCGAAGTAAGCGACTTGCATACTTTCATATTTAACGTGTATGAAATGGGCAGCATTACTTTAGACGAATACCTGGATACGGTAGTATACAATCGTCCGCGGGATTTTGCAAGGGAAGATTTTAAAGAATTTATGTTCAGGCAGAGCGTAGAGCTTCCCGGCATGTTAAAATGGCTTAAAGAGTGGAAAAAGGACTGTGGCTTCCGCATTATAGCCATCAATAATGAAGGCAAAGAGCTGAATGACTACCGCGTGAAGAAATTTAAGCTTCATGATTGTTTTGATGCTTTTATATCGTCGTGCGAGGTAGGATTACGTAAACCTGATCCTGCGATATTTCGACTTGCCATGGGCGTAGCGCTGGCACAGCCGGGTCAGTGTGTTTATTTCGATGACAGGCCAATGTTTGCAAATGCCGCCCACAAATTAGGCATCCGGGCTTTTCATCATACAGACTTCGAGTCTACAAAAAAGATACTGGAAGATTTAAAAAAAGAAAACCAACCAAATTTAAAATGAGCGCTACACCAGATAAATACGATTTCGGAATGATTGGCCTTGGTACTATGGGCCGCAACCTGCTGCTTAACATGGGCGACCATGGCGTAAAAGGTGCCGGGTTTGATACCGATGCTTCAAAAGGCGAACTGCTCGAGAAGGAAAGTACTCACCATAACCTGAAAGGCTTTAGTGATGTAAAACTTTTTGTTAAAAGCCTCAAAAGCCCGCGTGC
The DNA here is from genome assembly GCA_036498965.1 of Mucilaginibacter sp. GTDB lineage: Bacteria > Bacteroidota > Bacteroidia > Sphingobacteriales > Sphingobacteriaceae > Mucilaginibacter. The sequence goes on from DASYEP010000066.1 coordinate 16,699, forward strand.
AATTATGATGTTGGTACCTGCAGGCAAAATTGTTGACGATGTAATTGGAGAATTGCTTCCCCTGCTTGACAAAGGTGATATTTTGATTGACGGCGGTAACTCGCATTTTACCGATACTAATCGCCGTGTACATGAACTGGAAGCAAAAGGCTTCCACTTTTTCGGGATGGGTATATCAGGCGGTGAGGAAGGTGCACGTAAAGGCCCGAGCATGATGCCGGGAGGAGATAAAGAGGCCTACAACGTAATGAAGCCTATCCTTGAATCGATCGCTGCTAAGGTTGATGGCGCTCCTTGTGTTACCTACATAGGGCCCGGCGCGTCCGGGCACTTTGTTAAGATGGTGCACAACGGTATCGAATATGGCATCATGCAGTTGATTGCTGAAACCTACGAAATATTAAAAAAAGGCTTAAAACTAGATAATGCAGCTATTGGCGAGGTATTTACCAAATGGAATGAAGGCAGGCTAAAGTCGTTTTTATTGGAGATCACAAAAGATATTTTCAAGTACAAAGCTCCTGGTACCGATCATTTGCTGATTGACGACATTAAAGATGAGGCCAAAGCAAAAGGCACCGGCAAATGGACATCGCAGGTTGCGATGGACCTGCAGGCGCCGATTCCTACAATTGATACCGCGGTTTCTATGCGCGATCTGTCGAAATACAAACAATTACGGGTGCAGGCCGCTGCTTTGTACAGCAAAGATGCAATACAGTTTGATGCTGATAAAAATGCGTTCTTAACCGCATTGGAACAGGCTTTTTATTTTAATATGATCATTAGCTATGCCCAGGGAATGCATTTGCTGGCAAGAGCTTCTGAAGAGTATAAATATGACCTTAAACTTGGCGAAATAGCTAAAATATGGCGCGGCGGATGTATCATCAGGTCTGAATTCCTGAATGACATTTTTAACGCTTATCAAAAAGACTCAGGCCTCGCCCATTTGTTATTAGATAAAAACATTCATAGTTTAGTTGCGGCTGCGGTACCCGGCGCAAGAGCCGTGTTGTCGAAAACGGTTGCTGCCGGCATTGCAGCACCAGCCTATGCATCGTCTTTGAGCTACTTTGATGCTTTCCGCAGCGAAAGGATGCCATCAAACTTAACCCAGGCACAACGCGATTATTTTGGCGCCCATACGTACGAGTTGATCGGAAAAGAAGGTGTTTTCCATACACAATGGGTTGAAAAACATAATAACTAAATAATTCATCCTGTAGAAACATATCTATGAGCTCACATATAAAATCAGATCCTACCATATTTGTCATTTTTGGCGGTACAGGCGATCTTACATCAAGGAAAATAGCTCCGGCTCTTTATAACCTCTTTTTGGATGGATGGATGCCCGAAAAGTATTCAATAATAGGCACCGGCCGTACACAGCTAACTGATGATCAGTTCAGAGAAAATTTACTGAATGACATAAACCAGTTTTCGCGAACCGGCAAAGCGGCGAAAGCAAAATGGGATGAATTCGCAAAGAATATTTATTACCAGGTATCTGATATAAAAGACGCCGAAACGTATAAGGAATTTGGGAAACGTGTAGAGAAACACAATAGCGAATGGAAGCTGAAAGCCAATGTGATCTATTACCTGGCTGTTTCGCCCAACCTTTTCCCGATCATCGCCTCTAATTTATCAAAGGCGAAACTTGCCGAAGATTCTAAAAGGGTACGCATAGTTATTGAAAAACCATTCGGTCACGATCTGGAAACTGCAAAAGAATTAAATAAACTACTGTCAGGTATCTTTGATGAACGCCAGATCTATCGTATCGACCACTACCTAGGTAAAGAAACCGTTCAGAACATAATGGCGTTCCGCTTCGCAAACTCTATTATGGAGCCATTATGGAATCGTAACTATATTGAGCATGTTCAGATTTCGGTTACCGAACAATTGGGAGTTGAAGAACGCGGCGACTATTACGATGGCGCCGGCGCTATGCGCGATATGATACAGAACCACCTGCTGCAACTGCTTTGCCACATCGCCATGGAGCCGCCTGTAAGTTTCAACGCTGACGAGGTTCGCGACCGCAAAGTTGATGTATTAAAAGCCATGCGTAAGTTTGGTCCTGATGATGTACGTATGTCGGCCGTAAGGGGCCAATATGCGAGCGGATGGATGCAGGGCAAAGAAGTACCGGGCTATCGCGAAGAACCAAAGGTAAACCCCGAATCGAACACAGAGACTTTTGCTGCCGTAAAGTTTTTTATTGACAACTGGCGCTGGCAGGGCGTTCCTTTTTACGCCCGCACCGGTAAACGTATGCACCAGTCATCGTCAGTAATTACCATACAGTTCAGGGACGTGCCGCATTTGATATTCCCGACGGAGGCTGCTGAAAGCTGGCAGCAAAACAGGCTGATCATCAGCATACAGCCCGAAATGAGTATCCGGTTACAAGTACAGGCAAAACGGCCGGGGCTTGATATGGTATTGAATACTGTTGATATGGTTTTTGACTATAAAGGCACCTATACTACTCAGGCACCCGAAGCGTATGAAACCCTGATATTGGATACAATGCTGGGCGATCAAACCCTGTTTATGCGCGGCGACCAGGTAGAAGCTGCATGGGAATTGATCATGCCGATTTTAAGCACATGGCAAGCCAAGAAAAGTTTAAATTTCCCTAATTATTCTGCCGATTCATGGGGTCCGGAATCAGCCGAAGCGCTTATAGCCCGCGATGGGTTTAACTGGTTTACTTTACCAATTAAAAAATAGGGAGTAGTCCGAAAGTCGGGAAAGTCCGAGAGTCCGGAAGAAAAAAGAACATTTCCAATCATACCAATTTCCAAACATGGAATTAAATATCTTTAATACCGCTGACGAAGTTCTTGCGGCTTTAGCAGCACATTTTGTTAAAATAGCTAGTCAGGCTATTGCTGCAGACGGTAAGTTTTCGGTTGCTCTTTCAGGTGGTAGTTCACCAAAGAAACTGTATGAGTTGCTGGCATCTTCCTTTAAAGATAAGATAGACTGGGGGAAGGTTTATTTCTTTTTTGGTGACGAACGGAACGTTCCCCAAACACATCCCGACAGCAATTATCTGATGGCAAAAAAAGCGCTGTTTGATCCTTTGAATATTGAACTGTCTCATATTTTTCCTGTTGATACAAGTTTAGACCCCAAAGATGCCGCCGCAAAATATGAAGAGGAAATACTGGAGTTTTTTGATGAAAATGAAATGAGCTTCGATTTAGTATTGCTTGGTTTGGGCGATAACTCGCATACTGCTTCTTTGTTCCCTTATACTCCCGTTTTGCACGACAGGGTACCTGGTGTAAAAGAAGTATTTTTGGATGATCAGCAGGTATATCGTATCACATTGAACGCCCCGTTGATAAACGAGGCCGGCCACATCGCATTTTTAGTATATGGCGAGGGCAAAGCCATAGCGGTACACCATGTGTTGGAGGATGATGAGGACATTGAGAACTACCCGGCACAATTAATTGAACCGATAGTTGGTGAAATGGAGTGGTTTCTGGATGAGGCCGCCGCATCTATGCTTAAGAATAAATAAATTGCCGTTAAATTCTTTTGAAGACCATGAAAATAAAACCGGGTATTTTTATTCTGCTTCTTTTTGGGGTGTTGTTGTCTGCGATGGCAATACCAGGGAAGAAACCTGTTAGGAAGGGCATCGCTGCGGCTTCAGGCCGTTATTTATATGTAGCGGTTCCGGGTATTCGCGATTACCTTGGGTACGGCGGTCATGGGTTGCTTGTATTTGATATTGATCACGATCATCGGTTTGTTAAACGAATTGAAACAAGCGGCTTTCATCCCAACAAGAAACCATCAAATGTTAAGGGAATTGCTGTTAGTATACCGCTCAACAGTATTTATATCACCACAATCGAAACACTTCAACGAATAGACCTTGGTACCGGGAAAATCGTTTGGGAAAAAGCTATAGAAAATGGATGCGACAGGTTGTCTATATCTCCCGATGGTAAAACGATGTACCTCCCCTCTTTCGAAAATAAAATTTGGAATGTTGTCGATTGCGAAACCGGCAATGTTATTAAAAAGATTCCCGGCTTTACCCGGACACATAACACACTTTATGGATTATCAGGAAACCAAGTTTATCTGGATGATCTTGCATCCCCATGGTTAAAGATAGCTGATTCAAAAACCAATACCGTCGTTAGTAAAGTGGGTCCGTTTGGAAACTTTATTCGTCCGTTTACAATTGATGGTAAAGAAACACGGGCGTACGTAACTGTTGATAGTTTACTCGGTTTCGAGGTTGGAGATTTAAAAACGGGCAAAAAGCTCAACCGGGTACTTGTTGAAGGTTGGGGCACAGGGCCTGTAAGACGGCACGGCAACCCGAGTCACGGCATCGGCCTCACACCTGATGAAAAAGAGATATGGTTGTGCGACGGATTTAATATGCGCCTGCATGTTTTTAGCGCAATTGAACCATACCAGCAACTTACTACCATACCATTACAGGATATGCCGGGATGGGTTACTTTTAGCCTCGACGGGAAATATGCCTATCCGTCAAGCGGTGAAGTAATCGACATAAAAACGCGAAAGGTGCTATCAACGTTAAAAGACGAGTTTAATAACAGCGTTGGCAGCGAGAAGATGCTTGAAGTAGATTTAGAAGACGGAAAAGCAGTTCGCGCCGGTGATCAATTTGGTGTTGGACGTGTAATTCGGTGAGCCATTTCGCCATCAAATTCTTCGCTCCAGATAATTTATTGACGCCTTTTCAAGCCCCCCTACCCCAATACACACACGGATTATTCGACTGGATAACTTCTTAAGAATTGTATATCATACAATTCTTAATTAAAAAACAGCTTGCATATCTTAAAATAAATGCCAAACTTTACTATATCTATTAATTGAAAAACTGGTGACGGACGTAAATCACCCTGAAGGAAAGATTAGTTTAAATAACGTTTCAAACTGATCTTCGCTGGGCGTGGAATGCACCAAATTCTGTCTGAATAACCAAAAGTAATTTTTCCGTTCCATTCATAAACAGATGCCACTAAATTAAATGCCATGAACCTATCATTAACATTTTTCCATTTGTATTGCGTGAATAACAAGTGTAACGCTTCCATTTACAAACACTCGGACCCAGTTGAAATTCCTTTTACCAAAGAAAATGTTGTTTCAGCGCATAATTGCCCGTCCTGCAAAAAAAGAATGATATCTTCCATTGACGCTGAAATAGAACAGTTAACTGCTATTCATTATGTCCCTTCACGTTAATCCTAATTATAACCAATAGCCACCATATTGAATACCTTGTGTTCAACAAATATTCCCTAATTTAAGCCGTATAAACCAATGACAATTTTATGCGCAGACGGCATTTCGTAAAGCTATCAGCTACCACTATGGCGGCTTTATTATTCAGTAGGGTTACAAACGGAAGTGCGGGTATTCCGCTGATGAATATGCCCGACGAAGTATGGGGAACGCTTGATGCCGGATGGCTCAGGTTTAAAAGATCTGGCGATTCTTTATTTACTTCTGATGATATTGAGGTCAGCCTGAAAACCAATGGAAATTCCAGGGGAATATACCTTCAATCCCCAACGCGCGCTTTAACTGGGATACGTTTAGTATGGAAACATAAAGTTGGATCTGCTACAAAATGTTTAGGGGATAACTGGGAGCGCACATATGGGGATGCCGGCTGGAAAGGTTTGGGAGCAGACATTAAAAACCCATGGTATGTACTTCTTCACGATGACGCCCAAACCGCTTGTTTTGGCGTAAAAACAGGCTGTAATACCATTTGCTGGTGGACGGTTAATCCAGATAACCTTGAACTAACAATGGATACAAGCTCGGGCGGTATGGGAGTAAAATTGGGTTCCCGTAAATTACATGCCGCCGATATTATTTCGACCGAGAGTACATCAATCGAAACACCATTTACAACGGCGCAACGCTTCTGCAAATTAATGTGCGAAAAGCCGCGCTTACCCCAACAACCCGTATATGGCATAAATGACTGGTATTACGCTTATGGCAATAATTCGCCAAAGCTGATAAAGGAACAAACTGCTTTGATGGCCGATTTGGTAACCGATACAAACAATCGTCCGTTCTCAGTTATTGATGCGGGATGGGCTGCTTATTCACCGTTGCTTCCGGGAGATGGCGGTTGGGCGGACGACTTTTCAAAGCCAAATGATAAGTTTAAAGATATGCGCCTGATGGCAGAAGCAATTAAAAGCCTAGGTATGCGCCCCGGACTGTGGACCCGTCTACTATGTGCAAAATTTGATGATAAGGCTAATTTACTTGCACCGAAAATTAAAGGACGGGACGATCCTAAACAGCCCGTGCTGGATCCTACCATACCAGAAAATATCGAGCGGATAAAAAACAATATCTCTATTTACAAACAATGGGGTTTTGAAATGGTGAAACACGACTATAGCACCTACGATATTACCGGCCGCTGGGGTTTTGATATGAAAGAAAGCATTACTCAACCAGGCTGGAGTTTTAACGACAGGAGCAAAACAACTGCCGAGATTATAAACCATTTATACCATTCAATCCGTGAATCAGCCAGCGATATGTACCTGATTGGTTGCAATACCATGAGCCATTTATCGGCCGGCGTATTTGAGCTTAATCGCATTGGCGATGACACCAGCGGAAAGGAATGGGACAGGACACGCAAAATGGGTGTAAATACACTTGGTTTCCGCATGCCGCAACACAATACATTTTACGCTGCCGACGGAGACTGCGTGGGCTTAACCAACCAGGTTCCATGGGCTAAAAACAAACAGTGGATGCAGTTACTTGCAGAAAGCAGCGCACCTTTGTTTATATCGGCACAACCCAATGCATTGGGTGCTGAGCAAAAAGCATTTATAAAACAATGTTTCGCAAATGCGGCCAAAAAACAACCTATTGGTGAGCCTTTGGATTGGCTTACTAATACGTTACCTGCTAAGTGGAAACTTAATAACCGTGAAGTTGATTTTGACTGGAGCTGAGAACTGCTATTTGGTATTTATCTGATCCGGTTCGGAAACCTCAATTTCCGGCCGGTTTTTGTATAATATAAAAACTCCTGTTACACAGAGCGGTTTGCCTTTCATATTGGCCCAATCCAGTTTGATCTTATTTCCTTTAATCGCCACGGTATATTTTTGATTGGGATAAGTTTTTCCCATGTTTAATAAAGTGAGGGTGTCGCTAAAAGTGTGTAACGAATAAACTGTATCGCATAACGTACCGGTTTTGCCCAGCTTTTCTTTAAAAGCAGCTTCCGAAAATGCTTGTTGCGCTTTAGCTGTTCCCGCAAAGATTATTGTAACAAAAAGGACGAGGAGGATTTTTTTCATGGTCATTTATTTTATCAAAAGCCAAATATTAGTGCATTAAATTACCGCTAATTTATAGGAATGTTTGAATAGGCTTTGTAAAATTATTGTGTATTGATATCCCTCCGGTATTTTTTAATGGCACGGACTATGGAGGCAGCAATGGCATTTTGCCCGCTTGCTGAATTTAAATATTTCTCCTCTGTCGGATTATTTATATAGCCCGTTTCAACTAAAACTGCGGGCATTGCGCTGTGCGCCAACACCAAAACACCCTGCTCTTTAACGCCCAGGCTTTTCCGGCCATCATAGTTCACAAACTCTTTGTTAAGCAGTTCGCCAAATAAAATACTTTGCCTGCGATATTTTTGCATATAAGTATTTAAAACTATCAACGCAGTTGGGTCGTTTTCACTATATCCTCCGTAATTTTTTTTGTAGTCTTTTTCGATATAGATAGAGGCGTTTTCTCTCAAAGCCTCCATCTGCTCTTCCTTCCGGTGATAACCGTATACCAATAGCATTACGCCCTTTTCTTTGTGAGCACGCTCAGAAGTACCTTCGGGGGACGAATTGCAATGTATAGAAACAAACAGGTTAGCGTTCTTCTCATTTGCAATTTCCGATCGTCTATTCAATTCAATAAACTTATCGGTGCTGCGCGTCATCACCACATTTACATCACCTATCTCTTTTAAGAGCAGCTGTTGCACTTTTTTTGCAATAGCCAAAGCAACATTTTTTTCAGAAGAATAGGCCCCATGCGCGCCCGGGTCTTTGCCTCCATGGCCAGCATCAATAACAATGGTTTTAAATTTGAAATACGCTGTGGGTGGGAATGAATTGGCGCTTAACGCAATCGATACTAAAAATAAAAACAGCCCTGAACTAATAAAAATCTTTAACCCTTTAATATTTGTGATCATTAAAATAAATAAGGGTATTACTAATAAATTGTTTTGGGCTATTGTTTTTCAATTGTGTTATTACATTTAGGGCACAAGCCACTTGCATACAAAGTAAATCCTTCCGATTTAAAACCTGGGGGAAGCGTTATATCGGGTAGGTTAAGATCGTCCAAACAATATACATTTTTGCACGATGTGCAATTGAAATGAAGGTGTTCATCATGGTGATGATCTTCGCCACAATCAGAAGAGCACATAGCATAATTTGCTGTACCATTTAAATCAAACACTTTGTGGATAATACCTTTTTCTTCAAAAGCATTTAATATGCGGTACAATGTTACCCGGTCTATGTCATTCATCACGCTTTCCAGATCAGGCTGTGAAGTAGCTACATTTTTAGCCGATAACATGGACAATACCTTTAACCGGGGGCCAGTTTTCTTTAAATGATGCCTTTCAAGCAACTCTTCGAAATGATTATGATTGCCGTGAGCCATTGAGATTAGAATTTATCACCACAAATTTAGCAAGAATAAACTTAGATCGGTAAAAGACAAGTAATTTGATAGACATATTAAGCCCCCAGGCGGATCAGATTTTAACGGGGTGGTGATGATTTGTCCGGCATATCCCGGTATATTTAACATTAAAAAAATGGGCTGTAGCAATAAGCAAGCCTCCAACGGGAACAATTATGGCTTCCTGCCATGTTGTTACTAATAAGTGGCCTGTTATTATAATTATGAATCCTGATATCAGCAAAATCATGGGTAATAATTTATGATGTGTGCCAAAATAAGATACCCCAATTGCGTAAACACCTATAAGCAGTGCCAAAATTATCATACCCCACTCCAACCACGGATTTGCTAAAAATCCTAATCCTAAAAGCGGTAAGCTGGTTATAAGTAGTGGTACAAGGGCACAATGAATTGCACATAATATCGACGCAGTCATCCCAACATTATCCAGACCTGATTTATGTTTAACCACTTTCATGGCCACAAATATACCATTAAACGCAATTTGGTTGCGTTTAATATGAATATTTTTACAAATCAATTATTTAACATAGTAATAATGATTTTTTAATAATTAATCTATTGTTAATTTTGCAAACGCAATTATTGCCGCGCCTACTACAGCTTATTGACATTGAGATACAGCTGGAATAATATCGGAAATTATATTCTTTTTTTTGTTACAATTGAATAGAAAGTTGCGTCTAATATGAATATTTTTAAAAATTGATACAAATTAATTATTTAATGCATCGATAATGATTTTTTAATAATTAATCTATTATTAATTTTATACACACAAATTAATACCGTGCCGAATACAACTATATTAACAATAAAAGACAACTGGAAAAAAACCTGGGCTTCGCCGCCCAGGCGTAATAAAATGATCATTGGCACTCTGCTAATGCTCATAGTTGTTTTTATTTTACCGTCTTTTTTTGGTTACATTGAAAAGAGAAAAGGGGTTTTATTAAACGATTGGATCTTGGGCGCAGTTCCGCCACACAATGTGTCTATATTAATTTTTGCAGTTATATGGGGTATGATATTGCTGACGACCTTCAGGGCACTTTATAATCCATCAATCTATATAAGTTATTGCTGGACGTTAATGTTCGTCAGTGTCGCCCGTTTAATCTGCATAAGCATTGTTCCCCTTGCCCCACCTATCGGACTTATTCCACTAACCGACCCACTGACAGGCGTTTTTTATGGAAACGCGGTTATCACGAAAGATCTATTTTTTTCGGGACACACAGCCATACTCACCTTAATTTTCTTATGCCTGGAGAAAAGAACGGACAAAATAATTGCCTTTTTTGCGGTTGTAGCGGTTGCTATTTTATTGGTGGTGCAGCACATACACTACACCATTGATATTTTGGCTGCACCTATTATAGTTTATGGGCTTTACCGGATGACGAGCTATTTTCTTTATAAAATGCACAGATGGAACGGGTTGCAAGCAAACTTGTTCATTTTATCTTAACATAAACGTGCTTTATATTGCCCCGACCAGATTCCCTCTCGTCAAATTCAAATTTATTTAAGCTTTTTATCAGCGGCAGCATTTTGGGGTAACCGTAATTCCGCGAGTCGAAATCAGGCTTCTTTTTTAGTATTTGAGTACCCAGGTTGCCCAAATAAGCCCAACCATTTTCATCAGCCAAATCAGTAATACTATCTTTTAGCAGCTTTATCAGGTGATAGTCGATCTTATTTATTGGGGTAGCTTTTTGAGATTCCTTTTTCTTTGAAGGCTCAGCTTTGGGGTTTTCATCCGGTATAGGCTCTTCCTTCAAAATTTCGATATAGATAAATTTGTCGCAGGCCGTAATAAACGGAATAAGCGTTTTTTTCTCTCCTATCCCAATAACTTTCATCCCTGCTTCGCGTAGTCTTATCGCAAGCCGGGTAAAATCGCTATCACTTGATACAATACAAAAGCCATCCACTTTACCCGAGTATAAAATGTCCATAGCGTCAATTATCATAGCGCTGTCGCTTGAGTTTTTGCCTGACGAATAACTGTACTGTTGTATTGGGGTTATGGCGTTTTCCAGCAAAACGGTTTTCCAACCCGAAACGGTTGGTTTGGTCCAGTCGGCGTATATTCTTTTAAAGGTTGGTGTGCCATACTTTGCTATTTCTTCAAACATCTGCTTCACGTTGGCGTATGGAACATTATCGGCATCAATCAATACTGCAAGCCTTAAGTCTTTAATGTTGTCCATACAGTAGCGTTTAATTTTGATATAGTTTGCGCTATTTGTAAAGATAATAAAAAAAGCCTTCCGCTTACCGCAAAAGGCTAAAAATTAGGTAGATGAATAAGTCAATTTATGAATCGCGCCGAGTTTTCGTTATTACTATTACATAAAGTTCATTTAAGCTGTGTAGTTTTTAACTCACCGAACATTATTCAACTTTTCGCGGTGAAATGATTTGGTTTGGTTACAAGTGACTGCTTTTTGATATGTTAATAGGGATCATCAATATATTTGACTTGCCGTTGAAAATGCTTTGCATTTCTGTTGTCAGTTCATCATAACTAAGGGCTTTACCATTTTGATTTCGTTTGTAAAACCCTTTAATGCGGGCGGATGAATAATAAAGCATTTTGCCATCCGGAGAAAGCGTTGGATCATAGTTGGAATCGCCATTGTTAACATGCGGGCCCAGGTTTTGGCCTGCCGACCAACCATCACCCTGGCGAAAACTAATGTAAAGGTCATTTCCGCTTACAAATATGATAAAGCTTTCATCGGGTGCTATACAGGGGTCTGCCACTTCATTGTCACCATTTAATGAAAGTTCTTTTATCTCACCATAATGATTGCCCAACCACTCCGTGCAATAACTTTTTCTTTTATTGTTTTTGTCTCTTGCGGGTGAAAAAAAGCAGAGTGTTCCTTTACTGCTAACCGAGGGGGCATAGTTACTGATCCCGTCTAAATTGAAAGGTGCATTTATATAACTGGGGGTCGACCAATTATCCCCGTCAAGCCGGTCGGCAAACCAAAGGTGGCTTTTTCGTTGGGACTGGTTCTGTGCTGTACTATCAAGAGGGCGGGTTGACACAAAAAACACCCGTTTGGCGTCCGGGCTAAGAAATGGATCCCAATCGTTCCAGCGTCCCGAAAAGGATGCTACTTTTGGAGTTGCCCATTTACCATTAATCCTTTTTGAAAAACATACGGTTGAATAAACGGCCGACTGACAAAAATATACAGTATTGCCATCAGATGTAAAAGTAGCGACCCCATCATCAAACGACGTAGACACTATTCCCGGGGCAAATACCACAGGCATTGACCCAGTATCTACAACATCCTTCACCGGCGAAGACTGACTATTTTGACTAATAGCTGAAAAAACAGTACACCAGGTGATGATAACGCCAAGCAGAATCTCTCTCGATAACCAGGATAAAAATTGCATAATAATTTCGTTCACTAATGTTTATGTTCAAATTTTTTTCTTCGGCGCTTCGCGATCTTAATTTATATCCTTGCCATCCTGCAGGGTTTTAATCATTTTGTCCGTAATATCCTTATTGGGTTTATTTGGCGCCTGAACATTTGCTTTTTTTGCATAGGTTAAAGCCGTCTTATAATCACCTATTGCCGAATATCCCCTGGCCATACCTGCATTGGTAAAAAACACATCGGGGTGTTTGTCGTAGTTTATTTTAAATATTTCAAGCGCTTCTTTACCTTTCTTGTGCCGGGTTAAATTCCGGGCATAAAAATATAGTTCATTCATGTTGCCGTATGGCAAAGCTTTTTTCATAACTTCCATAGCCTCATTGCTTCGCCCTAAACTGTCGAGTACAGTTGCTTTTGTGCTCCAGGCCTGGAAACTACGGTCGCCACCAAAGTTCACGCTGGTTGAAGTATCTGTCCAACGTAATGCTTCATCAAGATTAGTTTTATTTTGCGCGCAATATTGCGCTGCCTGGTCCCAGCTTTCCCAGTTGAATCCTTTGTCGCTGCGCAATTCTTTCCTAAACCAGGCAACTTGGGCGCTTACCACATCTGCTTCAATTTTGAAAGGTATTATTAGCTTTTCCCATTCCAATTGTACCGTCGCACCGGCGGCAGTCTGATCGGCAAATTCATATTTCAGCCACTCAACGCTTTTGTCGGCTAGCATTGGCTTTACTTTTACACGCAACACATCTTCGGCGGGATTGTAATAAAAGCTGCCCCACGATGTTGAGTTTTTTGAAAATATCAGCGTGCATTCGTTAGGATCATAAGCCACAAAAAAACCATACTTGCCGGCAGCCAAAGGCTGACCATCGATCTTTACATCTGTCGAAAATTGAATAGTGGTATTTTCGTTTGACCCGGCGCGCCATGGTGCTGCTTTTGAAGTACCAAATCCCTGGTCAACATATCCTACCGGAACAAGCTCACCCCAAATGTGTCCTTCCCTATGATTAACATGCGGACGGTTGTAAACAATAGTTACATCAGTTAGGCCCACTTGTTCGCTTACTGATGCCCTCTTGTTCCCCCCACTGGGCAGGGCCGTTAATTGTGCTTTTACAATGCCGGTAAAAGAGAATAAAAGTTGGGTAAGAATCAGGATTAAAATAAAATGCTTTTTCATATTTAAAAGTTTAAAGGTTTATAAAATGTTAAAATTGCAGTTAGCGGTTAAACCACTGGCATTCAGGTAAAATAATACCTGCTCTGATGTCCTTTTTTTATGTTGAGTCGCGAGAACTTTTTATTGCAAGTTCTGTTACCACATCTCTTTATGTCCTTTTTATGAATACATAGATTTGATTCTTCGTTTTGAAAGCCGATGGATACCGGTTTAGCGGCAACACCAGGGTGTGCCTGTGTTCCCGCGGGTGCGAACTGAAAAATAGCCGCGATTATACAGACTGTAAAAAGCTTTTTCATATTGATAGTTTTGTTTTAAGAACAGGTATTTAAAATGATTTAATAAAACTGGTTTTTTAGCCTTATTATCACAAATCATTTAAACCCATGGGGCTTTATTTTTAACCAATTGGCTAAAAAAATCAATAGCCGATATTGTCTTTCGGCCCATTTGTTAAATAAACAGGGCGAATTATTGAAAACAGGAAGCCAAAACCGAAAAGCTTTGTAAATTTAAAAATGAATTTTTTTAGCAGGATGTCAACTATCGCCCGGCTCCAGTGGCTGGTATGGACAGCAGTTTTTTTTATCATCTTTTTTTCCTTAATACCGGAGGATGGTTTTTATCAAGCCAGTGTGCTAACCCCTGTCAATGTTGCTTTTTATGTATTGGTTATTTATGGTAATATAAACTACCTGTATCCGAAGTTTTATGAGCGCGGACGCAAAACTGAATATGTTATTTATGTGATTATTTTATTGGTGGCTGGCGGATTGGTAAGGGGTTTCCTGGTTATGTGGCTGTGGAATAAATATTTCACCAAAATGCCCGAAGCCATGACTGTCAGTTCAATGCTTTATTTTGTAATTGCTGGCTTCTTAACCTACCTTCTTAGTTTTATTTTCCGCATTGCAATTGCCTATTTTGAATTAAAACAACAGTCGGAAAAAATACTGGTGCAAAAAAGCCAGGCGGAACTGAACTTATTAAAATCGCAGGTGCAGCCGCATTTTTTATTTAATACGCTCAATAACATTTATTACGAAGCATACCGCGAGGCGCCACGCACTGCAAAGTTGATTGAGCGGCTGTCGGACATCATGCGCTATTTCGTAGATGAAAGTCCGAAAGACGAGGTTTCAATAAATGCAGAGATACAATTCTTAGAAAACTATATCGCATTGGAAAAGATACGGATACGGCACGAAATTGAATTTAATTTTATCCAGGACTGCAAACCCGACCTCCGTATCCCGCCAATGTTGTTAATGACTTTTGTTGAGAACATTTTTAAGCACGGCGTTGATAAATCAAGCAGCGAAAATAAGATTGAAATATCCCTGGTGCAACAGAACGGCTTCCTGCTCTTTCAAACAAAAAACCGCATACACGATAAAACAGGAACCGAAGAACACAATGGATTTGGAATAAAAAATTTAAATAAACGGTTAAACTTTTTGTACGGGGAAAAATTTGAATTGAATATTGATACTACCGATCGTTTCTTCACCGCCTTCTTAAAAGTACCTTTATCATGAATTTGAGTTGCATTATAGTTGATGACGAACCCAATGCGGTAAACCTGTTGGAAATATTGATCCACCAGAATACCAAATGGCAGCTTTTGGGCAAATGTTATGACGCACTGGAAGCTATGTCGTTTTTGAAGGAGAATAAGCCCGACCTTATTTTTTTGGATATCAATATGCCCCAGCTTACGGGAATGGAACTTGCCGGGTTGTTATCAAAAGATACAAAAATAGTTTTCACTACCGCTTACTCAGAATATGCGGCCGAAAGCTATACCTTTCAAACAATTGATTACCTGCTAAAGCCAATCACACTCAAACGCTTTCTGACGGCCATGCAAAAGATAGAAGGATATTTTAGCAGTCATGATAATAATGACAAACAGCTCCATTCAACGGAAAAAGAATACTTTTTTGTAAAATCGGGCAAGGTATTCAGAAAGATATTATTAGAAGACATACAGTATTTTGAGGGCGAAAAAGAATACGTGCGTTTGGTAACACCCAGTGAACAACTGCTTATTTACCGGCGTTTAAAAGAAATTGAGGACCAGCTTGCGCCGCCATTTGTAAGGGTACATAACTCCTACATTGTTAATACCAAGCAGCTTAACAAAATACAGGATAATCATATTTTTATCGCCGGCAAGCAAATCCCGATCAGCGAAAAATTTAAGGATAAATTTATGGCTGTGATTCAGCAAAGGATATTTTAAGCACAAACTCAGCATTTGTTAATATGGGCACCAAAACTAGAAAAATAGAATTGCGAAAAACTATTCCAGGCATCAATGAAGAAAATTGGTGGGATGAATTACCTGTACATGTAAAGTTAGGTGTTGGTGAATCCTTAGAACAAGCTGACCAGGGCGACTTTGTTTCTTACGACGATGTAAAAAAAGAAGTAAACGCGGTGCTTTGTATTAAAATTGGCCAGTGATTTTAATAGTCTTCAAACTATTCTAACTCAATCAATTACGCACCCAATCAACTTAATCAACCGTTTTTACGATACAGTAATCTCACCCCTCAAATCTGTTTCCAAATAATGCTTAACCTCTTTAGGATCGGTAAATTGTCCTAACAGGTACATCATCTTAGTTACAGCCGACTCATAGGTCATATCATAGCCATTTGCTACGCCAATGTCTTTCAGTTGCTTGCTGGTTTCATAGCGCCCCAATTCAACGGTACCGACTTTGCACTGCGAAATATCAAGGATCACCTTTCCACTATCTATAGCTTTTTTGAGTAAATCAATAAACCATTGTGCAGTGGTAGTATTCCCGGCGCCGAACGTTTCCATAACAATACCTCTTACGTCCGAGTTCAAAATAGTTTCTACCACCTTCGGGCTTATGCCTGGGTAAAGTTTTAGCACCGCTACATCGCTAACCAGCTTTTTGTGCACTATTAACGTCTCACTATCCTGCGGACGCCTGATGTCGTTAACGCTGAAGCGGAGATGAACCCCCGATTCTGCTAATATAGGGTAGTTTGGCGACCGGAAGGCTTCAAATTTGGAGGAGTTATATTTAAAGGACCTGTTTCCTCTGAATAGTTTATAATCAAAATAGATGCAAACCTCAGGTACGCGGGCACGGTCATTCTTCTTGGCGTTGGCTATCTCAATGGCCGTCATCAAATTTTCCTTGGCATCTGTACGTACAGCGCTTATAGGCAATTGCGAGCCTGTAAAAATTATGGGTTTACTTAAGTTTTCAAGCATAAAACTAAGAGCCGACGCTGTGAAGGCCATGGTATCAGACCCATGTAGTATCACAAAGCCGTCAACATCGTCATAATTTGACTCAATCAAACCGGCCATCTCACTCCATATTTCGGGATTCATGTTTGATGAATCAATGATCTCCTCGAATGAATGTACCTTAATTTTGCAGTTAAGTTTTTCCAATTCGGGCACGTTGTCCATTATTTGCTCAAAATTGATCGGTCTGAGTACTTTTGTGTGAGGGTCAGTCATCATGCCTATTGTACCCCCAGTATAAATAATCAAAATTTGGCTCATATGTATTATGGGTTCATGGTTGATAGTTCATGGTTCATGGCAAAAAGGGATTACAGCAAATGCAGCAACTATGAACTATAAACCATGAACTGTGAACACATTTCTCGTTGCTAAAATACTATTTATACGCCAAAAATCAGCTTTGAATTTTCTGTAGTAATGCTTGCAACTGTTTCTACATCCGTTTGATGGAGTTCTGCTACTTTGCGCGCAACATAGATTAAATAGGAGCTCTCATTTGGCTTTCCACGATATGGAACGGGCGAAAGGTAAGGAGAATCTGTTTCTAAAACTATATGATTTAAGTTGATTTGCGCTACTACGCTATCTAAACCAGCGTTTTTATACGTAACTACACCGCCAATCCCTAAATAAAAACCTAAGTCAATTGCCGTTTCAGCCTGTTCAAGCGAACCTGTGAAACAATGAAATATTCCACGCAAATTTTCGTCACGTTCCTGCTCGAGTACCTCAAAAACTTCGTTAAATGCCTCACGACAGTGAATAACTATGGGTAGTTTCAACGATTTTGCCCACGCTATTTGTTTTTTAAATGCTTGTACCTGGTCTATTAAATTGGTTTTATCCCAATAAAGATCTATCCCGATCTCGCCAATCGCAAATATTTTATCATTCTGAGAAGCATCCTTTATTTTATCCAATTCATCCTCCCAGTCTGCCTTTACCGAACAGGGATGCAAGCCAAGCATTGGGAAACAGGTATCAGGGAATGAATTTTTTAAAGAAAAAACCAGGGGAATAGAAGATACATCAACATTGGGTAAAAAAAGACGGCCGATCCCGTTTTCCCGGCAACGATTTATCAGTTGAATCCGTTTCTTATCATCTGTTTCATAGTATAGATGCGTATGCGTATCGGTAAGTAACATGGTGCAAAAATAACAAAGCCCCGATAGTTATCAGGGCTTTGTTATGAGAAACTTCGTAAGTTTTACAAATTATCCACTTAATTCTTCTTTGCAACGGGTTTCTTTGTAGCAGCCGGTTTTTTCGCAACCGGTTTTGGAGCATGTTTAATTGGTTTAATTTTCACCAATTCAATGTCAAATACCATTGTGCTGAAAGGCTTAATATCACCATTACCCTGTTCGCCATAACCTAAGGATGACGGAACAATAAATGTGGCTTTTGAACCTTCGTTCAATAGCAATAAGCCTTCGTCCCAGCCCGGAATAATACCGCCCGCCCCTAAGACTACTTGCAAGGGCTCATACGGACGACCTGGTTGCTCTACCCCTGCAGTTTTAGCTACCGACTCAATACTTGTGTCAAAAACTTTTCCCTCCAATGAGTGTCCAACATAATTTACCAGCACGGTATCCCCTTTTAGCGGTTTATGTTTTGGCGAAGGCTTGGTAATAACATATCTTAAACCCGAAGTAGTTGTGTTAACAACGAGCTTATGATCAACTATATATTTATTTGCATCGGCAAGTTCTGCCGCCTTTATTTTTTCCATTTCGACGTTTCTTTCGGTAATGGCGTCATTTAATGACTGCACTTTTTCGATCTTTAACAGGAATGTCAGGCTGCTTCCTTTAGGAAAAAACGGCGGGCGTTGATCCTCATGACCTTTAAAAATAGAATCAGCAGGAATCTTTACCATGGCGCTATCCTTTACCGTTAATAAAGGAAATATCTCCATTAAGTCGCCCACATTTTGTGAAGGTTGGATTTGCGCCTGTACCGGGTGTCCGGCAGTATAGGTACTGAAAAGAACAGAATCTTTGTCGGTTTTTTGAATAAACTGAAAAGTTACAACATCATTCAATTTGATTTTTTCGCCGATGTTATGGGTAAACACCTGGTATAACGCCCCCTTGGGCGAATGCTGCAAATCGTTTTGTGCATTAGCGTTAACTGCAATTATTAAAGCTAAAATTATTAAAATATACTTCATCGGAAATAAAAAAAACCTTCCCATTTTACAGGGAAGGTTATAATAAATTAAATATTATTTTTTAGTTGGCTGCTGCGTTTGTACCGGTTGCGGCGGAATCATCGACATTGGCTTTGGTTTTGGCGCATTCGGGTCAGGATGAACGATATCCACTAACTCGATGTCGAAAATAAGCGGGGTAAATGGCTGTATTTGTCCGCCACTCCCCTGCTCGCCATAAGCAAGTTTTGATGGCACTACCAATGTAGCAGTAGCACCTTTACTCAATAATTGAGCACCTTCATCCATTCCTGGAATCATGCCTTTAGCGCCAATTGCAAAACGAATTGGTTTAAAAGGGTTCATAGGATTTATCTGCAATTTGGCCTTTATTGCCTCGGCCTTTACACTTGATTCAAGCACCTTACCTGAAGTAAATTTAACAGTGTAATTTAATACTGCAGTATCACCTTGTGCAGGTTTAGGACCAGCTCCCTCTTTTGTTATCGTATAATATAATCCGTCAGGTGTCTGTGACATCTTCAGGTTATTTTTGTCAATATAAGTTTTAATCTTACCCGGCTCAGCTTTTTTTACAACATCTACCACAGATTTTGCATAAGCTTCTGCGCGTCCCTGGAAAACCTGATCGCTAAGGTTTCCTTTAGCAATTACTTTTTCAACTTTTACTAAATATACCTCATATTTACCTTTCAAGCCTGGTGGCCTTGCTTGGCCTTTGAACATTGAGTCGATATTTATTTTTATTACAGCGCTGTCGCCTTCACTAAGCATCAGTATACCATCTACAACGGTCCCCTTACTTTGAGGCTTCTGGAGTGGCTGCATAAAAGGCATTCCATTATCGTGGGTACTGCCTATAACAGAGTCGGCATCTGTTTTTAATGTCAGGTTAAGACTTACAAAGTCACCTGGTTGAATACTTGGTCCCGATTTGTCGACAACAATATCATATAATAATCCTTTCTCGCCTTTTTTGAACCCACCGTTGCAACTTGCTAATCCAATTGCTGCAAGCGCTAAAAACATCAGTTTTCTCTTCATTTTTATTGTATTAATAGTTTTTTATATTCAGGTAATATTAGTTTAAATTGATTAATCACTTGTTCAAGGCTATCTGTGGATGAACCGCCGGCAGCATTACGATGCCCTCCACCGTTAAAATATTTTTTACAGATCTCATTAGCCGGAAATTCGCCCTTGGAGCGTAAGGAGAGTTTTACTTTATCATTGCGTTCAACAATAAATGCAGCTAAACGGATACCTGCAATAGATAACCCATAATTTACTATCCCTTCTGTATCCCCTGTCCCAATATTATATTTTTCGATATCCTGTTTACTTACAGTGATAATAGCCGTGTTGAAATCGGATAACACTTCGAGCCTGCAACATAAACAAATTCCCAGAAAGCGTAACTGATTTTCAGACGAATTATTGTGAACCAGATCATATATACGCGAATTAACGGCACCGGCGTCAATCAGGTCGGCTGCTATACGATGTACCTCCGAGGTTGTATTCGGCAAGCTAAATGAAGCCGAATCAGTCATTATACCGGTATATAAACAACTGGCTACGTCTTTATTTACGAGCTCCTTATGGCCAAGTTCTTCAACAATAAACTTATAAACCAACTGTGCTGTTGCACAGGCGTTGATGTTCCAATACCTGTAATCATCAAAATCCTCAGGCTCCAGGTGGTGATCTATAAGGATTTTTATCGCGTTGCTTTTACCAACCAATTCGCCCATCTCATTTATGCGGCCGAGGGCGTTAAAGTCAAGACAAAAAATTATTTCGGCGTCGGCTATCAAATCGGCCGACTCTTTTATATTTTCTGTATAGATAATAACCTCTCCGTTACCTGGCATCCAATTGAAATATTCAGGATAATCTGTCGGAGTAATAACTTTCGCGTGGTGCCCTTGCTGTATAAGGTAATTATATACACCCAACGAAGAACCCATAGCATCCCCATCAGGCTTATGATGAGTGGTAATCACTATTTTTTTTGGCTGCGCTAAAAGTTCAACAAGCGAAGTTATATCTAACATCAATTTTAAAAAAGAGCTGCAAAGCTAAATAAATAAATTAAATACAGTCATCTTATTTAATGTAAAAGCCTTTAGTATTTAATTGTAAAAGGCTACTTTTGCCGCAATTTGAGTAAAGAAAGCATCTGTTTGGGCAGTTGCCGAAAAGTAGTACTAGTTTTAAACACAAAAAACAATCAATACTAATGAAAGATAATAAAACTTTTACAATGATAAAGCCCGACGCAGTGGCCGCCGGACATACAGGCGCAATTTTAGACCAAATAATTAAAGGAGGTTTTAAAATAACTGCAATGAAATATACTTCATTAACCGCGCATACAGCGGGGCAATTTTACGAAGTACACAAAGAACGCCCTTTTTACGGCGAACTTGTTGATTTTATGTCTTCAGGACCAATTGTGGCTGCTATACTTGAAAAAGACAACGCAGTTGATGATTTCCGCAAATTAATTGGCGCGACTGACCCTGCAAAAGCAGAAAAGGGTACTATCCGGGAAAGGTTTGCCCAGTCAATTGGCGCGAATGCTATCCATGGTTCCGACTCTGCCGAAAACGCTGAAATTGAAGGAAGTTTCTTTTTTTCGGCTCTCGAAAAGTTTTAACTTTTTTAACTTTTTAATAAGCCGGATGTTCTGTAATCAAAAACAGCATCCGGCTTTTTGTTTTAATAAGAATCGCTAAATATCTTTATAAAGAAATAAACGGTATAATATTTGTAACCTTTGTTATAATAAACAAATAAAACTATGAGACTGCTTTTAAAATATATATTATACTTATTGCTTATTGTAGTTTTGGCTGCCGGCACTGTGTTACTTTACCGCACTCATCCGGAAGCGCAGCTTGCCTTTATACTCCCCGGTCTTTTTATTCTGGCCTTTTCAAGAATGAGTGATGATTTAAGATTAAAGTTATTTGCATCGCGGTCCAAATATGGGTCCAGATCTAGAGGAAAATAATCTCTTCGACAATAATCGATTTAGCTTCGTCGTTTATTTTATCGATTATTTGGGTACGCATCATCATCAATTCGTTTTTTATTACGGACGACTCAATGCGCAGAAACAATTTTTTATCATGAATAAATAATTCTTTTGTTCTGTTGGCTACAGATTTTCCCACCAATTCGGGCCAATTGGCTATTACCGCAGTTTCATCAAAGCGCCGTTTAATTTTATAAACTTGCAGCATTTGTTCAATTGCTTCTTTTAACGACTTATCATTAGCCTTACGCATCTATTTCCCCTCCTTTTACTTTAAATAGCTTTATTTCCACACCTATGGAACTAAATACGTTTTTAACCCTGTTTACGTTAGTGTCGGTAATAAAAACTTGTCCAAAGTCGTGGTTTGATATCATCTGCATTAATTTGGTGACCCTTTGGTCATCAAGTTTATCAAAGATATCGTCGAGCAATAATATCGGCTTAAATTTATTTTGCGCATTTAAATAGCTGTATTGAGCTAACTTCAAGGCTATTAAAAAAGATTTTTGCTGCCCCTGGGAGCCAAATTTCTTCATCGGCATGCCATGAATGGTAAACAAAAGGTCGTCTTTGTGTATACCTGCAAGCGTCCGTTCAAGGGCCCGGTCCCTTTCAATATTCCTTTTTAATAAAGCTGCAAAGTCATCCTGTAAAAGCTGCGATTCGTAAATTAATTCAACCTGTTCAGCATCGTCGCTTAAAAACCGGTAATGCTTATTAAATATTTCGGTAAAGCGTTCCATAAACGCCTTACGTTTTTCAAAAATGCTGTTACCCGAAATTATTAGCTGCTCGTCCATCACTTCCAGCAAATGCGGATCATAACGACCCGTATCAGCAATGAGCTTTAAAAGTGAATTGCGGTTGGCCAACACCTTATTATATGTAATCAATTCATCGAGGTACCGATTATCAGTCTGTGATATTACGTTATCTATAAATTTCCGCCTTTCATCACTACCTTCAATAATAATACTGATATCATAGGGAGAAACCATTACCAGCGGGAATAGCCCTATATGATCAGCTAAGCGCTGGTAGTCCTTTTTATTAAGTTTAAATTGTTTTTTCTGATTACGTTTAACTGAACATGCTACTGTTTCCCGTTTACTATTTTTATTAAAACTACCGGTAATAATAAAAAAATCGTTGCCTTGCTTAATTTGCTGACTATCTATCGGGTTGAAATAACTTTTACATAATGACAAATAATGAATAGCATCCAGCAAATTTGTTTTGCCGGCGCCATTGTTCCCAGTAAATACGTTAACGCCGTCGCTAAAAGATAGCACGGCCTCTTCGTAGTTTTTAAAATTAATGACCGACAGCTGATTTAAATACATAAGGAGTGTCAAATTTAGTGATTAGAGGTTAGAGATCAGAGGTTAGTTGAGTTTTTAGTCCGAAAGTTTGTGAACGGAGAGCCACGGTATCAGAAAGAAATACTAATTTAAAAAATACATCATGCTGATTTTCAATCATCTAACCTCTATCTTCTATTCACCAATCTCCACAAATAATATTTAATTTAAAAGGTATTGATAAAAATATCTAAAAACGTATTTTTGCAAACTTAATTTTACAATAGAAATGTCAAAAACCCAGGTGAATACTAAGGTACCAACAGAACAGAATTTTGGACAGACGGGAAAGTTTGTGCGCGAGAACCAAAAAAGTTTATTATTTATTGGTGCTGCCATAGTTGCCATGATCCTCATTTACTTTGCTTATCAAAAATTTTATATAGGCCCTCGCGAAATTGTTGCATCAAATCAAATGCATGTTGCACAGGATTTCTGGACTAAAAAAGATTGGGATAAAGCAATAAACGGAGACGCAGGTTACCCTGGTTTCGAAAAAATAATCAGCGAATACAGCAATACAAAAGCGGCCAACCTAGCCTATTTTTATCTTGGAACCGCTTATTTAAATAAAGGGGAATTCCGTAAAGCTATTGATAACCTCACGAATTACAGAGGCGACGATAGCATGATAGCTGCCGAGGCTTACGGAAACACCGCTGATGCCTACGTTGAACTAAAAGACTATGACAAGGCTGAGACTTATTTTAAAAAGGCTGCCGATAAAGCAAAGAACAAGTTTCTTAGCCCTATGTATTTGAAAAAGCTTGGTTTGGTTTACGAAGCTCAAAATGACTACAAGTCAGCAAGTGAGGTTTATAAAAAAATAAAGAATGACTATCCTGATAGCCCTCAGGCTCAAAGCATAGACGAATATATCGCGAGAGCCGAAGCGAAACTTTAAACTGATTTCGGATTTCGGAATTTCGATTTCGGATTTAGGGGTATTGATTACTACATTTGCTCCGGTTAAAAAAATCGTAAATCGTAAATCGTAATTCCGAAATCCGAAATCCAAATGGCTACTCAATTAAAAAACTTATCTGATTTTTCTGATACCGAAGTGCCGTCAGCGGCACTTTATCATTTTGGGATAGTTGTCGCTGAATGGAATTCGGCGATCACTAACTCACTATACCAGGGCGCTTACGAGAGCCTGATTGAACATGGGGCGTTTGCAGACAACATTTATACCTATTCTGTTCCGGGTAGCTTCGAATTAACCTCGGGCGCCGATATCCTTTTAAAAAACAGCAAATTAAATGCAGTGATCTGCCTGGGGTGTGTAATCCAGGGAGAAACACGTCATTTTGATTTTATTTGCAATGCCGTAGCTAATGGCATAACCAATGTTGCAATAAAATACTCAAAACCCGTTATATTTGGTGTATTAACTACCGACAATCAGCAGCAGGCAGTTGACCGCTCGGGTGGGAAGCATGGTAACAAAGGGGTCGAGGCGGCGGTTACCGCGATAAAAATGGCTTTTCTTGCCGAAACTTTAAATAGCTGATTATCGTAAAACAGTCAACTTAAAAAACATGAAAAAATTAATTTACTTAGCTCTTATAGCTCTTGCATTAGGAAGCGTAGCTTCTTGTTCTAACAAATTATGTCCTGCTTACGGCTCGTCAGCTAAAAGCGGTCGTTAACAGTTTAAATGTCATTTTTTATCTTTTGGTTCGAAGTCAGGTCGGTTTTATCGAATTTTGCATTTAAAAGTCAATTATCTTTTAAATTTATATATGAATTGGACGGCGCTGGAATCACCAGATCAAATTAGGGCAATTAAACAGGAACAGGGTTATTGTATGATTTTTAAACACAGTACCCGCTGTTCGATAAGTATGATGGTAAAAAAGCGCTTTGAATTGGATTGGAATCAATTGCCTGAAAATTTACCATTATATTTTTTAGATCTGATCAAATACCGCGATCTGTCAAACCAAATAGCAAGCGATTTCCAGGTTTATCATGAATCTCCTCAACTGCTGTTAATAAAAGACGGTGAGTGTATTCTCGATCTTTCTCACGGCCAGGTGTCGGTAGATGAAGCATTATCGGTACTTGTTTAATTGAGGAACGATGTCAGAAGTCGGAGATCAGAAGTCTGATTCCGGCACAACAATATGTTTTTGCTTCCGACCTCCGACCTCAGACTTCCGACATCGTTAATGCCCACCCAAAATCAACGGTTTTTTTCAAATCGTCGTTCAGGCTATAATATACTGGGCAGGTAAGTGCTGCATTTTCTAAAAATTGCTGTTCTTTTTCGTTGTATTGCTTAGGAAATTTAAAGCTGATCACAATTTCAGTTACACGACGCGGATTGGCCGCCATAATTTTGGTGGTTGAGCATTTGGTATTCTCGATATCAATATCGATGTTCGCCAGCTTCGCTTTAATATCCATGGTAGTTAGCATACAGCTTGTCAATGAAGCTGCTAAAAGATCGGTAGGCGAAAAAGCTTCACCTTTTCCCATGTTATCAGTAGGTGCATCGGTAATAATTTTAGTACCCGATTGAAGGTGGGTTGCTTCGGTTCTTAGCTCGCCGAGGTAAGTGGTTTCGATAGTTGCCATAAAAATCGTTTAGATGTGTTAACTGCAAATTTAAAGCTAATTTTTAGCTTTTGTTTTTCTGAGCGTTATTTTTATTCTCCACTTTACAACATCTTTCGACAGCGGAGAATAGCGAAGGAATAAATATTTTGCACGACCGGTTTACTTACGTCGAAAGTCAATTTCAAATGTTCTTTGTTTTAATCATATTACCCTCTTCCCAAATACACAATACTCTATTATCAGGCAGAATAACAGTTTTTAAGTAACTCCCCTTGCCTACGATAGTTTCCTGATTTGTTTCAACATTTTTATATTTTAAAACACCCGCATCACTCATTGAAACGATAACCTGACCTTTGCTTGCGGTGATACTACAGTCTCTGCCTTTACTTAACTCCTTTTCGTTTTCGCCCGATTTGCAATAGTAGACTATGCCTTGCCTTTGCCATGTTGTATTAATGGTGTTGTCGGCATTAAAGTTCAAGCTGCCGCCGTCCATCGGGCAGGCATTTAATCTCCATGTGCCATTACCTAATTTAACAGCCTGCTTAAATGACTCGCCTTTATTTGAAGATGTTATTTCATATAAATCGCGCGATCCATTTAGCCAGTTCCTGAACATAATTGCGATGTTGGAACCCTGAACTGCGATACTTGGCCGGCAGCACTCACAAACATGCCCATCGGGAGATTTGTAAGCCAGCGCGTTCTTGTTCCATTTACCAGTGGTAACATTTAGTGATGAAAAATAAATATTATTGCTCTTACCTTCGCGCAGGTCGAGCCATGTTGCGTAAAAATTATCCTGCTTATCCGCCGCCAGGTTCATTAATCCTTCGGGTGCCGAAAGCCTGACATCATTAACAAAACCGCTCGTTTTCCAGCTTTCACCTTTGGCGTGCTTTAAAGTAAAATAATGAATGTCGCCATTTTTATCGATAGCCGTAATTATGCTAAAATTGGCCGAACTTGCCAGTTGCGGCCCTCTTGCCATGCCTAAGTGCATCTTTGGTACAACGCCAACCAAAACGGCTTTTGCAAATGTGTTGCCCTTATCTAAAGAAGTAGCGCAAAATATACTATCATTCCTGCCAAACGCTATTCTTATTGATCCGGCGTTATCCACGCTTACTTGCGGTTGTCTCCCTTTTGAAATTATGTTTTCAGATGGAGGATGCCAGGAAGCCAAGGAAAGAACAAGTAAAACGAAAAAAAGCGATCTTTTGAAATGAACCATGTTTTTATCAATGAACTGTAAATATGAAACAATAATTTCAAAACATTTCGGCAAAATTCTGTAAGTGCCGCAATTAGGAAATTCCATACCTTTGTAGTACAAATGAAAAAAGCAGCAGTTTTCTGTATGGCGGTATTTTATCTTTTACTTTCAACAGGTATGTTCGTTTGTATTGTTCACTGTAGTGCAGAAAGTCTTATTTGCAAATCAGATAACTCCATGGCGGGGATAGGAATGTCCATGCACTGCCACAAAAAATGTTGCAATCATACAGCCGGCGGCACTGACAGCGGTTGTTCTAAACAGCATGGCACATTTGTCATCAAAGAAAATTTAAAACCCGGGTTTGAATTGCAGTTTTTACAAACTGGTGCATTAAATAACAAGCCGATAACTGCATTCAATTTAAGCAGTTGCATTAAATCAGGCAATAGGTTATTTGCTGAAGGTAAGGCACCACCCGGAAAATCGGGTAAGTGGCTTTCTATAAATTTCCATTCTCTTCAAATCTGACTCTACAACCTGTATTCTTCACGAGCAGGTATTTCTTTGTTTAATTTTGCAAAACTCAAATTAATTAATACCCCGTAAAAAATAGTTTGCGGTGATAGCGTTATGATGCTCGCCGCCAATTAAACTGTTAACTCCAATTTAATAATCATTCAATTATCATATCATGAAAACTATAAAAATCATCCTACTATCCCTGGCATTTTTAGCTATACTTAAACCAATCAAAGCCCAGAATGCCACAGCAAGCGCTGCAGTAAACACTGTGGTAACCGCATATTTAGAGATTAAAAATGCCTTGACCATTGATAACAATGAACTCGCTAAAACCAAAGCCAAAGAATTGTTGACAGCAATTAGCGTTGTACCGGCAGACAAACTAACGACCGATCAAAAGACGCTTTGGACGGCTTACGCAAATAAGTTAAATTTCTATAGCAGGCATATCAGCGAATCGACGGCGATTGATCATCAAAGAGACCATTTTACCAGTCTTTCTAAAAACATGTTCGAGGTGGTAAAAGGCTTAAAATTAAATACCGCTACCATTTATGAGCAATATTGCCCCATGAAAAAGGCGACATGGCTGAGTGAGACAAGCACCATTAAAAACCCATATTACGGTAAGCAAATGCTTACCTGCGGCAAAACAACTGAGACATTAGCGCCTGCCACCAAATAATTAAAAGATCAAAGCCGGTTGAAGCACCGGCCTTATGTTATTTATGAAGGTGAAGTTATCAACATTAATACTCATTAGTTTTCTTTTTTCTGTCACTGCTTTTGCCCAGCATGGTATGCACATGAATGCAGGTAGAAATATGTCGGGAAAACGATTGCCTTTTTACACCAAAATTGGCAACCGGGATATTTATCACCTGTACATTTCAGATACGACGGTAGACTATACCGGAAAAACGAGGCCGGCGATGGCTATTAACGGGTTAATACCGGCGCCCATTTTAACATTTACGGAGGGCGATACCGCCGAAATCTACATTCATAATGAAATGATGATGGAAACCTCCATCCACTGGCATGGTTTGATCTTACCAAACCGGTATGATGGGGTATCGTACCTTACCACTGCTCCTATTAAGGCTGGTGAAACTCATTTTTATAAATTTCCCCTGGTGCAAAATGGCACATACTGGTATCATTCGCATACTATGACGCAACAGCAAAGCGGTTTGTATGGCGCATTTGTCATCCACAAAAAACAGGAACCGGCTATACAGGATTACACATTGTTATTGAGCGATTGGACGAACGACAACCCGGAACAGGTGCAGCGTTTATTACATAATGCTACCGACTGGTATGCTATCCGCAAAGGAAGCACGCAGGATTACCTGGCAGCCATTAAAGAGGGCCATTTTAAAACTAAAGTAGGTAATGAATGGAAACGGATGATGGCAATGGACGTAAGCGATGTTGCCTACGATCGTTTTTTTAGCAATGGTAAGTCTGAAAACACGGCTCCCCAATTTAAAGCCGGTGACGAGGTACGACTACGCATAATCAATGGGAGTTCGTCTTCGTATTTCTGGTTAAATTATGCCGGCGGCAAAATAACTGTAGTTGCAAACGATGGTGAAGAAGTGGAGCCAGTTCAAGTCGATAGGATGATCATAGCTGTTGCCGAAACATATGATATTTTGCTTACTATTCCAAAGGATGGCAGCTTCGAGTTTCTGAGTACCCCCGAGGACCGGACCGGTTATACGTCGCTGTGGCTTGGTTCGGGCGTGAAACATCCTGCTATTAAATTCCCTAAGCTCAAGTATTTTGAAGGTATGAAAATGATGAATAACATGATGGGCATGAATGGCAACATGAAAAAAATGGAAGGTATGGAAATGAGCAGCCAAACCATGGACATGAATACCGTAATGTACCCTGAAATAAGCGGAGGCCAAACTGTGAACAGCGAAAAAGACACCTCTAAAAAAATGGATGATATGCCGGGCATGAATATGAGCAGCATGTCGACATCAAGCCTTGTTACGCTCAACTATGGAATGTTAAAATCTTTAAAAGTGACAACATTACCAAGCGGCCCGCTAAAAACACTGCGATTTAACCTCACAGGTAATATGAACCGTTATGTTTGGACAATTAATAATAAAACCGTTTCCGAATCGGATAAGATATTGATTAAAAATGGCGAAAATGTAAGAATCATCCTGTATAACAACACCATGATGCGGCACCCAATGCACCTGCATGGCCATTATTTCAGGTTGTTAAACGGCCAGGGCGATTATGCACCTTTAAAAAACACACTCGATATTATGCCTATGGAAACGGACACTATTGAATTCAGGGCAACTGAGAGTGGTGACTGGTTCTTTCATTGCCATATTCTTTATCATATGATGAGCGGGATGGGTCGTATTTTTAGTTATGAGAATTCGCCGCCCAATCCCGAAATTCCTGATCCTGCATCTTCCATAAAAAGAATTTATGCAGACGATAAGCAATTTTATGCAGCGGCAAAGATTGGGTTAGAAAGCAATGGCAGCGACGGCGACGTTTCAATGGCCAATACACGCTGGAAAATTTTCACCTTGTGGCATCTGGGTTTGGAAGATACAAAGGGTTACGAAAGTGAAACTATGGTTGGCCGGTATTTCGGACGAATGCAATGGCTATATGCATATACTGGTTTTGATTACCATTATAAAAAGCTTGTTCCAAATGAAAAAAATATTTTCGGCAGTGAGGAAACTAATTTATTCGGCCAAAAAAGCAACAAAAATGATCGGAAAACGGTTGTCGCCGGTTTAGCTTATACCTTACCTATGTTGTTTGTGGCTGCTGCCAGGATAGATGGCGACGGCAAGCTAAGATTTCAATTAAGCCGGGAAGATATACCGCTGGCAAGTCGTTTGCGTTTTTCTTTAATGGTCAATACAGACAAAGAATATACCGCAGGATTGAGATACATTATCACCAAGTATTTTGCTATTTCAAGTCACTATGATAGCGACATGGGGTTAGGTGCAGGGGTAACGATTAATTATTAATTCCGTTTAAACTAATATATCTTTAAACATGATGACGGTAAATGAGTGGGAGGAATAATCAACTTTAGTATTCTTAAAGTAAAACCCATTGTCAACCCTACAACCCCTTCAACCTTTACAACAATTTTACCTATTTTTACGCCATGATTGATTTGCCTGTAATTCCTGTAGACCAACCGCAACGTAAACCCGATTGGTTAAGGGTAAAACTGCCTGTGGGTAAGGAATATGCTCACGTACGCGGTTTAGTTGATACGCATAAATTACACACCATTTGCGAAAGTGGCAATTGCCCCAATATGGGCGAATGCTGGGGCGCCGGCACCGCTACTTTTATGATACTGGGCAATATCTGTACTCGCTCCTGCTCTTTTTGCGCAGTTGCGACCGGCAAACCCTTGGCGGTTGATATGGATGAACCCAATCGTGTTGCCAATTCCGTTAAATTAATGCAGGTGAAACATTGTGTTATAACCTCGGTTGACCGCGATGACCTGAAAGACGGCGGCTCTTTAACATGGGCCGAAACCATAAATGCTATACGAAGAGAAAGTCCGGAAACAACATTGGAAACATTGATACCCGATTTTAAAGGCATATGGGAAAACCTGCAAAATGTGCTGGAAACCAAACCGGAAGTTGTTTCGCACAACCTGGAAACGGTGCGCCGCTTAACCCGCGAAGTGCGCATACAGGCAAAATACGACCGTAGCCTTGAATGTTTAAAACATATATCACAAGCTGGTTTACGAACCAAATCGGGATTAATGCTCGGGTTGGGTGAGCAGGAACAGGAAGTTTTAGAATCCATGAACGATTTGCTGGAAGTTGGGGTGCATATACTAACTCTAGGTCAGTATTTACAGCCAACCCGCAACCATCATCCGGTTGTTGATTGGATACATCCTGATCAATTTAATTATTACAAACAAATTGGGTTAAATATGGGTTTCAAGTATGTTGAAAGCGGACCGTTAGTCCGTTCATCCTATCATGCTGAAAAACACTTGTTTGAAATCTGATAATTCCCACATATCTTCGGTGCATTGAGCAGCAAACGAAAAATATCGCTATCAGAAGATGAATTGGTGCTTGCACTAAGGAATCGCGAAAAAGTGGCTATTGAAGCACTTTACGATATGTATTCGTCTTCGCTGTATGGCGTTATTTCGCGGATAATAGTTGACACTGCTTCGGCAGAGGATGTTTTGCAGGAAACGTTTGTAAAAATATGGCATTCCTTTTCGGGTTACAGTGCCGAAAAAGGACGCTTGTTTACCTGGATGGTTAATATTGCCCGTAACCTTTCGATAGATAAACTGCGTTCAAAGGACTTTAAGAATCAGAACAAAAACCAGGAACTTGAAAATAACGTAACTCTCGTAGACGAGCAGATGAATACTGCATACAAACCGGAGTTGATGGGTATTAAGGAATTAGTGGGAACACTAAAACCCGAACAAAAGTCAATTCTCGAATTGGTTTATTTTAAAGGTTATACACATGTGGAAGCCGCAGATGAGTTGGGCATTCCGCTCGGAACCATTAAAACCAGGCTAAGAATGGGCATTCAGCAACTCAGGAAACATTTTAATTGAAGTGGAAGATTTAAAAGCATATATCGAATCAGGAATACTTGAACTCTACGTTCTGGGAGATGTTACCCCGGAAGAAAGGTTACAAGTAGAAATGATGGCGTCAAAACATCCGGTTATAAAAGCTGAGCTGGATGAAATTGAGCGCTCAATGCAATTATTTGCTGAAGATAACGCTGTTGAACCACCTGAACATTTGCGTGACAGGGTATTGGGAAGTATACTTACCAATTTAGCCGACGACAGGACATTTGATAGAAAGCCTGTGGAGCCGCAAGGTAGAGTGGTTGCTTTGCCATCGGCAAAGTCAAACAATTTTTATAAATATGCTTTTGCCGCCTGCCTTGCGTTATTGTTGGCCAGTATCGTCGCGCTGATATCTGTGTATAGCCGCCTGCAGCAATCAAATATCGAACTGGCAACACTACAAACTGATAAACAGCACTTTGCTAACACAGTTAACCTACTGGATGAACAACTACAGGTGTTCAGGGACTCTTCTTTTAGATTTATAAAATTACAAGGCACTCCGCATGCACCATCAGCAGTGATTACTATTGCATGGAGCCCATCAAAGCAAAAAGTGCTGATTGATATGGCATCAGTGAGGATGCCCGTAAATGATAAAGATCACCAGTACCAGCTTTGGGCATTGGTAAAAGGAAAACCCGTAGACCTCGGGGTTTTTGATAAGGAACCTGATTCCACCAATATGAAAGAAATGAAATCCATAGCTTCTGCAGATCATTTTGCGGTCACACTTGAACCGCGGGGTGGAAGCGTTAGCCCTAATATGGATCAAATGATGGTTATCGGTAAATTCTAACCGAATCTTTTATTCCCTGTATTACGTTATAAAGTTATATTATATTCACCTGATTGACAGTGGTTTTATATGACAATTTCCGGAAATTTTTGATGATTAAACATCAGTCATAAAAAATTTACAATAAAATAAAACCATTTTCGCAGTTTTTTGTAATAAATGTAAGTTTTAAGCGTCATAAGTTAAAACCTACAGAAGTAAGCATGAGAATCTTCAAATTACTTCTTTTATATCTATATCTATATGAAACATTTGAGTATTTAGTTCTTTATAAGATCAGTTAATAGAAAAAAAACCGGTTGTACGAATACTTACAGCCGTTTTTTATGCCATCAACTTTGCGATGGTAGCGGGTAACCGCCCTGCAACCTGGCTGGGTAATACTACATGCATCCTGTTTGGCAATGCCAGTTCGTCTCCTGCTTTACCGTGTACATAAGCACCAATAATACAAGCTTCTTCAGCTGTATATTGCTGAGAAAGCAGGGCGGTAACTATCCCTGTAAGTACATCGCCCATCCCACCAACGGCCATCGCTGCGTTACTTGTCGAGTTAAAATAAACCTTGCCCTGTGGTGTAATAATAAGCGTATAATCATTTTTTAGCAGGATATAAAGTTTAAGCTCCTTCGTTTTTTTAATACTTGTTTGTATCCGTTGCCACCAGTCTTTGTGATCGCCAAAAAGCCGGTCGAACTCTTTCATATGTGGTGTTAAAATACTGTTCGGGGGAACTTGACCCAAAAGTTCTTTATGAGCGGCCAGTAAATTGAGCGCATCGGCATCAACAACTATTGGCTTTTTGTAGCTTTTCAAAATATCGATGAACAGATTTAAGGCTTCTTCGCCCTTTCCTAATCCCGGCCCTATCCCTATTGTATCAAACTTTTCCAATTCAATTTTTGGCAATTCGAATCCCTGCCGCACAACCGCCATAATTTCGGGCATGTAACAATTTAGTGCTGTAAGACCTGACGCAGGCACGCAAGCAGAGGTTAAACCGGAGCCTGCATAAACACACGCCGATGCACAAAGCAATGCAGCGCCCATGGTTTCGGGCTCTCCGGCAACAACAAGAGCATGTCCATAAGATCCCTTATTGCTAAAGCGATAGCGTGGCTTCAACATTCTTTGAATGTCCTTTTCTTCGATTAACTGATATGGCGAATCCAGTGATTGTATAAACTTTTCATTAATCCCAATGTTCAGCGCCTCCCAGCATTTTATGTATGGTGCTGATTCGGGCAGTAAAAAGTTTATTTTGGGTTGCTGAAAGGTAATTACCAGATCGCTTTTTAACGCGATCGCATCCGCAGAAACTTCTCCATCTGTTAAGAAACCTGTTGGCACATCGACGGAAACCACGGTTTTTTGCAGGCTATTGATATAATCAACCAGCCTTTTAAAATCGCCATCGAGCGGTTTGTTTAAACCGGTGCCCAATATCGCACCGATTATAACTTCGCTATCTTCCGATGGGAAGCTGTCGCCGTGTCCAATTTCATACGTTGGAACTGAAGTTTCCTGCAGTCTTTTCAAATTGATGTTAAAATCATCTGTTGATTTATCAGAAAAGCGGGCAATCTTTACATTAACAGACTTATATTGATGACTGTCCAGCATGCGGGCTATGGCGAGCCCATCGCCCCCATTGTTACCGGTACCGCAATAAATACTTATTGACTGTCTCTTATCGGAGAAACGATTGAAGAACCATCCTACGAAAGCCTTTGAAGCCCGT
Source organism: Mucilaginibacter sp. (assembly GCA_036498965.1). GTDB lineage: Bacteria > Bacteroidota > Bacteroidia > Sphingobacteriales > Sphingobacteriaceae > Mucilaginibacter. Next base: position 51,492 of record DASYEP010000066.1, read on the forward strand.
TCCATCAAATCAATAGAAGCTATAGGCTCGTGTGCTATGGTATAAGCATCAGCCTCCCTGATTTGCGAAGATGTAAGGAGTGGCAGCATATACCCTAAAGGTACGATTGTTTGTTTTTGTTTGAGAAATAAAATGAACAGGTAGTTTATGGTTTTATTCCAAAAAGAACTTCTTGAACTTTGCTGATTACTTTTTGAAATATATCAATTTTCAGTGACGATCCGGTACGTGTAATAACATCTTCCATTTGAAACGATTGAACCATGTGGCAAACAGCAAATCCTGTACGTTGGTTACGGGGGTTAATAATCATATCAGGTGTTATTTCATAAGTAAAATCAGGGTACAAATTTTTAGTTGAGAGTAATATCACATAAAAGAATCCCTCCATCTCAAAAATATCATCTACGGATACAACTATTGCAGGGTGAGCTTCAGGTTTTCTTCCAGTGTAAAAAGCTATTTCTACAATATCCCGTTGATGAATATTCATAGATATTTTAACACCTTGTTCCGTGTTACACGCGATTGGTTTAAAAAGTGCTTTTGGTAATCCTCTTTGGTTAATTTGTCCAATTCATTAAGTTTCGATTCCCGGATTTTAACACCAAGCTTCTTCAATTGGGCTATTATCTCATCTGTGTTATTATCAGGAATGTCAATAGTGATGGTTGTCATGATTTTAATTTCCTTCAACGTTGTATAACAAATTTAGCATTTATTTTTCATTTATTGCTTTATGCTCAATCTCAACCCTTATTTGATAACCTAATCACCAAACCATCAACTATCTCTTGTTCTTCAGCATTTAAACACCGCGTTGCACTTAAGTAACTCAATGCCGAAACCAATTTATCTAAATCGTTTTCTGTTCCAAGGTTGACGGTATACGCCGGTAAAATTAAGCTTAACGGCTTTAGTTCCCTGCGTTCGCACCAATTGTCAATCAGTCTATCTAAACCTTCGTTAGTGAATTTTGCGGTTCCTGTTCTTTTTAACGCATCTCCTATTCCCATACGTATCATATCGGCATATTTTCCAGGCGGTAAAAAAACACTGTCGTCCGCCGCTAATTGATAATGGTTGTTCGCCTCTTTAACGTTACCCAAAGTTTCATAAGATTTCCCCACATTTAGATAAAGTGATGGATAATGTGACCTGATTTCGTCATCGGTGATAGCGTTCGCACGATTTAAGGCTTCCAGATTCCACTTCAACACGTCGTGAGGATCTTTTTGGTTTCGGGCAAGGTAGTGGGCAGCTGTAAAAGCTTCAAAATCATTTTCGGCAATATCCCATGCCTGTTGAAAAAGGGCGTGTGCTTCTCCGGTCTTACCTTCGGCCTCGACCTGCATTCCCTGTGCACAAAGCTTTACTACTTTATTATCCGGATCAAATTGCATTTGGTTACCTGGTTTTAATTGTCAGTTGTAAAACTAAGCCTCCTGAATAAACAAAACATTGACCTATGTCAAAAAATGTTATTTGGATTTTAACCGGCTCAGGGTTTCCTGGGTAACATCAAGATAAGATGCCAGAACTTTGTTGGATAGTCGCTGAATATAGGCGGGCTGTTCTTTCATTAAAATAGCATACCGCTCACCAGCTGATAGAGTCACCAGTTCTTCAATCCTTTTATTCTGATAGAGATAGGCAAACTCCAGTAATTTAATATAAAACTCTTGCCATTCCGGGTATTTGTCTACCAGCTTATAAAATTTGTCGCGACTTATATAAAGCAACTCAGAATTTTCGAGCGTGTCAACAAACTCAAAAGATGGCTGCTGTGAAATAAAACTACTTAACGAGGTAGCTACCATGCCTTCTAACGCGATTAAACGGGTTCTCTCCCGCCCTTGTTCGGTAATATAATAAGTGCGAATACAGCCTTTATTTACAAAGTAGAATTTACTACAGATTTCGCTCTGGGAAAGCAGGATGGAGTTCTTTTTAATAGATAATGGCTTGAAGTTTTCGACTATGTCCTCAAGAGTTTCGTCATTAATGGGGATATTAAGTTTGAGGTATTTTTTTAGTTGTTGATGCATGGTTGCTATTGAAACGTTCTTATTTCAATAAAATCAATAATGATATCTGCATTGGAGAATAATAATAGCATCATTGTCAATTTTATAAACCAATCGATGTTCAAGGTTAATTCTTCTCGACCACCATCCAGCCAGGTTATGTTTTAATGGTTCGGGCTCTCCACTACGTTCAAATGGCAACCGTTCAATTCCTTTTATCAATGCATTAACTTTTTTCTGGATGGCTTTGTCCGTATTTTGCCGATACAAATAATCCTTCCATCCCTGGTCGAGAAAGATAATCTTCATTCTTCGATGAGATTTCTTTCTTGTCCTGGTCCATTTTCGTAGTCTTCAATACTTCTTAACAATCTTGAAGCGTTAGCGGGACTTTTAAGTAGATAAAAAGTCTCCTCCATGCTTTCATAATCAGACTTTGACAACACGACAACGTCCTCCGCATTGACACTGGTTACAACAAGCGGCATATGATTATTTCTTACTTTATCCAAGTAAGATTTTAATCGCTGTCGGAAATCTGTGTATGTTGTAATTTGCATGGCTGTGAATTTTTAAATAAAATATTAATAATTACATGTACAAGTTTCTGTACATGTAATTTATTTTATCCCCATCTCTTTCTTCAAAAACTGCCCGGTAAAACTTCCTTTCACTTTACACAAACCCTCGGGCGTGCCCGAAAATATAATCTTTCCGCCCCCGCTTCCGCCTTCAGGTCCGAGGTCAATGACGTGATCCACCACTTTTATTACATCCAGGTTGTGTTCAATGACTAATACCGTGTTCCCCTTATCCACCAGTTGGTTTAAAACACCCAGCAATACATTAATATCTTCAAAATGCAAGCCTGTGGTTGGCTCATCGAGGATATAAAAAGTATTGCCGGTATCTTTCTTTGAGAGCTCAGTTGCCAGCTTAACGCGTTGCGCTTCACCGCCCGAGAGTGTAGTTGATGATTGCCCCAGTGTTATATAACCTAAGCCGACATCAAACAAGGTTTTAACCTTGCGATAAATAGCGGGGATATGTTCAAAAAACGGTGTTGCATCTTCAATGCTCATATCAAGCACATCGCTGATTGATTTGCCGCGATAACGTACTTCCAATGTTTCCCGGTTGTAACGCCGTCCACCGCATTCCTCGCACAATACTTGAACATCTGGCAAAAAGTTCATTTCAATAACTTTCAAGCCAGCGCCCTGGCAGGTTTCGCAACGGCCGCCTTTGACGTTAAAAGAAAAACGGCCCGGCTTGTATCCCCGTATTCTTGATTCAGGCAACTGTACATAAAGATTACGAATATCTGAGAATACTCCTGTGTAAGTTGCCGGGTTTGAACGTGGCGTACGCCCGATAGGTGTTTGATCTATTTCAATAACCTTGTCGATATGCTCCAGTCCTTCAATTTTTTCGAAAGGCAACGGATGTTTCTTAGCCCTAAAAAAGTGATGGTTTAAAATAGGGTATAATGTCTCAGTTATTAAGCTTGATTTTCCGCTGCCCGAAACACCTGTAACGCCAATAAGCTTCCCTAAAGGAAAATCAACACTCACTTGTTTTAAATTATGACCCGCCGCCTTTTTTAACGTCAATGTTTTGCCATTTCCTTCCCGTCGTTGTTTTGGTACTGCAATTTCACGTTCCCCGTTTATATATGAGGTTGTAAGGGTGTGTTCCTGCATTAACTCCTGCGGTGTGCCCTGAGCAACAATTTGTCCGCCGTGTACGCCCGCTGCAGGTCCCATATCAATCACATGGTCAGCGTGAAGGATCATATCTTTATCGTGCTCAACTACCAGCACTGTATTTCCAAGGTCGCGCAAATTCTTAAGCGATTTTATTAAACGTTCATTGTCGCGCTGGTGAAGGCCGATACTTGGTTCATCCAAAATGTACATTACATTCATTAGTTGTGAACCTATTTGGGTAGCCAGCCGGATTCGCTGGGCTTCACCACCTGATAGCGATTTTGCCGTACGGTCGAGTGTTAAATAACTTAACCCCACATCAAGCAAAAAAACAATACGTGCTCTTATTTCCTTTAAAATTTCGGTGGCTATTACATTTTGGCGATCGGTTAACCTGCTCTCAAGGTTTAAAAACCATTCCTGAAGGGTACGGATATCCATACTGGCCAGTTCAAAAATGTTTTTATTGTCAACCTTAAAATGCAGTGATTCCTTTTTCAAGCGTGCGCCATCACAAACCGGGCATGTTCTTAAAACCCGGTAATTTTCCATGTCATCCATCCCCTCATCATTCCGGCGTTCCTGTTGTTCTTCCAGCATCCGGATAACGCCATCAAATGCCACCTGGTAGCTTTGTACATTCCACTTGTTATATTCAACCGCAACCGTGATCATTTCAGGAGATCCATTCAGAATAATGTCAAGATGATCCTTTGATAGTTTTTCGATAGGTGTTGACAACGCAAAATCATATTTTTTTGCAAGGGCCTTTAATACCTGGAATATCCAGGTTTCGCGATACTCACCTAATGGCGCAAGTCCGCCGTTTAGAATGCTTAGTTTGGGATTTGGAATTACTGAATTCTCATCAACCTCGAAAATATAACCCAGGCCATTACATTTTTCACAAGCCCCGTAAGGCGAGTTGAAGGAAAATGTATTCGGCTGCGGTTCGTCATAAGATATCCCTGATACCGGGTCCATCAAATACTTGCTGAAATAGAATACATTATTGTCTTTATCGGCAATACGTATAATACCCTTGGCAATTTTTAGTGCGGTTTGAATAGAAGTATACAACCTTTTGCTGTCATTATCGCTGATCATCAAACGATCAACTACAATATCAATATCGTGTATCTTATACCGGTCCACCTGCATTTTGGGTTCAACGTCGGCTATTGCCCCGTCAATCCAAACTTTTAAGTAGCCTTGTTTGCGTATCTGTTCAAAAAGTTCGCGGTAATGTCCTTTACGTGCCTTCACAACCGGGGCAAGAATATTTACCGGTTGCCCGTTAAATTTCTCGAAAATGGTTTTAAGTATCTGGTCTTCCGACATCCTTTCCATTTTCTCGCCGCTAACGTATGAATAAGCTTCGCCTGTCCGCGCGAATAGCAGGCGCATAAAATCATATATTTCAGTTATCGTTCCAACAGTCGAACGTGGGTTCTTGCTGGTTGTTTTTTGCTCGATGGCAATAACCGGGCTCAATCCTGAAATTTTGTCTACATCAGGCCGTTCCATACCTCCCATAAACTGGCGTGAGTAAGCCGAAAATGTTTCCATATAACGGCGTTGCCCTTCCGCATAAATGGTATCAAATGCAAGTGACGATTTTCCACTACCGCTTAAACCGGTTATCACAACCAGCTGGTTGCGCGGAAATGAAACATCGATATTTTTTAAATTATGTACCCGGGCCCCGTAAACTTCCACATCGTTTTGCTCGCCAAGGTCTATTGGTTTTGTAATCATGCTTTTTGTTGATTGAGAGAATGGTTGATTGAGTTGGACTAAGTTGATTAGGTTAAATGCTTAATGATGCCGTTATAACTTAATCAACTATTCACTTAATCAACTCAATCAACCAATTAAGCACAAAGATACGCAAAAAGAAAAGCCGGTCATCCATTTGGTGTGACCGGCTCGTCTGTGCTCCGTAATATTTTCGCCAGATGGCTAAACTTAATAATCAATTATAAGCCACCAGCAGCTCCGAAGGATTCATGCTGGCATAATAACTTGCATAGTAATGTTTATATCCATATTTTCTGGGTTGACTTATTATTGCTTTCATAGCCACCAGGTTATATACATAAATCCCGGTTTCGTGGTTCAAATGCATCTTGAAATAGTCACGTTCCTTTTGCTGCCTCATAGACCGGGCGAGTTTTATTTCCCCGTTGTTGTAGGCTGCAGCGGCTAACGTCCAGCTCCTAAATTCAGCGTGAAGCTCTTTAAGATATTTACATGCCGCAACGGTCGATTTTTTTATATCCATCCGTTCGTCAACGCCATGCCCAACTTTTAGGCCGTAGGTGCGTGCTGAGCCCGGCAAAAATTGCCATAAACCCCTTGCGCCTTTTGGTGAAGTGCCATCGCCAAAGCCCGATTCTACAAGTGCCATGTACTTGAAATCGTCAGGGACATGGTGTGCTTTTAAAATAGGTTCGATGACCGGAAATAATTTCGCAGCTTTTTTTTGCAAAACATACGATTGGACGTGATGGAAATTATGTTTCTTTAGCGAACGTTCCATTTTGCGCGCAACCGCAACGTCTTCCACAGGCAGCGCTTCATCGGCAAAGCTGTAATCTGTTATCAGGTCTTCGTTGTAAATAAATTTCGGTTTGCCTGATGAGTTTTTAGTTTTTGATTTTGATGTTTTTTTGATCTTTTCGCCTGCTTTTGCGTGGCAAATATTCAGCGAAAAAACGGTAATTAAAAGTAGTACTACGGAGCATTTAATTGAATGTTTTTCAGTCATTTTTTTTATCCATAAGTTCAACAATCAGGTAAATGTTCAACAAAGGTACATTATATAAATCAGATTATCAAATACTTAGCTTTTTAGGGTGATTACTAAAATGCGCTTTCGGTTCAAAAACCGCTCTGAAAAGCTGTTAAACATAGTTTTTGAACCGGCAAAAAAAAACAAAATTAAACCTCAAAAATTGCTAACTTTGCCCCCTCACGCTGTGAAAGCGTTAATTGAAAAAGTATGGTATTTAACAGATCAGGAAATAGTCGAAATGACAAATCCGGCAGATCATCAAGCAGGTCTTCCAATGCCGGAGACCGCCCAAAAAGAGCGCCTTCATCAAGAGGAAAATCCACATCCGCTCCAGATCAATCCGACAACAGGCCAGGAAAAAAGTTTAGTAGTGAACGTTCGGGCGAAAAAAGATCTTTTTCATCGTCCGGAAAATCCTACCAGGGTAAGACGGAGGATGGAAATAAATCCGCAAGCAGCTTTAGTTCTGGTTCAACCGGAAAATCTTCGTTTTCCGCGAAAAAGAAACCATATACAGGCAGAGCAGCCGATAACGGCTCATCGACCGAGAAAAGGTCATTTGGACCCAAAAGCAGGCCATATACAGGCCGGGTTGCTGATAATGATGAAAGGCCTAAGAAAAGTTTTGGCGGTGCACCGTCTGGCGGTAAGCCTTTCCCATCACGAGGTAAATTTTCTTCAAGCACCTCAACTACTGACGACAAACCAAAAAGAAGTTCTGATAACTATCGCGGTACCAAAGACAGTACCGGCGATAAAAAATTTGGAGCGCGGCCATCTGCAGGCACCGGGTTTAAAAAAACCTATGGAGACAAACCAGCAAATACCGAAAGACCTCAACGCCACAAATCATCGTACGATAAAATAACACCTGATCTTGATGCTCCCGCAAAAACCTTGCGCGGACGTAAAAAAGGCCCTGAAGCTAAAGATAGCGGGCTGATTAGGCTTAATCGCTATATTTCAAATGCGGGCATCTGCTCACGTCGTAAGGCGGACGAATTGATAGCAGCGGGCGTCGTGGCGGTAAATGGCGTTGTTATATCCGAATTAGGGCATAAAGTTGATCCTCAAAAAGACGAGATTAAATATAACGGCGAAACGCTAAGGCGCGAAAAAATGGTTTATGTATTACTAAATAAGCCTAAAGATTATATTACCACAACAGAAGACCCACAGGAACGCCGTACGGTTATGAACCTGGTTGAAAAGGCCAGCAAAGAACGTATTTATCCGATTGGCCGCCTTGACAGGAATACGACAGGTCTTCTTTTAATGACAAATGACGGCGACCTTGCCGACAAACTTTCGCACCCCCGTAACAATATTGTTAAATTATACCAGGTTGAGCTAAGCAAAAGCTTAACACAGGGCGACCTGAACAAAATTGCTTTTGGTCTTGAGTTGGAAGATGGCCCAATAAAGCCTGATTCAATATCGTACGTAGCAGGCGGCAGTAAAAGAGAGATAGGCATACAAGTACATAGTGGCAAAAATCGTATTGTACGCAGGATATTTGAACATTTAGGTTATGAAGTTGTAAAACTCGACCGGTCGGTATATGCCAACCTAACTAAAAAAGACCTTCCCCGCGGACGCTGGCGTTACCTCGACGAAAGCGAAGTGATACAGTTGAAACACTTAATTTAAGCTGAAAGCTAAAAGTCCAAAGCTGAAAGCCTAAGAATAAATATCGTAGGCTTCAGCGGTTCTGTTTGATTGTGCAATAAAAGCTTTACGCTTTTAGCTTTCTGCTTTCAGCTCCAATTATTATCTTGCGACCAATAACCAATTCATCCGAAATGAAAAAATTACTGGTACTTATATCGTTGTTTTTCTCTGTGTTTACCTACGCCCAGAAAAAAAGCACAGTCCCTTCAACTTACGATTTGCTTGTAGGCACCTACACAACCGGCAGCAGCAAAGGCATTTATGTTTATCGCTTTTATACCGAAACGGGTAAATTAGCCTATCTGAATGAAATAGACGACGTTAAAAACCCCTCGTATTTGTGCGTTTCCGATAATAATAAATTTGTTTATGCTGTAAATGAAACCGGCAAAAACGGCGAAGTAAGCTCTTTTACCTTCGAGCCTAAATTGGGGAAACTTGTATTTATTAATAAACAATCGTCGCAGGGTGCCGACCCATGTTATATTTCGGTTGATAAAGCGCAAAAAAATGCTTTTGTAGCCAACTATTCCAGCGGAACCCTTAGTGTATTTCCAATTAGTAAAGATGGTTCGCTGGGTGCTGCATCGCAAGTTTTACATGATGAAGGCCATGGCGTAAACACCGACAGGCAGGAAGGGCCGCATGTACACATCGCTATGCTGTCGCCAGATGAAAAATACCTGTTATATTCTGATTTAGGAACCGACAAATTGAATATCATGCGGTACAAAGCTTCGAAGCCACAGCCTTTGACTCCAGCGACTCCACCTTCTGTAAGTGTAAAAGACGGTGAGGGACCACGTCATATAACTTTTTCGGATGATAAAAAACATGTTTACCTGCTAACAGAAATGGGCTCGGCCGTACATGTTTTTGATTACGACAACGGGAAATTGAAAGAAAAACAATCTGTAACGCTGCTTAGCGCCGGATTTAAAGGTCAAACCGCCGGTGCGGCCATCCACATATCGCCAGACGGAAAATTCCTCTATGCCTCGAATCGTTTGGAAACTAATGAAATATCAGTTTTTGCTATTTCTCCCGAAACAGGTGAACTTGTATTTGTTCAACGGATATCAACTGATGGTAAAAACCCAAGAGATTTTGCCATCGACCCAACAGGCAATTACCTCTTAGTAGCTAATCAAAACAGCGATACTATTTTTGTTTATAAAGTTGACAAAAGTACCGGAAGGCTCATTATGACCAGGAACAACATACAGCTTGGCAACCCGGTGTGCCTGAAATTTACTCCGGCTGAATAACCGCGAGGTGTTAAGTATCTTTTATTCGCCCTCGATTATCAGCTTTATTGGCCGGCGAGTTGTTATTTAAAGTTATCGTAAGATCATGAAAAAATCTATAGCTATTGACATGGACGGCGTTATTGCCGACACAGAAACGCATTTTATTAACTGGTATGAAAGAGATTACGGTGTAAGGATTCTTCCAACTGAAATTCTCGGGCTTAAAGAAGACGAGATGTTTCCGGATAAAACTGCCGGTCGCAGATTTGCCTTTACACCGGGTTTTTTCAGAACATTGCCCGTTATGCAAGGCGCTGTTGAGGCTGTAAAAGCCTTAATGGAAAATTATGAGGTTTATATCGTCTCTGCTGCCATGGAATTCCCGCAGTCGCTTCCCGAAAAAGCTGAATGGCTAAAAGAGCATTTTCCTTTTATCGACTGGCGGCACATTATTTTTTGCGGTGATAAGAGTATTATCAATACAGATTACATGATAGACGATCACATTAAAAACCTCGATTACTTTAAGGGCACAACCATTATGTTCCATGCTTTTCACAACGTTAATTACAATCACCATCAACGGGTTAATAACTGGAGCGAGGTTTTAGCGCTCATGGAAAAAGAGCGTTCTTTAGTATAATTCTTCGAATCGGTTTTTCTAAACGACTTTCCGTTTTAATAATTCCTACTAAACTTTTTCCTTACACCGCTCAATCACTTCCACATAGTAGTTTTCATAAACGGGAAGTATTTTCGCCAGGTCAAATTCTTTGGCGCGTTCAAGGGCATTTTCTTTAAATGTTTTTAGCCTGGCGTCATCTTCCAGGATATATATTGCCTTTTCGGCCATTCCATCTACATCGCCTACATCTTTTAAAAAGCCGGTTACCCCGTCAACATTCAACTCCGGCAAGCCGCCGGCGTTAGAGCTTACCACCGGCACTTTACAAGCCATTGCCTCCAGCGCAGCCAAACCAAAGCTTTCCGACTGCGAAGGCATCAAAAACAAGTCCGAAACGGATAATATTTCTTCAATTGCATCCTGCTTCCCTAAAAAACGCACATCATCGTTAACGCCGAGGTCACGCGATAGCTGCTCGCATTGCGACCGTTCGCCTCCATCGCCTACCATCAGCAATTTAGCCGGGATCTTCTTTACCAGTTTCGCAAAAATCTTTATTACATCTTGCGTACGTTTTACTTTGCGGAAGTTTGAAGTATGTACCACAATCCTTTCGCCAGCCGGAGCTATCGCTTTTTTAAAGTGATCCTTTGCCTTCAGATTAAAACGTTTAAGATCAATAAAGTTCGGTATTACCCTTATATCGTTTTCGATTTCAAAAAACTCGTAAGTATCACTTCGTAAATGCTGGGAAACCGCAGTAACTCCGTCCGACTTATTGATTGAAAAGGTTACAACAGGCTTAAAGGTCCTGTCCTTACCCACCAACGTAATATCCGTGCCGTGAAGAGTAGTAACCACCGGGATATATATTCCATAAGTTAATAATATCTGTTTAGCCATAAACGCTGCCGAGGCATGAGGTATAGCGTAATGTACATGAAGCACATCTAATTTTTCGAAGCGGACTACATCAACCAAACGGCTTGCAAGTGCAAGTTCATAAGGGGGAAAATCGAAAAGCGGATAATTGGATACGGAAACCTCGTGATAAAATAAGTTTTCGGAAAACAGATCAAGCCTGGCGGGTTGATTATAAGTAACAAAATGAACCTGGTGCCCGCGGTCGGCAAGGCCTTTTCCCAGTTCAGTGGCGACTACCCCGCTTCCTCCAAAGGTTGGATAGCAAACTATTCCGATTTTCATTTATACAATTGTTTTAATAGTAATAGGCCGGCTTGAAAGCAGGATACCTTGCAATTTTTTTATTGCAAGTTTAACAGCAATTTGCGTGAATAGTGTTACCCGGATGTAAAATTGACAGGGTTTACTACCTTTACTCCATGATTGAGGTGATATTAAAGAAAGGAAAGGAAAAAGCTGTTTTACACCACCATCCATGGGTATTCTCCGGAGCCGTTGAAAAGGTGAAGGGAAAGCCTGAAAACGGTGAAATTGTGCGCCTTGTTGACAGCAAAGGCCAATTTATGGCTTATGGTTTTTATAATGATCAATCAAGAGTTGCTTTGCGGCTGCTGGAGTGGAGTGAAAAGGATGAAGTGGACGAACAGTGGTTCCGTATTAAAGTTGCCGAAGCCGTTGAAAGCCGGGCTAGCTTATTGGCTGACGGTACCACCGATACCTGCAGGCTTATATTCAGCGAATCTGATTACCTGCCGGGCTTAATAGTGGATAAATACGCCGGTTACTTAGCGGTACAGGTACTTACATCGGGAATGGAAAAAATGATGCCGGTGATTATAGATGAATTAGAGCATTTACTTCGACCGGAAGGCATTTTTGACAAAAGTGATGCCTCATCAAGATCGCATGAAGGGATGGAAACAAAAAATATTGTTTTAGCCGGGAAACATCCGGCTGAAAGCGTGGAAGTTAAAGAAAATAGCCTTCTTTATCACATTAACATCGCCGAAGGGCAGAAATCAGGATTTTATTGCGATCAGCGCGATAATCGCAGGATCGTGGCATCCTACGCAAAAAACAAAAAAGTATTGGATTGTTTTTGCTATACCGGCGGGTTCACACTGAATAGTTTGCAAAATGGAGCAAGCTCTGTTACCTGCGTTGATAGTTCAGCCCTGGCTATTGAGACCCTAAAAGAAAACATCAGCCTTAATAATTTTGAAAGCGGAAACGTAAGAACCATAACATCGGATGTTAATAAGCAACTGAGGAAATTTAAAGAGGATGGAGATATGTTCGACATCATCATACTAGACCCTCCTAAGTATGCCCCCTCGCGCTCGGCGCTTGATAAAGCAAGCCGGGCTTATAAAGACTTGAACCGTTTGGCGATGCTGTTGCTCAACAGCGGCGGGCTGCTGGCAACATTCTCTTGCTCCGGTGCAATGGATATGGAAACATTTAAACAGGTACTGGCATGGGCCGCACTCGATGCCGGTAAACAGGTACAATTTATCCATCAGTTTTTCCAGCCGGAAGATCATCCGATAAGGGCATCTTTTCCTGAAGGCGAATATTTAAAAGGCTTGCTTTGCAGGGTGCTGTAAGTGGCATCAATGGATAATGCTATAACCCAATGCGCTACCCCCGGGGAAGAAAAAAGTTACTATTTTCATTTCGCAGTACATATAAGATGGATAAATCAGAAATAGAGATCATTTTAAATTCCTATAAATGGATTAAAGTTCCCCGTTATAAGGATGACGAAACTTTACCCATGGAAGTAAGGCTTAATAAACTACAGGAGCATCATATTGAAGAGACGGAGTTTCTAATTAATAAGGTCAGGGCGTTAGCTTTGCTATTAAAAGAAAGATAATAGTTACTCCATAAACCTAAATATTTAACCCCTTGTCCAATATTCCAAATCTCAATCGTCATCTGATCAAAACAATTAAATTATAAAAAGATGAAAGAATTTATCATGGTTTTCAGAAATGCCCCGATGGGGGGTTTTACACCTACTCCGGAACAAATACAGGCAGTAGATAAACAATGGGGAGATTGGTTTGCAACTATTATTGCACAAGGCAAACACGGTGGTGGCTACAGGCCCGGCCCCGATGGTAAAACGGCAAAACCCGAAAATGTGGTAACGGACGGGCCGTACGCTGAAGTAAAGGAAATTTTGATGGGGGTATCGGTTTTAAAAGTTGAAACGATCGATGAAGCTCTTGAAATTGCCAAAGGTTGCCCGATTTTGCAAGCAGGTGGTACGGTTGAGGTGCGCCCGGTTATTTTTATGAACTAAAATCTATTTTGCCATGAAAGAGTTTGTAATGCTTTTCAGGAACGCGCCGACCGGTGAAAACCGGCCAACTCCCGAGATAATGCAGGAGTTTGCAAAAAAGTGGGATAACTGGCTTGGTGGCATAGCCGCTCAGGGCAAATTTGTCAGCGGCAGCCGTTTGGGCTCTGAAGGTAAAATTTTAAAACCCGGCAATGTAGTTACCGATGGCCCCTATGCCGAAGTAAAGGAAATATTAGGCGGCTTTATAAGTGTAAAAGCCGAATCGCTGGAGGATGCTTTTGCGATGACTCCCGGCTGCCCTATCCTGTTGCTTGGCGGCTATGTGGAAGTTAGGCCGATAATTCCTAATAATGTTTAAAAGACAATATTGGGGTCGCGACTGATACCTTTTCCAACGGTGTAAGCTGTAACTTTAGAGCTGAAACAAATGTGTAAACGTTTTTTATTAGAGACGAAGCTTCTATGCCCTGTAAGGGCTACCTATTTGTAGAACTTGGGAGACCTGTAATTTTTGCCCCGTTAGGGGCTACCCTTTGTGAATTAGGTAGCCCCTAACGGGGCAAAAATTGATCTGATATTATTTTCTACAAATAGATAGCCCCGACGGGGCATTTGAATTTGAAAGAGTATACGTGTCTATACATTTTAATCAAAAGAATGAAGAAGAGTGTTGAGTGAGACACAAACAATTAAATTAAAAAAACATGAAAGAATTTCTGTTGCTTTTTAGAAATACCCAATCCAGCGATGCCATGCCATCGCCGGAGCAATTGCAAAACATTAGCAAAGCATGGCAGGATTGGTTTAGTAGTATTGAAGCAAAAAACAAGCTATCAAGCCGGGGAAACAGGCTGGATTTTGAAGGTACTACCGTACGCCCCAATAATGTAGTAACAGATGGCCCCTATGCAGAAATAAAAGAAATTATGCTGGGTTATATCGTTGTTAAAACAAATTTACTCGAAGATGCTACTGAACTTGCCAAAGGCTGCCCAATACTGCTTATGGGGGGAAATGTTGAAGTAAGAGGCATTGTTGAAATAAATATGTAATGATAACGGCAGCCTTATTCATTTGTAAAGCTGCCTTTTATCTTAAATTTGTTTGTTTATGCAGGCAGACAATGAACTCATACCACATTTATTCAGAACAGAATACAGTAAAATAACTTCCGTATTGGGCAAGTTGTTCGGATTTGAGCATATTGAAATTGCCGAAGATATTGCCAGTGACACCTTCATGCTAGCTGCAGAGGCGTGGGCGATGAAAGGTCTGCCCGACAAACCAGTGGCATGGCTTTACGCCGTGGCAAAAAACAGGGCCAAAGATTATTTAAAGCGCAATGCCATTTTCTCCGACAAGGTAAGGGCTGAAATCCAAAGGACCAATACCGAACTACATGAAATAGAAATCGATCTGTCCAGCAAAAATATCAGCGACAGCCAGTTGCAAATGATGTTCGCCATTTGCAATCCAATAATTCCAGCAGAGGCGCAAATTGGATTATCGCTAAGGATACTCTGCGGCTTTGGCATCGAAGAAATTGCTGATGCCTTTTTGAGCAACAAGGAGACCATCAACAAACGCCTGTTCAGGGCAAAGGAGAAACTGAGGACGGAAAAGGTAAAAATAGAATTCCCGGCACAGATTGATATCAGTAAAAGACTTGAAACCGTATTGACCACAATTTATCTTCTTTTTAATGAAGGTTATTATTCGCTATCCAAAAACGCGACATTAAGAAAGGACCTTTGCCTGGAGGCGATGCGGCTCAATTATTTATTGATTGAAAATGAAAGCACCAACAAGCCAACTGTAAGCGCTTTGCTATCGCTAATGTGTTTTCACGCTTCCCGGTTTGAAGCACGGATAAATGCAACCGGCGAAGTTGTTTTGTATGAGGAGCAGGATGCCAATCTTTGGAATAAAGAACTTATTATTCAGGGCGAATTCTTTCTAAACAAAGCAGCCACCGGAACAGAAATATCTAAATATCACCTGGAAGCAGCTATTGCCTACTGGCATACCCATAAAGACGATACACAAGAAAAATGGGACAATATTTTACAGCTTTATAATAAGTTGTTATTAATTGAATACTCCCCTATTGCCGCGTTAAACCGCACCTACGCCCTCGCTAAAGCAACCAGCAAAGCCGAGGCCATAGTTGAGGCAGAGAAATTAAAACTCACGGCCAGTCATTTGTACTACTCACTCCTTGGTTATTTATATACTGATATTGATAGTGAGATTGCGATAGGGTATTTAAAAACGGCGCTTAAATTAGCTAAATCGGAGACGGATAAAGCAACGATAGCGAAAAGTATAAGTAAAATGAAAAGCGATTAGGATATGATCATTATTTCTTTCCTGGATCAAATCCATATCTCCACTTATTAAGTTGCCCATTTGAGCTCTGTAGTCCTACACAGTCCATAAGTTCCTCAAAGTAAGAACAAATTCTATCTTCATCTTCTGAATCGAGTTGAGTGTAAAATTTATTAAATCTTGTGAGACCCTGACCAATCTCATTTTGAAACTTTGCCTCTGTAGGATGATTATTTACAATGGTTAAAAAATCTTTTGCTGATTGGTTTATGAGTTTTGTTAGGTCGGACTTTAAATTGGGATTTGATAGACCATTAAAAGATGTACCGGCCTCGCCCTCAAACTTTGATTTTTTTATAAACGCAACAAGCTTTTGATCAGCATCGGCCTTGACATTCATCGGAGATTGCCCATAGGCAATGCTTAATAATGTAATGCAAAATAAGGTTAGGAGACATTTCATAGATGGCACGAAGTTACATTCTAAGATACACAGTCACAAATTTGACAGGTAGAAATTAGATCCCCAAAGTTTTATAAACTTTGGGGATCTAATCAGGCTATCAATCCTCATTAATTTCTTTGATGTCCAATAAGAATTATGAATATCCCCATTATATTAGTAAATTTGATATATGGCAACGCTAACAGTAGAAATAGACAAAGAACGGGATTTACCAGTTTTGCAGGCATTGTTAGACCGGATGGGATTAGAATATGAAGTTGAGGAAGATAACGAGGATTGGGGAGATCTTCCCGAAGCAGCGATAGAAGGAATAAAAGCTGGTTTGGCCGATTCAGAAGCTGGTCGCACACTACCGCACGATGAGGTTATGGCTCGTATTGATAAAAAATTCAAATCGTTAGCAAATAAAAATGCCTAACGATTTAAGGTGGACAGAAAGGGCATCGGATGAATATGAAAGGCTTATGGACTATTTGTTAAGTGAATGGGGAGAGCAAATATCACTTAGAGTTAGGAAAGAAATAGATCAAACAATCACCCGTATTCAAAATTCACCAGAGCATTTTCCAATTTTTAGGAAAATCAAAAAAATCAGACGCTGCGTGGCATCACCACAAACTTCTGTCTATTTTAAACTGGCTGAGAATGTTGTTGAGATTATTTCAGTTTTTGATAGTAGGCAAAATCCCAGAAAGCTTAAATTGTAATATTAAATTTCCGAAGCTTTTAAAACTTCGGAAATCTAACTCAGATGCAAATCAATTCGTGAAATTCGCTTTAATTCGAGAAATTCGTGTTATTAATTAAAATTCACACCTCCGTAAGTAGAGTGAATGGTTACCTGCACATCGCTGCCTTCCTTGCCAAAATGGCCCTTATAATTCCGGGTTGGGCCTATGTGCTTGGCACCGTCGGCAGGTGTTTTGCTGGTGATGGTGACTTTATCGTCACTATAGTTGAACCCGCCGTAGGTCGTGGTAATATCAAAGTCGAAGTTATTACCACCTGGTACACCTAATGACACGCCCGAGTAAGAAGAATTCACATTCAATTTTTTAAACGAGTTTACTATTTCCTCAATTTTAAAGCCACCCACGTAGGATAGGTCCATGTCGGCGGCGCCTTTAAGCCTTCCTAATTTGAATGAACCGTAGCTCAAGTTAGCTTTAAGATTATTGCATTCGTCCATATCAACGCTACCATACGAATAATCCAAATGCGCACCATTAAGAACACCGACCTTTAGGCTCCCGTAACTTCCTTCTATCTCGTTAGCAGGATTGCTTAAATTTTGCGCAACTACGCTTCCATAAGAAGATCTGATTTTTATCTTTCCATCAAGTGTCGGCAACTGGATACCTCCATAACTATCTTCCACAGTCAGATCCGTTTTAGCAGGCATATAAACCGTATAATTTATTTCAAGCTTATGATTTTTCTTACCACCCCATTCCCATAACTTCCATGAGTTATTGTTATTAGGTTCAATTGTAGTGCGGAAAGATACCAGGTCGCCTTCTTTGCTGTCGCGTATTTGCACGCCGTCTAAAAGTTTTTGAGCGAAACTGTCATCATCAGCTTCGGCTTTAATTTGTACGTCGACCTTAATTTCAGGCCTGTCCCAGGTGTTAACCATTATTTTGCCATATTGATTACTCAGCTTTATTTTGTCATTTCCATCAATAGGGTAACTTTTGCCGTAGCTCTTAAACTTCTGTTTTTGCTGGCCATCCGCCTGAGTAGTACAGTCATTGCTTTTCGTGAAGCTTTTGACGTCGAAATCGATATTTGGCTCAATATTGAAATCCAGGTTTTTCAGTTCGCTTAATTCAACATTCATTTTAGGAACGATATCGTTAACTTTAACTACGATATTATTTACCAGGTGATTTATACCCAATTTAAGATTGATATCGAGGTTATTTATACTTTGCTGAAAATCACTTTCAGTATCGGCTTTTGATTTTTGTTTTGCAGCATTCGTATCCTGCGCAAACCCAATTTGAACGGCTAAAAGCGTCAATAATAACAGGGAGCGCTTAAATATTTTTCGTGTCATTTTCCTGGTCATTTTTCATTTTATTCATCTGCTCAATAACACCTAATTGTTTATTAAGCACGTCTGCCTGTATTTTCAGGTTGTGTATCATAGCCCGCAATACACGCTCCTGGTTCGGACTGGTAGCCAGTTCGGTATTCATTTGTTTGTAAGTCGAGTCCATTTGAGCTATTTGTTCGCTAAACTCCTTGTATAACTGCGGATCCGATTTCTCTATAGATTTTAACTCGGTACGTTTTGTTTCTATTAAAGAAGTATATTGAATTTTCTGTTCCGCATACACAGGGTTAATCGAAGCAAAGTCAATACCTGTCTTTTTTGTGTTACGCAGATAAAAAACAAAACTGACTCCCATCACTACTATTACCGACGCAGCCACGCGCAGCACAAATCCTAACGAAAACATTTTCGCCTCACGTTTTTTAACCACTGGTATCTCATCCGGTAAATGTTTCTCAATGCGCGACCATAGATCTGCTGATGGTTCCAGCTCATCAAATTCTTCCCGGTTCATTTTTATGAACTCTTCTAATCGTTTGCTCATGATGGTATTCCTTTTCCTTTTAAAATCTCAACTAATTTTCTCTTTGCCCGCAAAAACTGGGTTCTCGAGGTGTTTTCACTTATATTTAATATTTGCCCTATCTCCTCGTGATCGTAACCCTCCAACAGGTAAAGTGATATTACCAGCCGGTATCCCTCGGGCAATTCTTTTATAGCCTCTTTAACCCTGGCTGCTTTGTATTGTGTTTCTTCATCATCTTCAAAATCTTCCTCAGCTATATTCTCCAATTGCTCACCTTCCATTTCAATCAGCGCCAGCTTACGCTTACGCAGCAAATTGATCGACCGGTTAACTACTATTTGCTTAAGCCATAACCCGAATGTGGTATCCTGCCTAAAATCTTTCACTTTGTTAAAAGCATCTAAAAAAGCTTCCTGCAATACATCTTCCGCTTCGGCAATATTTCCCACTATCCTAAAGGCAACGTTTAACATCGCTTTAGCATACAGTCGGTATAACTCGTAACAGGCTTTTTTACTTCCCTGTTTACACTCAACCACCAGGTTATAATGTTTGTCAACAAATACGGCTTCCAAATTTTAATCAGCTTGCATGTTATATGACGCACCGTTTTTTGCAACGTTGCATGAAGATAGGGAATTTCGGAATTCGGATTTGGGATTTCGGATTTGGATGTCAGAATTGTTACTGTTAAGGTTATTCTTCCGTTGAAAGTTTGATGTTTATTTACTTACCGGAGTGCTTTCGAAATACTGCAGGGACAGTGTGTCTCCGTCAAAAACTGCATAGCTGTTATAATTTACCCATTCGCCCAGGTTGACATAGGTGCTTTTTTCGTTTAACGGGATATTTAGGGGTAAATGGCGATGACCGAAAACCAGGTAGTCGTAAAAGTGTGTTTTAAGCAATTGGCGGCAAAAAACAACCAGCCATTCCTGCTCCCCGGGTTTAGGGTTTTCTTTTTTTTGATTAGATATTCTGCTATGTCTTGACCAATAATTGGCTATACCCACCCCAAGGTTTGGATGGATCCGGGCAAACAGCCACTGGCAAAACTCACTTCGGAAAAAATTCTTTAATATTTTATAAAAATTGTCGCCCGACCCCAGGCCGTCGCCGTGATGTAAATAAAATTTTTTACCGTTGCGTTCTATCTCCAGCTCATCACTAATAATAGTTGCTCCCAACTCCTTTTCAAAATAGTCGAACATCCACATATCGTGATTGCCCTTAAACAGGTAGAGTTTTATTCCGGCATCAGCCAATTCAGCCAGCTTTCCTAAAAACCGGATATATCCCTTTGGGACCACCGTTTTATATTCAAACCAAAAATCAAAAACATCGCCCATCAAAAACACTTCAGCGGCATCAACTTTTATCTGATCCAGCCAGCGTACTAACCGGGCTTCGCGTTCGCGGCATTGAGCGTATGTTCCGGTACCTAAATGAAAATCGGATGCAAAGTATAGCTTGTTACGGGTGGCCATTATACCTGTAAAAATAAGTCAATAGTTTGCAGATGTGCAAATATGAATAGGGATATGCTAAATAAGAATGGAAAAACGATTATATCAGGCGCTTTTAGGACGCTGATTGCGCAGCGGCGTGGCTTGCTCGCATGCTTTATTTAACAACTCGCGCGACAGTGGTTTGGTCATGAAAGAATTAACGCATGCATATTTTTTTGAATGAAAAACATCAGCTGAGCGTATTGACGAACTCATGATATGAACCTGGATGTTCCTTTTTGTATCACCGTTAATTGTTTCCAATTCATCCAAAAACTCCCAGCCGGTTATTCCGGGCATATCCAGATCTAAAAAAATCAGATCAGGCATAGTTGCGTCGGTATCTTTATTTTCTTTCAAATAATCTAAAATCAACCTTCCATCAAAAGTATAGGTAGCCTGCTCGCAGTTGTAATTGTTATGCAACAATCGCTGCATAATATAGTGATCAGTTGGGTTATCATCAATTACTACAAGTTTGCACATACTATCTAAGATTGAATTATTAAATTATAGTCTGTAAAAAAGTATTGATTTAATTTATCCTATAAATCGGGGTATTATATCAGGTTTGGTAATAATTTTTTGATATAATATTTATGTAAAGATAATAAAAGAAATAATATTTGATTTTCTCTTTTACCAACAAAATTTATAGAATTATAAACAATAATACTTATTCTTCATAATGAGCAATTTATGTGCCATCGCGATACAAAGTTGGCATTGAAAAGTTTTTATTGTTTCGAAAAAGTTATTTCTGTCTTAGTTAAAAAACGACACAAAAATGAAAAGACACCAGAGCCAACCTGGGGAATAAGTGATGCACACTGAGTAAATTTTATACACCTGTTCATATTAAACTACACACAACAAGGACAGCTCTAATAATATAAAATAAAAAACGGGACAATTGGCATGTTACCCCGTTTTCTTATTCTTGTTACTATTACCTGGATTTCATATCGGTTTTAACCAACAATTTCGTACTTTCCGCAAGCCGCACAAATTCGGAACGGTAACCCTCCTGGTCCTCCCCTTTTGCCGCCTTCGCGATGCTTATTGCCTGGTCGAAATTTGACTGCTGCTTAAATTGTGAATCACGAAGCAACATACCAAATTCAGCCACAGAAGATGCAAACCTGAAATCGGCAGAAGTAGCATTAAAATCTTTGGGGGTATCTTTTACTGCTACCTGGCTCATTTGGCTTGATGATGAGTCGTTCTTTTTATACCGGAACTTAATGGTCACCATTTCATCAGATCCATTTTCTACCGGCGCTGGTTTGGCCTTTTGGTATTTAAGCGGGTCAACGCTGCCTGCATAATCATCTTTAATGCCGGCGGGTATTATCTCATAAAACGCGGTAACTGTATGTCCCGACCCCATATCGCCGGCGTCTTTCTTGTCGTTATTAAAGTCTTCTTTGTTTAACATGCGGTCTTCATAACCCAACAAACGGTAGGCTTGTACCTTTGCGGGATTAAACTCAATCTGCAATTTCACATCTTTTGCAATAGTAAACAGGGTGCCACCAAATTCTGTTACAAAAGCTTTGCGGGCTTCGGTAATGTTGTCGATATAGGCGTAGTTACCATTTCCCTTGTCAGCTAACGTTTCCATTTTACTATCCTTCAAATTACCCATTCCAAATCCCATAATGGATATTGCCACCTTACTTACCCTTTCTCTTACAATCAAGTGCTCCATATCTTCATCACTGTTCGGACCAACATTAAAATCACCATCGGTAGCCATAACAATCCGGTTATTCCCTTTTTGCAAAAAGTTTTCCTTAGCTATTTTGTAAGCCATTTTAATGCCTTCTCCGCCCGCTGTTGAGCCACCTGCGTTTAAGTTATCAATTGCATTGTTGATGGCTGTCTTTTTATCACAACTGGTTGAAGGAAGCAGCACACCTGCCTGACCGGCATAAGTTACAATAGCCACCTTATCCTGGGGACGTAACTGTTCAACAAGTAATTTCATCGACGCTTTTACCAGTGGCAACTTATTGGGCTCGTTCATTGAACCGGATACGTCAATTAAAAATACCAGGTTTGATGGCGGCAATTTGTTAATATCGATAGTTTTTGCTTTTAAGCCAATTCGCAGCAAACGATGCTTTGTATTCCAGGGCGCCGAGGATAATTCGGTGTGTATGGCAACAGGCTCATTATTTGTCGGGCCAGGTAAATTGTAATTGAAGTAATTGATCATTTCTTCAATCCGTACAGCATCAGCAGGAGGCAGTTGCCCATTGTTTATAAAACGCCTCACATTGGTATAAGACGCACCGTCTACGTCGGCTGAGAAAGTAGAAAGGGGATTATTCGTAACATCGTTGAAACCATTTTCGTTGATTCCTTTATAGCTTTCATTATCGGCTACTATAGGCGGAGAATAATTATACTGCGCAGGAACCTTGGCTTTATTGTAGCCCTTAGCCACAATTCCCATTGCCTGGCCCTGCAACATCTGCGCAGGTTTAGAATTAGACATTACCATCTTATCTACGCTCATAACTGCTACACTTCCTGTTATATCCTTTTTGCGTTGGACAGCGTAACCCGTAATAACAACCTTGTTTAGCGAATTTGGCGACGGTTCAAGGTAAATTTTAAGCACATCGTCTTTTCCGATCTTGACCTTTTGGGTTTTGTAGCCGATAAAGCTAAGAGACAGGTATTCTTTACCGTCCGGTACGTCGATTGCGAATTTCCCCGAAGCATCTGTTAGGGCGCTATTATTTGTGCCCTCAACTTTAATAGTTACACCTGGTATTGGCTTTCTGTCGTCGGTGGCATAGACGGTTCCACTTATGTGGCGGATGTTACCTTGCTTAAACCCGGTTAAGCCGATAAACAGTAAAATAATTAATAAAATCTTTTTCATGATCATTGGTTTTTTTAATAGAGATGCCGTAAAAACCATATTTCCATAAACCATAAAAAAAAATTATTTTTGACACCCCAATAATGAACTTTTTTACCCGTCAAAAAAAAATAGAAGATGCTGATGACCACGAGTTGCTGGATAGCTACCGTAAAAACGGTGACCTTTCTATTTTAGGTAAACTATATGAACGGCAGGTTCCACTGATCTATGGCGTTTGTTTAAAATATCTTAACGACGAGGAAAAGGCTAAGGATGCCGTTATGGGCATATTTGAAGAGTTGATTGATAAAGTTAAACAACATGATATCAAGCAATTCAGAAGCTGGTTATATGTATTGACCCGAAATTATTGTTTGATGCAGCTGCGGTCGGGTAAGAAGATTGAAACGGTTAACCTTGATGATTTTATGGAATTCACCCCGGTTTTGCATCCTGATGATGATAACAGAGAGGAAGCTATGACCGCGTTAGAACGGTGCATCGATAAATTACCCCATGCTCAAAAACAAAGCATTGGGTTGTTTTACTTAAAAGAACAATGTTATAAGGAGATTGCTGTGGTTACGGGCTTCAGTTTAAATGAAGTGAAAAGTTATATACAAAACGGTAAACGTAATCTTAAAATTTGCCTGGAGAGAAACAGTGAATAAACGACGGATAGACATATCGCTGATTGACAAGTACCTGAAAGGAGAGCTTGACGAAAAGAGTATGCACCAATTAGAAAGGCGCGCACAGGACGATCCTTTTTTGATGGATGCCATGGAAGGGTATGAAAAGGCCGGGGCTAATCAACACAAAGAATTAAATGAACTCTACGATCGTTTACATGAACGTATTGCAAAGAAAAAAAATCGAATTATAACGCTAAAATTTATGTCAATTGCTGCATCAGTATTAATAGTTTTAAGTGCCGGGGGATTATTGTTGTATAATAATTACCATTCAGGAAATTTTCCTAAACAGGCGCAGGTAATTAAAACGCCTGCTAAAATAATTTCTCCTGACACTGTGACTCCAGTTGCTGATGCGATGGTAACAAATAATACGTTGCAACCATCGCTCTCCAAAGCAAAACCACAAGAACAATATATAGCAAATGAAAAGGCCATTACCCCGCGATCCGTTGTTGCCCCAGACAGTCGCATAGCCAGTCAAGGTAAAGATTCGGCCCTTAAAGACACTACACCCTTAGATGAAGTAGTTGTGGTGGGCTATACAGCACAAAGGAAAAAGGATGTGACAGCAGCAGTGGCTGCAGTTACGCCGCAAAATATAAAAACTTACAAGACCGACTCGACAACGAGATCATTACAGGGACAAGCAGCTGGAGTTAGGGTAACCAATTCCGGCAGTCCAGGTCAAATTGCTTTGTCAAAAAACATTATCAAAGGCCGGGTGGTTGATAAAACCGACGGCAGCGCTATACCAGGTGCAACCGTTAAAATAGCCGGGACACACACGGCAACTCAAACTGATGCCAACGGTGCTTTTTCCCTGAAGGCAAAGAAGAGCAAAACAAGCCTGGTAATAAATTATATTGGATACCAGACGCTTAAAATAAATGCCAACAACCCTGATTCTACTAAAACCATTGAGCTTGAGCCAAGTAACAATACATTAAGCGAAGTGGTGGTAACTGACTATACTTCGAAAAACAAAGACGCCGTTGATGACGTAACTGTAGTAGCACATCCTAAAAACAGCTGGAAAACCTTTAATAAATATCTAAAAGAAAACGCCGTTTCCCCTGATGGAAAAACCGGCGTTGTAAAACTATCTTTTGAGGTGGACCATGACGGAACACTTGGTGAAATTAAAGTTATTAAAGGGCTAAGCCAGCCGACGGATCAAAAAGCCATTGACCTTATTAAAAAAGGATCTGATTGGATTGGAAATGCAAACGGGTTACCCGAAAAGATTACAATCCGGGTTAAATTTGAAAATAAATAGTCGATATTTTTATTACTTCTTAATACCATCCGCGAAAGCAAAAACCTTTTGCAATAAAGGAGACGGACGTGCGCCAATGTTTTTGCGGATATTTAACTCTTCCAGCGCAATCTGGTAAAATAACCCATCAATGGCTTTCTGTGTCGCGTAATCAACTATATCAGGATTAATTTTAGTTACAAACGGAATCCTATTGTATTGATTTGCGGCATCGCCATAATATTTTGTTGCACCCGTTTTGTTTAAACTATTTTGTATAACCGGCCTAAAAGCCTTAGTCAGCTGGGCAGACGTGGTACGTTTAAAATATTGGGTGGCTGCATCCTGGTTCCCTGTCAAGATATTGGTAGCATCCTGCAGTGTCATTTGTTTTATCGCATCTATAAATATCGGCTTAGCCTGTTTTGCAGCATCTTCGGCCGAGCGATTGAGCGAAAGGATAACGTCATCACATAATTTGTTAAAACCAAGCTGACGTAGTTTCTTTTCGGCTTTTTCCGCCTGCGGTGGAAATAGGATTTTTACCGCGGCATTAGCAAAATAGCCGTCAAGTGCCGAGAGTTGGTCGGAGCTTTTAGCAGTCCCTTGTTGCAACGCTTCTTTTAGGCCGTTACCTATTTCGGCTATTGAAGGGACATCAATTTGTTGAGTTCTTATTTTTTCAGGACGATCAGACGATTTGTTAAATCCCGATAGCGTAATGAACAAAAGTGTAGCAGGTATAAATATTAGGGCTGTCTTCATATTTTAATTAAACGGCTTCTCAATCGTAATAGTTCGGACCAGCAGCAAAATTTAAGCGTTTTTAACTAAAATAGATTCCATAACGTTGGCAGCATCTTCACACATATCGGTCGCTGTTTCTAATGAGGACAGTACTTCCTTATACTTAATAAGGCGTATCGCATCGGTTTCGTACAAAAACAAATCCGCCACTGCACAGTCAAAAATATAGTCTGCGCGATTTTCTACGCTATTTATCCTTATGCACGAGTCGGCGATATGGCGCACGTTTTTCAGGTCTCTCAATTCCTTGATTGCTACTTCGAGATCGACGCTTGCCTGCAATACTAAATCCGAAAGCTTTTTTATATTCTCATTAAAATCGTCGATCCTGTAAAGATTCATCCGATTTGAAGCTCCCTGTATATTATCGGCAACATCATCAATAGCTGATGCCAGCGAATGGATATCCTCGCGGTCAAAAGGTATCGCAAAGGTTTTGCCCAGCTCTAAGTAAATCCGATGAGTAATTTCGTCGCCTTTATTTTCTAATTTATCAATTTGTTTAAAAAGCTCGTCACGTTCGGCGGGGATGGTTGAATTAACCAGTTCAACCAGTGCCTGAGCCATAATTACAACATTATTTGCAGCCTGTTCAAATAGCGGGAAAAATACTTTTTTATGTTTGGGTATAAAGTATTGTAGTATATAATTGATGGACATTTAAGTAGAATTATGCAAAGGTAATTTTGCAATGTTAAATTCACGTTAATTGTTAAGCACAGGAATATTTGGAAACGGTAAAGATTGTTTTGATTTCTGCAATGTAAATCCGAAAGTCGACCCCAAACCTTCCGTGCTGCGAACACTTATGGTTTGTTCGTGTGCCTCTATAATATGCTTTACTATTGCAAGGCCAAGGCCCGACCCTCCTATCTGTCTTGATCTGCTGGTATCTGTCCTGAAAAACCTTTCAAATAAACGTGGTAAATATTTCTCCTCAATTCCTATACCATTGTCGGTAACTTCAACCAATACCTGGTCATGTAATTCAAACAGGCTTACTGAAGTGTTGCCGTCTTCATTTCCGTATTTTAACGAGTTATCGATAAGATTTACCAGCACCTGTCGTATTTTTTCCCGATCGGCATTTACCGGTATAGGCTCGTCGTATTTCTGTTTAAATATCAATTTTATATTATGCTGACGGGCTTTTATTTCCATCGATTCAAAAACCTCCTTAATCAAGTCATTTATCTTAAAACGGGTGAGGTTTACTGGTATCTCTCCCGATTCCAGTTTTGAAATCTCATCAAGATCGGTTATGAGGTAACTTAACCTGTCGACATTTTTAGCAGCTTTTGCTAAAAACTGCTGGGCCATTTCCTTATCCTCAAAATTGTCATCCTGTATGGCTTCTATATAGCCTTGAATTGCAAACAGCGGCGTTTTAAATTCATGTGAAATATTGGATAAAAAGTCCCGTCTGAACTTCTCCTGTTTTCTCAGGTCATCAATTTCGCTTTTCTTCTGACGCGCCCACTCCTTCACCTCCGCTTCAACGTCATTTATGGGGTCGGCGCTTATATGTTCGCCTAAGGCATCGCGCAAATCACGGCCGAGTTTCAAATTATGAATAAGCTTATAAATGAGTTTTATTTTGGAATAAACATATTTTTCTATCAAGTAATAAAAAACTATGAAGCTTGTAATTAAAGTAACCAGGAGGGTTATTATAACATAATACCAATTGTGCTGAAAATAATAATTTACGGCGGCAAGAGTAACCGCAACAGCCGCCGCATTTATTAAAACAAGTATTCTTAATTTCATAACTGTAAAGTTACGATTTGCAGGCGATTAGCTGTATTGTAACGCGCAGTTTGGTGTTAAGTTATGGTTATCAATTGTTGATTTTTTAATTATTAATGAAGCCTTATTTTTGAATGCTGTGTTCTACTTGCTTATTTCTGCATTAATATTAACGATTACTTCGTTGGAAAGAACCATGCTGCCTTCGCCGATGCCAAAATCCAGGCGATTCATCTTAAAATTACCCTGAAAAACAGCAGTATTGCCCTTATCAGTGTAGGCGAACGGAAGCTCAATTAATTTCGTTTTTCCTTTTATAGTGAGATTAAACGTACCCTGGTAACGGGTGCCGCTTTTATGTTTAAAAGAAACTGATTTCAATGATATTTGGGGGAAATGCGCCACATCAAAAAAATCCTCACTTTTTAAGTGGCTGTCGCGGTCGTCATTATCTGTATTTATTGTATTTACGTCGGCCGAGGCAGTAATGTTGGATGAAGGCAAATCATTGGGATTAAATTGAACATTGGCCATAAGCCCCCCAATGGAGCCTGCAGTGCTAATGCCTACATTTTTTATCTGAAATGTGATAGCGCAATGTGTAATGGAATTTTTTATCTGGGAAAACCCTGTGTTTGCTGATAAAACTATTAATAACTGGAAAAGTATTCTCTTCATAAATCTAAATAACGTTCTTTCTTAAATAATAACTTATGCGATGCTAATTTTACATTAGACTAATAAAACAGCGAAATGTAACCGGGAGACGATTTTTTATCAAAACTCTATATGACCCCTTAGCCCGAAAACATTAACGGGGCCGCGGTCCTTATTGTATGCCGGGTTTAGAATAAATTGGTAATCGGGTGAAATAAAAAATTTCTTTTGAAAAGCGTTTATCCTGTAATAAAACTCCGCAATTAATTCGGGGGCGTAATTTAATTGCCCATCCCCAATTATAAATCCATATCCACCGGCTGCCAAATACCTGCGATGAGGGCCAGATAATCCGTTAGCAATAAAAGCCAGGCCTAATTCATCGTCAGCCCGTTTCCATCGTGTACCGTGTAAAGAACCGCCGAATGTAAAAGACCGGTCTATTTCGGTAAAAAACCAGGTTTCGGTATGCCCGTCGTTCCAACTGGCTTTTGCAAACAGGCCAAAATCCTTAGTCAGGTATTGATCTGCGTTGATTCCGAAACCATATTTATGCCGGCCATATTGCTGCGTTGAATCTACAACAGGAGCTTGCGGATTTTGCTTTATCGCTAAATCGTAATTGCCGAATTTGCCATTATTCAAATATCCTAAAACGCGTAAAACCCCGTTTCGCCCATTTAATTTATATCGTCTTTCATACTCAACCGTTTGCGTATTGGCTTTCAGGATTTTCGCGTCCCATACGGATGAGTTTGCTTGCGTTACTACCATTGTCAGCGCAAAACGAAGTGTCCAGTCGGGTTGTCCCAACTCGGTAACAAGGCCAATTGCATATCCCCGGGTGTTGGCAGGGTAATCCCATGCGGCATTGTCCATTAACGCCCAGTTCATGAATTGCATGCGCGGATCATGACTAAAATTATTGCCGTCAAAAAAATCAGCCATTCCAAACTTTCCAATGGCGAAAGAGAAATAACGTTTGCTTCTTAAGCTACCTAACTGGTTAATGTCATTTTCAACCGTATCTTTTTCCTTTCCCCATTCAAAACTTTGCTTAAAATACAAGCGGCCTATATAAATTTTGTTTTGAACTCCACCCACCCTAAAAGTCTCTCCATTTGGGAAACCGGCTACACCCAATGTTGAGCTTAAACCCGCCCCGCCGGATAACTCCGGATCAAAATAGGCCTCCGCCCCTTTCCATAAACGAGCGCCAATGTAAAAAGTAGTGGTAAGTGAGGTTTCTGTCTGTGCTGTTGGTAACAAACTGTTTTTACCTGTGTAAAGCGCATCAAACGGCAGGTTCGATTGTGTTATGATAGTCTCCTGGAAGTGAAAATTAAATTTTTGCTTAACAGTGTCCTGCGCCAAAGCCAACTGTATATTAAAAAATGAAAAAAGGATAAGTATATTTTTTTTCATAGATAAATTTGGGCAAAAGTAATTTTTTAATTTAAAAATGGTATTGATTTAAAGTGAACTCCATGATCACGAATAAATTTAAACAAATCTAATAATATTTTTAGGTAAGTCTAAATTAAATATTGATAGAAAAATATTCTACATGCCGATAATCGGCAGCTATTGAGGAATGATATTGTCTTAATTTAAAATTTGGAATTGACGCAGTATTAATGGCGGGCGTACTATCGCCCCGGAGCATCTATTTTTTATATCCCTGAACGTTTATAAATATGATACTTGAATGTGGAATACCAAGTGTTTTACCTGGCTTAATATTGAGGTATAATTTCAAATAGCCATCCGTTATTGCTTTCAGGGTATTAATATATGATTTCCTCCCCTCTTCACCTAAAAACACTAAAGAGATTATCGACTTTCTAAAGATTAGGTTTCCCTTGTCATCAACCCAGGCGGTAAACGAATAGGAAAAATTGTCGTAGGCTTTGTTAATGACAATATTATAAGTAGGCGAAAGATATGCATCGTAAGATTTACCGCCATCCATGGCATCTGCCGGGGCTTCAATTTTTACGCTGATCAATTTACTTTTAGATGCCAGCAGCGCCGGTTCCGTACCTGCAAAAGCACTGTCAGGTATCCGATTTGCCAACGAAACTTTGGCTTTTATATATAAACTATCTGTTCGGCTTGGTGCCCAAAGTTTGGTGGTGTCTGAGTGTAAAACATCTTTAATATAACTGTTGGAATAAAAGGTCATAAATACATGGACTTTTTCGTCCAGTATAATATTATCTTTAACGTGCAGCACCATGAATTTTAAACTGTCCTTGCTCAATTGCTTCAACCTTAGCCAGGCCCAGGCAACGTTAAAAATAGAATCATGATCAAAAACAACGGGGGCATTTAGAAACTTTCCTTTCTTTGGGCTATAGATATTTACGGAATCAATTGATGGAAATGATATTTTCCATTCCGGTATTAACTGATAACCTATAGGACTGAACGAAAGCCCGTTATCAAACTTCCTGTGGACTTCGGTATATTTTATGCCTTTAATCGTCGCAATTAAATTTTTGGTTCTTGTAGCCACCGCTTCTTTCCTCGCATTCTCTTTTAATATTGCCCTGTAGCCGCGGTTGCATTTACCGGCAAACAACAAAATAAAAATCAGTAAGATTAAAGAGGTTCTTTTTATGTAGGGGTAGACGGATTTCTTCATAGTCAAATTAAACAGGCGCCATTAAAGACGCTAAAATAGAAAAAAAGAGGGAATGAGCGTTGGCCCTCCCCTCTTGATCCAACATTCCTTGCTTTTGTTGGTACTGAGTAATATACTTTATCTTCTTTTTTAATCGTTAAAATATTTTATACACTAAGATCCTTTGTCTTTATGCAAAGGCAGGTTGATATACCTCGAATAATAGCGGGGTTACAGGCTCCATTGAGATTTTGTTAAGCGCAGGTAGCATGTTGGGACCTATTACGCCAGCCGCAGCATCCGCATTTTCTTTTGTTTCCCAAAACACAAGCAAAGCATAACTGCCGTCGTTGTCGTGCATAAACATGCACTCTTTACAACCTTTTTGCGATTTTATAATTGGCATCATGGTATCCATGATCATAGTAGCCTCAGCTTTTTTATTGCCGATAGTTTGGAAATTTAACATTCTGATATACATGGTTTCCGTTTTTAAAATATGTGAATAATGAGGTTGATTGATTGTTAATTCATCATTTTCTCGTGAACTCCCGGTTGTGGCACGATGCGCAGATACGGCTTAATAGTTTTCCATCCCTCCGGAAATTTTTCCAGGGCTTCCGCATCTGATACCGCCGGAACAATAATCACGTCTTCGCCATTTTTCCAATTTACAGGGGTTGCAACTTTATAACCCGCAGTTAATTGCATCGAATCGAGCACGCGCAGTATCTCATCAAAGTTGCGGCCTGTCGTCATGGGATAAGTGAGCGTTAGTTTTATTTTTTTGTCGGGGCCGATAATAAATACTGAGCGGACGGTTTGGTTAGTGGCTGCGGTGCGACCTTCGAATGAACCCGGCTCGTCCGCAGGCAGCATATCATAAAGTTTTGCAACTGTCAGGTCGGTATCACCTATCATGGGATAGTTTACACCATAACCTTGTGTTTCCTCAATATCTTTTGCCCATTCGGCATGCCTGCCTACAGGGTCTACACTTAAGCCGATAACCTTGCAGTTTCGAATTTTAAATTCCGGCTGCAGTTTGGCCATGTAGCCCAGCTCCGTTGTGCAAACCGGAGTAAAATCTTTTGGGTGTGAAAAGAGGATTGCCCAGCTATCGCCAATCCACTCGTGAAAATTGATAGCGCCCTCGGTAGTTTCTGCCTGAAAATCCGGAGCGGTGCTGCCTAATCTGATACTCATGATGTCTAATTTTTAAATGGTTATATAATTATGTTTTATCGAAATATTTACCTGTTACATAAAAAGATTTTGCTGATAATAGCGCTTTGTGCAGTTTTTGTCTGCCATCAAATCGGCAGTACAGTCATCCGAAAAGTCAAAAAATGATTTGAAGAATGTGCTCAAATGCAGTTTTCGAACGTGTGTTGCCGTAAACAGATAGAAGACCGTAAGGACTCTTTTATTACCTTGATGATTTGTGAAAACTGTGTTTCCGGTTAATGATCCGGCCAGGAATGTGGAAGCTGTTTTTTTGGTTTGTGTTTTCATTGCCTGTTGTTTTTATACAACAAATATGCAATGAGCAACAGGGCATAATTTGTAACAAAAGCTACAAACCGCTGTAACAAAAGTTACAATTCACTAAGTAGTTTTATCTGGTTGTAATAGAGTAATAATTTCTGATCCATCTCCAGCTTTTTCAGCAGGCGGGAGACAACGACACGGTTGGTGCCAAGGTCGTCGCCGATTTGCTGGTGGGTAAGATTTATAAGGGAGGAGCCGGTTGTTTTCGATTTTTCTTTAAGGTATTTGATCAAACGATCATCCAGTTTTTTGAATGCAATATCGTCGATGCTCTTTAGTATTTCTGTGAATCGGCTTAATATTGTGGTCATCACGTATCGCTTCCAGGTAGGATATTTTACCATCCATTCGTCCATAACGTTTATTGGCACGCAAAGTAAATCGGCGTCTTCCTCCGCCGACCCTCTGACCTCGCTAAAATGCGACATCATGCAGCAGGTGAACGTCATGGCACAGCTTTCTCCCTCTTTTACATAATACAGCAACAACTCCTGCCCTTCGTCATTTACCCTGCTCACTTTAAACGTGCCCGTTAATACGATCGGGACCGCACGGATGGTTTGTCCGGGGTTGAGCATTGTTTCTCCTCCCTTCACGCTCATCAACATTGATTTTGTTTCAAGTTCGACAAGCAAAGCGGGTTCAAAAACTGAATAGAATTTACTGATGGCAGACTTAACGTCAATCATGATCTAACTGCCTGGTTGGCAGAGTTAAAGGTAATTAATTTATTGAGTTTTGAAGGATTCATTTAACGCTCTGGATTAATAGTTCACATTTTACCGAGTTTCCCGATTGATCAATAAAAATCGCTGCATCGAACCTGAAATTTACTTCTAACTTTGTTAATACCACCCTGCTCATTCCCTGATTTAAATTACTTCATAGAATGAAAAAGTTATCAATCAATACCAAAGGAAAATTCATTTTTTTGTTGACCGGTTTAATCATCGTTGGCCATGCATCAGCCCAAAACATTACGCAACAGCAGCAGCCATTTAAAGGAGTTGTGGGTAGGACCCTTGCAGATTCAAAGGAATGGTGGACATTGCCGACAAAGGCCCCTAAAGGTGCCCCTAATGTTGTTTGGATAATGCTTGATGATGTAGGTTTCGGCGCGTCTTCAACTTTCGGCGGTGTTATTGCTACGCCAAATTTTGATACGCTTGCCAGCCTTGGCTTACGCTATACAAATTTTCACACAGCCGGTATTTGTGCGCCTACCCGTGCGGCATTGTTAACAGGGCGAAATCACCATTATGTACACATGGGCGGGTTCGCCCATATTGTTATGTCGGCAGGTTTTCCAGGTTATGACGGAAAGATACCGTCGGATAAGGGCACAATTGCCGAAATGTTGCGCGAAAGCGGTTACAATACCTTTTGTGTTGGAAAGTGGGGCATAACGCCTGATGAAGACGGTACGGATGCCGGTCCGTTTGACCGTTGGCCGTCCGGAAAAGGATTTGACCATTTCTTTGGATTCCTTGGTTCGCAAACAGACCAGTATAAACCCGACCTGATTGAGGATAACGCCCACGTTAAACCCGATGGAAGGCATTTGAACGAGGAGATTACAGATAAAGCTATTTTTTACCTCAGCAGGCAACAACGGGTGGCTCCTGATAAGCCCTTCTTTCTTTATTATGCGCCGGGCGCTACCCATGCACCTCACCAGGTTGCTGAGGTTTGGAGCAACCAGTATAAAGGGAAATTTGACGAGGGCTGGGATGTTTTTCGCGAGAAGGTTTTCGCTAATCAAAAAAAACTGGGTATTGTTCCGGCCAACGCTATACTACCCGATCGCAATCCGAATATAGAAGCATGGAAGGCACTTCCAGACAGTGTAAAAAAAATGTATGCTCGTTTTATGGAGGTTTACGCCGGCTATTTAACCTATACCGACCACGAAGTTGGCCGGTTGATCAATTACATGAAAACCAACGGTCAGCTTGATAATACTTTGGTAATTTTAATTATCGGTGATAATGGCGCCGCCAAAGAAGGCAGCTTAAATGGTGCTATCGACCGGTTGGTTATACAAAAGAGTGTGACAGAGGAGGATAATATCCGCTATAATTTGGCAAGAACGGGTGAGATCGGCACACCTAAGGGAAGCCAGACAAATTATCCGCTGGGTTGGGCGCAAGCCGCCGATGTGCCGTTTAAATACTGGAAACAGGACGCTAATGCCGAAGGAGCTACACGTAATCCCATGATCGTTTACTATCCCAAAGGCATAAAGAATCCCGGTGGCATGCGTACCCAATATGGGCATGTGATCGATATTTTGCCGACCACACTGGAATGTGTTGGGATTAAACCAACGGAATACATAAGGGGCATAAAACAGGATACGCTTCAAGGTACTTCGCTGCTTTATTCTTTTAATGATCCTAATGCCTCCTCCAGGCACAGAATTCAGTATTATTATATTTTCGGATCCAGAGCCATTTATAAAGATGGCTGGAAGGCCGAAGTTTACCACCATCCTGATTATATAGACCTGACGGGGCCGGCGAAAATTGCTGCACCGGTGTCATCAAACCGTTTCGATAACGACGTGTGGGAGTTATACAACCTTAACACCGATTTTACTGAACGCATCAACCTTGCTTCAAAATATCCGCAAAAGCTAACAGAATTAAAAGCGCTTTTTGATGATATTGCAAAAAAGAACAACGTTTATCCATTTATCGACTGGGAAGATGTGCTAAGGCAAAGAATACATCATATCCGGCCAGATAACAGTGATTAAACAGGCTATAATTAATCGCCGACAGGTATTTTTATAACACTGCTGTTATACCATTTTACTTGCAGCGGGGTTTTAGCGTCGGCTATGGTTTCGCTGCTTACTTCTTTACCAGTGCCATAGTTAATTTGATTGTCCCTGCTTTTATTAATGCTGATTACAATAACTATTCTGCTGCCTTTGCTTAATTTTCTGCTTGTGAAGTAGGAATTTGTAAAAGGAATAGTTTCTATTACACCCGGTTTCAGCAAACGCCGGGTACTATGATCATCAGCATAACTGGCCCTGCCCATAAAGTACGATAGGTAAAAATATTTTCCATTGGGCATCAGCTCGTATAAGTTGATGTTATAATCCATGTCCTTTTTATTGATGACCGCCTTAATTTCGCCAAAAAAGCAGCCGTTTATCGACGTTTCCTTTTTCACCGGCTCGCTTATAAAAGAAAGGCCGTTACTTGTATCCAACTTATCATAAATAATAGTGTCCGCATGATAAAAAGTGTTTGAGGTCTTTCTGTCGGCAAAATCCACTGTTTTTGTCAGGAATTCATTTTTTACCGGCTTTTGCGAATTCAAAACATAATGATCTCCGGAACGAACATTGCTTAAATAAAACTTTAAAGTGTCGTTACTTATTTTATCCAGAGAATGCACATGTTTCCATTCGTTGCTGCCCATTGGCTGGTAATTAATTCTATCCTTTAAAATCTCCGGTTTTTCCCCATCCTTCAGTATATAGTCAAACCATTGGAAAATAATTTCATGTATATGTATATTGGCAATAGGGTCAATCTGATATCCGCTTATAACCGGTTCGGGATCGGGTATGGAAACAAAACCCTGCGACCCATAATGGCTATACGGCCCGATTATTAAATAATGATTCGCATTTTTATTGTATTTATAATGTTCCCTGAAATAATACAGAGCTCCAACCTGACCGCCATCATAATAACCGGTTGTAGTTAATATAGGGATATTGATATTTGAAAAATCCTCTTTGTAAGGGATCATATTCTGCCAATATTTATCATAAGCAGGATGGGATACCCAACTTTGAAAAATTTTATTGGTGCCACGGCCTGTAAGGCTGTCCAACCAATGATAAGGTTTGCCGGTGTCATACCATTTTGCGTTAACCGAATCCCATTTTGCGGTATTGTTGTAATCTGCATAGTCCAAAAACTTGTTATTGCTTACATAATATATCCAGGGGAAAACAAAGCTTTCAAACACATTGTTCATCATGGGCACATCCAAACCCGGCGCTGCCGAGGCCGATGGCACAATGGTTTTTAAAGCAGGGTGCATATGTTTTGCTGCCGCCCATTGCGTAAAACCTCCGTAACTGCCGCCGTACATACCAACTTTGCCATTGCTCCAGGGTTGTTTACTGATCCAATCGATAACGTCATAGCAATCGCTACCGTCAAATTGATACGGAACAACTTCATTCTGGCTG
This sequence comes from Mucilaginibacter sp., assembly GCA_036498965.1. Classification (GTDB taxonomy): domain Bacteria; phylum Bacteroidota; class Bacteroidia; order Sphingobacteriales; family Sphingobacteriaceae; genus Mucilaginibacter. The sequence continues at coordinate 88,133 of DASYEP010000066.1, forward strand.
AAGCGTGTACCGCGTGTAAATGCTATCATACCAATATAGCCGCGGGCAACATCATCTTTTGTTATAGCCGAAATGGCGCCCGTATAAATAGTAAACTGCAGAATAGTGGGCTGCGGAGTGGTTACCCCCTTTTTACGAACAACAATGGCCGAAATATATGCGCCGTCCCGGGTTTTTATGAGCACGCTATCCTGTATCACATACCGTTGCTGCTCGTCTTCTCTTAACAATTGCCTGGCAACAGGCTCCATAACCTGGTATACCTTAAACCAGTAATAATTTTTGCAAAGCAATAAAGCAGTAGTAATATCAATACTGTCTTGCTTTATCGCTGTGATAGAATTTTGAAAATTGTTCTTTAATTCGTCGATGCCATTCCTGGTAATAAATGCGGTTGAAATGTGTAAGGCATCTTTATCATCCAGCCATTTAAACAGTTTCCGGAATTGGTTTGTAAATGCTGCTTTAAAATCTTTATTTGCTGCTTCCTGTTCGAGTTTGGCTTGTGCAAACAATTCATGTTGAATATAAAGCAGATCAGCGAAGCCCGGGTCCCTATCCCTGGAAATAGCGCGTAAAGCAACTATCGTTTCTTTTGCATCTGCATATTTATGCGTAAGTATTTCCAGTTTAAACTTGTTGTCAAGATATGTTCTCTGATCACCCTGGTTTTTGTATTTTGATAAAACTTCATTTGCCAGCTTAGGCATTTGCCTGTCTATCGCAGCGCTGTCGGAATTTGCTTTTTGCCAATAAAACTGTTGAGCAAAGCAGTTATTAGCTGCGATGAAGCCTATCAGTATGATAAAGAATTTCTTGTTCATGATTTATGTTATGATAATTATTGCCGCCACATATTTTTAAACTTCACTGATTGCCGCTCGGATGCTTCCAACGCCTCGCCAGTTTTGAGGGTGATTTTTATCCTCCCGTTAGACGTTCCACTGATTTTTTCAACGAATTTCATATTGATGATCTGTGCCCTGTTTATTCTGAAAAAAACAGCTTCGTCCAATTTTTTTTCCAGTTGGTTAAGTGAACTTTTAAGGAATACCTTCTTATCGCCGAAAAATAACCGGGCATAGTTATCCATCGACTCAATTAAATGAACATTGTCCCAGTTTATAAAATGGTAGCGCTGCCCGTCTTTAACAAAAATCTGCCGCGTATTTACAGGCTTTGTTAGTTTTGAACGCACCTGCTCCACAGCTTTTGCAAAGCGTTCTTCCCTAACGGGTTTCATTAAATAATCAATGGCGCTAACTTCAAAAGCTCTAACAGCGTATTGATCAAAAGCGGTAACAAATATTACCTGTGGAACATCATCAAGCGATTCCAGCAGCTCAAACCCCGATTTTTCGGGCATTTGTATATCTAAAAATATAAGGTCGGGATGCTTTAACTCAATCAAATTCTTTGCTTCGTCGGCGTTTCTTGCCTCGCCAACAATTTCAAATTCCGGGTAATTTTCAAGCAATCTTCTCACCTCGTCCCGCGCGGTACGTTCATCGTCAATTATCAATACTTGTATTTTACTCATGACAGCGGAATAATTATAGTTGACGAAACAATACCTTCGGGCTCATTAGTGATGGCAAATGTTGCTTTTCCCTTATAATGAATCATAAGTCGCTCAGTTAAATTCTTAATTCCTAAACCTTCATTTTTTGTGTCTACATTCAACACGCCTGGATTTTGAACGGAGATCTTAATCGAGTTATCTGCGGACGCAACCTGTATCGCGATAAGCCCACCCTCTTTTTGTTTATCAATACCATGCTTTATGGCATTTTCCACCAGGGTTTGAATGCTGAATCTGAGAATCGAAACTTCGTTTAGAGTTTCATCCGCTTCAACGCAAAATTGTAACCGTTCCTCCAGCCGAAGTTTTTCAAGTTCAAGGTAATCCTTCACCAATCCCAATTCCTCTATTACTGTAGTTAGCAATATATCCTTGCTGTAAAGTGCTGTCCTTAACAGGTCTGACAGCAAATCAATTGCCCGCCGGGCCGATTTGGGATCTTCGATGATTAACGCTTTGATATTATTCAATGAATTAAACAAGAAGTGCGGATTTAGTTGAGCCGATAAGTTGTTTAGCTGGGCATCTTTAGCGATGATCGCAAGTCGGGCGTATTCTTTTGTAATATTGATCTCTCGCTGGGCATAATGATATAAGTGATAAGCCAGCAGCCAGATAGACATTAGCCGGATACCTGCCATCAAAATCCCCGTCCAATTATTCCCGAAGAAAACAGAGAACGATCCTACACAACACGGCTCCATCCACCAATCGAAAAGATATACTTTAATTACCGTTACCAGTAAGTAGGCTAATCCCATTATAACAATTGCCGGAATGATGCGCTTTATTAACTGGTTAAGATTTAATTGCTGCCAGTTATGTTTTAGCGCAAAACCGCGGTAAAGGTGTGTTAGCAAAATGTAGACTGCGACATCTGACAGAAATTCAAGCAGACCAATAAACGGATCAAACTTTCCCCTTGAAAATCCCAGGTAACCCCAATAAAGGGAAGCAACGGACCAGCCGATGAGCTGGCATTTCCAATAAAGAGAAAGGTGTATACGCTGCTTCAATTTAATCCTGATTTATATTACCAATCAAAGCAACAAAATCTATCACCAACTTAAAAAATAAAGTACATGAATGAGGAATTGTGGGGATGAGAGTGATTAAATATGTCAAACATGGCCTAAATTGTATAATTTATGTCCTTTGAGACATCTATTGAAGTTGGTAATTTAGTGATATGAAACAAGGAACATCCAACGTTGCTCCCAATTCAAAAAGGAAGCAGATAGTTATAGTGGCTATGTCGGGCAATTTATTGCTTAATTTTTCGGGCCCGGCCGACGTTTTTACAAATGCCGATAAAGCCCTGCGTGCATCAGGCTCCGACTCCTGTTATGATGTTTTAATCGTATCGCCTACTGAAAGCAAGCAAGTTGGCACTGCTTCAGGAATGGAAATTCAATGTCAATACAGTGCAATGGATATCAAAACCCCGATTGATACCCTGATCATCGCGGGGAATGATTTTTTGGAGTTAAACAGCCCGGTTTATTCTTCTTTTTATAATTGGTTATCCAAGGTGAGTCAAAATAACACACGTAGGATTAGTTCCATTTGCGGAGGCGCATTTGTATTGGCCAAAGCAGGTTTGCTAAACGGACGAAAGGCAACAACGCATTGGGAGCTTAGCGAGAAATTAAAGAAAAGTTACCCGCTGGTACATGTTGATACCAATGCTTTTTTTACGAAAGACGGCAATATCTATACTTCAGGCGGGGTGTCTTCGGGTATTGACCTCGCACTTGCCCTGGTTGAAGAGGACCACGGAAAGGACGTTGCTATAAAAGTAGCCAGAAAGTTAGTTTTCTATTTAAGCAGGCCCGGCTTCCAGGCTCAATTTGGCAATTTGCTGCCGGTTTATGAGAGTTCAAACATTGCAAAAAGACTAAACAACTGGCTAACCGAACATTTGCACGAACCGCTGGACGTCGCCAGCATTGCCAGCCACGTAAACATGAGCACGCGAAACTTTACGCGCGTTTTTCATAGGCAAACAGGCATGCCTCCCGCCAAGTTTATAGAAAAAACGAGGGTTGAAACAGCCCGCAAATACCTGGAGGACACAGACATTTCACTGGAAAGAATTGCTGAGCAATGCGGTATGGGCAATCTTGTCTCGATGCGGCGAACTTTTTTAAGACACCTGATGACTACTCCATCGGATTATCGCCGGGCTTTCAGAACTTCCCTCAAAGATACCGGGGCTGAAGATTTGATCTTATCCAATTAAACTATAATTATTACATCAATCATAAATTAGAAAATCAAAAATGAAAATTGCAATCAATGGATTCGGCCGCATAGGCAGAATGACCCTCAGAGCATTACAAAACAAACCAGATATTGAAGTTGTCGCGGTTAACGATCTCACAGACGTCAAAACGCTTACACATTTACTCAAGTACGATACCGCCCATGGCCGTTTTCCCGGCGAAGTTACTGCCGATGGTGATGCTATCATCGTTAACGGAAAACGGATACGCATGCTGAGTGAAAGAGATCCTGAGAAGCTGCCCTGGAAAGATTTGGGTATCGATGTAGTTATAGAATCAACCGGGCGCTTTACCGACAAAGCCGCAGCGCAGTCGCACATTAATGCAGGTGCAAAAAAAGTGCTGATTACTGCCCCGGCTTCCGGTGGGGTAAAAACTATTGTACACGGTGTCAATAATGAATTGATAGGTGATGACGCCATTTATTCAACTGCTTCCTGCACTACAGGCAGCATAGCCCCGGTATTATATATATTGGATAAAGAATTTGGGATTGAATCGGGTTACATGATCACCGTTCATGCGTTTACCGCAGATCAGAACTTACAGGATGCTCCTCATAAAGACCTGCGAAGAGCACGGGCAGCATCCTATTCTATTATACCCACCACAACAGGCGCCGCTAAAGCAATAGGCGATGTACTTCCTAACCTGAAGGGCAAATTGGACGGCTACTCCTACCGTGTGCCTGTAATTGATGCGTCCATCGTGGATTTGTCCATAAACCTAAAAAAAGAGGTATCTGTAGCCGACCTGAATAATCTCCTGAAACACTATTCCGAAAACTCGCTTAAAGGCATCATGGAATATACGGAAGAACAGTTGGTATCGTCAGATATTTTGGGGAACACGCACTCCTCAATTGTAGATGGGAGTCTTACCAAGGCTATTGGTAAACTGGTTAAAGTTGTTGCCTGGTATGATAATGAGGTAGGGATATCTAACAGGATAGCCGAGTTGGTTTCCCGGCTCTAAAAAATAAAATGATCACGAACAAACTTGTTGAACAAAGTACATAACTTCAGATTACCGTACATAACAAAGCCTCAAATCTTTCGACTTGAGGCTTTGTTTTTGTTTCGGAGGTCCTTGTAATTATGCCCCTAAAACGCTTATTAGGTATTCAACCTGGTTATTCCATATTAATTTGCGCTCGCTAATCGTATCCTCCGTCGCAAAATCCGTAATACTCAAGGCAACGTCATTGGTTAATTCGTCCTGGAGAATTTCCATTTCAAAGTAATATTGCGGATCATCATCTATCCAGCTGAACCTTACAAGTTTGTTTTCTTTTATATGTAAAAGTTTCGCCCGTTGCTGTTCGCCATCCCATGTAAAAGTGTAAACCTGATCTTTTACGCTTACGTCATCGGCAAACCATTGCGTTAAGCCATTAGGCTCACTCAAGAAACCGTAAAGTATGCGCGGAGATGATTTTATCTCATATTCAATATTAATTTTTTTCTTTTCGGACATGTTGGTTTACAGTTGATCTTGAATTCGGCGTAAATGTTAACATTTTTTCTAAAGAAAACGAATTTCTGCTATATTTGCAAACCTTTTTCAGAAGCAGCGAATGTTTATGTTTTTGGGAAGCAATATTAAAACGATAAAGTTGTCTTAATTAAACCCGGCGGGGTAGCTCAGATGGTTAGAGCGTAGGATTCATAACCCTAAGGTCGGCAGTTCGATCCTGCTCCCCGCTACTTTTTAAGTCAAAAGCCTCAAGTCGAAAGATTTGAGGCTTTTTTATTGGATTGTGGGCGAAACCTTTTTTCTGAGCGTCCTTGTTGGAGTTGTCTCTCAACAAACATTATTACGCTTATCAAAGAATCATCTGGGCTCCCCGGGGGGGTTGTTGACAACACCAACAAAGGCGTAGGGATGAGAAATCGAAAATTATTTTTAGTTTGCTATTAAGTTGCTTTTTAAAATTTTCTATCCTATTTTTGGGATAGGAATCGAACGCCACAGTTGAGAGCGACTGAAACGCGAGGTAAAATCAATAATTGACAAGTCAAACAGCAAATTTTTGTTAAACCGCTGGCATGGTTGTCTTTAAACGCTCTCGATGACTAAAAGTCCAGTAATTAACAAGAGTTGCTATGAAACTTGAAATTACAAAAGCTTGCGCGGATTCTTTACGCGCCTTCACCCAAAACAATTACGGAATTACACTAAAATCGTCACACGCGCACGAACTTGTGTCGGCTTATTTAGGCTATTCTTCGCGTGCCACGTTGCTCGCGGACACAAAATTTTCCATTGATAATTTAGCGGATGCGGAAATCATCATCCTGAGCCCTCCAACACGTTTAGTCGATCAACGCCTTAAAACCTTGGAAAACCTGCCATCAGGGCTTCCGACCAGCGATATTCTTGCAGAAGGCGTTTACGCGCCCATTGTCGCTGATGAACAATTTTTCAGGAAAATATGGCCAGGCTTTCGTGAGGTGGCGATAGCTCTTGCAGAGGAACGGGGATATGAAAAACTTAGAATGATGGGAATGAACCCCAAAGAACTGGACTGGATTACCGACGTTATTATAAAAACGACGGAATCAGTTGTCCTGATGACCGTGACATTTGATTATCCTGCAAATACGAAGAAGTCGCAAAGGTATTCCAAAGTAGAGATAACGCTTTCCCGTATTGCGAGTGGCATAGGTTACACTGCGCTCGAAGTCAAGCCTACTTTTTATCACGGGAATATGACCGACCCAGACTTCCGGGTAAAACACGGAATCGATTGATTACTGTCGCGAAGAATTAAAAACCTACCCACCACCTTGAAGCCAAAATCCTTGGCTTAAGCGTGGTGGGTATTTTCCTTGCCCTTGTTGGAATTGTCTCCAACAAGCGTTGTAACGTTTATCGAAGAATTACGTCGGCTCCCCGGGGTTGTTGGACAACACCAACCAAAACTAAGTAGCAGCCTGTCCGTTCATTTTTGACGTCCAGGGTACTTGAATTGATGGACTGCCTGTGATTTCAATAGTTAAATTGAGCCATTTGATTGAGCTATGCAGTGTTACCCAGCAAACTATCAGCCCGGAATTGGGTTGGAGTGATTTGTTGCATTTTCTTAAACACCCTATTAAAATGCGGCACGTCGTTAAATCCTACTGCACTGCATATTTCCGAAACAGAGAGATTTGTTTTTTGAAGCATTTGACTTGATGACTCCAAACGATACTCCGTTAAAAAAGTAAAAAATGACTTACCCGTCATTTTTTTGAAAAAAGTACAAAATGAGGACCTGTCCATGCCGACATATTTAGAGGCTTCATCGAGCGAAATACTCCTTTGGAAGTTATTAATGACAAAATAATATGCCTTCTGCATTCTTTTACTGTCCCGGTCTTCAATTACACGGCTACCCACAATATTTGATTTGTCATCTGCTGCAATCAACGAGAATATCCTAAATAGGCTTGAAAATTGTTCTATCTCAGATTCTAAGGGCATAGCTTTCATCAATTGCTGTACCTTCAATAGGGTAATCCGGGTCAAGACGATTGCTTCCTGGCGCTGCTGAATTTTGGATATGAAATCCTGAAGCTGGGGGAAATTATCGCATGCATTTTCAAGCAACAGAGATGAAAAGAATATGCAGATATTTTCTATCGTTCCGTCAGCGTAGGTATCGAATGAATCAAATGACCAGCAATGAGGAATATTAGAAGGGATAAACACAATCTCGCCCTGGGAAAAAGCCTCCATCGTATTTCCAATTATTCTTGTGCCGGAGCCCCTGATGATATAAGATATCTCCAACGTTTCATGCTGATGAAACGTTATTTGTTCTTCAGGGGGAATGCGCACATGATCGACGAAATATAAACGTTTATGATCCCTTGAAGGAGGACAATATTTAATTTTCGGATTCAATTTTCGCATTTATTGTAAGCTAACTACCAAATATACGACAATAGTTTTCAATTATCCGACAAGGGGCCGGCTGCTTTTACCTGTAGTTTTGTTAAGTTTTAAAAAATGAATTTAGTCACATAATGACACAAAACACTATATATGTAAGAAAAATAAGATTATGTACCTTTTTTATCCTACTGACTCCCGCATCCGGTGCTTTTGCACAAGATGCGGAATTTTTTAAGCCTAATCCTCATCGTCGTGAAATCAAAGCAGTGAAAATCACTGGAAATATAAAAGTCGATGGTGTATTGAATGAACCTGAATGGCTCCTAACAATGGGAGTCACCGATTTCGTGCAGGTTGACCCTTACCAGGGCAAACCCTCAAAGTTTCAGACGACGATCAAAATTCTCTATAATAAAAAATATCTCTACGCGGGTATTGTATGCAAAGATCCGGCGGGGAGAAAGGCCATTATGGCAACCGATTTTGCCAGGGATTTCGATATTGCCAAACACGACCTTGTAGAATTAGCTTTTGATGCCTTTAATGACCAACGTAATGCGATCGCGTTTGCAACAAATGCGTATGGCGTTCAGCGTGATTTGTTGTCATTTGATGACATCTACTATGATATCGATTGGGACGGACTTTGGAGTGTGCGCACCACCCGAAGCGACTCCGGCTGGGTTGCAGAACTTGCGATTCCCTGGAAAACGCTAAGATACCCAAAGACTGGTGATTCTTTGCAAAGATGGGGTTTCAATATGTACAGAAATCGAAGGTCTACCAACGAAATCAGCAGCTTCTCTCCATATCCGCGCGTTTTCCAAGTTACCCATATGAATTATGCGGGTGTGGTAACAAACCTGCAACCTCCCCCGCCATCGCCCAATATAACCATTGATCCCTATATTCTGTCGTCATTCGACCACTACCAGAACTTTGGAACATCAGAACCAGCACACACATCAAGCTTTAAATATGGAGGGGATTTGAAGTGGGCAATCAATCCGAATGCAATACTTGATTTGACGGCAAATACCGATTTTGCTCAGGCGGACGTGGACCAGGAAATTAATAATACCTCGCGATATAATGTGTTTTTTCCGGAGAAGAGGCAATTTTTTCTGGAAAACGCCTCTCTTTTTGGTGTTCAGGTTACGCAGAATGCCGATGGTGCGGGCGGATCAATGCGTTTTCAGCCATTTAACAGCAGAACGATTGGCCTTGACGCCAGCGGCAATCCAATTCCCATTGTAGGCGGTGGTCGTTTTGTTTACCGCTCAACTTCAACAAATTTTGGGATGATGGCCATTCGGCAACAGGATTACAATAGCAGTCCGGCAACGAACTTTTTTGTTGGCCGGTTTTCGCAAAATTTTGGAAGCCAGGATCGTATTGGCGGTTTGGTCACGCTTACCGAGCAGCCTGGTTCCGCTAATATCGAATCTACCATTGACGGGTTCTTCCGAATGGGCCAGTCGAATTCTATCAATGCAATTTTCACGCAATCTACAACCACTAACACGGGCGCGAAAGGATTTGGTGGCATCGTTCAGTATTTCAATAACACGAACAATCATGAAATATGGCTGACGGAATCGCTCATAACGAAAAACTTTGACCCTCAAATGGGATTTGTTTCGAGAAGTGACGTGATCGGCACAACACCCGGAATGAATTTTTTCTACCGGGGCAATTTACTTCCGTTTAAAAGTTTCCTCTTACAATATTCACCTGGTGTCACACCGGAACTGTATTTTACAGCATCAACCGGAAAATTCTCCGAAGCAGATCTTCCGATATTTCCAATATGGTTTAACTTTAAAGATGGTGGATTTTTAGGATATGGCATCTCCTCAATTTGGCAAAATCTTACCTCAACCTTTTCACCACTCAATGTCAATATAGCGCCTGGCAGTTATCACTATTTTAACCAGTCACTATTTTTCTCGACAGATCCTTCCAGGATGCTTAATGCAGGTATTAATTTGTCGGCGGGTAGCTATTTCAACGGAGACTTAATTACACAGGATTACAAACTGCAATTTGCGCCCATCCCATATTTATCTTTTTCCGCCGAATTTAATCAGAACCACTTTGAACGCGTAGGGATTGACAATACGACAACTACAGTCAACTTATATATTCTGCAATGGCGTCTGGCCCTTAACCCAAGACTTCAATTTACAGGGATTTATCAAAAAAATTCACTCAATAATTCGGATGCCTACAATCTGAGGATCGCCTGGGAATTCTCAGCCCTTAGCTATTTACATCTAATATACAATCGGGGCGTAAATAACCAATTGACGCTGCCCCCCGCCCAGGCTCAAATTGAAGATCATCTTATTTTTAAACTAAGCTATCTGCAACAATTTTAAGCCGATGAAAAATTGCAAATTCAATAACTAATAACTTTTATAAACTATCGATTAACAATGAACAAAACTAGTACTTATCTCGAATCCAAAAACCACTATCCAATCCTGGACGGATTGCGTGGTGTCGCATCTGTTTTGGTGATCTTCTACCATGTTTTTGAAACATTAGGTGGAGGAAAATTTAAACAACTAATTAACCACGGTTACTTAGCAGTTGATTTCTTTTTCTTGCTCTCCGGATTTGTCGTAGCTTATGCTTATGATGACCGTTGGGACAGAATGACAATTTGGGATTTTTGCAAGCGACGATTGGTCCGTTTGCAACCCATGGTTATTATCGGCTCGGTGATTGGGGCAGCTTTATTTTACTTCCAGGTGAGCGCTGCTTTTCCGGCAATAGCCGGAACACCGGTCTGGGAAATGTTACTGGTTATGGTGATTGGGGCAACATTAATCCCGGTTGGCCATTCATTGGATATTCGGGGATGGGGCGAAATGCACCCGCTGAACGGTCCGGCATGGTCCTTATTTTTTGAGTACATCGCAAATTTGTTATACGCGCTGGTTTTCAGCCGCCTTTCTAAACTCTTGCTGTCGATTTTCGTTGTCCTGGCCGCAGGAAATTTAGTTTATTATTTGGTTTGGGGAGGTCACGGAGATTTGATAGGCGGATGGTCATTAGACGGGCGACAGCTTTATATTGGATTTACCAGGGTACTCTTTCCCTTTTTTGGTGGGGTGTTACTTTGCCGTTTAGGAATGATGGTTCGATTAAAGAATGCTTTTTGGTGGGCCAGTTTGCTGATCATCATAGCCTTATGCATCCCACGAATTGGAGATAGGCCCCATTCATGGATGAATGGTATTTATGAAGCCGCAATTGTAATATTCATCTTCCCGCTAATCGTATCAATTGGCGCGGGAGGTATCTTGCACACGATCAAATCACAGAAAATATGCAAATTTCTTGGTGATATTTCTTATCCGTTATACATAACTCACTATCCTTTAATTTATTGTTTTACGGCCTGGGTTGTCAAAAACCATATTCAAATGGATGGACAGTCGCTTTTAGTGGGGTTCTTGCTTATTATCGTAAGCATTACAATAGCGTATGCTTGTTTGAAATTATATGATGAACCGGTACGAGAATGGTTAAAGAAAAAAGTCTTGATAAAAAAGCTTCGTTCGTAAAGTCGAACATTTGACAAGGTACAGGAATGGCAGGATGCGTTTTGATCGCACCCTGCCATTTTGTTTGATTGATTTTCAGCCCGGAATACCGATGAACTACCTCTCGCTGTCCGGGGTCTCTGACTTCGGATGCGATAAGCCCCCGTGTTCGAAGTTTGCAACTTCGAATACGCTATGCTTGTAGACTATGTCTAAACTATAAGCGCCCTATTCAACTCAATTAACTCCTCCAAAAAGTTCGACTTTTCGCGTGTTCCCTCTACATTGGCAGAAAGCCATCCATTAACTAACGGATGGCTTTTCTCGTTATATTGCATTTATGTTCACCGTTTATGTTCTCTATTCACAAAAATTCAATCAAATCTACATCGGCTTCACTTCCGATCTGCCCAACCGTTTCCTTTCCATAATGAACTAGCTACAAAAGGTCCGCGTTTTTTATAGCCTAAAGGCCGATTTGGGGGTAAAAAATAAGGGCAAATCTGCTGTAAAAGCTGATTTGCCCAGTGTGGTAGCGGGGAGCAGGATCGAACTGCCGTCCGTCAGCTGACGGATATGAATCCTACGCTCTAACCATCTGAGCTACTAAATTTTAAGTGAACGATATCCCAAACAAGCTTTCTGCCTCTCGATGATTTTAGTTGTTTTTCCGCTGTTTACTTTGCAAGAGTGATCTTTTTAAGTACATCAACAGCAAATTCAAGTTCCTGTTCATTTACCGAGGCAAATCCGAAACGAATAGCATCATATTTCAAAGCTTCGCTTTTAAAGTAAGCTTTTCCGGAGAACTGCAATCCTAAAGCGCGTGCCTTATGTATTATATCGCCAAGCTGATAGTTGTCTTTAAACTTTAACCAAAGCGCCATGCCTCCTTCAGGTTTCCTAAAGTCTACAAGATGGCCTAGCTCGTTACTTATAAGGTTCGAAGCGTAATTGCATCTGTGGCCATATAGCTTATTTGCTTTCATGATAAACCTTGAAAACTCACCACTCTGCATGAGCGAGGCTATTATATCCTCCATAAGTACATCGCCCCTTAAATCAATTAAAGTTTTTAATTTAATGGCGCTTTCCAAAAAATCAGGAGTTGATATCATATAGCCAAGTCTGAAATTAGATGCTAGCGTTTTGGTAAGCGATCCTATATAAATCACCTTGCCGTCATGCGCTCCACTGGCTAGAGGCAAGTATGGGCTGTATTGATATTGAAAATCGTAGTCATAGTCATCCTCAATAACGCTTAGTTGATGGGTTTTTATAAGCTCCAATAATTTTGTACGGCGTGTCGAGCTCAGCGTAACGGTTGTGGGGTGATGATGGTGCGGGATAATGTACAGCAGTTTTATTTGGTTCTTTGTCAATTCGTCTTCTATCGCATCAACATCAGCACCTTCATCATCAACCGGAATGGTGATGAGCTGTGCACCTAATTGGTTAAAAATAGCGTCTGCTAAAAAATAACTTGGTGTAGTCACTAAAACCTTATCGCCAGGCTTTATTAATAATGAGGCGGCAATGTAAATGGCCATTTGAGCACCACGAGTGACCATCAGGTTTTCAGGCTCAATATTAAGGCCGCGCGTATCATTCAGAAATAATGCTAAAGCCTCTTTAAAAAATGGGCTGCCATCGATATTCCAGGTTGTCGAAGCTTTCTTTAAAGTTTGATGTGTAAGGAGTCGCTTGTATTCGTTAGCGACTCTCTCGACGGGGAATATATTTACATCTGGAAAACCATCATTTATGATAACTTTAAAATCATCGGTTATTTTACTCAATGAAGGAACGTGGTCAAGTTTATCAAATAAAAATGATGACTTATTCTTATAATTTGATTTAGCTTTATTTGCATAGGTGCGGGGCTTTAAAATGGGCAACCGTGTAGACACCCTATATTCTTTACGTTCTCTGCTTACTATCCAGTCATCTATGATAAGATCCTTATAAGCCGTCATTATTGTTTTCCGGTGCAAACCCAAATCCGCTGCCAGCAAGCGTGTGCTAGGCAATTGCATATCAGGCATTAATATTCCCTTTTGAATCAACAGCACAAGCTGTGAACCTATTTGTTTAAACACTGCCTCAGTACTGTTCTCATCAATCTTTATTAAAGTTTTAAAAGGAAGCATAGGTAAACAATTTAAGATTCATCACCGAAACACCAAATTAAGCTGGTTACTCTGATTGCAAAAGGCTGGTAACCGAAGCTATGAATATGCATATTTAGATTTGTGGCACACAAATATATTACAATCGGCAAAATATGATAAACTATCATGCCTTATACACATTTAGTGGCGGCAATGACCACCCTTTGTTCGATTAAACTAGTAAAAAAATGAAAAATCTATTGATTATTAACGCGAGCCCGAGAGGTGAACGCTCGGTCACCAGGAATCTTACTAAATTGTTTTGTACTAAATGGATAGAAACCAACCCTGATTACACTGTCCATCATCGTGAGGTCGGCCAAGAAGCCATACCGCATGTATCTGAATTGTGGATTTCGGCTGCGTCTAAGCCTGCGGAGCTAAGAACCGAAGACGAAATCAATGTACTGAAAAAAAGTGACGAGTATATCGCCGAACTTAAAACTGCTGACGTAATCGTATTAGGAACGCCGATGTACAATTGGTCAATCCCGAGTGTATTAAAAGCATATTTGGACCAGGTAATAAGGGCAAACGAAACTGTTAGAATGAGACCTGATGATCCGAAAAACCCCTATAGGGGTTTATTGAAAGATAAAAAGGTTTACCTGCTGTTTAGCAGAGGAAATGCTGGGTATGAAAAAGGTGAATATTATGCTCATATGAATTTTCAAACAGAATACCTTAAAACAGTTTTTAATATAATGGGGCTTACGGATATTCAAGAGATCGCGCTAAATGGAAGCGCGTTTGACAAAAAAACATATGAGCAGTCTACGAAAGAAGTTCAAGCTAATATAGCAAAAATGGCTTCGAATGATAAGATCTTAGCTTAGTAGGGTTGGCGCAAAAGAAAACGGTATAGGTTCTAAAATCTGTACCGTAAATCGATCAAAAATCAATCGGTTATTCTGGCGAAATGGTTACAAGCAAGATAGTAACCTTTGTTAAGATATAATCTGTGAGCCGTATGCAACGTGTAACCGCTATCGAGGTCAATTCTTTTTATTCCTTCATTTGCGGCTTCACTGGCTATGTAATCTAATAAAGCACCGGCATACCCCTGCCCTCTGAATTCAGAAAATGTAAAAAGGTCATCGACATAGATCATAGGGCCGGTACGCAGTAAAGTCATTTTTCGGTATCCGATAAACGCTGCAGCTTTTGAATTATCAGCATTGGGGATATAAACTAATTCATAGCCTCCATGAGTAATCATCTGAAAAACTTGGTCAATGACCGTTTCCGGATCTACTTCCGCCCGAAATTCAAGGATTGCGTCTTTGCAAATTTCAATGTCGGTTTTAGTGATGGCTTTTTTGCATTCCATAATTTATTCTTTATAATTATAACTAGAATTAATTCAACTTCCTGTTCCGGAGATAGTTATCAATACTCCATTTATAACTATCAATTCCCGAAAGCACTAACGCGCCGCCGGTAAAAACAAATACTGGATAGCTAAACGGAGCACCTACACTTAAAAAAATCCCCATACACAAGCCAAACAAAAGTGTGAGGATACCTGCTCCTAAAGCCGCTTCTTTAATTCTGAAGCCTATGATGAGGCATATCCCAAATACTACCTCGGCAAATGTCGCCAGTAGCGCCATGACGCTAGCAATTGGCCTGCTCGCAAACGGAACCAGTGTATTAGTATAATCCGTAAAGTGGCTTAAGTCGCCCCACGTAACCCCTGCAGAGCCATAAGATCCCATTAAACCAAGTCTATCCATTACCGGCATTAAAAAACCAATGCCAAGGGCTAATCTTAAAACAAGTTGGCCTATTCCGATGATATCTTTCATTTGTTTTTTGATTTTAAATCAAAGGTAAAGCCGGCATACTAAAGTCTCAGGTACCAGTCAGTACATTTTAGAGTGGCCAGCTTAAAAGTTTCTTTTACCTTATGGTTATCTATAATTACAAGTATTTTTAACTAGAAGTCAGAACCAATTTTTGATCCAGCTAAAATTTGGCTTTCCAGCAAAAATGCAATATGATCGGGTAAGCACGGACGTGGTAGGGTCAAAGGGAATTTGACTCAATGACTAAGTTTGGAAGAGTCATGTGTGCCAATACAGTCAGGGAACTTCAGCAACAAATAGGAAGAGGTAAGGTTGTTTTAGATGCGGTGAATATTAAACATTTAAGGTTTAGTTGACCTGATGTGACACATGTTTAAACGTGTTGACTATGAGATTAAGAAAACCAACTCCGGTGGTTCCTTTTTACGACGTTAGGGCCGAAATAGAACATCGCTACCAAATAGCAGAAATAGGGACAACACGGCCAGCTCACATATCAAAGCTGAACGGAAAAACTTCATCGCTGTAAATGAGATATAACGGTATGGCTCGCCATTTCAGGACTTGTTCGATTAAATCGCTAGAATCATTGATCGCGGTTCAGGACATAGTTGTCGATGGCTGCACCGATTCGCTCCAACAAATCGTAATTGAGATTGCCCTCTACGGCTTCCCAAAATCCATCATTTTCAGGCTTCTTTACAAGCGTTCCTAAATGTTCGTTAGAACAAATAATGATATAGTCGCCGTTATTCGGCACAACCAATACATTGTTATATTCTTCGGTCTGGTAATAGTCGAATTCTACATGGAAGGCACTCGTAGGAATCGGGATAAACCGAATTTTGTCTTCGTCAGGTGTGCTCATAGCTTGAGTAAGGTTTAAATTCAATGGCGGCGCAGCCATTGAACAAGATTCGGTTATAAATTGATTAGGCTATAAAATATTGTTCCTCAATAATTTTTCCGTCTTTCCAAACAGTTCTCATGATTTCATGCCAAAGGACCTTTGATCCATCCTGCATGTCAAAATCAAAAGTGAATTCTGCAAAAGAAACATTGCCGTTTAGCGCTTCGTTATGGAGGGTAATTCCCTTTACCGCTTTGATGGCGCCGGTAAAGCCACGCATTTTTTCAACCATTTGTTCTTGTTACCGGTTGTGGCTCCGGTATGGTCGAAAGTTTTAGCATCATCGGCGAAAAACTTGTCGGTAGCTTCAACTACCATCCCTTGTTTTACCATGGCATTTTTTTCGGCGACGATTTCCTGTAGGTTATTTTCCATTTTTAAGATATAAATTGTTTAGTGGTGTCAGCAATATTCGGTCATCGCTTCGGCTTCATTAAAAATGGAAGGGGCTACTGGGGGTTACCGGGATAGTATTCTTTCCGCTTTTCCTCAGCTTTCGACCGATCAATGTTAGAAAGAAAAAGCACCAGCGGCAATGGACAAAAGGACAAATCAATTGGATTTTTGGTGCGTTCAAAAATTTATCATGCTTGCAAAAAAGAGATAAATGTCCTTGTTAGCTGTTCACGAAAGATCGAACTTGTTCCAATAACGTTAACTTTTGAGCATATGATTAATCCAGAAGACCAAATTCCGTTCGACGACCATGAGTTTGCCGATAAGGAAGACCAATTGAGCCAGGAAGACATTCATTCAAACGGGCTTGAGGAAGAAAGAACACCTAGGACGCCAGAAGAGGTAGAGGTAAATCCGGAGGCTCTTCGGCAAGCCTACCGGGCTTCGGAGTCTGCCTATCTTTTAGGAGAGGAACCGGGATCCGATTACCGCGTGCAAAGGACGCCTAAGAATAACGATAACCGGTAAATGTAGCAATGAGCCGCGGCGTTTGGTAAATAATAATCAATAGCATGGAAAAAGTAATCGTTTTTGGTGGTGGTCGTTTTTGGTGCACACATGCCATTTTTCAACAGTTACGAGGGGTTAGCTATGTAACGAGGGGTTATAGCGAAGATAAATTTCAACATTCCGGCAGTAGAGATAAAACAGATGGCCAAGCCGGCCGTGTCAAAGTGATCAGGGTCATTTATAACCCCGAAGTTATTTCACTGGCGGATATCATACGGATTCATTTACGAACGCATAATCCGACTATAAAACTGGATCTTCACGATGATGCCAGCAGTCAATACCGCAGTGTCATATTTTATGAAGACGAGATTGACCGGGCAACCATCGTGTCTGTTATCGCCGAGATGCAGATGTTTTATGAACATTTGATCGCGACGAAAGTTAAACATCTCGTTTCATTTGAAAGCGCTCTGGACGAAGATCAGGACTGTTATTAAAAAAATGAAGGTATGCCTGTCTGTTCGGCCGTAATATCGCTGAACCCGGAAAAATTTCGAGAGCTATTTGCTGATCGTCTCAAGGACTAATAGCGTGTCGTTATTAATCCCCCAAACCGACTCACAGTAGAAATAAAGCTATCTCTAATCTTTAACCACAAAAATTCCGTGAAGAAAGCCATTGCTATATTCGAAAGCGATCCGGATGTATTAGACATGATGAAAATGATTCTTTCGGACGAGGGATACCTGGTCATTGCCTCAGCTGGATGTCTGACAGTTGCCGAAATTGGCGGGCTCATGCCGCACCTGATCCTAATGGATTATCGTCTAACGGTCGGTCGAGGACAGGAAACCTGTATGCGGCTAAAGGAAAATCCATATACAGCAGGAATCCAGATCAACGTTGTTTCGGCTAATGCCATCCCGGGACCACTGAGTTTAGAAAGCCATCCTGATGGTTTCCTAAGTAAACCGTTTGATATCAATGATCTGATCAGACTGGCAAGCGCTTACACGGAAAGGATACATTAAACCATAATGTATCAATTAAACATTTCAACAATCAGAATAATCGCTATTAGATATGAAAAATCACTTTATATATGCACAAATCTATTTGCGGCTCGCACTCGCAATCGGATTTATCTACCGGGTATCAGATCGCATTGGCTGGCTTGGTCCTGCAGGTCAGCATAATGTCGACTGGGGAACCTGGGACAGTTTTCTTAATTATAGTCACGTCTTAATGCCCTATGTAAGCAAATCTGTTTCAGACATCCTGGGTTTCCTGGAAGCTATTGCTGAACTTTCTTTCGGTATATTTTTGGTTATCGGATTCCAGACGAGGCTCGTGGCGATCGGTAGCTTTGCGATTACATTGATATTGGGATTATCCATGGCCGCATTTTTAGGACTTAAAGCCCCATTTAATTACTCAGTTTTTGTGGTCAGCGCTGGCGCTTTATTGTTGTCGGCATTACCTGTTTATCGTTACAGCCTTGATTATTTGTGCAAACCATAAAAAGAAAAATATTTTAAGTTAAAATGATTTGAAAACTCGAACTGTAGCGTAAAATTTCGGTAAAACTAAACTGATCCAGTAGTTATTATCGTGACCACATGCTGTCTAATAGCTAATTTCTTTACATAGTGTTTCACAATTTTCACCTGTTATTTTGCAGCAAATGGAGTAAGGGCCTGTTTCCATATATGAATTGCCGCAGCCATTTCGTTTTCATCTAACGAACAGAAGCCAATGCGTATAAAGTCATGTTCCCTGGAAATATCAGGCTGAAAAAAATAATTATTGCCATCGCTAAGGTTTAATCCCAATTTTCCGGCATTCAGGGCAACAGTGCCTGCACTGATGTCCTTTCTGTAGGCTGCCCAGATTGCCAATCCGCCGTTTGGGCGGTCAAACGTTAAATATTCCCCCAACTGCTCCCGAAGCAACCTGCAAGCACTTTCCAACCGCT
Source organism: Mucilaginibacter sp. (assembly GCA_036498965.1). Lineage (GTDB taxonomy): Bacteria > Bacteroidota > Bacteroidia > Sphingobacteriales > Sphingobacteriaceae > Mucilaginibacter. The sequence goes on from DASYEP010000066.1 coordinate 107,209, forward strand.
CGTGGTAAATCTTGTGTGACTTTTTGAGGTGCCGGGAGATTTCACCCGTGCTCAAAAGTTCGGCAGTCGCCTCTTCCAGTAGCCGTTCACCTTGCCGGTCTATTATCTTGCGAATTGCAGTAGCTTCGTTTATCACCACTTCCGGGGCCACCATAAACCCAATCCTGATACCGGGTGCGATGCTTTTGCAAAAGGAGCCTACATATATAATGTGTCCGCCCTTATCAAAACTTGCTAAAGGAAAAAGAGGATCGCTCGTAAAGTGATAATCAAAATCATAATCGTCTTCGAGCAATGCAAATCCGTACTTGGCGGCCAGGTTCATCAATCGCATACGGCGCTCCGCACTCAGTGTAACAGTGGTCGGTCGATGGTGATGCGGAATAATATAAATCATCCTGGGTGGCTTCTTTCTACAGAGCTGCTCTATCCGGTCTACATCCATACCTTCTTTATCTACCGGAATGAATACCAGGTTAGCTCCTGCCAACTTAAAGGCTAGATTTGCATCCATGAATCCTGGTTCAGGTACAAATACGGTGTCTCCTGGGCGAATGAGTAATTGCGCAGTTAAATAAATGGCCATTTGGGTCCCTTTAGTTATGAGTATTTCTTTTTCAGTGACCTGCAGCCCTCTTGTCCGGTTTAAAAATTTAGCGAGTTCGACTCTGAGTCGATAAGAACCTTGCTCAGGGCCATACATTAGAAATCGATTTGTTAAGTGGCCCTTTCCAAATCTTCTATACTCTCGCACCAGCTGCTCGATCGGCGCAATTCTTGGATCAGGAAAACCGTCATCGATCCTGTAAAGTGGTGTAGGAACCCCAGGGGTATCATTATCCAAATTTGGATCGGTTATTTTGGGTTTGGCAGAAGCATGTTTTATAATCAATGGAAAACCGGGCTGTTGGCTTCGTACCAACTTTCCGTTATTTTCGTTGATCGTGCGATCCGAATTATCAGGCAAGTGGCGGGAAACATAAACACCACTTCTGTCCCTGGTTTCCACCCAACCTTGCGCACTGAGTTCCTCATAAGCCGCAACCACTGTTTTACGATTGAGTTGCAGACGCTGCGCCAGTTCTCGCGAAGGGGGGAGTACTTGTCCCGGTTTTAAAATTCCGTGACAAATCAATTGAATGATTTCCGATTCAAGCTGCTGGTATAAAGGACGTTGTTCCGCACCCTTTTTAAATGAAATCTCAAGTAATTTTTGAATCATAATTGGACCCCCATGTATTTTAAATTTGGCCCAGCAATGTATCCAAATTATGGCATAATTTTATCCTGTCATTAAAAAATAATTATAAAACGTTAAATATTAAGATTATGACCAATACCGTCATTGATACTATTTTGAGCCGTAGCTCTGCCAAATACTACGATCCTGCTGCTACCTTAAGCGACGAGCAAATCAGCGAACTGGTGCGAATTGGCACCACTGCTCCAACTTCTTTTCATTTGCAGAACTGGCGTTTCATCGCTGTGCGCACACGTGAGGCCAAGGCTCGGCTGAGTCCTATCGCCTGGCATCAGCCCGCAATCACTGAGGCCGCCGTTACCTTCATTGTTGTTGGCCAATTAGCTGATTCAAGCGTAATACCGGAACGCCTGGCCCCGCTGGTAGCATCTGGTGTTATGCCGGCTACTATGGTGGCGGATTGGGAAATCCCTGCTCGTGATCTATACAAGGAATTTCCACAGCGTCAACGCGATGAAGCGGTACGCACGGCAAGCTTCGGCGCCGCAGCGATGATGTATGCGGCCCGTTCACTAGACCTCGGTTCGACCCCTATGATCGGTTTTGATGCCGAAGATGTGGCCAGAGAGTTCGGTCTTGGCGAGAACGAAATACCGGTTCTGCTGTTATCCATAGGCAAGGAACGTTCGGGTAATTGGGCTCAAAAACCTCGTCGTCCGATCACTGAAGTATTAGATTTTGTATAATAAATAGTTGGAACTTTAACTTAAAAAACTACAATGAATGATTATCCGGCAGTGCAACAGCCGGCTCAATCTGATCTAAGAAGTTCATCTAAAATGATTGATTATCTTTCGTCGCATTTTCTGGTTATCGCATTGACGTTCTTCGCCGCCGGGTTCGTCAAGGGTGTGGCTGGTATGGGTTTGCCGACTGTCGCTATGGGTGTTCTCAGTGTGATCATGCCGCCAATAAGCGCAGCTTCACTGCTGGTCATTCCATCTTTTGTCACCAATTTTTGGCAGTTGTTCGCGGGCCCGAATTTCCTGGGCCTCATAAAAAGGCTTTGGGTGATGATGCTCGGCATTTTGGTTGGCACACTCGCCGGCTCATGGCTTCTTACGAGCACCAATACGATATACGCAAGCGTAGGATTGGGCGCCGCCCTAATTCTTTATGCGGTGCACGGCCTTTTTGCGAAGCCATTGTCCGTTCCTGCACGCTTGGAGAGTCTACTGTCGCCTGTCATTGGGTTGACCACGGGGTTGATTAACGGAGGAACCGGGATTTTTACACTTCCCGCCGTTCCGTATCTCCAAGCCCTCGGGCTTTCGAAAGACAATCTTATCCAGGCACTGGGACTGTCGTTCACGGTCTCAACGATTGCGCTTGCGGCGGGCTTGGCTCGTGGCGGAGCTTTCCATCTTGGAAATATTGCTTTATCTGCACTCGCGATCAGTCCCGCGTTGCTGGGCATGTGGGTCGGAACAATGGTCCGTAAGCGCATAAACCCTACAACCTTTAGGCGATGGTTTCTGATCTTCATTGCAATTCTTGGCCTCGAACTCGCTGTACATCCTTTTTTCCAATGACGACGATGAAATAAAGCCAATAATTTAAGGATAACTACCTTGCCAACAAAAAATTGCCTGGACGTTTGACTTGCTGAAAAACAAGATTACCGTCCTACAATCTGGCGAGAGTTTTTTAAACCGTCCAGTGATAACTATAATTCTAAAAAATACAAAAATGAAAACAATAATGTACGGCAACACCACTTCAACAAGCAGGTGTTTGCTTATTGACAAAAAAGGAGGTGTATTATGAAAGCAATTGTTGTAACAGAACAGGATGCAGGATTCGCCGGAATGAAATTGGTAGAGTTGCCAGAGCCTGCGGCGGCTATAAATGATGTCATCGTTCAGGTTTATGCGGCGAGCATTACCGGGGACGAGCTGTCGTGGCCGTCGACCTGGATCGATCGTGCAGACCATGACCGGACACCGTCGGTCCCTGGCCACGAGTTGGCCGGTGTGGTAACAGCGCTGGGTTATGGCACGACCGGGCTATCGGTGGGTCAACGGGTGTTCGGCCTTCAGGATTGGTATCGCAATGGAACATTAGCGGAGTATGTTGCCATCGAGGCACGAAATCTTGCGCCGCTTCCTGACGATATTGACTTTAATGAAGGCAATGCGCTGGTGATGCCGGGCTTAACTGCCTGGCAGGGACTTTTCGACCGCGGCGAACTTGAGACGGGACAAAGAGTCCTCGTGCACGGAGCTGCCGGTATAGTTGGTTCGATGGCTGTCCAGCTAGCACATCAAACTGGTGCTTATGTTATCGGCACCGGACGCGCCGCGCACCGCGAAGCAGCGTTAGAGTTCGGCGCAAATGAGTTCGTTGATCTCAATAGTGATGCCTTAGAAAATATCGGCAAGGTCGACCTGGTTTTTGACGTCCTCGGTGGTGACGTCGCGAAACGATCTTTGTCTGTAATTCGCTCTGGAGGAAGGTTTGTGACAGTTACCGGCTGGAATGAAGAACAAGCTGAGGGTGTGCTGAGTATTGACTTTGTCGTCGAAGCAGATCGCGTTCAATTAACTGAAATTGCCAAGAGGTACCGTGAGGGGAGTCTTCGAACGCACGTTGGCAACACTGTTAGCCTTGACGAGGCAGTAGCCGGCTACAATTCGGCCAAACGAGTAGCTGGCAAAACGATAGTTCGCGTTAAGCAGTAGATTGCCGGGGAGGTTGCATAACTGTAGTCTCCCCACCAATGATTATCACGATAAGTCGTACCTGAAAAGACGAGTTATTCATTGTCCGATGACAGAAAATAATTAATAAACCATAGGCAAATAAAATATCATGATACGAAAAAAGCAAATCGTGCGACTTTTCGCAAAGGATATCACCGGCGAGCTAATAAAGGACCGTCAAGAGGTTATAGTTAAATGGAGGGCTGGTCAACTGGTTCTGGACGAGCCGTCATTCAACGGAGGTAAAGATCTCGGCCCGGATCCATTTACCTCCGTATTGTCGGGGTTGGTAGCGTGTACGGTAACCACTTTACGAATGTATATCAAAAGAAAGGGATGGGATATTACTGACATACATTGTTCAGTTAACATGTTGCAAGAAACGGAACCGTTCAAAACTTCGATCTTCAGAACAGTTTCTTTTGGCCAGGAAGTGACAGATGAACAAAAGGAAAGGCTGCTTTGGGTAGCTAGAAATTGCCCGGTTGCTAAGCTGTTGCAAGGTGAAATCGCGATAGACACGCATTTATCCGACGATGCTTCAGTGCCCGCGGGTAGCGGCAATTACCCACCTGTGGACGAAGAATCTACCAGAACAACAGAAAATTACTCTTTGCAACTATGAGAGAAAGCAGAAAGATATATAGAGCGCCGCCGAGTTGTATGAAGTTGAACGTCTCATGTCAATGGCTGGTAACGCGGTAATTATAGTGGAATTAATAACAGGTTCGGCGGACGCATTTTTGGCTGTGCTATGTTCCGCAAAAAAATTGATCCGGTTGTTCCGGGTTTGTTGAGCGACGATGGAATATGTACACTATCTCGATGACATGTTCTATTGTACTCCTGTATTAGCGTTGTAAATGATCTTTCGGACTTGCTGTGGAAGTCGAAAAAGATGGTATGACTGCCTCGGTTATTACATCAGTATCAGACAGCCCAGTGGAAGTCATCTTCCAATCTATTTAAAGGCTTTCTAAAGCCCTTTCTGCTGCACCTCTGTTAACAACGGCATAAGCATTTTCTAATTGGCCCGGAAAGATTTATCGTCTATCCGGACCGCCTACCTGTTTGCTGCAGTCACGGACTTGGCGTACAGTGTGGAAGTTAGTTACGGCTTCGAAAAATACGCCATCGCTGATATCTGTAAAACATTTGAGGTTATTGGTACCCATAAAATTTGAACTGAATAGCATGGGAATAAAAATTGTAAGATGATGAATGATAAATTGAAAATTGAATTGGTAAACCCTCAAACCAATGTTTTGGCGTTTACACTTGTACAGCTTAACGATGATAATTATTTTAAAGGCCTGAAGAGCTACAATTGTTATAAAGTGATCTTGATCAGGAAAGGAAAGGGTCAATTAACCTTTGATACGGCCAAGTATGAATTCTCTGAAAATTGCCTAATTAGATTTCCGATTTACCAGCCTTTTCAAATCGAAGCTGATGGTCCGATCGAAGGGACCTTGATCCAGTTCCATCCGGATTTCTTTTGGAACCATAAATACGAAATGGAATTAACAAGCAAGCAGGTGCTATTTAAGAGTATTGGGGAGATTCCTTTAATAGAGATCACTAAAAAGGAAATGGCTCTACTCATGCATCCTTTGAATGAGCTTCTTTTAGAGCTCAAAGGTGACAACTTAGGTCGATATGATATAACAATTTCCTGGGTGAAAATCTTCATGATCTACGCTTCAAGGATAGAAGAGGGAAGAGGGATCATAAATGCCGAGCGTCTCTCGGAGGTTCATTACAATATTCGGGAATTGATCAATGCGGTGGAGCAGCACTTTCAACGCAAGCACCGCCCTGCGGATTATGCCAGGTTACTGAACGTAACGGTCAAAACGCTGAATCGTATGGCCAGGCAACATTTGGAGAAGACCGTTGGCGATATGATTTCAGAGCGCTTAATAACTCAAGCTAAACATGAATTATTTTTAAGTGACAAACCCGTAAAACAAATTGCCCTTGAACTTGGATTTCATGATGTGGCTTATTTCAGCCGCTTCTTTAAGGTACGAACTAATGCATCCCCTAACATATATCGTAAATCATTCAGGGAGGTTATTGATTAAGCGCTCACGTCATTGATAGATTGATGAATGCATGAATATTGGATGCGTATGTACCAATTAAAAACCGATGTTTGGGAACACCAGTGGATGAGGATTAAATAAAACCCAGGTCGAAAAGTGCGGGTCAGTTTCCGTGATAAAAGGTAGATCCTAATGGGAATTGAGAACATTGCATTACCGATTGTATTTGCACCTTGTATCAAGGGGTTCGACGAATCGCATGGTTTCACTTGCGCAACGTTGGACTCTAATTTGAACTGAAAACGGTGTATTATTTACTATCTCCAGGCCTTTTGTGATAAATGTCCTTTAATACGCCATCGCAATTCGGCTACCTTGTTTGCGACAGGTATTGCAAATTGAAAACTTAAAATTAGCAAAATGATAACCGACGAAATCGAACACGTAAAATGCCTGATCATCGGATCAGGCCCTGCGGGTTATACCGCAGCTATTTATACGGCCCGTGCAGATCTAAAACCGACGCTATATACCGGTTTTTTGATTGGCGGACAATTAACAAACACCACGGCGGTAGACAATTATCCGGGGTACCCAGACGGCATTATGGGATCACAAATGATGGAGAACTTTCATAAGCAAGCGCTCCGCATGGGTGCTGACCTGCGTGAGGGATATATTAGCTCGGTTGATTTTTCACATCGGCCGTATCAGGTTGTTGCAAATGAAGAAAAAAAACTATTAGCAGACTCAGTCATTATTTCAACCGGAGCGGCACCAAAATGGCTAGGCCTGGAATCCGAGCAAAAATATGCAGGTTGCGGTGTTTCGGCATGCGCGACGTGCGATGGCTTCTTTTTTAAAGGAGAAGATGTAGCTATTGTGGGCGCGGGTGACACGGCGGTAGAGGAAGCGATCCATTTAGCCGGATTATCCAAAAAAGTGTACATGCTCGTCCGTAAGAGTGAATTTAAAGCATCCAAAGCAATGATCCATCGTTTACAGGCCTTACCAAATGTAGAAGTCATGTTTAATGTAGAGGTAAAAGAGATTGTAGGCAATGGAAAAAGCGTGGGGGGCGTCAAGATTTTTAATTCAATTACAAAAGAGGAGTCGAAACTCGCGATCACCGGTTTTTTCGTTGCTATCGGGCATCATCCAAATACGGATATTTTTAAAGGCTGGATAAATATGGACGACCTTGGCTATATCAAAACTATAAACTGCTCAACAAAAACCAATATTGAAGGTGTTTTTTGCTGCGGCGACGCCCAGGATCCCATATACCGTCAAGCAGTTACTGCAGCTGGAAGTGGTTGCATGGCAGCGCTTGATTGCGAACGGTATCTTGCCGGTATTGGACACTTATCTGCAACTGAATAAATGGAACCGAACACCGAAAGAAAAAACTGGCATGAACAGTACGAAATCGCAACCCAATTCGGTGAAAGGCTCGCTGACAAGGTCGCATCAGTGATGGGCTCATGGCGCTTCATTATCGTCCAGACGGTCATCGTGATTCTTTGGGCGGTAATAAATCTGATGGCATACTTCGACCATTGGGACCCATATCCTTTTATTCTACTTAACCTGGTTTTTTCTACACAAGCGGCTTACGCGGCACCGGCAATAATGATGGCGCAAAATCGGCAGAGTGAACGCGACCGTATGCAGGCTCACGATGATTACGTGACCAATCTGGAAGCTAAATACGAGATCGAGGAATTACAAGTCAGGCTTAACATGATTGAAACCGATAAACTGGATAAGATCATTCAAATGTTCGAACAGATCAAGACTGAAAGAAAATAAGGCTCTGACCTATCATCGTCTCCGGAGGGCAATTTTTTGTGATATATGTCCTTGAAATCAATACTGGAAGCGATATACTTTAGTCGAAATATTAAAGATCAAATCTCGATAACATGAAGCCAAACATCGGAATAAGTCCAGAACATCTAGCGGAAATCAGCCTGACCCTTTCCCAAATCCTCGCAGATGAATTCGTTTTATATACGAAAACAAGAAATGCGCACTGGAACGTGGAAGGCCCTGATTTTCATTCAAAACACCTGCTGTTTGAATCACAATACAATGAAATTGCGGAGATCGTCGATACAGTAGCGGAACGCATAAGAATACTTGGCCATTACGCGCCTGCCACTTTGAAACAGTTTCTCGAATTAACCCATCTTACTGAGCTGACCAGGGAAAAAAACGATAGTGAGGGCTTTATTCGTGAGTTACTAAATGACCATGAAAGCATGATCATTCATATTCGCGGGCAAATTAACCGTTTGGCGGAAAAACTAAAAGACGCGGGCACGAGCGACTATCTTACCGGTCTTACGGAGTATCATGAGAAAACTGCCTGGATGCTGCGTTCGCATCTCAGATAACACTTTAAATTAAGAAGAACCGGGTAAAAGTGTTGCCCGACAAAAACTTTTACTATAAACTAAATTATCATGAAACTTAGATTTCTTTCCCCGACCAATCATGGAATTGTCGATTACGCAGCTGCGGTAGCTTTAATTGCAGCACCTTTCATTTTAGGATTAGGTAGCAGTAGCCCGATGGCGATTTGGATCTCCGTGGTTACGGGTGTAGTTGTAATTATTGTCAGCGCTGCCACGCGTTACCGTTATGGCCTTTTAAAATTGATACCGTTCGGCGGGCACCTTGCGCTCGATCTTTTGGTAGCAACAGCGTTTATGTTCATTCCTTATCTTTTTAAATTGCAAGGGTTGGATGAAGCATATTATTATATCAACGCTGTAGTAGTATACCTGGTGGTGGCGTTTACCGCAAGCGAAAATCCTGCATTAATATAGTAATTGGCTTGGGATCAGCATTTGTAATCGATATAGAATATCTATTACCTCCCTTTACTGATGAAACCGTCTTGCAAAAAGGCAGTAAAAGACGCCTTTGATACTGGATACTGTGCAAAGGCGTCTTCACCTTACATGATTAATATTTGGTAGCGAGACAGGGCCAATTCATCAAACCCGCGAGGCAGTAGTCGCATTTTCTAACGTGGACCCAGTGATTGCTGCGCTGTTAGGGGTACAAACTTTGGAATTTGATTACGATGGCTGGATATGTAAGCGCTACGCAGGCGTTAATGACAAGCCGTTTCTCCATCCGAGCAAACATTGACTGGCCATCTATTTGTGAAGATTGTTATCCACATCTGGGGTTTTAAAATTGCTCTAACGGTTTTGGGAAAGGAATTAAAGAAACATTACCGTTTTTCGATTTCAAAGGAAATGCGTAACTTATTAACTTCTGAGGCCGGCCATACTAACCGCATACTTCGCCGGACACTGGAAGCAATTCGGGAACATTTTAGGCGTTCTAAGTATATGGAGCAGCGTTGCAAAGCAAATAAGCGCATGAAAACGAGGGTTATGGCGAGGAGAATATTGGGGAGATCAAAATATGGGACTTAGAGTAATATCTTTCAAAAAGAAACAGCATATGGAGACAGATTATGATATTGTCGTTATCGGATCAGGACCAGGCGGATATGTCGCAGCAATAAGAGCGGCACAACTGGGACTAAAAGCGGCCATAGTAGAACGTTATGATATTTTAGGCGGCACTTGTACAGTTGTCGGTTGTATACCGGCAAAAGCACTACTTGATGCGTCTGAACATTACCATGACATCCACCATAAAGTTGGAGCCATGGGAGTCAAAGTAGAAGGAATCACGCTGGATTTCACGCGATTCATTGAACGGAAGGCCGGTGTTGTCAAATCGAATTCAGATGGAGTCAGCTACCTGATGCGGAAGAATAAGATAAAAACCTATTTTGGAACAGGCTCCTTTGTCGATTGTAATCAGATCACCGTTACTTCGAAAGACGGGTCGATTCAGACAGTGACGGGTAAGTACTTCATCATCGCAACAGGCTCTAAGCCGGCCACAATACCTGGAGTAGAGATTGATAAACAACGGATCATTAGCTCCACGGAAGCGTTGTCCCTAAAAGCCCAACCGCAAACTATGGTTATAATAGGTGGTGGAGTAATAGGTGTTGAAATGGCATCTGTGTATGCGCGCCTGGGTACAAAAGTGACTATACTTGAATATGCAGATACACTAATTCCTACGATGGATAAAGAATTGGGCCGTGCACTGCAAAAAGTTTTGAATAAGATTAACATTGACAGCCGCTTGAGCTGTAAAGTGCAATCCGCATCCAATAATGGCGACCATGCGGAAGTAACCTATATTAATTCGAGCGGTAATTCCCAGACTATTAGTGCTGAATATTGCCTTGTTGCCGTGGGCCGAAAGCCATATACAACCGGGCTGGGATTGGAGAATACCAGTATAAACCTTGATGAACGCGGGCGAATTAAGACGGATGACAGGCTTCGTACTGCTGAGATCAACATTTTTGCTATCGGCGATGTCATAGCGGGGCCGATGCTAGCCCACAAGGCCGAGGAAGAAGCAACATTCGTAGTGGAAAGTATAAAAGGCCAAAACCCACATTTGAATTACCGTACCATACCTTCAGTTGTTTACACCTGGCCGGAAGTTTCCGCTGTAGGTTATACGGAAGAGCAGTTGAAAGAAAGAAAAATAGCTTATCGAAAAGGAAAATTTCCATTTCTGGCGAGTGGGCGCGCGCGTGCTGCGGATGATCTGGATGGGTTTGTAAAAGTTTTGGCAAGCAATAGTGATGGGGAGGTTCTTGGCGTCCACATCATTGGCGCCCGAAGCGCTGACCTGATCCAGCAGGCCGTCATCGCAATGGAATTTGAGATTGGCGATACTGAAATGGGCAAGATCTGTTATCCCCATCCCACTTATTCAGAGGTACTTAAAGATGCCTTTCTCGAATCATGCGGTTGTGGCGCTATAAACATTTAATGCGTGGGAAAGTTATATGTTTCCAAGCCGGATAATTTCTCATTCAGCGAATGTCTTTGGTTTTTAAACCGGAACTACGATGACTGCTTGTATTTAGTTAGCCGCGATAGTGTAAGCAGAGCCATTAACATCAATGACAAAGTTGTTGTACTTACTGTAACGGAAAGTCAGAATACCCTCATTCTTGATACTGGACATAACGAGCTGGATGATCCGACAAAGCACTTAGCGGTTGGTTACTTTTGCCAGTGGTTCGACTTAGAGAGAGATATTTCGCCGTTTTACCGAATACTGGAAGCCCATCCTGTTCTCAGGTATATGGCCGATGACTTTAATGGGCTTAGGGTAATGAATATTCCGGATGTGTTCGAAGCATTAATTTGGAGTATCATAGGACAACAAATTAACTTAACCTTTGCTTATAAACTAAAACGAGCATTGGTGGAGAAATATGGCGCGCATGTAATTCATAACGGCAATGCCTTTTATACGTTTCCCGAACCGCTGGCGTTGGCTGCGTTAACTACCGAAGAACTTCGCGAAATGCAGTTTTCAAAGCGAAAGGCAGAATATATTGTAAATGCCGGCTCTGTATTCGGCAACGGCTTTCTCAGTAAAGAGATGCTTTTGACCTTATCAGCACCGGAAAAGATAACGGCCCTGGTGGCGCTCAAAGGTGTGGGTTTATGGACGGCGAACTATGTAATGATGAAGTCGCTTAACGAAACAACCGGAGTTCCACATGGTGATGTCGGGCTGCTCAAGGCATTAGCCAATCATGGTTTAATCAGCGACCGCAAGGATGAAAAAAGCATAGTAGCACTATTCGATATGTTTGCCGGATGGGAAAGCTACCTTGTACATTACTTTTGGCGCAGTCTCGCAATTCCCAGCGATTTCTGAACTGACTTTAGCTAGTTACCTGAAAAAAGAGATAAATGTCCTTGTATGCAGTATACCATTGCCGGATTTTTGTTCTTAAGCAAGGAGCTGTCTAAAATGAATAAGAATATAAAAGATGAGAATCTGAGGCCTTTGGCCCAGGAATTAAGTGACGTTGAAGCTGAATTTCGTAAAGAAAACGGACCGGAGAGCACCGAGATATTCACTCATTTTATTGGGGAAATGGATCCGGCTGAAATAAAATCGCGCGCATTAAAAATGGACGAAGTCGCTCCCGACTTTACTTTAAAGAATGCTTTGGGCGAGGCGATTACCTTGAGTACCGAAATAAAAAGAGGACCGGTGATTTTAACCTGGTACCGTGGCGGATGGTGCCCTTATTGTAACCTAACGCTGGCTTACTTGCAGCGGTTTCTAACCCAATTCCGCGATGCGGGGGCTAAGCTGATCGCAATCACACCAGAAAAGCCGGATGAAACGCTGACCACAAAAGAAAAACACGACCTCGAATTCGAAGTTTTAACAGACGACGATAATAAAATTGCCAAACTTTATGGTGGCGTCCACCAGCTTAACCAGGAGGTTAAAGATTTCTATAAAGACCGCGGGGTACTTGATCATTATGATAATAACATTCAGGAGTTTCCGGTTCCTGCAACTTATATAATAAGTTCGGAAGGAAAGGTCATTTACGCGTTTGTGGAGTCTGACTATCGCCAACGTGCCGAGCCTGCCTTTATCGTTGGTGTTATTAAACAATATCAAAAACGACATAATGGTGCCTCTTAAAAGTCCAAAGCGTTGATAGGAAGTTTTTGTCAATCGCCGATTTAGTAAAGAATCAAGCGAAGAATGTGATATTTGTTGATTCTTCCCGAGCGTAAAAAGGGGAATGAAGTTATTGTTTACGATCTAGTCAACTGAAACGACAGTTTAATTATTATCGCCAGCATCTCAATTACCTTGCTTAGGATCTATTTAAAACGATATCAAGCGGAAACTAAATGCGGTGATGGTTCACAGTTTCTTTGGTTAACAAGCAGGCCATTCCCCGGCAACAGGCATAATAAGAGGATGGATACTATTCATGTGGCCCGCTTGTCGAATATAAATTCAACAACGGCTTATCCCAACTCATTTCCTGCTCAATTTATAACCTAATGGTAACTATCAAACAGCTATTATCGCTCAATCGCACTTCCTCGTATCCTGGTCAAAGTTTCTCGCGTGACCCCTAAGTAGGAGGCGATCATAAATAACGGGATACGATGATATAACTGCGGGTATAACCGGACGAAATACCGGTACCGCTCTTCAGCCTGATGGCTGATCATCGTGTAGATGCGATCACGGCTGCGACCGTTATCGTCCGTGATGATCTTCGAGTGCAGGGCCTCAAAATTCGGAATGCCTTTTAGTAGATACTTAAAATTTTCGGCGGAAACCTGGATAACGTCACTATCTTCCAGTGCATCGATATAATCGGTTGACGGGGCGCCGGTAGCAAGGCTGACCTGATCGCTAATCCAATGATTATTGGGAGAAAAACTGAGTATGTGTTCGGTACCTTCACTACCGATGCGATAAGAACGAAGGCATCCGCTACATACAAATGTATGAAACCGGCAAACATCGCCGGGACGCAACAGGTATTGTTTTTTCTTTAACCGTTTTGGGATCGCAAGCGACTTTATTGCCGCTATCTCTTCATTGGAAAATGTGCAGTGAGTTTTAATATAATTTTCAAAAAAGTCGAGAACATTCACGGACATAATTGAGAAAAGAGTTTCATTAGGTGCAATCCATTTAAATAAAAAGCTCCGGAATCTTTGGGATAGCCGGAGAAAAGTTAGTTAAAGCCTGGGTTATTTCATTTACCGGAAACCGATATAATCCGCGAAAGCATTTGAAATTTCTCAGTGAACATTGAAATTAAGTTACGATATCGATATGAGCAGAATTGAAAGCCATGTAATAATACCAACATAGGGTTTTCCAGACCGCAAGTTTTGCGATAGAACACATTCAATCTGTTGATTTCTATGGCATCGTACCTGAACGAGTTTGGGGCAATGATAATTTTCATACATTTATTGGTTTCTGCGAGAGGCCATACAAATTTGCACTACTCAACAGAGTTTATAAATGGACAAAACGGACTATCGGTTGCAATATTCACCCACAAAAACAGCTAAATATTGCTTCAACGGCATTTTCAACGCTGTTAATGATTATTAGTGATACCATTATTGTTCTATAGGAAATCCCGCAGCGTGATGGTGGCTGCGCTGGCCCTAATAACTATATTAGGTTCAACCAGCATCCGAAGCAATATGCGGACAACTGGAACAATTGAAAAACACCGGCCCGAAATTAATCAAAGGAAATAGCATGTCACAACATTAGGGAAGTTGTCAACAGCTATCTTGAAAAGATTCAAGGCCGCATTGAAGTTGATCGGACCTTCGTAATTTTTAAACGCGGTCATCGTCGTGAGGGCAATTGCTGCAGCAGGACAATTGGCTGAAGAATGTGATAAAAGTCCTTGTTATCGCCATCCGATAAATTAAAATTTACAGGCGTATAGCGCAAACTTTATCTTGTATACTCAACCGGTACTCGGGGAGTTTGTCGCAGAATGTCGGACGATGCCTCCGCTAAAAAATTCATGAAGACAATGTTCGTATTAACAGAAAAGGAAAACAAGCTTTCGCAATTCACGAAGGATGTTATTGCAGGCTTAAGCGGCAAACCTAAAAGCCTGCCGTCCAAGTATTTTTATGATGCCAGAGGTGATGAGCTTTTCCGGCATATTATGGCCTGTAAGGATTACTACCTGACAAGGTGTGAAATGGAAATATTTACGCAGCAAACAATGCAGATCGCTCAAGCAATAAATAAGGCTGGCGATGAATTTGACCTGATAGAATTTGGTCCGGGAGACTGCTCCAAATCAAAATATGTTTTGAGGGAACTTTTGCGTATCGGAGCACGGTTCAACTATATCCCTATAGACATTTCACATGACGTAATCTGTGATATCGAATTGCATTTGCCCAAAGATTTACCTGGTATTAAAATCTCCTGCCTGAATGGAGATTACCATCAAATGTTAAAAATGCATACAGCGAAATCCGGAGTCCGAAAAGTTATACTGAATTTAGGTGGGAACATCGGCAATATGCTTCCGAAAGAATGTTCTTCCTTTATGGGTGACTTGCGTAAAAATTTGTCACAAGGCGATATTATCCTCACCGGTTTCGACCTGGTGAAAAATCCCAGGGTCATACAGAAGGCCTATGATGACAGTGAGGGTATCACGCGGCGATTTAATCTCAATCTGCTTCTCCGAATCTCTAACGAGTTAGAGGCAGATCTGGAAATATCAAAGTTTGATCACTATTGCAATTATGACCCGACGACAGGTGCCTGTAAAAGTTATTTAATTGCATTGACCGATACGAGTATCAAAATCGGAACGGAGACGTTTGACTTGTTGAAGTACGAATCTATATGGATGGAAATCTCCCAAAAATATACCGTCGAACAGATCAAAGATTTTGCATGGGCTAACGGCTTTCGACAGTTAAGGGTTTTTACCGACAGTAAGGAATGGTTTGCGGATGCGCTTTGGGAGGTCAGGTAGCATGTTCCACCCTCTTGTCGGGAGGTGGATTTCCATTGCGGGCAAGTCTAATTACATCGTTCCAGGTAAGCATAATATAGGTTTTGTCGTTCATCAAATTTAGTTTACTATATAAAATAATGGATGCCAATGGCCGTAAAGCACAAAAGAATGTGACTTTTATCCATTTCTTTTATCAACACAGGCACCTTGTTTTGTACTAAATATTATTTCTATGAACGACGAAAACGATTTTGACCTGGACGAGCCACAAATGCCGCAGGAGGCTTTCCACTTAGAGCTGGATCTGTATGATACCGGCGACTTTTATAATCTTTTGTTTATTCCCTGTAATGATGTATTTATTGTGGTTTTGGATAATGAACATTTCACTACGATGGCTGGTAATAGCGATGGCACAGACGCATGGGAACAGCGCGATGGACAATTAGAGGATGAAATCTTTGAAAAACTTGCTGTGGCACTCGGGAGCTATATTGACAATCAGTAACCAGCATTTTTGGCAATTATTTACAGTGTCATTTGATGATCTGCGGTCAAAATTCTAGTTCTACCGGTATCAATCTTTGAGCAAAAAGAACGATTTCCGAAATGAGATTTTGCACCATTTCATTTTTATAAGGACGCATCATTGAATTCTCTTCAATCATAGCATCAAAGATGTCTTCAATGCGCCATTCTAAAGTGCGATTAATTAAAAAGGCGGTAGCTACATCACGGTTGAATATATTGACACAGTTTGATTTTTCTATCGTTGTTCGATTCGGATAGTCGGATGTGAAGGCACATTCATAACATTTCTGCTCTATGTAATGTTGGCGATCCCATTTGGGTTTGCTTCCTCTGGATGATATCGCTGTTAATTGAAGCAGGGTGTTATAATCCGCGCTGGTTAATACTGGTGAATGATGTTGAAGCCAACGGTGAATATGTCTGCTGGGGCGGCTGAATGATAACAAGTGGGGGTAAATTCAATGGAATTGCGTAATAAGGGGTATTAACTAATCCAAGTAATTGAGTGTGAAATTTGAATTGAGTAATGGATTCAAAAATACTTTCCTGGAAATTCCCCTTTTGATTCCCGCGGTTTTCGCTTTTTTGTTTGTCTTCCGATTGCCGGAGCTTTTTCATCAGGTAGCATTTGCCGTCGCAGTGAAGCCATGGCCGGTTCCTGTTTTCACAAAACCTGGAAGTAATAAGTTTTTGATTAACACGGAATGCCGCGCGAATAAAGTACCTGGAACAGTTCGAACCTGTCATCGCCAGTAGCAGCAAAAAAGCAATCGTCCTGTTTAACATCTTGCGGGTATCTTGTCGTCGACAAATCTATCCCTACAGCGATCCCCCTTCTATGAGCGTTGTCATTGAGGAAAGTGACCTTTGTCAGTTTTTCAGTTCAGATTAACAGTTTCATAAACTTATAATTAAAGATGCGTTAAAGACTGTGATTGCAGGCTTTTGTATTTCATTTATTCGGAACGGAAACTATATTGATCCAGAAATCCTCAATCTTCGATATGGCTTTTATGAAATCGCCCATTTCTATTGGCTTGGTGATGTAGCAATTGACATGGTTCCTGTAGCATTGGAGTATATCTTTTTCCGACGAGGAGGTAGTAAGCATAATAACAGGTATGCTGCTATGCTTTTCGTGATTTTTAATGAATTTAAGCACTTCGTGTCCGCTCACTTTGGGTAAGTTAATATCAAGCAAAACAATGTTGGGCTTAACTGCGTGTTCATCCAAGTTTTCAAAGAACCGGATTGCTTCCTTCCCGTCTCGGATGACCTGTATTTCGTTTATCAGCTCGCATTCTTCAAAAGCTTCCCGGGTGAGTACGATGTCGCCCTCGTTATCCTCTATCAACAAAATGTTAATTGATTTCATAGCATGATGTGTTTAGGTAGTGTAAAATGAAAGGCTGAACCGGTATTTTCTTTGGAGGTAACCCATATTTTGCCGCCCATATGTTCAATTATTTTCTTGGTTATAGCCAGGCCCATGCCAGTACCTTCATATTCCCCCCTGTTGTGCAAGCGCTTAAATATAATAAAAATCTGCTCAAAATAATCAGAATCTATACCAATGCCATTGTCGCTGACTACAAATTCAAAACCTGTTTCTCTTTCGATACACGATATTTCTACGATTGGTGAGGCACCGGATTCATGGTATTTTAATGCGTTGCCTAGCAGGTTCTGGAATACTTGCCTCATGGGGGGCTTGTAAACATTAAGTATGGGCAAACCGTTGAAACTTACGACTGCATTCGTCTCTTCTATATTCTGGCGGAAGAAGATTAATACCTCGCTGACCAGTTTATTAAAGTCTACTTCTTCCAGGTTGTCCTCCGTTTGCCCTGCTCTCGAGTATTCCAGCAGATCAAGAATAAGCTGTCGCATTCTTTTAGCACCATCGGTGGCAAAATAGATGTATTTTTTTGCCTTTTCATCCAGGACGGCGCCATACTTCCTTTCAAGCTGTGTCAGGAAACCGGTTACCATACCCAGGGGTTCCTGCAAATCGTGCGAGGCTACATAAGCAAACCGTTCCAATTCAGCATTTGAAACAGCCAGTTCTTTAGCCTTTTTTTGCAGATTCTTGTTTACCTGTTTTAATTGTTCGAGGGCATTTTTGCGTTCGGTGATATCTATGGTTGAAATACAAAGACCTATTACTTTTTTACCATCATTTATAGGTTTTACATTTGCCAGAAAGTGCATGCTGACGCCATCGCGGATATAGGTCGTCTCATAATCCAGGGCATTGTTGTCTTTTACTACTTTATCATATACTGCTCTTGCTTTTTCCTGCTTTTCGCGTGGCATCAGTTCCATCAAATCGGCACCTTCATAAAGCGCTACGCCGGCGGCAGCTATATAAGCATCCTTCATGTGCTGATTAAGCGCTACGATATTGTAATTCTTATCAAGCAGGAGATAAGAAACATCCGTTGTATCAAATATCGATTTTAGCTTTGCTTCCGACCGTTTCAGTTCATCGTAAACTGTTTTGCGCTCGGTAATGTTTTCTACCTGGGCAACAAGATATACCGGACGATTATCCTTATCCTTTATGACTGACACATTGAGATTTATCCAAACAATACTTCCATTTTTGTGAATATATCGTTTCTCTAATCGGTAGGTATCCAACTCGCCTTGTAAAACACGGTCTTGTGCGGCCAGGTCCCTGGCCAGGTCGTCGGGATGAGTAATTTGCATGAAGGTTAGTGATGTGAGCTCCTCCGGGGTGTAACCCAGCATCTCGTACAACGACTTATTTACCTTTAACCATCTTCCCATTGAGCCTTCTTCTATTGAAGTAAGCCCCATGCCAATTGCCGAATCCTCAAAAGCGCTGCGAAACCTGTTTTCAGACTCAACCAATTCTTCTCTGTTTCGAATTTGCAATACCGCCAGCGATAAACTGGCCGCAAGGCGGTTCAGCGTTGATATTTCATTTTCATCGAACGCATCAACCTGCCCTGCGTAAATGGTTAACGCTCCGCTTTTATTATGGCCCAGATTTAAGGGCAATGCGATTGACGACCGGATGCCAAACATACTTGCATTTTTTCCGGTATGCAAAACTATCCCGGTTGAACCGTTGGCCAGGTCCGGATCGTTGAGCACTATCTTTACACCGCTCAAATATTCGGTGGCGCCAATTGCAATCAATGGCACTACGGTCTGGTCGGCAGCGTCGGCGTCGGGTTTGTCACATATCCAGGCCAGCTCATAGTTTCCAACCGTTACAATACAATCACATGCTTCCTCGTAAAGCTGCAGTTCGTCGTCAGCACGCAATATGATATCGTTTATTTTGTTAAGCAAGGTTAGTTCGCGGTTATATTGTGCCAGACTTTGTACTGATAGCACTTTGTCGGTAATATTTTCTATCTGTGAAACAAAATACGTGGGCCGTTTATCTGTGTCCCTGATTATTGAAACATTCAGGTTTACCCAGATAATGCCGCCTCTTTTATTGAAATAGCGCTTCTCCATGCGATATGTATCTATTTCGCCGCGAAGTGTTCGGGACAAAAATTCGAGATCTTTTTCCAGGTCATCGGGATGAGTAATTTGCTGGAAAGTGAGCGACAGAAGTTGCTTTTCGGTATAACCAAGCATTTCGTATAATGAGCGGTTAACCTTGATCCACTTGCCCTCGAGTGAAACCAGGCCCATGCCAATAGCCGAATCTTCAAATGCCCTTCTGAACCGGGTTTCCGATTCCAGGAGGTTTTGCTTAGAAAGCGTCTTTTCGGTGACGTCTTTGTAATTATATACTATGGCTTTAACATTCTCGTCGTTCAATAAATTACGGTAAGTTCCTTCTATTTGAATATAGTTGCCATTTTTGTGTTTTATACGATGTTCCCGGTTAATAAAGGCGCTAACACTATTTAGTAACTCCTCAAACATTTTACTGTCGCCCTCCCTGTCGTCGGGATGGATAAGTTCGAGGCCATCGATTTCCTGCATCTCAGCCTGGCTATATCCAAGTATTTTTTCTGCCGATGGTGTTTGATATAACAGCTTTCCTTCAGCATCCAGTAATACCAGCGCATCAGAACTTGTTTCAATCAAAGTCCTGAAATATTTCTCACTCCTTGCTAGTTGAGCTGTCTTATCATCTATTATTTCATTTAGTTTGTAAGGTTCCCGCGCTTTACGGTATGCGAGCAGGGCAGCCGCAAGGGAAAATAGAATCCCCAGGCCAGATAATTCGAATGGAAATTTATCTGCAGCATAACCTTCAGCATAGCTCACGCGCAATACCCAATCGCCTTCAGGAATATCACCCGAAACGGATTCGCTGCGATCATCTGGTTTTGTACTTGACAATTCAAAGGATGATGTGTCGTTCCCATTAATTTTCAATAGCTGGTAGGCAAATTTGTTTTTGCCGGCACCGGCAGGTTCAAGAGATTTTATGATGTCGGGCAAATTTGTTTGAACAACCGCTATCGCCTTCACTTCATTATTAACAACAATAGGAACTTTACCTAAAATACCGATGCCTCCGTTCCGTAATTTCCTCGGCCCGGCAAAATAAATATCTTTCTTTTCAACTGTCCTCTCAGCCTCTGCTCTGCGCATAGGATCATGTAGTGTATTCACCCCAATATATCGCTTGTTGGGTGTATTGGGGTAAATCGCTTTAACTATACCACGTTCTGTTATTTGCAAAACTTTAGCATATCGGCTACGCGCTATAATCTGGCTGGCTATACTGTCGAACTTTGCCGTAACTCCGTATTGCTTATAAATAATAGCAAGTGTATTGGCAGCAGCGATATCATTGAACAGGATACCCCGAAAACGGTCTTTTACCACGGCGGCCTCATGTACTAATTCAGTTCGCTCCTCCGCCTGCGATATTTTATACTGCTGATACGCCAGGAACTGAGTAAGAGCTATCAGAACGATAAACACCGCGGCAAACATCAATGAGGGCGATCTGGGCATATCTGCAATTGAACTTTAATATGAAGATTGTAAATAGCGCGAAACAAATCTCATTTAACTCCTTAAGCTTTATTTCGATTTCGGTCCGTTATATTCGGTTGGTTGCAATGTTTATACAATATACCTGATACCCGGTTTGAGGCGCTTTTTCGATATAAATATAAAATATTACAGTCAATATTGTTTAATATATGCCGGGTTTATGTAAAAGACTGACTCCCAAACTATTTTTTTAATATCAGATTTTTTCCTGCTGATTGTATGCGGAACAAATTGTGACGTTGTTTTAATAATCAATTTGACAGAATGCCGCAGGGCAGCAGATGCACCTACCAATAGCGAGGTTTTTAAAGGCTACCTTCATTGCATTTCACGTTCACTGTTCACGTTCACGATGAGCCCTAACATTACATATTTTACTCATTAACAATCATTTATAAAATAACTTTTGTCAAAAATCGCACTTTTTTACTGACAAAACACCGTCACCAAAAAATTTATCGCGGTGGTTTATATTTGTTATGTCAAAGCCCAAAACATATTTCACCACTCACCACTCACCATTCACCAACTCACCACTCACCACTCACCAAATGCCCGACCATCTCACCCCCGACCGCCCGGAATACATTGAACAATTGCGCGCAGATATTCGCGGCGTACCTTATCGCCCTGCCAAAAGAAAAAGGAACCGTGATGTTCAACCCGTTGATCCTGAAGCCGCCCGTTACCTTTTTACCGTTTTTACCGGCAACCGCTGGATGGAACTCGGCAACCGCGAACCGGCAGCCAAAATGCTTTTCGGCGAATTTTGGTACCAGCACGAACTTTGCTTTCTTTTTGCTAACACCAATACCGGCAAATCAATACTGGCTGTGCAAATAGGCAATGCCATTGCACGTGGAACAAAGTCGGGTCGGTTTCCATGCGAGGCGCCTGCGGCTAAAGTGCTTTATGCCGATTTTGAACTCAGCAACCTGCAGTTTCACCGGCGCTATAGCACGGCAGGAACCGATCCTGATAGCTATCGGGACCACTTTCACGATAACTTCTTCCGTGCGCAGTTTAATCCTGCTGCCGGCAATCCCGAAGGCTATCGGGAGGCCGACGACGAATTCCTCATAGCCGGTCTCGAATATCGTATCCAACAATTAAAGGTAACCGTCCTCATTATCGATAACATCAGCTGCCTGGGCGGCGGCACGGGAAATGCTGTGGGCGCCCTGCGGATAATGAACAGGCTTAACGCCTTGCGGGCCGAATACAAGCTATCAATCCTGGTGCTGGCGCATACGCCAAAGCGCCGTAACCCCGCACAGCCCCTATCCGCCAACGACCTGCATGGCAGCAAGTTGCTCATGAACTTCGCCGACAGCGCCTTTACCATAGGCGTAAGCAATACCGATAACAGCCTGCGGTATCTTAAGCAAATAAAACAGCGAAGTACCCAACAGGTATATGGAGACGACAATGTATGCCTTTGCCGGATCAATAAGTTCCACAACTTTCTCAAATTCGGTTTCGAGGGCAATAGCGCCGAACGTCTTCATCTGCTTAGCCGTGAACAGGTGCAGCGCGAACAGTTGACGGAACAGGTAGTGCAGCTTTCAGCTGAGGGGAGTACCCAGCGACAGATAAGTGAGGAGTTAAATATATCTGTTGGTTTGGTTAATAAGTTGTTGAATAATTAAATCAAAAGTCTTGATTTAGAAGTTCGGAGTCGAATGATTTGATAAACAAGGGCGTCATGGTGAGCCCTGTCGAACCACGGCGCGTGGGGCTGACGTATGCTTAGTAGAGACTTAGTTGATGTTTAACTGACAATTGGCGATACATGGCGTATAGGCCTTTACCCGCGATGGTTCGACGGGGCCCACCATGACACCCCCTCTTGTCATTTTTGCCGATTTGACGTGCGTCTATTTAGCTGGTTGTTATTTTGCTTGAAAATATTTAACTTTGAATAAGGTCAGTTTATATGAAAAAACATAATAGGCCATCTGGGGACGGAAGAGTCGGCATACGTCCAATGACAAGTCGTGCGCAGGCAGGTTACAGCCATTTGGCCTCGCGTTCCGGCTCATTTTATGTAAATGGGCGACGAATGCAGGTTGCAAAAAGAGGAGGAAAGGAACCAGCGCGTATATTTGAATTTGGCGATATGCGTTTCGAGATTCATATCACTGAAAAAGGGGATATGGATCTGCAACACATCAAGGTTACATTCCCGATAATCCGTCACGAAATGCCGAAATTATTCACCAGTTCATTGTATTAAACAAAGTGCGTCGCCGTCAATTAAGCACTTCAGATTTTCCTGCGGCTTGTGAACGTGAGGTAGTTGACCGATATCTGCAACTTCAGCCCGATGAACAGGATGTGGTATTTAATTTGCTGCAAGCAGAATACAGTTCCCTTTAAGCGCTTCCTTTACGCTCGAAATAGTCCGTCAGTATCTGCCAGCTTACCGATCCTTCGGCCAGGTCAAATTCGGCATCCCATGAAAACCCTTCTTTAATCCAGATTTCCAATCCTTCAGGCAATGAAATGAGCGCGTGCAGATCCTTTTCTTCCCTGCCTTGTCGTGTTATGAATAGTTGAAATTCCGGTATACTTGAAACCTGCATTACGTAGCCATATTTTGCGCAACAGAAATATTTTCGATCATGCCGCTAAAATACATAGCTTTTCCTGAAATATATTTAGCCTGGATCTGTGCCCTTATAAATCAGGGTTCGTGATTTTCCTTTGTAGAGGTGGCTTCGTTCCCTGCCTGCCGGCAGGCAGGCTCGCCATGACGCGTTGTAAATTTCTGACATCTGATCGCTTCGCCCATGTTGTTGTTGTCACCAACATGTACCAATTGGTGCTCTTTTCCCCAATCATCACATCCCATAATATTTCGGTCCTACGGAGAAAACTCCAACAAAGAGAAGAGATTACATCTGCGGGCAGCCGGCGCAACCTATTAATTTTGATTGCTGCGAAAGCTTTTTAACCATATCCTAATGAATATTCCTTTTGTTAACAATTGTTAAAATATTATTGCTGTTATTAATTATTATTTAAAAAAATATACTGTTACTTTTAGATACCTAAATTAATCTCAACCAGTTACCTAAATTAATCTCAACCAGTTACCTTATGAATCCTCCTTACAATTTTAGCCAGCTTTCCTTAAAGGACCTGATCGAAGCACGCGATCTTTTTCACGTTCACCTGATGAATAAAAAAAATGTCGTTGCAACCGCTATAGGGCGGTACCTGATACGAAAAAAGGATTTTGACGCGCATGGTGTTTTTAAATCCAGCGGCGACAAGTCGGCCCGTACGCTTCAAAACAGTGTTGTTGCCAATATTTCCTGGCCCTGCATCCTGGTTTTTGTTAACCAATGGGAAGAAGAGAAAGATTTGATTGGAGGAAACAGCAGTGACATCGTTCCCAAAACAATCTATATGCCTGATGGCAGGACAGTGCCAATTTGTGTGGTGCTGGCCGAAACGCAGGTGCAGTCGGAGGCTGAAGTAGTTGATCTGGACCAATTAAGTTTTCCAAAAAATCTGATCGGCGGCGGCTTCCCGGTTTATGTTAAATCCCAGGGAGAAACACATATTGCTTCCGTAGGCTGTGTAGTTTCCGATGGTCATACTTATTATGCCTTAACCAATAAGCATGTCAGCGGCGACGAGGGTGAGCTGATCTATTCCTTGTTTGGCCAGACGGAAACCCTGATCGGGAAAAGTTCGGGCAAATCTTTAAGCAAGGTCAACTTCACCAAACTTTACCCCGGGTGGCAGGGCGCTAACCTGCTGGTATGTTGCGACGCCGGCCTGATCCGGATTGATAACGTCAATCAATGGAAGACCGACATCCTGGGTATTGATCACATGGATGAGCTTTTTGACCTGAACACTTTCAATTTTTCATTGGGTTTGATTGCTGAGCACGAATGTAAAGATAACCAATCGCTGCCGGCAGAGAACGGCAACGTAGTTGCTTACGGCGCAGTAAGTGGAATGATGGCCGGTGAAATCGCCGCCTTATTTTACCGCTATAAATCAACCGGGGGAATGGAATATGTCAGCGATTTCTTAATCGCCGGCCGTAACGGAAAAAGCCTGAACAACCACCACGGCAATAGCGGGACGGTTTTTCTGCTGGAAACAAAATCCGATGATGGGGGTACGCTGTATCAGCCTATTGCTCTGCATTGGGGCCAGCATGAGTTTTATTCGGGCAGTGACAGGGAAGCTTATAATTTTTCACTTTCCACCTGCCTGAGCAACATCTGCAGGGAATTAGATGTCGAGCTGGTGAGGGGTTGGAACACTGATACCGATTATAGCTGGGGAAAAACAGGTCACTTTAAAATTGCCGCCCTGGCCTGTGATATTGTGACTGCACCCAAATTGCGGCAATTGCTCCAGGCAAATAAAAATAACATATCGTTCCAGGATGATGCGATGTTAAAGGGTGATATGAAAAATGCGAAATGGGGACAATTTGTACCGCTCGCCGATGTTCCTGACATCATATGGCGGATGACCCGCAAAGCTGATGAAGCTAATCATTTTGCAGATATGGACGAGTCTGACCCAAGGGTAATGCAGGGAAAAAGCCTGATGCAGTTGTGTCAGGAAAGCCCGAATAACGTAGAAATAGCAGTCTGGAACCAATATTACCAGGGAATGGAAGCTATTGATTCCACCAAAAGTTCCGAAAAAAGAGGCGCACTCCCTTTTCGTGTCTGGCAGGCTTACAAGTTAATGGTTGCGGCCCTTTTAGCAGGAAATGTGGAAGAATTTATCCTGGTAGGCGGAACGGCATCTCACTACCTTGGTGACGCCTGTCAGCCGCTGCACGTTTCCTTCCTGCATCATGGCCATCCGGATAAACCGGCGGAATCCAAAGTGCATTCGGTTTACGAAACAAATATGCTGGACGGCCACATGAAAGAATTATTTGACGGTGTAAACCGTAAATTCAGCGGCGCACCGCAGGTTTTCAATCGTTATCAGGGCGGTAAAGCTGCGGCAGAAGCCACCATAACTTTAATGGGAAATGTCATTTCAAATATTCTAACGCCGCAAGAAATTATTGATGTATTCAATGAAAAAGCAAAAAGCCGCATCGGCAATATGTGGACAAAACTAGGTGATAGAACGATCGATTGCGTGGCCGCAGGAACAATCAATCTGGCTTTATTCTGGGAAAGCGCCTGGGCCGAAGGAAAGGGCGACGATAATATCCCGGTTAGCAAGCTTGGAACAATTAAACCTGACACATTAGTGAGCCTTTACAACGATAAAACCAAATACGAATCTTATAAACTGAAAGACCCTGCTTATCAAGCCGCACTTTAAGAAACATTGACTGGGCATTTACTCGCCATATGTGATATTGCGCATGTTTATATTTTTTGAGCTACTGCAGTGATAAAATATCATGAGTCAGTTTGTAAACTCATTCGGTGAGTTTGAGAGTTCCAACTAATTATACAAAGGCAACTCTGCGCCCTACCCGTCCGCCCGTCCTAACCTACAAGCCACCCCAAACCGGACGGACACAACAGGCAACTTCATTACTGATAGCCGGTCAATTCCACAAACATCACCCCTGATAACATTACGGTTTGTTGGAGACAACTCTCAACAAAGGTAAAGAGCAAAAATTTGATTTGACCAGGAAAAATGCGTAACTTTACTAGTAGTCCACTATAAAAACGATATTAAGAGCGTGAGTATGCCAACTGCTGATATAGAAATCACCACAAGGGATCAGCAATACCTGATCACTGTTAAAAGTTTGCGTTCAAGGAATTTCAGCAAGAATCTTCCGTTTCTGATTCTATCCGAAAACCTGCCTGACGGCCAGGTTTACAGGGAATTTCCGGATGGACATATCGAACTTCAGGAAGTTTCAACTACCGGATCGGAATACGTTGCTAAAGCAATCCGTGTACAGAAATCACAGGAAGCCGATCAGGTGCGTGCAGCCTATGGACTACTCTAAACCAACCTTACTGGTCATCTCAGGGCCGAACGGCGCCGGTAAGTCCACTCATATCCAAATAATGCTTCCCGAAGAATTTGCTGGCATCTGGTCTTTCGACAGGGATAATACGCGTTCTGAATTCGAAGCAGAATAGGTGCTCAGCATTTTAATAAGTTGCGAATCGTTAAGCGTGCTACCGAAATGATGGAGGAGAGGCTCGTAATTGAGATGAAAAAAGCCATCTTGAAAAAACGTCATTTCGTTTTAGAAACTCCGCTTTCCCATGCGGATTACTGGAAATACCTCGACCTGTTTGAAAATAATGGGTATCAGATTCAATTGAATTTTCTGTGTCTCGACAAAATTAGTGACTGCGTTGCCCGTGTAGGACAACGGGTGTTGGAAGGGGGACATTACGTAGCACCTGAAACCATCAAGGGCGTTTATCAAATGAACTTGCAGCATATTAACGAGTACCATATGACGTTTAAGGCTATCGAACTGTACGATGGTACAAAAATCCCCGCATTACTTGTTAAAATGGAAGACGGCCAAGTCATCAGTGCTGACGATAAAGCATTAAAGAAAGCCTGGATTAAAAAGGGACTACCTCAATTAGCTGAAAAAATTACTGCTTTTAAAGCAGCTCAGAAGGATGAGATCAAAAAAACTTCGCGCAACTAGTCATCTCTACATATGATAATCAAGCACAGGAATTAATAATCATGGGATTTACCAAAGGAACGTGCATTTATCTGTTTGATTTGCAAGTTTAGAGGTTGCTTTCCCGAAATAATCGGGACAAGCTGTTCCTCGATTTCTATGATCTATGCAATTAATTTGAGATAATTTTTTTCATATTTTCTGTTTTGGTTCACACATGAGAAAATGCGTTGTACGAGTTTGTTCCTGACAGCATTAATTACGCTCATTTTATTCTTCTTTTCGA
>DASYEP010000067.1:0-6617 GCA_036498965.1 Mucilaginibacter sp.
CCGTATTGCAGGCATTATATTTTAAAGTGAAGTTCAACTTCGTTCCCTTTAGAATTAAATATGCATTGATCGGCCAGGTGCTTAATTATAAAAACACCACGACCTGTTAAGTTCTCAAGGTTCTCAGGAGCAGTAGGGTCAGCCAGGTTGTTAAAATCAAACCCTTCTCCTTCGTCAGTAACGGTCCAAACAATACGCTTTGCTTCAACATCAGCATTTACAATCACTTTTTTATCAGCGCTAAGCTTATTGCCGTGTACAATCGCATTTATAACAACCTCGTTAAGGCAGGTCATCATATTAGCAAAGGTATCTTCGCCAACTTTGTATTTATCGGCAATTTCTTCTATCAAATTTTCCAGCAATGTTATGCTTTCCCTTTTTGAAGGCAGCTGTAACGTATAAAGTTCGCCGGTTTGAACATTTGATTGGTCCATATCATTTGTTGTTGAGTAGATCAAAGTAAGATTTTATTTTTAATTTATAATAAAAATTTATGGCAGGCGGCACGGTCCTAACCTGCTCGGTTTGTTTTTCTTTCAGCAGCCTGTAATCTTGCAAGGCTTTTATGTATCCGGGAGGTATATCTTTTCCTGCGTGGCTTTCGCGTTGCTGATCCTGTTCCCTTTCTTGTTCGGCTTTTTCGGCTTCCAGTAATCGGGTTTTTATTTGCTCTTGCCTCTTTATAGTTTCCTCTGATATTCTCCTGTTTACGAGATCGTGTTCAGTTTGTTCCATTTCCTGAGAAATTTTGTCAAGGTTGCCTAATCCGCCCTTGCCGTCCTTATTTTCTTCCCGATTTAATTTCTCCAGAGCCTCCCTCACCATTTGCTGTTGGCGCGCTAATTTAGCTAATTGTTCGCTCATATTACCATTATTTTGCTGGCTTTTTCCCTGATTGCCCTGTTGCTGCATTTGTTCGCGCGCTTTTTGCATGTTTTGGTTCAGTTGCTGTTGTATTTTAGCCAGCTGCGACACGGACTGCTTTCCTTTTCCCTTGCCGCTTTTGCCCTTCTTCATAGCGTTTTGCAGCTGATCCAAAGCATCGCTCAACATTAAAGCAAGGTTATTCATCGAGGTCATAGCATATTGCTGGTTGTTGGCGGCTTCCGCTATTCGCCGGTCGCTGAGGTTTTGCAAAGCCTGGTCAATGCGATTATTAATGGTGGCAACCTCCCCATTAACAGTTGATTGTATCTGCGGTATGCGCCGGCTCAGGGCGTAAAGACTGTCTTCGGCGGTTTTAAGATTGTCTTTTATGTTTTTTTGATTCTGTGCCAGCGTTACATAGTTTGGATCAGCAGGACTGGTGGTTTTTAATGTCTGCATCACTTTTTCCTGTTCGAAGGAGCTATTGATTAAATTCTTCAGCAATTCCCTCAATTGTTGTGCGTCAACGCTGTTTTCGGTTTCCTCTCCCTCCTGCTCTTTTTGTTTCATTTTATCGGCAAGCTGTTTCATCTCTTTTGCAGCCTGCTGTTGCGACTTTGATGCCTTCGAAGTGTTATTTTTCTTAAGCTCGTCCATACTTTGCTGTTGCTGCTGTTCAATGCTTTGCTCTTCTTGTTTCGGATTTTCGAAATCCTGCTTGTGCTCGGCCTGCTCATTCGTTTTTTGCAGGTCATCCAGCGATTTTTTAACATCCTGAAAGTCCTGGTTTAACTTCTGCTGATTTTTTTGCAATTCGTCGTTTTTTGCCTGGTCAGCATTTTGTTGTTTTGCCTGATCAGCTAATTTTTGCTGCTCCCGCGACAATTGGTTAAGCTGATCAACATTTTGATTGAGTTTTTGTTCGAACTCTAATTTTTTATATAATTCAAGCATCCGGTCAAGCTCCTTTTTCAGCGATTTATTGTCCATCTGCATTTTCGACAGTTGATCACGGGTGCCATCATTCTGCTCGTTTTTCAGCATATCCTGCAGTCTTTGAAGTATTTCTTCGGTTTTTGGATCTATCACCTTCTCCAATAACTGCTCCATTAATTGTTGCTTTTCGCTAAGCTGCTGATCCTGCTGGTTTTCCTGCCGGTTGTATAAATTCTTTTTATTATCGGCCTGTATATCTTTTACCAGATCATTCAGTTCGCGCCTTTTTTGCAATAACGATTCAATTTGCTTTTTCTCATCAAAGGACAAAGAATTTTTATTTAATAAAAGCTCATTCAATTTTTGCGAGTCATGCTCAATTTGCCCCGCAATTTTAACCGCCGATTGCATTTTTTGTTTTACAGCCTGCGTGCCGGCATTCAATTCGCTATTAAGTTCTTTCGAATCCGGTACATTTAGCGTATGTTCGGGTGAGCGAACCTTTTTGGGGCCGTTTACAGCATCGTTATCAGCAACTTCAAAAAAGTAGGTTACCTGGTCGCCGGATTTTATGCCCAGTTCTTTTAAGTCAAAAAAATCAAAAAAATCTGCCTGTGGTTGGCTCAAATCTGCCTTTACCGGTTTGGTAAATGAGCGCATCTTTTCTTTGTCTCCATTTGGGCTCACCTCGTAATGAAAAGTTAAAGAAGTGAATCCATGATCGTCCTGGATCCTGCCATTAAAATAGAAGGCCTTCATGCTTATAGAGTCCTGCTTCTCATTAACTGCAATAGTTGGAGGCTCGTCAGCAATTACATTAATCCGGTAGCTTGCAGAATCGCTGTGGGAAAACACATTTACAGGGGCCACTTTATATACCGAATTATTAAGCACCCTTTCGTGCGTTTGGAATACACCATCGCTGTTTGTTGTAACATTTCCAGGCGCGCCATTCATATAAAACAATAACCCTGTTGCATTTTGCGTATGAAAAGACCAGTTTACTATTGTACCTGCCGGAATGGTAAGATCGCCGGCATTGGTTAATGTTTCACTTTTTTTGTGCAGATAAGCAGGATAGGTTAATGCAGCGTCAAAATGCAATAGCGCCGGGCGAAGATTAACTTTTATTTCGTACCGTGCCGATGAAAAGCCATTACCGGTAAATTTGAAATAAGTGTTTTGCTGCAAATTTGTAAATAGGTAATGAAAACGGCTTATGTTTTCCTTGTCGAGCTTAAAAGTATTGTTGGCCGTTTCCACATATATATCTGCAGGAAGTTTATTACCTTCAAGCTTCACATCGAGTTTTAAATCATCCCCCTGGATAACCGAAAGACTTTTGTTTAGTACGACAAAACTAAACGGAGAAACCGGCGCAAAATATTGGTTATGCTTGATGAGCCTTTTGGTACTCTCCGTTAATACGGAAGGGGCCGCCAACGCAAGGATACAAATTACACCAGCCGGGAAAAGTACCCATTTAAGATATTTGGTATTCTCTTTAATGTTTACTGCCGAAGGAAAACTTACCGGTTTTAAAGCTTCTATTTTTTGATTTATGCTGGCTTCAATTAATGCGCGATGCTGCTCATCATGGTCGGCAAGATTTTTAAGCTGAAGTGTATTGAGTAATTTATCGCTGACGTTACTAAAATGTTTGCCTATAATTTCGGCAGCCTGCTGGTGGGTTAATGATTTGCCCAGCTTGAGCCAGGCCAGGAATGGAGGTACAATGAGCCAGCAAATAAGCCCGCAATTGATGAAAATAAACAAATAAAAAAGAACAGTACGAAAACTGCTACTGAAATTGCCATAGTACTCACTTACAGTTATTATTACATAAGCAGAAAATAAACCTGCGCCTAGAAAGATAAGCCCCCGTAAAAAATTATTAAAATAATACTTACGGATAAATACGTTGATCTTATCTATTAAGAGTTCATAATTGTCAGTCGAATTCATACCTCATGCCCGGATTCCTTTTAACGTAAAACGTATCATAGATAATATGATGGGTTTCAAAATATAAAAATAGCAATACACAGGCATTAAATTGCTATTTTTTAACTTTTAGATGATAAAAATATATTACCTGATGAAGTAATAGATGTATATTTGTAAGGCAAACTTATAAGTTTGCCTTACAAATAATGAACGTAAATAATGATATTCAATTTGCCCCGGATCTCCGATCTGCGATTGGCCGGTTGATAAAAAAATTAAGAAAGAAATCGCCAACGGGATTACAGCTATCACTTACCGAGCGTTCAACCATGGCTTTATTATATCAGCATAAGGCTTTGCTGCCCAGTGAGTTGGCGGCAATGGAAATGATCACCAATCAGTCAATGTCGCAGGTATTAAACCATCTTTTTGAGTTAGGGTATATCGTCCGCACAGCATCGGAAACCGACAAAAGGAAAGTCAATATCTCCCTGTCGGAGTTTGGAGAGAATACATTGCTGCAGTATCGGCATGAACGCGATGAGTGGCTCACCAAAGCTATTGCGGAAACCTGCACGGCCGAAGAACAGGCGGCGCTGCAGAGGGCAATTGGCCCCTTAAATAAGCTGGTTGATTTTAAGGGGTAAATTAAGAACAAGATACTAACAAATAAAGTTGACGAATAATGGCATTAGATAAAGATAAGGGAATCAGGACATTCAAAGCATTTAAGAGCCGCAATTATAGGTTATATTTTGTGGGGCAATCAGTTTCATTAACAGGAACCTGGATGCAAAAAACCGCAGTGAGCTGGGTTATCTACACCCTCACGCATTCCACTTTTATGCTTGGTTTAACTTTATTCGCAAGCCAGTTTCCATCTTTTTTATTAACCCTCATTGGCGGCGTGGTGTCCGATCGGTATAATCGTTACAAGGTGCTGCTGACCACCCAGGTTGCATCACTTGTGCAGGCGTTATTGCTCGCTACATTAATATTGCTTAAACATTATGAAGTTTGGGAAATACTTAGCCTTAGTGTTGTATTGGGTGTTATAAACGCTTTTGATGTGCCGGCAAGGCAATCATTGGTATATGAAATGGTGGATGATAAAGATGATTTGCCCAACGCGCTTGCGCTAAACTCTTCGATGGTGAATCTCTCACGGATTTTTGGACCTGCCCTTGCCGGTATAGTGTTGGAGACCGTAGGCGACGGCGCTTGTTTTTTGCTAAACGCTTTAAGTTTCGTAGCCGTTATCATATCGCTGCTGCTGATGAAATTGCCAAAATATATAAAGAAGGATCACACCAAAAATGTATTCGGCGAATTGAAGGAAGGCTTTTCATATGTAAAACACACACCTTCAATAGCCTTTGTTATTATAATGCTCGGACTAATGAGTTTAATGGTTTTGCCATTCAGCACGTTAATACCCTACTATGCCAAGGACGTATTTAAAGGAACGGCGTCAACTTTTGGGGTCATCGACAGCTTTATAGGGCTTGGCGCCTTTTGCGGTGCTATATTCCTGGCCTCCCAAAAAGCAGGCGCAGATTTACGAAAGATTCTTTTTATAAATACGGTCGTTTTCGGTATCGGGCTTATCCTGTTTTCGCATGAAACAATTTATCCACTGGCGCTTTTGTTTGTAACTATTGCGGGTTTTGGTATGATGTCGCAGATTACGGTAACCAACACGTTGATTCAAACCACGGTTTCTCCCGAGATGCGCGGCAGGGTTATCAGCTTCTACGCGATGGCATTTTTTGGATTGCAACCCTTGGGAGGCCTGGTGGTTGGCTCGATATCAAAATGGGTTGGCACAACAGATACGTTAATGGGCGAAGGTGTTGCAGCATTACTGGTGGCATTATTACACTGGCGTTACCTGCATAAAGAAAAACTAAAACAAGAACCGGCAGTAGTTGAACAAGCACAGTTGCAGACGCTTTAATCCAAATACTCTATTCATTGCCCCCAGACTTATTTTATTTTTTACAGGCTTAAACAAGCCATTCGCAAAACATTTATTTGATAAAAAAGTTTAATCCTGAGAGGTTGTATGTTTTTATTAACTGAAAGCACAACCCTAATCCAATTATATGCCGTATTAAGCTTACCATCTATGATTCTTAATAGGAAAAACCATGACGAAGCGAATTTTAATAATAGAAGATGACGAAGATATTTTGCAGGTGCTTGAAACAGTGTTAACAATGAATAATTTTTCGGTTAGTGCGATAGCGCAAACCACAGATATTTTCGAAAGTATAAAAACGTATAACCCGGATATAGTACTTACCGATTATTTATTATCCGGCTTAAATGGCGGAAAAATTTGCCAGCTTATTAAAAGCAATAAAGACACCGCCCATTTACCGGTGGTGTTAATTTCAGCCTATCCTACCCTCGCCGTATCATTCGGCAATTTCGGTTTCGATGCCTTTGTCAACAAGCCATTTAATATCGGTGAGCTGGTTAAAGAACTGGACGGCCTGTTAAGCAAAAGCAAGGCATCTCAGGCCCGATAGTATTTTATAAATATACCTAAAGGTACTTTCCGGGAAACCGTTACACTATTGTTGTATGGATTTGTTTAACAAATTATATATTTGTTGCCCTAATAGGATGTAGCGTAGCTCGATATCATGTTTCTATAGGACAATATCGTTTAAGAAAAAATATCGAACACCGAACAAGGAATGTCGAATGATGAAGTAAATGTCTTGTCCTGATATAAGTTGACATAAAGATCAACAAAAAATCAAGACAATTATGACAAAAAGTAATCGAAATCAAAAGCGGTACAGTATTAGCTTTAAGCAAAAAGTAGTCAATGAGGTAGAATTAGAGGGATTGAG
>DASYEP010000068.1:0-43474 GCA_036498965.1 Mucilaginibacter sp.
TCACAGCTAATTGTAGGTACAAGTCCTGCCGTTTTCGTAAAGAATAAAAACGAATATTGGGCTATCCCTCAGAATGAAATTGATAAATCACGTTCTTTAGGTCATGAAAACCTGACCCAGAATGCTGGTTATTAATTGTTATTGATAAACTTTTAGTAAATTTGATGGAGATTGAAAGATCTCCATCTTTTTTATTTATACTCGTTCCTAAATTAATGAAGTACTATTTTCTGTTCTCACTTTCTTTATTTATCGTTACGATAAGTTCTTGTAAAAAGAAAACTCTTTTTGAGCAAATATCCTCTTCTGAATCCGGCGTAACCTTCAATAATAAAATTTTAGAAAACGACTCTATTAACCCTGTTACACTTTTAAATGTATATAATGGAGGCGGCGTTGGAATTGGAGATTTTAACAATGATGGCTTACAGGATATTTATTTTGTAGGCAACCAGGTATCTAATAGGCTGTACCTGAATAAAGGTAACATGAAGTTCGAGGATGTAACTAAAGAAGCCGGTGTTGGTGGCATGGGCGGGTGGGGGCGCGGGGTGGCCGTTATTGACATTAACAATGATGGCTTACCTGATATTTACGTTTGTAATACTTTATTGAATGATTCTGTTAAAAGAACAAACCTTCTTTACATAAACCAGGGGGCCGGCAAGGATGGTATTCCTCATTTTAAGGAAATGGCCAATGAATATGGCCTGGATATTAAACTGCACTCTACAATGGCCGAGTTTTTTGATTATGATAACGACGGCGATCTGGATATGTATCTTACCGTTAACAGTGCCCAGGTATCTGATAATACTACCACATTCAGGCCGGTTTTTAAAGACGGTTCACAAACTAGTACTGGAAGACTGTACAGAAATGACTGGGATCCGGTTTTAAAACATCCGGTTTTTCATGACGTTTCAAAACAAGCGGGGATAACTATTGAAGGGTACGGACATGCTACCAGTATTGTAGATATTAACCGCGATGGCTGGAAAGATATTTATGTTACAAACGATTTTATCGGCAATAACATTTTATATATTAATAATCATGACGGTACATTTACCGACAGGTCAACGGAGTATTTTAAACATACTTCATTAAGTTCAATGGGTCAGGATATTGAAGATATCAATAATGATGGGCTTGCCGATATAATTGAACTTGATATGAACCCCCCCGATAACTACAGAAAAAAAATGTTTATGGCGGCCAATAATTACCAGGCTTACCAAAATTTTGATCGTTTTGGTTATCAATATCAGTATACCCGGAATGTATTGCAACTTAACCAGGGGCCCAGGGTTGGACAGAATGACTCAATAGGCGCGCCGGCTTTTAGCGATATAGCTTTTTTGAGCGGCGTAGCTCAAACAGACTGGAGCTGGGGGCCTTTACTTACCGATTTTGACAACGACGGCAACAGGGATTTAATTATAACCAATGGCTATCCGAGGGACGTTAATGATCACGACTTTATGATTTTTAGGGCTCAGTCCTACAACATCGCTTCTACAAAACAAATACTTGACCAGATACCGGTTGTAAAAATCCCGAACTTTGCTTTCAGGAATAAAGGAGGACTGCAATTTGAAGACGTAACAAACGACTGGGGATTTGACGTTCCTACCTTTTCAAATGGCGCTGTATACGCTGACCTGGATAATGATGGCGACATGGACGTTATCATGAATAACATTAATGATGAGGCTTTGATTTATAAAAACACCTCGCGCGAAAGAAATAAAAACGACAGCCATTATTTACATATCAAGTTTCAGGGCAGCCCGCTTAACAAAGACGGAATAGGCGCCTGGGCCGATATCTATTATGATCACGGAAAACATCAGGTTTATGAGAATACTCCATACAGAGGGTACCTTTCAACAATACAAAATATCGCCCATTTTGGTCTGGGAAAAATAGATCTGCTCGATTCGGTCGTTATCAGATGGCAAAATGGAAAGAAACAGACCTTACGTAACGTAAAGGCCGATCTGGTGCTTAAAGTGAACATTGCTAATGCCAAAGAGGCCTATAGCTTCGATCAGCCAAAAATTAACAAGCAATCATTGTTTAAAGAGGTAACAAAGTCATATGGAGTTACTTATAAACACCAAGAAGATGATTTTGTTGATTTTAATATTCAGAAACTATTACCGCATAAATTGTCGGAATATTCTCCGGCAATAGCTGTGGGCGATGTTGACGGTAATGGTTTTGACGATATGGTAGTTGGGGGAACATCGAAATATCCTGCGCAAGTGTTTTTACAACAGGCGAATGGGAAGTTTATTCAAAGAGACCTCTTGCCGAAAAGTGCAATCAATATCAACGGACAGGTTAAGGACGAAGGGTTGTTGTTATTTGATGCGAACGGAGATGGAAAACTGGACCTTTATATAGCCAGCGGCGGAAACGAGAGCAAGTCGGGCTCGACATGTTATCAGGATAGGATATATGTTAACGATGGTAAAGGGAATTTTAAAGAAGAAGCAGGTGCTTTGCCGCAAAATTTTACCAGTAAATTGTGCGTTAAGGCAGTTGATTATGATAAAGATGGAAAGCTTGATCTATTTGTATCGGGCCGGGCTGACCCATGGAATTATCCTAAACCGGTTTCGAGCGTTATTTTGCGGAATGATAGCGAAAACGGGCATATAAAATTTACTGATGTTACGGCTTCGACAGCAAAAGACCTTAAAAATATAGGATTAGTATGCGACGCTATTTTTACGGACTTTGATAATGATGGCTGGCCTGATTTGATACTTACGGGTGAATGGATGCCGGTGACCTTTTTAAAAAATGACCATGGGGTATTTAAGAATGTTACCGCTCATACAGGTATAAGCAATAAATTTGGTTGGTGGAATAGCATTGCGGCGGGTGATTTTAACCATGATGGTAAAATTGATTATATAGTCGGAAATACTGGATTAAACACATTTTATAAGGGGACAGATAAATATCCCATCTATATTACCGCGAAAGATTTTGATAATAATGACAGCTATGACGCCTTTCCTTCGGTTTTCCTGAAGGGTGTTGATGGCGATACGCTCGAGTTCCCGGCACACACACGGGATGATATTATTAAACAGATGATAGGTATGCGGGTAAAGTTTCAGAATTATAGGTCATTTGCTACTGCCACAATGGATTCTGTGATTACTCCGGAAATGCGCAAAGGCGCATTAAGGTTAAAAGCTAACATGTTGCAATCATGTTATTTGCAAAATAACGGAAACGGGAAATTTACAATGACACCTTTGCCGGTTGAAGCGCAAATATCACAGTTGAACGGAATTGTAGTCGACGATTTCGATGGTGACGGAAATCTTGATGTTGCGCTTAATGGCAATGACTACGGAACAGAAGTTACAACAGGGAGATACGATGCCTTTAACGGTTTGATTTTAAAAGGAGATGGAAAAGGTCACTTTAAACCGCTAACCATCGAACAAAGTGGAATTTACATACCAGGTGATGGCAAAGCATTAGTTAAATTGACAGGCGCTAAAGGGAATTATTTGCTTGCTGCCAGCCAAAACAGGGACGCAATGAAAATATTTGAGCTTAAAAGAGCTGTTCATACCGTAAAGCTGCTACCGTTGGATATGTATGCCACCATAAAATTCAAAAATGGTAAAATAAGTAAACAGGAGTTTTACAATGGTACTTCCTTCCTGTCGCAATCGGGAAGGTTTTTTAATGTCGATGATACAATGCTGTCAGTTACCATTACCGACAGCAATGGGCGCACGAGAAATATTTCATTAAACTAATTACAATCTTTATGAGATTATCTAAAATAATAGCCGTTATATCAAGCGCCTTCCTTATCGTTGGCTGCAGCCACAAACCAAAAACTGCATTGTTAAGCGATGCAGAGGTACTTCATCAAAATGAAGATCAGTTAACACATGTAATTATTTACGATGTATTTACTCCGCCCGTGGCGGCGCGGATTTATGGATACACGGCGCTGGCTTCGTACGAAGTGATGCGATATGCCGATCCGAAATACAACTCAATGATTGCTCAATTAAAAGGTTTTGGTAAAGCTCCGGAGCCTCAAAGAGGCAAAACCTACAATTACGCGCTGGCCGCGACTAAAGCATTTTTTACTGTTGCACATAAAGTTACATTTTCAATAGACACCCTTATAAAGCACGAAACGAAAATTTATGCAATGTATAAAGATAACCTGGACGACTCGACCTATGCGCGTTCAGTTGCCTTTGGTGAACAAATAGGCAAATTAATTTTAAAAAGGGCTTCGGTTGATGATTATCCTCAAACAAGGGGCAAGCCTAAATACTTGGGAGATAACGGCCCCGCGAGATGGCACCCTACGCCTCCCGACTATATGGATGGTGTTGAATTTTGCTGGGGAGACATGAAAGTATTGGCAGTTGATGCATCGGCACAATTTGCACCGCCGCCACCGCCGGCTTATAGCGAAGATAAAAACAGCCCTTATGTAAAACAATACATGCAGGTTTATAATACAAATAAAAATCTAACCAAAGAAGAGAGAGAGATCGCTACATATTGGGACGACAACCCGTTTGTAATACAGCATAGCGGCCACCTGATGTTCGCTGATAAAAAGATTACTCCGGGAGGCCATTGGATAGGTATTACGGCAATTGCCTGTAAACAAATACATGCCGATGGAGTGAAAACAGCAGAGGCATATGCGCTTACATCGGTAGCACTTTTCGATTCGTTTATTTGCTGCTGGGAGGTAAAATATAAATACAGTTATATACGGCCTGTCACTAACATCGAAGACAAGGTAGATGCTAAGTGGCTTCCGCTGTTGCAAACACCTCCTTTTCCGGAATACACCGCCGGCCACTCAACAATCAGCGCTGCTTCTGCCGTTGTTCTTACCCATTTATTTGGTGACAATTTTAGTTTCCAGGATACCAGTGACCTCGCTTATATCGGCATGCAGCGCCATTTCGATTCCTTTTTAAAGGCTTCAGACGAAACTGCCATGAGTAGGTTTTACGGTGGTATACATTATCTTAACAGTTCGCTCTTAGGTGCAGCCCAGGGGAAACAAATTGGCAATTATATTTGGGATAAATTAAAGCTGACTAATTAATAGAATACCTGATAATGAGACTTAATAAAAACAATCTTTATATAATTTATCTTTTCACCGCGACATTTGCATTATCAGCAAGCACTTTACTTAATGGTTGTAAAACAAAGGTTGACAATACCTATAAATTAACGGGAGATGTAATAGCTGATGGGAAATATTTGGTACAGTTAAAATGCACCGGTTGCCACAAACTGGTACCGGCCGATGCACTTTCAAAAATGGTGTGGATGAACCATACTTTGCCTTCAATGGCCAAATATTTACATGTTTCAACCTATGGCGGTACACAATATTTTAAGGCTGACCCGTTAGACACTACCGGCATTTCATTGCAAAATTGGCAAGTCATAGTATCATATTATGAAAAAATAGCGCCGGAAGAACTTACACCTGCCAAACCACCGGTTCCTTTAGTTGATGATTGGGCTGGCTTTACTTTAAAAAAACCCGAAGAAGTTGACGCGCAGGTACATACTTCGATGGTTTCGTACTGGCCAGAGGGACATAAAATTTATAGTGCTGATGCTGCCAGCAATCAATTGTTTGAATGGGGACAGGATTTAAAGCCCAAAACCATTTTTACCATGCCTTCACCTGTTGTTGATGCCACTTTCGTAAAAGCCGGAAATGGATCCTATCATGGTGTATTTACCTGTATCGGGCAAATGGAGCCGGTGGATTTTCCCGACGGTAAAACGTTTAGTATCGATATAAACGCAGCCGCCGGTTCCCAATCTACTCCAACCGTTATTGGTTCGGAATTAGCCAGACCTGTACAAACAATTTCGGCTGATTTTAATAATGATGGTTTAACCGACTATATAATACTAGGCCAGGGGAATAAGATGGGCGCTGTTTATTTATGTAAACAAAATAGCGATCGCACGTATACTCAAACAAATATTGTTAAAAGGCCCGGAGCTGTGCAAGCAATTGCGAGCGATTTTAATAATGACGGCTGGCAGGACGTGATGATTTTATTTGGCAGCGGCGATGAAGGTTTGTGGCTGTTTTCAAACGACCATAACGGTGGTTTTACCGCAAAAAATCTGCTGCGCTTTCCACCGGTATACGGATCAACAAGTTTTCAGCTTGCAGATATAGATCATGATGGGAAGCTTGATCTTGTTTACACATGTGGCTATAATTATCGCGATTCGCGGATATTGAAACCTTATCATGGTTTATACATCTTTAAAAACATGGGTGACTGGAATTTTAAAGAACAATGGTTTTACCCTATTAATGGTTGTTCAAAAGCAATTGCTGCCGATTTTGACGGCGACGGTGACCTGGACATTGCGACTATTGCTTTTTTTGCCGATTTGAAAAATAATCCGTCCGAAGGTTGTATTTATTTTGAACAGGTTAAGCCTTTTGACTTTAAACCCCATACTGTACCTGTCAGCAAATATGGCAGATGGATGACTATGACGGTTGCTGATTATAATAACGATGGGAAACCGGATATTATATTGGGAAATTACTCGGGCGGGTTTGCGTTTCAGCAAGGATTAACGCCATTTTGGAATAAAAAATTACCTCTTATCGTACTGGAAAACCACTTTAAGAAATAGATACGATTTATATATAATACATGTTTAAATACCCTAAGCCGTCGGCCAACTTGCTATGTTTATTTATAGTATTGTTGGTTACGGCTTTAACCGCCCTTTTGTATAGCTGCAACAATAATAATGCGTCTCAGAGCCTGGAAGATCAGATAGCTGATGGTAAGGAGCTGGCAAAAAGATATTGCGTAACCTGTCATCAACTGCCAGACCCTTCCCTGCTTGACCGTAGAACCTGGGAAAAAGGGGTGCTTCCGGCAATGGCATGGAGGCTGAAACTGCATAATTACGGAGGGGAATATTATGCTGATAGGGAATCGTATATAACAGTGGCTGACTGGGGAAAAATCACAGCCTATTTTAAAAATACTGCTCCTGTTAATTTGGTTATCCCGAAACGTGCGGTAGAACCTTTAAATGATTGGGCAATATTTAAAGCAATAAAGCCCGAGAAAGTTGATACCAGCGGCGCGCCTGCCACTACAACATTTGTTGGGTACAACCCGTTTGACCAAAAAATTTACAGTGCCGATGCATCGAATAACCTGTTTACGTGGGATAACAATTTAAACGCAACGCTGGTAAGAAAGATGGCCTCGCCGGTAACCGGCGCGCTGTTTTATAAAGATGCTAATGTTAACACCTCCATTTTTACCTGTATTGGCGTTTTGCCACCCCTTGACAAGGCCGAAGGTAAGATAATACAGTTATCACTTTCCGACAAAATTAAAGACACGGTTGTAATGGCTGATAGCCTGCCACGCCCTATCCAAACAGTAACAGCCGATTTTAATAAGGATGGCCTTATGGATTATGTAGTTTGTGGTTTCGGACATGAAAAGGGCGGTCTTTATCTTTTGCAGCACCAGCCAAATCACAAATTTAAAAAGGTAACTATCAGTAATCGGCCCGGGGGTGAGCAATTGATAACCGGTGATTTTAACAATGATGGCTGGCCAGATGTAATGTGCCTTTTTGCACAAGCTGATGAGGGCTTATGGATGTTTCTAAATGATCATAAGGGTGGCTTTACGGAGCAAGCATTGTTGCAATTTCCGGCTGTCTACGGGTCGAGCAGTTTCCAGCTGGCGGATTTTAATCATGATGGCAAACCAGATATTTTATATACCTGTGGAGATAACACTGATTACTCTACTGTGTTAAAGCCTTATCACGGCGTGTATATTTTTACTAATGATGGCAATTGGCATTTTGACCAGACCTATTTTTATCAAATTAATGGCTGTACCAAAGCAATTGCGGAGGACTTCGATCATGATGGCGATTTGGATATAGTGGCAATTGCTTTTTTTGCTGACTTTAAATATCATCCGCAAGAATGCTTCACTTATCTTGAACAAACTAAACCAAATCAGTTCACTGCACATCGAATACCAATTAATAAGTATGGCCGGTGGATATCGATGGCTGTGGCCGACGTTGATCGTGACGGCTACGACGACGTCATATTAGGAAATTTCTCCTTTCCGGGTGTTCGCGGCCAGGTTAATCAAAAAGGATTTACGCCCGATTGGGACAAGCACGAACCTGTTATTGTATTAAAAAATATCGCCGGCAAGAAGCACTAAATGATTTTTGCGGTCAATTTAAAATAGTACAATAAAACGGTAAATTAGTACAATTTACGCTACGTTTTAGTTAAGTAGATTTACCGCTATAAAATGGGATAGGGCACCTTAAAAGCCGCTTTGCAAAATTGAAACGTCAAATTTTTTCAAACGGTTTCCAGTCCTTTAAAAACTAATTATCATATGAAAAAATTGATCTGTTTGGTTGCGTTAATATTATCAAACTACTTATTACCATCCGGCTTGTATGCCCAGGCGGGGAAGGTAAAACAGGTAAAGCTAACAAATTTCGATCTCCAGTCTTCGGCTCTTATCAATGCGTCGGGTGTGGAATTATCAAATATTCAATATCATTCGCCGGTATATTGGTTTCCGGTTAAAGTGCCATCTACAGTTTTAACCGGCCTTGTGGCCAACCACATTTATCCCGATCCATACCAGGGCTTGAATAATATGCTTATTCCTGATGCTTCTGATCAGTTTAATAAAGAATATAACCTGGAGCAATACAGCCATTTGCCAAATGACCCTAACCCATGGAAAAAGCCTTACTGGTATCGCATCACTTTTAAAGTACCTGCGGGCGATAAAGGCAGGGTTTTTCAATTAATTTTTAAGGGCATAAATTACCGGGCGGCTGTATGGGTTAATGGTAAACAAATTGCCGACTCTACCCAAATGGCAGGGATGTTTGCCGAGCACAATTTAGATGTGACCGATGCAATTGTAGCTGGTGGCGAAAACGCGCTTGCTGTAAAAATATATCCTCTTGATTATCCGGGCTACCCGTCAAAAGAACAACTACAGGCTTTAG
Source organism: Mucilaginibacter sp. (assembly GCA_036498965.1). GTDB lineage: Bacteria > Bacteroidota > Bacteroidia > Sphingobacteriales > Sphingobacteriaceae > Mucilaginibacter. Next base: position 9,103 of record DASYEP010000068.1, read on the forward strand.
GGCCTTTTTACGAAAATGGCGGGCCTACTGGCGATATTGGCAAAAATGTAACTATGCTTTGCTCAGCTGGCTGGGATTGGATACCGCCTGTACGTGATCGCAATATGGGTATTTGGCAGCCGGTTTATCTGCGCACAACGGGGGCAGTAACTATTGGCCGGCCTAAACTGGTAACAGATTTGCCAAATCTGCCCGATACCGGCGTAGCTAAATTATCATTAAACTTAACCCTCTCCAATCATACCGGGGCCGCCCAAAGCGGTAAACTTATAGTAAGCATAAAACCGGAAAATTTCACAGGCGTTCCTTTGCAATTTTCGCATGGTATTGCCGTGTCAGCAAATGGATCGTCTACGGTTGATTTGAACGCCGACAGCATCAGCCAGCTGCTAATTCATCAACCCCGCTTGTGGTGGCCAAATGGCTATGGTAAGGCAAACCTTTACCGTATCCGCCTGCAATACGCTGAGGGTGCCAGTATCACTGACGATACCACTTTTGTTTTTGGTATCCGCACAGTTGGCTCAAAAGCAACAATGGTTAATGGTTTTGTACGCCGCGATTTTTATGTGAATGGCAAACGCGTGCATTTGATGGGTGGTGCGTGGGTACCGGATATGATGGTTAACAGGGATTCGGCACGCTATGATTATGAAATGCATTTATGCCGTAATGCCAATGTAAACCTGGTGCGTATTTGGGGAGGGGGTGTTACGCCACCCGATGCCTTCTGGAACGCAGCCGATAAGTACGGTGAAATGGTATGGTCGGATTTCTGGATTACCGGCGACACACAAGGTGAGTTTAAAGGCTCGCCGGACTGGCCCCTGGAATCGAACGTTTTTATTGAAAATGTTAAAAGCACTATCTATCGCATACGCAACCACCCAAGCTTATTGGTATGGACAGGTGGTAACGAAGGGCATGCCCGCAAGGAATTGTTTGACGCTATGCGCGATAATATCATAAGCATGGATGGCTCGCGGCCGTTTATACCAAGTTCATCGGGCTTTGCCAAACTTCCGGCGGGGTGGAAAGGCTCATGGCCCGACGATATGCCATCGGGCGTTTATAGCAGCGGACCTTACGAATGGACCGATCCCAAAATATATTATAAAAAAGCCGACGCAGGTCGCGATTGGGTGTTTAAAGATGAAACGGGTATCCCGTCCCAACCACCTTATACTACTTTAATTAAAACAATTCCTAACCTGGTTTGGGATACCAAATTACCTTTTCCGTTAAATAATAGCTGGGGATATCATGATGCCTGTACGGGAGCCGCCCATTATGACGTGTATATTAAAGAGATGGCAAAACGGTATGGTCAGCCGTCAACAATTGTTAATTTTTCGGATAAAATGCAACTGATGAACGTGGTTGGATACCAGGGAATATTCGAAGCTGACGGACATAAGCTTAATGAAACGGGAGGAGTGATGCTATGGAAATTAAACGCGGCATTCCCAAGCGTTGTATGGCAGATATATGATTGGTATCTGGAACCTAACGCGGGCTATTATGCCATGCAAAATGCCTGTGAGCCATTGCATATCCAGTTTAACCAGGACGATTCGACCGTTGCCGTTATTAACCGAATGCACCACGCAACAGGCATTTTAACGGCTAAAGCTGATATTTACGATTTGGATAGTAAGCTGGTTAATTCATTTAAAGTTAATCATGTTAGCCTTTCTGAGACCGGAACGCAAGATGTTATTAAATTAAAAGATATATTAGCGACGGCAAAAGGCGTAAGTTTCGTGGTGCTTAATTTAATAAATGCCGCAGGAAAAACGGTTTCACATAATGTTTACTGGTTATCGGCCAATAACGATTTTACCGGTTTTAACAATATGGACAACTCTCAGGTGGATGTACACGTATTAAAAGCTGAAAAGGGGAGTACTGAAAACAAATGGACAATGCAATTCAGCAATAACACTAATAAAATTGCATTTTTTGTACGTCCGCAGTTAATGAAAAGTGGCGAAGAGGTGATGCCAGGTTATTGGACAGCCAATTACTTTACTCTTGCACCACACGAAAGCATAACGGTATCAGTAAGCGCACCGGTAGCTAAATTGGGAACAGCAACGCCAACTGTATTGGTTGAAGGCTGGAACCTGCAAAAACAAGAAATAGTATTATCAACGAAATAAAGATCCTAATTAATCTAAACTATCACGTTGAAGCAGAGCCCTGGTGAAAACCAGGGCTTTTGTTGTTATTTAAGGTATTTTCCTTTGCACAAGGTTTGCGAAGTTTTCAAAACTTCGCAAATGTATTTTTACTGGTGTGGGCTTTGGTGAAAAATTAACTCGCTATGTTCACTGCATAATTTACGTATCAAAGCTATCGCTTCAGGGCCTGCAGAAATTCTTGACGTATTTTTTATAAAAAAAAAGGCACCATAGCAAGAGCCATGATGCCCCCAGAAAAGTTAATCAAAAGAAACCCAACTTTTTCTTGTTGTAGGAAATCAGCATGTTTTTATTTTGACGATAAACGAGTGTCGTGCTACCAGCTTTTCGGTTTCCAAAATATTTTTGTTTTAGTTAATATTGATACTGATAAAATTAGCCCTTGGAATGTAAGCTGTTATGCACTATTGTATCAGCTTTGTGCATTAAAATATTAAATTTTTTATTTCGTTATAATTACTGTTTATCTCGTTATCTTTAACTTACCAATTAGCTTTTTGTAAACATTTCATGCTATATTAATTAGTAACCCTGTTTATGCAGCATAAATTTAAACCCCGAGTATTGCCTCTGCAGCCGGAAAAAGACTTGAAAACATTGGTGGAAAGCAGGTCTGTTTATACAATGCAGCATTGCGAGCTTAACGTGTTCGAAACCCGTCAGCAGTCGGAAAAAGTAAGACTTAAATTTAACGATATGGTGCTGACCACCATGCTACGCGGAAAAAAGGTAATGCATCTTTTTGGTTCAGAACATTTCGACTACCTTCCGGGCGAATCGGTAATTGTGCCCGACAATGTAGAGATGATCATTGATTTTCCGGAAGCCAATCTCCAAAATCCCACACAATGTATCGCTCTTGCCGTTGATGCAGCAATGTTAAAGGATACTTTGCATCTGCTGAATGAAAAATATCCTAAAACTGAAAGACAGGATAACTGGAATATTGATATTTCATGTTTTCACCTGCAAAACTCGCTGGAAATCACTTCTGCTATCAACAGGCTAATAAATATCAGCACTGAAAATATTGCCGCAAAAGATGTACTTGTTGATTTTACATTGAAGGAACTTCTTATCCGTTTAATGCAAACCCAGGCACGCAATATGATACTTGATAACTATGTTACTCACACCACAACTAACCGCTTTGCTTCGGTTGTACAATATATTAAGGCACATATTAGCGAAGAAATAACGATTGATAAGCTGAGTGATTTATGCTGCATGAGTAAGCCAAATTTTTTCAGGTGTTTTAAAAGAGAGTTTGGGATAAGTCCGGTCGACTTTATTTTGCATGAGCGAATCGCCATGGCTAAATTAATACTCAAACGTGTGAATGTATCCATTAATGAAGCGTGTTATGCCGTTGGCTTCAACAATCTTAGTTACTTTTTTAAACTGTTTAAACGGATAGAAGGCAAAACGCCGAGCGAATTCCGTAAGAGTTTAAATTAAGTACAATTCCCGCCTATAACTACCCGGGTATTACTTAAATTTGTTGTTCAGCATAATGAACAAAATCGATATTTTAATTATAGGGGCGGGTGCCGCGGGGCTGATGGCCGCACGCACACTGGCAAAAGCTGGTAAAAAAGTAATTGTACTGGAAGCACGTAACCGATGCGGTGGCCGCATTCACACTATTCACAATCAAGCATTTTTAAAGAATACCGAGCTGGGCGCTGAGTTTATACACGGCAATCTTCCTGTTACCCTTAATTTGTTAAAAGAAGCCGGAATTGCGTATCAATCGGTAAATGCAGAAATGTGGCGTTATAATAATGGACATTTAAGCAACGTGGGCTTTTTTATCACCGACTGGGGCGTGCTGATTCAGCGCCTTAGCAAACTTGAAGCAGATGTAAACATGGGTGAATTTCTTCAAAGAGAATTCCCGGGCGATAGATACAAAGAACTAAGAGAGTCTGTAAGGAAGTTCGTTTCTGGCTACGACACCGCTGATCTATGGAAAGCCAGCGCTTTTGCTTTAAGAAGAGAATGGCAAGGCGAGGATGATGATGCACAGCGCAGGGTAAAAGGGGGATACGGCGCAGTAATAAAATACCTGGAAGACGAGTGTAAGAATAATCGTGGCCGCATTTATTTAAATTCAATAGTAAAAGAAGTTCATTGGTCGCACGAGGGTGTTAAAGCAATAACAACCGAAGGGGTAGTTTATGATGCAAGTCAAATATTAATAGCCCTGCCGTTGGGCGTGCTTCAGGCTTATAATGACGAAAGGGGAGCGATAGCCTTTCATCCGGAAATTCCTGAGCAGAAAAAAGCTATTGAAGCCATGGGGTTTGGCGCCGTGATAAAGATTCTGCTTGAGTTTGATTCAATATTTTGGGAAGATCAATTCGTTACGGAACTTGCCGGGAAAAGCTTAAGAAATATGGGCTACCTGTTTTCGGATGAAGAAATACCAACCTGGTGGACACAATCGCCACAACATAGCTCAGTATTAACTGGTTGGTTAGGCGGGCCGGATGCAGCTAATAAGAAAAACCAGCCGGATGAGGCTATATTACAGCAAGCTCTTCAGTCATTGGGTAAAATATTTAAGCGTAATCCTGATGAATTAAAAAATGGTTTGTTGGCGTTTACCATTGTTAACTGGACGGCTGAACCATTTACCCGGGGTTCTTATTCCTTCGATACGGTTGCATCTGAAGAATCCCGAAAGTTGTTAAACAAACCGCTCAGCGATATCCTGTTTTTTGCAGGCGATTATTTATACGATGGCCCTGCGATGGGCACCGTTGAGGCAGCACTAACGAGCGGCCAGCGGGTAGCAAAAACTATGCTTAGCGTATAGTTGGGATAGCTTATAAATATTATAAAGCCCTGATTACTTATCTGGTGCCAACGGTAGCTGTACTAACGTCGGCTTGTTTGCTATGCTTTAGTGGCATAAAAATGATAAGGCTCATAACAGCCATTAAAATTGTAAGCAGGATCAAAGTTGTTCTGTACTCTTCAAAGCCATTTTTGTTTGTCTTTCTTCTCATATCTGTGCCCGTTTAGTTTAATATTACATTACGTTACAATTTTAAAATTGTAACAGCTAAATGAAAGTATTTCGGCCTTTTAACTATTAAACAAATTTTCTGATTAAAGGTTTTGTTCAGATGACAAACCGATTACAATTTATCCTTTGTCAGCGGAAGGAAATGCCTCAATTATTGAATCAAAAAAAAATTTTCACTTCGATAAAACTTTAACGCAATATTATACGTTATCTAGAATGTAGGTGCATCTCGCATTTACAAATTGTGATAAGGTTTAGGTTGAAAGCCCCCAAACAGCGAGTGTAAGGGGGCTTTTATTTTACTTGTCTTGTCCTAAGAAAAGTTGATTAAAATCAAGTCAACGAATTAAAAATCAAATAATTAAAACAAACGATGTAAGCCCCGGTGGGTGGTACAGTGAATCATTCAAAAAGAATCTATCGCCCTAAAAAATTAACCAACAGTAAATCTGTTTGAAATGTTATAATGCAATTGCGACAACCCCAAGACCAATTGATTTGCCTTAGGATATAATTTTAATTAATAGAGTTAATCTTACCGACTTTCCCGACTTTCGAAGGGGAAAACTAAATGTCCCATTATTTCGTGATGACTGAGTTAAAAAAAGAATTGTACCAACAGTGCCTCGACTATGTACACAATAGGATGGAAGCCGCCAGGCTGGCGATTGAAGAAGCACAAAAAGCCTCAAATGATGATACCAAAAGCAGTGCCGGCGATAAATTTGAAACCGGACGGGCTATGATGGAACAGGAAACCCAGCGCAATACCATTCAATTAAATGAAGCCAATAAGTTAAAAGTAGCTTTAAATCAATTAAACCCTAATATTGTTTCTGATAAAGCCGAAACCGGGAGTTTAGTTATTACTAATAATGGTAATTTTTATATAGCAATAAGTGCGGGTAAAATAATTGTTAATAATGAAGCTTATTTTGCTATTTCTCCCGCTTCGCCGGTTGGATTAATACTTAATGGACGGAGAAAAGGGGATGAATTTCAGTTGAAAGACAAACACTATCAGATTAAAATGATTTTTTAACTATTTTTTCAAACAATTATTGCGTATTTATATTTTATAACTGTAATCATAAAATATCTATTACTATATTTGATGTTAATAAAGGGTGGCAAGCAAAATAGACTTGTCCGAGTAAATTAAATTTTGATGAACATATTTGTAGGAAGCCTTCCTTTTTCATTAGAGGAAGCCGATTTAAGAGAGCTTTTCGAAGCCTACGGTGAAGTAAGCACCGTGAAATTAATTAGCGACAGAGAAACCGGCAGAAGCAAAGGTTTTGGCTTTGTTGAAATGACCGACGACGAGAGCGCGCAAAAAGCGATCACCGGTTTAAACGGCACCGATGTAAAAGGAAGATCAATTGCGGTTAGCCAGGCTGAAGAAAAGAAACCAAGTGACCGCAGAGGCGGCGGTGGCTATGGCGGCGGCAACCGTGGTGGCGGCGGCGGTTATGGCGGTGGCGGCAATCGTGGCGGTGGCGGCGGCGGTTATTCAAGGGATAACAATCGTGGCGGCGGTAGCGGCGGTGGTCGTTGGTAAAAATATACTTAAAGCAAAACGCTTAAAAAATTAAGCGTTTTACTTTATTGATTTAAGCAAATTCACAATTTTTGCTGGTGTTTTAGCTCCGAGAGGGTCTGTCATCAGGTTATCTTTGTCTATTCTTTCGGTCGCAATAGGGTCCTTTTAGGATCGCTATATTTCTCTGATTAATAGCCATTTGTGTAAATCAACATTCAGCTTATTTCCGGTAGCCGGCGTTAATACTTAACAGCCGATCCATTTCGTATTTCGTCTGTTGCCTTCTTAACTACTTTATCTCCTGCGGTTAATTTGCCGTAAACTTCTACCATGCCTCCCGATTCAAAGCCTTTTTTCACATATACCCACTCTGCATGATGGTCAACTATTTTCACTACAAATACGCTTTCGGTAGAGGATACAACGGCAGTCTTGGGTACAATCAAAGTACTATCGTGTGCCGGTAATGGTAAATTAACTTCGGCGTACATATGCGGCAGCAGACTTTTATCTTTATTATAAACGTCCATCTCAACATATTCAGACCTTAACTTTTCGTCCAGCGCACCTGCCATGCGTTCAACCTGAGCTGTAAACTTTTTATTTGGAAACGCTTTTACGTTAAAGCTTACCGTTTCGCCTTTATTCAGGTTACCGCTAAAAGCTTCGGGCACAGAAATGGCCAGGCGCAGTCTTTTTTGATCTTGAAGGGTAAACAAAGGATCTGTCGATTTACCGCCGGGGCCCACATAGGCGCCGGTGTTAACGTTCCTGGCGGTGATTACACCATCAAAAGGCGCCTTTATCTGCAAATAATTTAGGTTAGCGGCATATTCAGCATAAGATGATTTAGCTGCCTCTACATTAGCATAATCCGAATTCTTTTTAGCATCCGCCTGCTCAAGATCATTTGCAGAGACTGTGCCGGGCGTCTTACTTGTAATATACAGCCTGTCGTAGGTTGCTTTGCTCGCCAGGTAAATAGACTCCATCTGCTTGATACGTGATTCGGCCTGTGACAGCTGCGAATTTATCTCGGGTGCTTCCATTACTGCCAGTAGCTGGCCCTGGTGAACTTCCGACCCTACGTCGACCAGTAGTTTCTTTACAAAGCTGTTAATTTTAGCATATAAGTCAACCTGCTGATAGGGGATAAGCTCGCCGGGTATGCTTATTGATGAGTTCAATTTGCCTTTGTTAACGGGAGCCAGCACAACTGCCGGTGTATCTACCGCAGCTTCCTCTTTTTCAGTCTGCAGCTGTTGCTCTTTTTCTTTTTTATCTGAGCCGCAGGCGCTGATTAAGCTTGCGCTTAACGCCAAAGCAATTAACACATTTATTGATTTATTTTTCTTCATGTTTTTCGTGATGGTGCAAAGGGACATAAAATTTACTTTCTTTATCTTCAGGATCCAGGGAAACAGAATCTGTGGTAGTGTTCCCTTGTACCCATGCAAAAACCAGGGGCAATATCAGCAATGCGGCAAATGTTGAAGCAAACAGTCCCCCGATAACAGCCCGGCCAAGCGGCGAGGTCTGTCCGCCGCCTTCGCCTATTCCTGATGCCATTGGTATCATCCCAACGATCATTGCTAAACTGGTCATTAAAATCGGCCTCATACGTAACGCTGCTGCTTCGCGGGCTGATTTAAGCGCGTCACCGTTATGCTTGCGTAATTCTTCGGCGTTAGTGATCAGCAAAACAGCGTTTGAAATAGATACACCTACTGACATGATCATTCCCATATAGGATTGCAGGTTTAGTGTGGCCCCCGTTAATTTAACAAGCAATAACGAGCCAAACAGCACGGCTGGTACTGTTGACAATACCACAAACGACATTTTGAACGACTGAAAATTGGCCGCAAGCATCAGGAAAATAACGATAACAGCTACCAGTAATCCTGTTTGTAAACTGTCAAGTGTGTCAGTTAGCGTTTGGCTTAAACCACGCGTTGTCATTGTTAATCCGCGGGGCAATTCCCCTATAGATTGAATGGCTTTTTGAACATCGGTAGTGGCCGTACCCAGATCTTTTTTGTTAAGATTAGCCGTAACGGTAAGCATAGGTATAGCGCCGATATCATCATTTTCGCCATTGGTGATGCCTGGGCTGATAGCCGCTACATCGCTCAAAACCGGCCTCGGATGATCATTCATGACAGGGATTTGCCGCAGATCATTTAAACTGGCCATATTATATTCGGGGACTTCGACCTGTACAGCATAACTTAGCCCTACTTTAGGATCGAGCCACACATTTTTTTCCGTGTATCTTGACGACGACGTGGCTGCAACAAGCGAACGCGATATCTCACTTACGCCAACGCCCAACTCGGCGGCCCGTACACGGTCAATATCGATATTTATTGAAGGATATTTAAAAGACTGCCCTATTTGAACATCCCTCAGGTAATCTATTTTCTTTAATTTATCAAGTATTTTAAAAGCATACTTAACATTTTGAGCCTTGTTTTTTCCGGATATGGCCACTTCTATTGGTGTTGGCGAACCCTGGCTCAAAATTTTATCAGTGAGCTCAATTGGCTCAAAAGAAAGACTAACAGACGGCTCTTGTTTTTTCATAGCATGCCTGAATCTTTCTTCCAGGTCTTCAAGGTTTTCCTCAAAGTCTTCCTTTAAATTTACCTGCAAAACAGCTTCCTGCGGGCCGGCCATAAATAAATAGATGGGGCTGGTTGAAAATTGTCCCGGATGCTGCCCAACCATCGCCGAAGTGATCTCGATATTTTGGCGACCAACTAAACTATCTAATACATGTTCCGCCCTTAGTGTAATAGCTTCGGTACGTTCTAAGCGTGTACCATCAGGAGCACGCATCCGCACCTGGAAGGTGCCAGAATTTACTTTCGGCAATACATCCCGCCCAATAATATTAAACAACAAAAACGCAAGGCAAAGGGAAACGATAGCATAAGCAATTACTACCCATCTACGGTTTGGCATCATGCGATCGATAAAACGAAGATATCTGAGCCTGAATTTATCAAACCTGCTTAGCTTATTTCCGTTGCCTTCTGTAGCTTTCTTTAGTGCCAGCTCCTTTTGCTCCCATTGATCGCCGCCTTCATCTTCGAGTGCAAAGCCATCTTCATGACTTTTATCCTCATGCGTGTTTTTCATAATCCAATTGGCCATTATCGGAACAAAGGTTTGAGCCAGCATGTACGAAGTGATCATGGAAAAACCTATTGCCATTGATAGCGGCCTGAACAAGGCTCCGGGGATACCGGTCATGGTAAACGCCGGGGCGAACACCGCCAGGATACAAAATAAAATAAGCAGTTTAGGGAAGGCTATTTCTTTACAGGCATCCCAAATAGCCAGTGCTTTTGGTTTACCCATATCAAAATGCTGGTGAATATTTTCGATGGTAACCGTCGATTCGTCCACCAAAATACCTATGGCGAGCGAAAGCCCGCTCAATGTCATGATATTAATGGTTTGCCCGCACAGATACAGGAAAAATATGCCGGATATAATACAGGTGGGTATAGTTAATATTACTATTAGGGCCCCTCTTCGGTCTCCCAAAAATAACATCACCATTAAACCTGTAAGCACAGCGCCGATTGCGCCTTCTTCGGCCAAACTTTTTACCGAGTTGATTACATATACCGATTGATCAAACACATACGAAAGTTTTACATCGGGCGGTAATAATGCCTGGAACCTCGGAATAGCTTTTTTTAGATTTTGTACAACTTCCCACGTCGAAGCATCGGCCGATTTTGTGATGGGCAGATAAACAGAACGTTTCCCATTTATCAGGGCATAATCGGTGGTAATATCGGCACCATCTTCAACGGAGGCTACATCACGCAAAAAAATAGTTTGCACTCCATTTTTATACAACGGAATGTTTTCAAAATCTTTTATTCGCTTTAGGCTGGTATTGGTTGGCGTAAGATAGTTATAGTCGCCTATTCTTACGTTGCCGGCCGGCGTATTCAAATTGTTATCGCGTATAGCGGCAACAACCTGGTCGGGTGTTAAATTATGCGATCTGAGCAATTCAGGATCAACCTTAACTACAACGGTACGAACGTTGCCGCCAAAAGGGGCCGGAGAAACCAGGCCCGGTACCGAGGTAAATGACGACCGGATGTAGATGTTAGCTAAATCCATCAGTTCGTTATTGGTGTGGCTCGGGCTTGTGAGCACTAACTGGCCGACTGGTAACGTAGAAGCATCGAAACGCAAAATAAATGGCGGTTGAGAGCCAGGTGGAAATGAGGCCTGGGCGCGCGTGACATAGGAGGTTACCTCGGAAGCCGCCTGCGCCATATTTGTACCCTCGTAAAAGGTAAGTTTTAATAGGGTCAAGCCGGTAATATTTCGCGATTCGATACTCTTTACTCCCGATACATATAAAAGTAAACTCACGTATTGCTTTCCAAAATAGGCTTCCATCTGGTCGGGAGTGTAGCCGCCGTAAGGGTGCGATATATAAATTACTGGCAGGTTAAGAGCTGGAAAAATATCAATCTTAATACTTCGTACTGCATTTATACCAAAGAAAAACAATCCTGCAACTATAACCAGTATGGTAATTGGCCTTTGAAGGGCCGCTTTTATCATTCCCATATCTAAATTGTATATTAAAAATTATTCATAAATATCCCCAAATCACCTGTTGCTGCAGCCTTATACAGCAGCGCCTGCCATACATTATTTGAGGCTATATAATTGTCAACTTCGGCGCGGTTTAGTACATAAAGCGCTTGTGTAAGGTCAACTATATTTGCAAGACCATTTTTGTACAAAGCCGATTTCTGGACATAAGCATCCCGGGCTGCCTTTATTTCGGCCGGTGCGTCGTGAAAATTTTTCAGAGAATTGCTGATCTTCGTTTCTGCTAGAACCTGTTCCGCCGACAACTGCTGGCTGACCAGGTTATAATCATTCTGGTATTGCGCCGAAGTGAATTTTTGAGACCTTACGAGGTAGTGAACTCTGAATGGATTAGTAATATTCCAGGTCACCCCTGCGCCAAATAAATAGTTAAACCGGGTAGGATCAGCGCCGCTGCCATAACCGGAATTGTAATCGTTTTGATTAGTTCCGTAAGTCGAACTAAATCCTGAACCCCTTCCCTGGTAAGCACCAAATAAAGTAAAGCTTGGATAACTGAAGGTGCTTAAATATTTCGCCTGCTCATCGCTGACGGCCACCCTGTTTTGATAGAAACGCAATAAAGGATGATTTTCGAGATTTGTATTTGACTGAGGATCGGTGTTTACCGGTGCTTTGGTTACAAAAAGACTATCTAACAAAAAGCCCTGCGGAGGTACTATCGCTAAATATTGGGCAAGCTGGTTGCTTTGTTCCTGTTCTGTTTCCCTGGCGTTGGTAAGCGCTATGCGGGCAGCCGCTACTTCGGCATTTGCCTGCGATGAATCGACTCCCGGATTTAAACCACTTTTAACACGAGCACCTACTACTGTTTGTATGTCGATTGTACGGCTAAGATTATCCTGCGCTGCCTTACTTAACTGCTGCGAAGCGAGCAGATTCAGATACGTCGCTGCTACGCGTATTTGATGCTGGAATTGCTCTTGCGCCAAATCACTTTCGTCACGGGATACTGATGTTTTTTGAACTTTAACCTTTTCTATCGCCCTTCCAAATGCGAAAAAATTCCAGCTTATATTACTTAAATATAGCGAGCCGAATCCGGCATTCCAGTTCTGATGGTTCAAAACCGGGCCTGACGATGATATGCTCCCGTTAAGTCCTAACGCCGGGCCATATTGCCCGTTAACGGTACCGTATGCTTGCTGGGCGGAAATATTTACATCAGGTAAATATTCTGTGCGACTTTCGCTAAGATTTGCTTTTGTGGCATTCAGCTGGTTCGTTTTTGATTTGATGGTTTCGTAATTGGCAAGTGCCGTTTGTTCCGCTTCTTTCAAACTCAATACCTTTTGCTGGCTGTGGGCCTGCTGAAAATACAGCCCACATAAACAGATTAAAAAGATATATTTAAGATTTCTTCTAAACATATGTGAATTCTGAGATGGGCAAAATTAAAATTTATGGTGTATAAATGACACCGTATACAGTATCATCACTGTTACTATCAAAATATTGCATTTGCGTGAAAATGTAATTTAGTTTAAATTATATGTAATATTAAATCGTTATTATAATTACTGCGCTTCACCTGTGATGTTTTAAATTTACGACTGATGAAATTTAGTGCTTTTAAATTATTCATCTTCTGTTGTTTCTGTAGTACTAGTCTGTTTGCCCAGACTCCTATAAAACCATTTCCACAACACGTAAAATATTTTGCTGGTACTATTAAACCCAATCATATTTCGCAAGGCCAACTTGACAACGCAGTTTGCAGTTTTTACACCCAATGGAAGAAGCGTTTTATCAAAAATGTTAAAGGCAAGCCTGAAAGTTATGTGTGGTTCGAAAATGTGGGCAAAAAGAAATGTGTATCCGAGGCGCAGGGGTACGGAATGATCATTGTATCATTAATCGCAGGTTACGATGCTTCAGCTAAGGCCATTTACGACAATTTATACCGGTATTATAAGTCGCACCCGAGCGCCAGGGGCAAACGCTTAATGGACTGGGCGCAATTTACAAACGGAAAATATTCAGACACGACATCGGCGACTGATGGCGATATGGATATAGCATATTCGTTGTTGCTGGCCGATAAGCAATGGGGAAGCAAGGGCTTGATTAATTATAGAGCAGAAGCCAAAGCTATGATTGCGGAGATTATGGAATACGAGATAAATCACAAAACGTGGTCCATTTTATTAAGTGATGGGATAGAAAAAGAAAGTGACGATTTTTTTGATACACGATCATCCGACTTTATGCCGGCACATTTTAAGGCATTTGAACGTGTTGCAAATGATGAGCGATGGAATAACGTTATAAATTCAAATTATCAGCTTTTTAACACCCTGGAAAAGGACTATAGCCCGGATGCCGGATTGGTTCCCGATTTTATTGTTAATATTAATAAAAAGGCAAAACCGGCGCCACCGCATTTCCTAGAGTCCCGCTATGATGGCTGTTATAATTACAACGCCTGCCGTGTGCCCTGGCGTATAGCTACCGATTATTTGTTAACCGGCGACGAGCGTTCAAAGGCCATTGCAGATAAAATAAATCACTGGATTCGGGAAACCACCGACAACGACACCTATAATATCTCTGCCGGGTACACTTTGGCGGGAAATGACATTAAAGGCCGGAATTTTGAAGCGTTGAGCTTTATTTCGCCGTTTGCGGTATCGGCAATGGTTGATAAAAAAAATCAGGTTTGGTTAAATAAAGTGTGGGATTACATGGTAGCTTTTAAAATGGAGGATTTTGACTATTATGACAATACTATCAAGCTGTTTGATATGATTATTATTTCGGGGAATTATTGGGCGGTCTGAAGTTAATACCGGCGTTGATAGATTTGCATTGGACAAGCTCATATTTCGCCCGGTACTTCCTCTTTCTCAAAAGACTTCATGAACTTTTTTCGGTAATTGAGCGGACTCAGGTGCATTTTTACTTTAAACAATTTATAAAAATGGGAAATATCGCCGAAGCCACTGTCAAATGACACTTCTGAAATAGGTTTATCTGTTTGAACCAGTTGTTGTATAGCGTAATTGAGGCGATAATCAATAATGGTTTCCATAAAAGTTTTGCGGGTAATTTTCTTAAAGTATTTGCAAAAAGCATTCGGTGTCATGTTTGCAAGTCCTGCTGCCGTTTCAAGGGAAACCTGTTGTCTGAAATTTTCAACCAAATAGGCAAATACAGGGTTTATTCGTTCTTGTTGAGCAACTGAACGCTCGGCAATTGTACTGTTTGGGTCCAACAAAACATAGTTGTTGGATGATGCAAGCCGCTGCAGCAGTTCCAATAAGCCTATCAGTAACGCGAAATTGTTTTTTTCTTCACTAAAAGCAGTTAGATACCGGCCAATTGAAGTTTGTATTTCCTGGTTAAACCTAATGCCGCACACGCTTTTTTGAAACAACTTTTTAATATGCTGCATTTCAGTTTTATCAAAAAAATGATCTCCTAAAAATGCCGCGCTGAATTGAATTACTACGGCGCCGGCTTTCTTTTGGGCTTTTTCTTGATCAAGTTTCCAGCAATGCGGAAGGTTTGGACCCAGCAACACGAGGTCGCCTGTGGTAAAATCCTCCATGTGGCTGCCTATGTAACGTTTACCATAGCCCTGTAAAATATAGGTAAGTTCATATTCTTCATGAAAGTGATATGGGGCATCAAAGGCGGAACTATCAAATTTCCTGAGCAGGAATGATTGGCTGTTGCTTGCGGGTTGAAGTATTTCGTGGGAGGCTTTGATCATAGCATATATTAATAAGATTCATTGATCATATAAATATATGGATAAGATATACCATAAATAAACCATTTATGTCATTTTTTTGCGATCAAGTGTAGTTTACCTTTATAAAAACTTAATACAATGAATAATCAGCTCGCAGTTTTACCCGAATTGGATGATTTTAAAAAATTATCAGATCATAATATAAACGAATTCCAGGAAAAAGGGCATACTTTAATTAAACAGGTGCTTTCGCCGGAGGAAATTGCTGCCTATCGTCCCGTTATTGTTGATGCCGCTGACAGGTACAATACCGAAAAACGAAAAATGGCCGATAGGGACACTTATGGCAAAGCATTTTTACAAATAATGAATTTGTGGCAAAGCGACGCGGAAGCGAGAAAGTTTGTATTGGCCAAACGCCTTGCAAAAATTGCGGCCGATTTAATGGGTGTTGAAAATGTAAGGCTGTATCATGACCAGGCGCTGTTTAAAGAACCCGGCGGAGGACCAACGCCGTGGCACCAAGATCAATATTATTGGCCAATTGATACCAACAATACCATAACCATGTGGATGCCGCTGGTTGATATTGACGTAGATATGGGTATGCTTACGTTTGCGTCCGGGTCATTTACCGAAGGCTCCGTGTTTAATTTTGAAATATCGGATGAATCGGAAACTGCTTATGAAAATTATGTAGACGGGAAAAAGTTTCCGATTAGCCGTGCTAATACCATGAAAGCAGGCGATGCTACCTGGCACAGAGGTTTTACAATGCACCATGCCAATGGAAATAAGTCGCATAAAATGCGCGAAGTAATGACTATTATTTATATGGCCGATGGAGCGCGCGTTTCGCCTTTTAAAAACAATTGGCAAAAAAATGATAACGAAAAATGGCTGATGGGAAAACCTATCGGTGAATTGATAGATTCGGAATTAAACCCGAAACTGCTATAAAAATGTAATTGCAGAGACGCTCCGAAGCTTCGGGGCGTCTCTGCAATTTTATGTTATTTTTGATGAATTATGCAGCAACAGGCCAACAATCCACTTCATAGTAAAACACTTGAAATGATATTAAATGCATTGGTTGCGCATTATGGTTGGCAGGAATTGGGGGTGCGTATCCGCATTAACTGTTTTAACGAAGACCCGAGCGTAAAATCGAGCCTGAAGTTTCTTCGGAAAACGCCGTGGGCACGAAAAAAGGTGGAAGATTTATATATCGGTACCCCGGCACTTTATATTAACATTTAATTGAACGATGTTGCGCGTTACGGCAGATTTTGACAAAATCTAATGCTTTTTCTTATTGGTCATTTTGGCCTTTGTTCCGGCGCCGTAGTTATAGGTTTTTAAATTGCTCGCTTTTTTCTGATGGAATGCTTCTCCCGCTAATGGCACAACCGGCGATTTTTTTTTGGGTTGCTTTTCTTCCGCTTCGGTTTTTTGCTTTTCTTTCTCTATAACCAAATCTTCTGGTAATTCGGCAACCGGTATTTTTTGACCAATGGCCTGTTCAATCTTCCGAATCGTCGCCAGTTCCAAATCGGTGGCAAAAACTATAGCAAGCGTTTCATCATCCGTTGACGGTTTATTGGTTACTACCCGCTCAATAAAGAGTTCTTTACTATCTGGCAGCTCAAAATGTATCAGAAAGGGAATATCAGTTAAATCATAGTGCTCATTATTTTCATTTATTATAATGAGAATCCTGGCCTCCGCTGATCGTTTAAAATCATCTGTTTCTTTACAATTATTAAATTCAACGGACCATGAGTTTAATAAAACTGCTGATGTTTTCCTGCGGTTACTAAGTGTTTTGTAAATTTTTTCGGCAGTTTGGCGTGTATTTACAAATACCACCGTTTTTGTAAACAGATCATCATCCTGCATAAATAAATTCAGCAGATTGAGTTTGATGCCGAAATTAGGGACATGATACAATACCTGCGGATGGGTTTCCAGTCGGGTTTCTGCCATTTCTTCAATCTCAACTGTTGATGGCATTTTCATAAACGGAGCGATCATCTTATTCAGCTTATCATGTACCACAGTGGTAAAAACCAGGTGCTGACATTTGGTGATGCTATTGGCTAATTCCGCTACAGGCAACTGAAAGCCCTGTTTAACGATTTGTTCAGCATCATCAATTATAAGCAAGTCAATCTTATTTAGATTTAAGCCCAGTTTCAGATAAATAGACCGCGCCCTGTCCGGAGTGGCAACCACTATATCTGCGCCGTCGGCCAGGGCGTTCATCTGGCTTTCGGTACCTGGCGCGGCATATAAACCAACTATTTGCAGTTGCTTATTGCTGCTCAACAATTCAAACTGACTAATTACCTCCAATACCTGCTCTTTATCCGGAACAAGGATCAGCACTTTTGGCACCCCATCTGATGTGTGCCTTAAACGGTTTAAAACAGCAATTGTATAAGTTGTTGTTTTACCGCATCCTTCAGGACCAACAACAATTACGTCCTGACCGCCAATTATACGCGACAGACTTTTTAACTGGATGGCAGTCGGGGTCAAATATCGAGCTTCAATTGCCGACCGTACTAATTGTTTATTCAGTTTTAATTTTTCGGGCCAGGCCATTTCTTTCTAATTTAAATAGTGTGTGAAGTTACACTTTTGGTAGCATGGCTAAAATGTAAATTTCAAATAAAGAAATTGTTCAATAATCATCGGGGGCGGGTAATAAAGATATATTGCTGATTTTCAATCAAATGAAATATTTACAATTTCGACAGCATTGCTAAAATTTCCATTAAGTTAATTAATTGAATATCAGTCGATAGTGATAAAAATAGTCGTTTTTTTTTAATTGTATTATGTATATTTACAATATTAATAAGCAAGGCACGTTTGATTTGCTGGCTTTGCTCCTAATATTTTTTAAACTAATTGATTAATTGATTTTTATGCCAACTGGGATAAGTGTGGTCATTTGTTGCTTTAATAGTGCAACAAGGTTGGCTCCAACGTTACAACATATCGGCAACCAAAAGGACATACCCACATCTTCGTGGGAAATTGTTTTGGTAAATAATTGTTCAACGGATAACACCGTAGAAACAGCCCGTCAATTATGGGAGTCCCTCCCTTCAAAAAAGCCTGATTTTAAAATTGTTAATGAATCAACCCCGGGCCTTTCGGCTGCGAGACAAAAGGGTATTGACGAATCCAGATTTGACTATGTTTTATTTTGCGATGACGATAATTGGCTGGATGAAAATTATCTAAACATCGCCCTGGACATTATGCAAAAAAACCCGGCTGCCGGGGTATTGGGTGGTACAGGAAGCCCGGTTTTCGAAAAAGAAGAACCACCTTATTTTGCAATCAACCAATATCACGTGTTGGCAACAGGTAATCAATCGGAAATTGATGGCGATATAACAGATGAGCGGGGTGTGCTTTATGGCGCAGGTATGGTCTTGAACAAGAAAGCATACATGTCTTTAAAGAAAAATTTTGACTTTCAGTTTCAACTATCCGACAGGGTGAATAATAGTTTGCTCAGCAGCGGCGATCATGAGCTATGTTTAGCATTAAAGAAAATTGGATTTAAAATCCATTATTCTAAAGGGTTATTCTTTAAACATTTTATACCGGGGCATCGTACAACAATTAACTATTATAAAAAATTATTTCTCGGTTTTGGAATGTCTTACGCCATGCTGCATGTTTACAGGGTGAATAAAAATAATCTTAATAATATTAAAAACGACTACAGGTATATAACTGTAAGATGTGTGAAAAATATACTTTTTATATATCTCAAATTATTAACAGGCGGCTATTATTTTACCCACAATAAGTATAAATATCTGGATCAGCTTCATTTGTTATATGGTAACATTGGTGAACTGACAACTATTTTAAAAGTAAAGAATATATATAAGACGCAATTTTCAAATCTTTTGCTATTCAACAGAAATATTTAAATCCCCTACGTTCCAATTTGTTTTAATATGCTTTTTACTAACCCGCTAACAACCATTAAATAATGAATAACTTTATTAATGGGACCGACAAAAAAATACAATACGAAGAAATAATTGTGTGTCTGTTTGATGGTGAGTATAATTTGGGCGCTGCAGCGCTAATTAACTCATTAGTTAAATTTGATTTTAAAGGCTTAATATATATTGGTTACCGGGGCACCTTACCAGACTGGGTGGGCCAGCTGAAGTTTCTAAATGACAATTGTTATTCAGTTTCCGATGACATTACAATACATTTTAAACAAGTTGAAACACGGATGCAACTTGGATATTATAAACCATTTTTTATAAAAGAAGCTTTTGATACTTACAAAAACACCAACAAATTCTATTTTTTTGATTCTGACATTACTGTAATTGCACCCTGGAGTTTTTTTTCTTATTGGCTTGAAAATGGAGTATGCTTGTGTCTTGACAGTTCTTTTTCTTTTCTTCACTCAAGTCATCCATGGAGAAAGTATTGGAGGCACCTGGCTCCTGATGACATTACGGTTTTCAATAATATAAATTATTATTTTAACAGCGGCTTTATCGGTATCGAAAGAGGAAGTATTGGACTAATTGACCGATGGATACAATTTACTGAAAAATATATCGAAATTGGGGGGGATATAACCCGTTTTGTTAAGGACAAAATTGATTATATAAAAGGTGACCAGGATTTGTTAAATGCAGCTATTACATGTTCCCCAGGTATCGAAATAAGCATAATCGGCAAAGACGGGATGGGGTTTGAATTACCGTCCTATTTAATGTTGCATGCCATCAGCGCTCATAAGCCATGGAATAAACGATTTGTTGATCAATTATTTAAATCGGGCCACAAACCCAGTTTACCAGATAAATTTTTCTTTCTAAACAGCCTGCACCCAATACGTATTTTCACCCAATACACCTACCGAATTAAGAAATTTGATATGTATATGGCATCCCTGTTTGGTCGCGTATTGGACTGATATTTTATAAAGAGCTATGGTTGAAAGAACACCTGGATCCCCACCCGTAATTAAGCCTGTTACGGTTGACAAAGAACGCCCACTGTGGTCAGTGATGATCCCATCTTACAATTGCAGCAATTATTTAAAAGAAACACTTCAAAGTGTCTTAATTCAGGCAAGAGGTCTCGCAGAGATGCAAATAGTTGTAGTTGATGATTGCAGTACTGACGACGATGTAGAAGCCATAGTTAACGATATCGGCAAAGGAAGGATCGGATTTTTCAGGCAAACACAAAACGTAGGAAGTTTGCGCAACTTCGAAACCTGCATCAATATATCAACCGGTAAATTGATCCATATTTTGCATGGAGATGATGTAATTAAACCGGGATTTTACTCGGAGATTGAAGACTTATTTGTAAAATATCCATCTGTTGGGGTTGCATTTACAAGCTTATCAATTATCGATGAAAGAAGTGATTTAATATCGGACTTCCGGCAGGTCCAAAAT
This sequence comes from Mucilaginibacter sp., assembly GCA_036498965.1. Taxonomy (GTDB): domain Bacteria; phylum Bacteroidota; class Bacteroidia; order Sphingobacteriales; family Sphingobacteriaceae; genus Mucilaginibacter. The sequence goes on from DASYEP010000068.1 coordinate 29,705, forward strand.
TATACGGGCATCGTTGAAAATTGGCTATTAAAAATAGCAAAGAAACAGTTTGCCCAGGTATGTGCAGTTGTTGTAAAAAGAGCTGTATACGAAGAGATAGGAAGCTTTTATGCCGTTCATTACGGCGAAGACTGGGAAATGTGGGCGCGAATTGCTGCTAAATTCCCCGTGGCTTTTTCTATTAAAAATCTCGCCTTGTACCGGCAGCATAACGACAATATAAGTTCCAGGTCATTATCCAGTAATCAAAATATTAAAGATTTAAAAAAGGTTTTTAAAATAATTGAAAACTATGTACCTAAAAATAAAAGAAGAGAAATAAAAAAAATCGCCAGCCATAATTCTGCAAATTATTTTGCAGAAAATGCATCCAAAATTTATAATGTTCATGGAAATAGCACGGTAGCATTAAAACAAGCCTGGGGGGCTTTATCACTTCATTTTAATAAATACACCTTAAAAACCTTGTTGACGATTTATATTATGATTTTTAAAAATTATTTGAAAAGAAATAAGTAACGTTCGTCTTTTATGAATTAAAAAAGCAGCAACGACAAAAGTAGCCTTCACAATTTATTTTCGAATACATAGAATGAAAAAGATATTTGCCGCAATTGATACCAAAAAAGATTTCGCGCGCAGCGACGAATTTTTAGTTGATACCGGTGGCAAATACGACGAAAAAAAGAGGATTTTTTATTATGATTTATTAAAGTCAATAGCCATCTATTTAGTTTGCTTTTATCATTTCGGAGCGCTAAACATTGATTTCACAAAGTCTGCTTACCCTTCGCTTTATTTTAATTATTTTCTTTCGGGAATTGCCAGTATCGGGGTGCCGATATTTTTTATGGTCAATGGCGCTTTGCTTCTTAACAAAGATTATAATATAAAAAACCACATCAGGAAAATAGTCGTAGTCGGCACTTTATATTTAGTTTGGGGTGCAATAACACTTGCCATCTTAACTCCAGTGTTTGGGGACCATTATTCTCCGTTGAGGTTTATCAAAGCAATCTACAACACTAAAGATGGCAGAACTAATCATTTGTGGTTTTTACTGGCAATAATGTATATCTACATGTTGTTTCCATTAATTAAATCAATGTATGATAAAAATGAAAAAATCTATACTTACTATCTATTGGCGCTGATTTTCTTATTTACTTTCGGAATAACCGCGTTAAATGCTTTACTAAATAGCACCGGGTACCTTTTAAACAGGAGCGCTTTAATAAATAAGGATATCTCACCTTTTATATTATTTAATCCTTTTGGTATTTATTTCTCATACTCCCTGGTCTATTTTATAGTTGGTGGATGGATCGCAAAATTTTATAAAAATGAATATTTAAAAGCCACCACCTGCATTTTTTTCTTCGTTATTTCCTTGTTCCTGCTTTTTCTTTTTGGAGTAATGAAGACAAATGTTACGGGAAAGGTTTATGATAGTGTTTTTTACGGCTATGATTCAATCATGACCCTCGTAATGTCGATCACCGTTTTTATCATATGCTATAAATTAGAATTTAAAAATTCGCTGTTTAAAAATTTTATTACGCTTATCAGTACAAATACATTAGGTATTTACTTCGTTCATATACCGGTAGGCTACTTGCTGGAGAATTTTCTTTCAAAATCTATTTTGAATAATTACCTCTTGTTTGATTTATGTTATGCCTTCTTTTTATTGTTTCTATCTTTAACAATAACCTTATTATTAAAAAAGATACCTGTGGTAGGGAAACTTGTAAAAATATAATATGCGGCCTTTAACAAAATCAGCTAATGTTCCCGGTCTGTTGAAACTTATTCTCTCCCGGGACAATTAAATCATATTACGCCTAAATGAAAAAAAAAATCGTTCCAATAAATGCCGGGAGAAAGTTGCTGATTTCAGAGGAGCTAAACAAAAATAATTTTGATTTTTTGCGCTTTCTTTTTGCCACTGCGGTAATATATAGCCACTGTTACGTGATATTTCATGGAGCGATAAAGAACATCGAACCTATATGTATTTTAACTCATAACCAAATTGATCTTGGGGGCGTTGCGGTGTGCTTCTTTTTTGTTATCAGCGGATTTCTGATTGTAAAAAGTTTTGAAAATAGCCACACAAATATTGATTATCTGATAAAAAGAGTTTTAAGAATATGTCCTGGATTCTTTGTTGCTTTTTTAGTCAGCGTTTTTGTTTTGGGTGCATTGGGCACTATAAATCCATTGCACAAGTTTGGACAATGGAAATTTTATTTTGAGCATCTGGCATTTAAAAGGCTGTCATTGAACTTTTTAACTTTTGAAGCACCAAAAGGTGTAAAAACATTTTCAACGAACCGGTTGCCTGATATGATAAATGAGCCTTTTTGGACAATTCAATATGAATTTACCTGTTATTTGTTGGTGCCTTTGCTGGGGATAATAAGTATAATAAAAAGACGGTGGCTTGCTATTGTATTTTTCCTCGTTTCTTTTATTCTGCTTGTGTTGCAGACCGTGAATATTATCACGATAACTGATAATGAAAAAAATTGGGTATTCCTTTATCCTTCAGAATTGCCATTGCTCCTAGCCTCATTTTTTTCGGGATCATGCTATTATTTTTTCAGGGCTTACATTCCGCGCAGTATCTTTTTAGTTTTATTGTCGGCTGTTTTAATCCTGTTCTCATCCTGGTTTCTTAATGCATTAAATTTGCTATTACCGCTTGCGGGTTCGTACGTCCTGTTTTATTTGGCGTATCATTCCCGTTTTCAGTTTCATAATTTCGCAAAAAGAGGAGATTATTCGTATGGCTTATATCTGTATGGATGGCCTGTTCAACAATTGATAGTATATTTTTTTTCAAAACAAATCGGCCCGAACCAGCTATTTTTTATCGCGTTCCCAATAATCCTTTTGTTTGCTTATTTAAGCTGGCATATTGTTGAAAACCGCTTTTTAAAAATGAAAAAGCTAATAATCAAGAGCGTGTCGGTAAAACAAGTGATTGTAACGGAGGCTTGAATACACTGGTAAGCTCCAATCCATTATTCCGGTTTAAAAATACTTTTTATTTTTTCTTTAATTCTTCTTTTAGCGATCTCAAACTCGCCCAATCGCATCAATAGCAATACTCCTTTTGCAATTGGCAGATGGTCGGAAAAGAAGAGGATAATAAATCTGCGTTTAAAAAAGGCGGCTTCTTTAATAGCAACGGGGTTTCTGTTCACATTTTCGATTGCCAAGATTCCTTGAGTCAGGAATTTTAATTCATGTAAGCAAGCAATAACCTTTCCGACACTTTGCTCCTTTAACAGCGGCTCGAAATTATGCTGCAGGCAATCAATAAAATTTTCAGGTATGGAATATTTTTCGCCGCCATAATATCTGAAGTTACGCAGTAGCTGTTTTTTCTGTGCATCTGCATATTCTTTCTTCTTTAGTACCTGGTGAAGGCTTTGATCCGTAACCCGATAATCAAGCAACACCTCCGAAAGGTTATAAATCTTGTATTTTCTTGATAATTGCCAAAACAGTTCAAAATCTTCAGCAAAAAGTTCGGTGTACATACCTACTTCCTGTACATCTTTTTTCCTGAATATTATGGTGGGGTGATATATCCAACAGATGAATGTAAGGTTATAATAGTAGTAATCGCTATTAAAATTATCCTGCCTGATAAATTGATTTTCCTGCCCAATCACTTTTACCCAGCATGAGTACAGCGCCCCGTCGGGGTTTGCCATTATAAAATCATATTGTTTTTGCAGCCGTTCAGGGTAACTGACGTCATCACTATCCATCCTGGCAATCAATTCCGTTGTGGCTAATTGTATCCCTTTATTTAAGGTCGCCGATATACCCAAATTTTCCTCATTCTGATAGAACCGGATACGTTTGTCGGTATATGAGCGGATGATATTTATGCTATTATCAGTAGAGCCATCGTCAATAATCAAAAAATCAAAATCTGTAAATGTTTGATTTAGTATACTGTCTATTGCACTTTCCAAAAATCGCTCAGCATTGTAAACTGGCATTAAAACCGTTAGGGCCGCCATATATCCTCGTGTTACTGAAAAATTGTAATTTTTGGTAATCGCCTTCTAATTTTGATGGCGTATTTCCTGTAAAAATTTAATATATCATTCGGAATTTTATTTTTTACCAAATACAATGCAGGATGATCATACGGAAAGAGTGCTTTGTTTAATAGTGCTGACAAATCTTTATTCTTTACTTGTTTTTTTATGATATAAGCCTCCAGCCATCTAAGAAAATGTTTACGCACTTTATCATATTTTCCGGATTTACGAACGGTCCTGACGATCGATTCTGGCCGTTGCCTGTACATTGTGTTACATTGAGAGGAAACATAAACTTTGTGCTCCAAATATATTTTGCTCAGAAAGGCCTGATCCTCATACATAGAAAATTCTTTAATAAAAGACTCTTCGAATTTCCCTGCGGCCTCAATGGCTGCCTTTTTTAATATTAACGAAGATGGGCAGGGCGCGGCGCCTTTACCCAAAGGGTAAAGTTTCAACATAAGATGGGGCGGGTTATAAACTTTATTGAGCGTTATCCTGGCCGGTATTTTAGCATTTTTTTTTGCCGGGTTGTCCCAATCATGCCAATTACGAACTTTGTCTGTTATAACTCCGACGGGTATCTTAAAATTTTTCCGTTCAGGATTATCCCAGCTATACCAGTAACTCGACGCCTCTGCTATCATGCTTATTTCGGGGTTTTGCTGAAAAATTGATACCTGGTTAAGCAATTTGTCGGCAAGCCAGGTATCATCGGCATCGAGAAATGCAATTAAAGTGCCTCTCGCTTTCTGTACCCCAAGGTTCCGGCTGGCACTTAATCCTTTATTAGCATGTCCCTCATGTTCGCAAAGAATTATTTTTTTTGGAAATTTGCTCTTGTATGATGATGCGATACCCGTGCTGCCATCTATCGAGCCATCATCAACCAATATTAATTCCCAGTTTTTATAAGATTGACCTAATATGCTGTTGATCGCCTCCTCTAAAAAAACCTGCTCATTTAAAAAAGCAATAATAACTGACACTAAAGGCTCATTTTCGGCAATCATATTATTGTAACCTCCACAATTTAATTTCATCCCGCAATTCTGCCCCAGTGATGTTTTTTACCTGGAACCTTCCAAGGCTACGCATCGGAGATTTTAATCTTAATGTTTTTTCTTCAGTTGTAAAGGCGGCATAAAAGCCTAACTCCGAGGCTACCCTTAAAGTTTCTTCATTATAATTTCCGTAAGGATAGGCCAGCAGATTAATTTCGCGATTTGTTATCTCCCGAAGGCGCCCCTTGTTTTCATTTAATTCATCTTTTTGTATGTTAACGTCGTGACAGGCCAAGGCAGGATGGGTTATAGTATGCGCCCCAATAGTAAACAAGTTGTTCGATGCAAGCTGATTTATTTCGGCCGCTGACATTGTTCTGTAACCGGGCCTTGTTGTTAATGGTAACTTCGCCCAATTTCTTATTATTTGCAAATACCGCTGCTGTTCTGGGTAGGGTAGTGGCTTTAATTGTTGCCAAAGCTCATAAAATAATTTGGCCCTGGCTGTAGGCGGCGTTTCGGTACATGCTTTCCAGGTATTGTGCTGTTGCCTGATTTCATCGCTTAAAAAACTTTCATTTTTCAGTTCGCACAAAATTTGATTCCCTTTTATATTTAAGGAAAATACTTCAGGCAAAGATTGTGCGGACAAGATAATTAGTTCCAGTTCATCCCACCAAAACTCCCTTTTATTTTCAATATTTCCTGAGGCTATGAAAAATGTAGCCGGTATACCATATTTTTCAAGAAGCGGCCGAGCGGTGGTAAAATTATCGGCATATCCGTCATCAAAAGTTATAGCGATATTGTTTCCGGGGAAATGTTCTGTGCTTATCGAATTTGCTAATTGCCCTAGTGAAACAACATTTCCCATTTTACGCAACACTTGCAAATGTTCCTCAAACCTTTCGGGACTTACCGCAATTTCCCAAATATCCGATTTTGGTTCCGCAATCCGGTGGTACATCAAAACTATCGCCTTATGAGCAAACAGGTTTTTAATTTTATTAAATACTCTATCCTTCATCAGGAAAATCCTTTAACTGCCTTTACCGTGATAATTACCTGAAATTGGGGATCGTGATAATCCAGGTGTTTTGAAGAAACTTCTGTTATACCCATACCATACAGAAACGCCGATGCTATATACACATTGCCAAACGTTTCAACCTCTACATTACTGCCAGGAAATGTTTCGGCAGACAACTTTCTCAGTGCACTATCAGTAAAAGACCAATACCACGTTTTTTTCCATTCCCCGCGATCAATAGGTGTTATGCCGGGAGAGGTAAGCAACAAAACGCCGCCTGGCTTTAAAATACGATAGCATGTGCTTAATGCACCCTTAAAGTCATATATCAAATGCAGCGTTTGCGTAAGCACAATGCAATCAAACGCATTGTCGGGCAATTGTGGGGCGTTACTTAAATCGCCAATAAATGTGGCCTTGGGATTAGTAGCATCAATATGTAAAATGTCGCTTTGTGCTAATTTATTTCCGCCATATAACAGGGAGTATTCATTATCGCCTATTTCAAGGCATCTTCCTTTTATACATGAAGATTCCTTCTTCAAAAAGTTTTCAATGTAATAGCGGTCTACAGGTCCGCCCCTGTCATATCCAAATTCGGTACTGAAAGGCGTATACCTATAAAAATCGCCCTTTTTAACGGCGCCAACCACCGGGCAATACGACTCGTAGAAACCTTTTTTATGCATCCAGCTTTTTAAGGCCGAAGGCATATTCTTTTTGATAAACGATTTAAGCACGGATAGTTTTTTTTAATATGATTTTTAATCCCAACACAGTTTCAAACTTAAAAAGGGTGAAGATATCATTCCCCTTTAACGGTAATGTATTATATTGAAGCTTGTTATAAAGCTCCAGGCAATAGTAATTTTTCCATACCTTCAGTCCATTTTTATACGCCCGCTTTTCCTCTATATTACGCAAATTCGTTTTTTGCCTCTTCAACACCTTCAAAACATAAAATAACATTTTGGGAATGTTCCCCGACATGTTACTGTTATGAATCCGATAAGCGGCAATTTTGTTAGAATGATGAAAAACAGGATACTTTCTCGAAATTTTCAAATAGAGATCATAATCTTCACACGCCTTTAAATTTTCATCAAATAAAAAATCATTAAAAACCCAACGGCTGTACGTTACTGCAGCATGCATTCCAATATAATTTCCCTGGAGAAGTTGAATATAATGATTGGTACCTGCTTCCTGAAATTCATCTTTTGACTCCCCGATATCCACAAATACCTTTTCATGTGCTCCCGAAACAAAAGCCAGCGTTTTATCTTGCTTCAGGTAGTCAATATTAGCTCTTATCGCTCCCGGTAAAAGCCAGTCATCGGCATCTAAAAATATCAAAAATTCGCCGTTGCTGTTTTTTATACCTGTATTTCTGGCGGCTGAAAGTCCCCGGTTTTCCTGGTAAATGTATTTTATACCTTCAACTTCTTTTAATATTTCTTTGGTATTGTCTGTTGAACCATCATCAACCACAATAATTTCGACCATGGGGTAGTTTTGTTGCCAAATGCTGTTCAGTGCATCCATTAGGTATTGCCCATGGTTGAAACATGGTATAATCACTGATACCGAATGGGTAACACTTTTTGGCGGAAAGGGCGTCGATTTCAGAACACGATCTTTATTTTTATTAAAAAATCGGAAGCCGGATAATATGCCTCTCATTTCACCCCATATAGTTTGATATTGAAAAGAATAACTTGGGAAGCCGCTTATTATTAAAAAACGGTAGTAATGAACCAAGCCTTTCAGCCTGGCTACATAGCCAGATTCAGGGAACAGCTGTTGCTGGATGAGGGCGGCAGTGGTGAAGCCGCGCATATAATAAAATATTTGCTTTTTCAAGCCGCCCATCTCTCTGCGATGTTCATGATAAACAACCGCCCTGGGATTGTAACAAATAGTAAATCCTTCAGCAAGTACTCTAAACCACATCTCCGAGTCTCCATTGCAGCCCGCCGCACCGGCATCAAGTAATTCATTAAAAAAACCTGTTTTTTCAAAAATTGATTTCCTGAAAGCCATATTAGCCCCTGCACCTATTTCCCATACTGCGGGCCCTTTTGATAGGGTTGATTCAAAATAGTTGGAGTCATAAAGTTTATCAACGTAACCACGGTTAAAACTCCAGTGCTTTTCAAAAATTAACTGTGCTTCGGTAGCTAATTCAGATGCTATCACCAAACCGGTCATAGCTGCTATGGATGGATTTTGAAAGGTTTTCCAAACGTTGTATGCCCACCAGGGATGAACAATAACATCATCATCAACATATGCGATGACCGGCAGGGTTGTGTTTAAGATGCCGGTATTCCTGGCTATATCCAGGCCTGCCTGGGGTTCTGCAACATATTTTACCCCCTCAAATTTCTCTGCAATGTTTTTGGTGGAGTCATCAACTGGTGCATTATCGACTACCACAATTTCTTCGGCAAGACAGACTAGGCCCTTGAGCGTAGTTAGGCACTTCTGCAAATGCGACGCCCTGTTACGTGTGCAAATTATTACGGAAACCGGAACTGTTGCAGGTATTTTAGCAGGACTAAATTTTGCCAGTATCACCTCCATCCAATTACTCCATGCGTCAAATACCTGTTGCGTTAGCCAATATTCCCATTCTGTTCCCGTAATATCCGAGTCGCCCAAATAAAACTCCAAAGTTGGTTTTATCGCAGTTATTAATTGCTCAAAATATTCATTTTCGGATATGGGTTTACCAGGCTCGATAAAAAACTGGCCCAAACCAATCTCCCTCCACCAAAAAATAAGGTAGTTTCCTTTTTCTACCACATCTAACTCTGGCATTGCCAGGGAATTATTAAGGTAAATGTGATGGATAGTATATGGGGGGAATTCTTTCATTAAATATTGATCATTTTTTATTCAAGCGCAAATGTTGTTTGCTCAATATGAAACGGAAAACGGGGACGTACGGCGCCCATCCATTTCCCAAACCACTTTATTTCCCCCCGGTAATCCTCTATGTCAAACCACATACACTCTTCAAAATAAAACAGTTCGATGGAAGTGTCCCTGTTAATAATTATCGAGATAAAATAAGACCCATCATTCAAAAAATTGCCGGGTATGGTACATTCTCCTTCAATTAACCCTTTATCGTAATAGCCCGAAAGAGATTGATTGTCGAAGATGCATTCGCCATCAAATGTAAAAAGATGGAGCCCTATGGCGAGTGATATGTTATCCGTTAAATTCCAAAACTTAAATTTTATTTTTAAAGGTATCCTGATGTCAAGCGGATCGTCTGGGTTTTCAAATTGCGGGACAATTTCCACTTTTTTAAACCTGATAAATTCATTGCCGGGGGCTTCCTGGATACTATCCCAGTCTTGCTTGAGGTTAAATTTTTGTACACTTGTAAGGTATTTATTTATAACGGTCGAACATTCTCCAAAAGCTTTTACTTCTCCCTGCTGCAACCATAAGCCTTTTTCGCAGAGGTTGGTGATTGCCTGCATAAAGTGGCTTACAAAAAGAACTGTTCGTCCTTCTTTTTGCGAAACCTCCCTCATTTTTCCGAGACATTTTTTTTGAAAATCAGCGTCGCCAACGGCAAGTACTTCGTCAACAATTAATATGTCCGGCTCAAGGTGTGCCACTACGGCGAAAGCGAGCCTTACGTACATGCCCGATGAATATCTTTTAATCGGCGTATCCAAAAATTTCTCGATACCCGAAAAATCAACTATTTCGTCGAATTTCTTTTGTATTTCGGATTTAGTCATACCAAGGGTATAACCGCTGATGTATATGTTTTCCCTTCCTGTAAGTTCAGGATGAAAACCAGTACCCACTTCTAAAATACTACTCACTTTACCATTACCCCTAACTAAACCCGATGAAGGCTTAACAATCCTTGAAATTATTTTAAGCAAAGTAGATTTGCCGGATCCATTGCTGCCAACAATACCCAGGGCCTCGCCCTGCTTTACTTCAAACGAGACATTCTTCAGGGCCCATAGCTCATGCTCCGACGTCTTATGTGCACCTGGGTCCAAAAGATACGGATCTTCCTGTTTGGTAACCGATGTTTTCCACCAGTTGTTTAAATCCCTGCGAAGCGAACCGGAGCCTATTTGACCCAGTTTGTACATCTTCGATATGTTTTGTACCTCTATTATAGTTTCGGCCATGTCACAAATTAAATTACATCGATAAGTTTACCGCCTTGTTTGTTGAACAATAATATCGCGGCCAATAATGAAACGATCATAAAGGCCAGGCTGTATAAAAGCTGAGCTGGGGCAACGGTACCCTGCCCCAATAAACCAAGGCGAAAAAGCTCGAACAAAGAGGTTAACGGGTTAAGCTGGACTACCCAGCGAATATTTGGCTTTACTGCCGACAAAGGGTATATAACAGGGGTTATAAAGAGCAGAATCCTTATTAAAATATCTACAAAATTTGTTAGGTCGCGATACTTGGCGGTAACGATCGAAAACAAAAGGCCGATACTCAGGCTGATCATCCCGACGGCAAAAAGAACCAGAGGAAGTGCAACAAGGTACCAGGTAAATGTGACTTCGAAACCCATAAATATTATAAAATACGCCAGGATGAGCACCAGTAATGTCAACTGAATCAGGAAACGAAAAAATTGCGTGACTATTAAAGCAAACGGTACAATAAGTCGCGGAAAATAAACTTTACTGAAGATGTGGATATTATCACGAAATATTTTGGACGAGGCTGAAAAGCTGTCGTTAAAAAAATTCCAAAGCACAATACCGGCAAAGTAGAATAACACTGGAGGCAACTTGCCGCCGATGGGAACACCGATTACATGGCTAAACACAAATACATAAGTTGCCGTGGTTACTATAGGTTGAAATAATACCCACAGGGGCCCTAAAAGGGTTTGCTGATAGTTAACCAAGAACTCCTTTTTTACCAGTCGGAATAAAAGGTGATGGTAGGATAATAGTTCCTTTAAATTTAGATCGAAATAGCTGCTCTTTGCCTCAATTACCCATTCTGTTTTCTTCTCTGACGACGGCATGCTTATGTTTTAAATGCAATTAAAAGTTTAAAATTCTTTGTAAATTTTTTAGTAAGATACAATAATCGAACCTAATACAGTGGTATTGAGCGAATATTTCCATTAACTTATTCGACGGCATAAAGTATTAAGATACAAAGCCTTCACCCTTATTTCTGCTTTCCATTTAATATTAAAGCCCGATTTAATCATTATTATTTAACGTGCAATTTTCATAAACTTCCCCTATTTGGGGAATAAGGAGAGGAATTGTGTTGAAAATATTGCTGCGAAAAAAATAGCTCAAAGGTTGATTTTTTAATTTACAAGAAATGTTTAAATAACTGATTATTAATAACTTCTACCAGCAAAACAATAAAAAAATAATGTTCATTTGATTCGTTTCCCCCATTCGTTTTTCATATTTTGACGGCGTTTTACCCTTCAATGGGGCTGATTTGATAACTTATTTGATAAATTATTATTATTGATATGAGAATACGTATACTATTTTTTTTGATGGTTTTTGGGATTATTTTAACTCTTTTGGCCGGCAAAATATACGCCCAGGCGCCAAACTTTTCTTACAGTCCATCCACAAATGTTTTAACAGTTGGAACGGCAATTTCACTGTCTCCTGTCACAAACTCGGGAGGCGGGGCTGTTATACCATTTGCTTATGGTACGCCTCAAGTTGTAGGGATTGCTACAAATGGATTAAATAATCCATACGGATTAGGAATTGATCCTTCGGGAAATATCTATGCTGTTAATTATTACAGCGGCAGTAAACAAACCGGTACTGTAACCAAATACACCCCATCAAGCGGCTCCTGGGGGGTCTTCACTTCCACCTCTGTATCAAATCCTACGGGTATTGCATTTGATCAATCAGGAAACGCCTATGTTTTGAATTACATCAAAGCCAATAACGGCAACGGCAATGGTAACGGTAATGTAACCCAATATAATTCATCTGGTGTATATGGTTCAACCGTAATTAGTAACCTGGGTGCTTCTGCTGATGGTATTATAATAGACCCTTTTAACAACCTTTATATAGCACAGGGGAGTGGCAGCGGCGGTAATGCAACGGTTACTCAATTTAATATCAGCAACGGATTGCCTGCTTTCTCGCTTCCTAATACCCATATCTCTAACCCGGCAGGTGTGGCAACAGATGGTTCGGGCAATATTTATGTATTGGATGCTACAAATAAAAATGTAGTAGAATATACTTCAACCGGAACTTACATTTCGTCATTTTTGGTAAGCTTAAATAACGCTTTAGCCATTTATGCCGATGGTGCGGGCAATGTATACATCGGTGATACCGGGGCCAAGACAGTAACTGTTTACAGCAACACGGGTACTAAATTAACCACTTTAACCGCGGCCAATGGAATCGGTGATCCAAGGGGCCTTGTTACTGACAAACAAGGAAACCTGTATGTTTCTGACTATACCGCCAACAAAGTAACTAAATATCCGGCCGTCGGGGGATATTCATTGAGCCCAACATTGCCCCCGGGTTTAAGTTTCAACAGCCAAACCGGTGTTTTCAGCGGTACCCCAACAACCGGGTTCCCCTCGACTGTGTATACCATCACCGGCTATAATTCCTCCGGCAGCGGCACCGCGACGGTAACGTTATCATGCCCTAATAGTTTGGCGCCTACCATCAGCTACAACCCGTCAATAAATATTTTCACAACAACTGTGGCAATAACCCCAGTAACGCCAACCACAACCGGAAGCCCGAATAGTTTCAGCGTCAGCCCGTCCTTTCCAACTAACGGTACGCTTAGCTTTAACACTTCTACCGGTACTTTCGCCGGCACCCCGGCTAATACATCGGCGGCAGCCGTTTACACCGTTACTTGCCATAATAGCGCCAACCCCTTAATTACAGGCAGTACCACTATAAGCATAGCTTGTATAGTAGATAATTACTGGACCGGAAAAGGCAGCAACAGCGATTGGAATACTGCTAACAATTGGAACACAAAAAACGTTCCCAGCACATCGACAGACCTTGCCAGCGTCGGTGTGGTTTCTTATAATGGTAAGCCTTCGCCCACAGTGTCGGGAAATATCACTGCTTATTATGTAACATTAGGCGCTGCCGGAAACATAACAGTTAATGGTGGCGCTACATTAACTATAGTTAATAATCTTACGGTCAACAACAATGCCACCGCAGCCCTTAATTACACCGGAACAGGCACAGGCGCCGTCTACGTTGCTTCTACGGCTCTTGTAAATATTAACGGCACCGGCGCTTTAACCATCTCGTCCCCGTTAACATTTACGTTACAATCAGATGCTACAGGGTCGGCCCAGGTTAGCTCAATTACTAACGGGTCAATTACCGGGTCAGTCAACGTTGAGCGCTATTTAACCGGCAGCGCCACAACCAACATGTACAGGGGCTATCGTCTGCTATCCTCACCGGTGTATGCAAGTACCGTTGGCGGGAATAATGTATATAGCATAAATTATGTTGCCGCTTCGGTCCCTACAACGGGAACGGGAACGGCAACAACAACGGGCGGGTTTGACCAGAAAGGGAACCCAACTTTCTTTCTCTATCGCGATGACATGACCAGCAGTTACCGCGGGGTTGGTGATATTAGCCTGTCTCCCAGC
>DASYEP010000069.1:0-92556 GCA_036498965.1 Mucilaginibacter sp.
AAGTTTCAAAAACTGGTGCGAAATATTCATCTTTCCAATTATCAAAAACCTACTCCTAGAACCCAAAAAAGGAAAAAAGCCGGCATTTGACATAGTTTTCGACATCTTTAATCCTTAGGTTAACGGCTATGTCCAAAGGGAGAGGACTTGAGCTTCGCGCTTTTATAAAATTCAGCTATTTTAAGCCCCTCTCTCTTGGAGAGGGGTTTGGGGTGAGGCGAGACAATTGCATATCACGAACTCACATTGTACGCATTTGTTATTTCCAAAAATCTGTTTTCAGCCCGTATGTAGTCATCGAGTAAAACAAGCTGATTTTGCGCCCTTACAAGATTATGTTTTGGATAGGTTATGGGATAATAAATATCATTATTTAAATAATCCGTTAAAAAACGCAAAGCCTGCATGTAGATCATAAACTTCCCTGAATAAACAAAGAGACTTTTCTCAGTTTTAGTTAGGATGCTGCCCATTTCGGATAAATAGCCTTCAACAATGGCGGCAAAGAAATCTTCACGTACTTTAATCTTAGTCAAATCCTGCTCTTCTTCGTTGACCGGGGAAAGATATGTGCGCATCATATCGCCAACATCACTGATGAAGTATCCCGGCATTACCGTATCCAGATCAATAACACACAGTCCCTTATGATCAGCGTCAAATAAAATATTACTGATCTTGGTATCATGATGTATTACACGCAGAGGAATAAGATTTTCGTTGATGATTTTACTGTGCATTTCGGCAATCCCGCTGAGCAGCTGCGCTTTTTCGATAGGTTCGCTGGCTGTGATCAGCCTGTCTTTGTTTGCTGATTCGAGCGCCTGTTGAAACTGTAAAAACCGTTTTGAAAGATGATGGAAATCAACTAGCGTATATTTCAATTTTGAAGTATCAAAATCAGCCAGCAAACGGGTAAATCTTGCAAATTGGCGGGCCGCCTCGAAAGCTTCGTCGCGTGTTTGTACGGTGTTAATAGTGACAGAATTTTTTACGTACGGCAGGAGCCTGTAATACTCTTTGTCTGTATATTGAATGGTATAATCGCCGGCGGCAGATGGCGCAGGTGAGACAAATAAATAATCGGGATAGTGCTGTGACAGGTACTTGCCTACCTTGCTTATGTTTTCAGCAATATCAAGCGGTGATTTAAACACACTTTTATTGATCCGCTGTAAAACGAACAGATCTTCGCCATTTGAATCAGTTACTTTCCACGTGTTGTTTATTAGCCCATCTCCGAACTTCAGTGTACGATGCTCTTTGGGATCAAGGCCAAAAACTTCCAGAATTTTATTTAACATTGATTTTTTTGCTGGATTCAAACGTAATTAATTTCAAGCTAATTTTTGGCCAAACTCGGGCGTTTTATAACCAAGTTAAAACGCAATAATTGGATGTTTCAATTGAAGACTTCAGGTTTTGCATATCAAAACAATTATATGTTCCGCAAGTAGACTTTCCTCTGGACTCATCCGCAAAATTGTTTAAAAACTATAAAGAAAATATTTTGTTTAAAAGGTAATTATGGTTGTGCGCGCGCTTATATTTTGAGTAATTTTACTGGTCTTTTCCGCGGATAGCCGATCCATTATTTAACAATTTAAAGTTCAAATTTTATTGATAATGACTACGAAACTTATCCAGTACGAATTTATTAATTCACAAACCAGCAATGTTATTGGGTATCATTCGCTGCCTGAAGATTTGGACAAAAAGGCATTGCAGGAAGAATTAGAAAAGAAAAGGGCGGAATTGGCTATAACAAATACCCTTTTCGTCGGGCTGATTTATTGGCAGGACTCAGGTAGCGGGGTTCGTTGAAAATCGCCCAAAGCGCCTTGGCTGCAGAAAATTATATTTCACTTCTCTAATTTAAACTTTCACTCCATTTAAGTAGCGCGCGGCCCCAAAGGTTATTACATTTATTAAATCAAATTACCAGGTAATAACCAATACTATGAAAACAAAAATTCTAACCCTCTTAGCTTGCTCTATATTTTACCTCACTGCAAAAGCGCAGCTTAACCAACGGTTTGACAACAGCGACTATAAAGCCATTTACTTCAAAGAGGCTTGCGAGTTAATGGCTAATAATCCTAATCTGATTTTGCTGGATGTCAGGTCGCCGGGCGAATATGCGGATACCAGCAAATACATTACTTCGAGGATCGGCAGGTTAAAAGGTGCCATCAATATCTCAATAGATTCAATTGATAACCATTCAAAACAACTGGAAGGATATAAGGACAAAACCATTTTAGTTTATTGCTCGCATAGTCAGCGCAGCCGGGTTGTTAGTAAGGCGCTTGGCGATAATGGATTTAAAAATGTTTATAGCTTAAATGGCGGGATGACTGAGGTAAATAAAACCCCCGATGCCGCTTTCCCCTGCAAATCATCGTTATATACATCGGGCCTTCCTTATAAATTAATGGGGCCGGAAGATGCTTTTGCATTTGTGAAAGATAAAAATAATGTGGTGATTGATGTGCGGTCGGCTGCGGAATTCAATAATACCGATAGCGCCGAATATGCCAACGTTGGCCGGATAAAAAACGCTATAAATGTGCCAGTGAATACGCTGGACAAGGAATTACCAAACCTGGCAAAGTATAAAGACCACCCGATATTGGTTTATGAGCTTTCTACGCAGGATGCTATGAAGGCCGCCGCAAAACTTGCTAATGCGGGTTTTAAAAATGTTTCCGTTCTTTTTGAGGGTTATAACACCTTTCTGATCAACACGCCCTCATCATCCAAACTAAGGGAAGAATTAGTAACCGGAGCCCCATCCTATAAAATAATAGGAGTTAGGGAAACTGTTGATTTGGTTAACAAAACCCCGGGTCTGGTGGTTGCTGATATGCGGACGTCGATGGAATTTAAAAATATGTCGTCGAACAACTTTTCAAATTTGGGGCACATAAAAAATGCTGTCAATTTTTCGGCTGCCGATTTGGAAGCTTATTTAAAGGACAAGCCAAAATCGACACCAGTGCTTCTGTACGGCGCATTTTCATCCAGCATGAAGGGAATGAAAGGCATGACCGACGTCGATTTGAGTTCCCTTTGCAAAAAACTTACATCCCAAGGGTATTCAAACGTCTATCTGTTGTATAACGGCCTGTATTCCGTAGTGTGGGCATCAGGTAATACCGAAAGTTGCAAGGATGCAAAGAGTATTTTAACTGATCATCAAAATCTTTATTAGCAAGTACAATGATGACCGGGTCAACATTTTTAATACTTATTATCATTGGCTTAATGGCAGGTTTCCTTGGCGGGATGGTGGGTTTAGGTGGCGGGATTATTTTAATACCCGCACTGGTGATATTCCTGGCTATGGACCAGCGCATGGCGCAGGGGACAAGTATCGCTATTATGCTGCCACCAATCGGGCTTTTTGCCGTGTTTAATTATTATAAGGCCGGCTATGTAAATGTGAAATATGCACTGGTAATAGCCGTTGTATTTATGATTGGTGGTTATTTGGGATCGAAGCTTGCATTAAATATCCCGGCAAGTATGCTGAAAAAAATATTTGCTTTGCTCCTTGTAATCGTTGCCGCCAAAATGATTTTCACTAAATAATTTTGCATATTTTGTTGTTTTACCCGATTAATATGTAAATTGAAAATATGATCATACACTTCCCTACAGTAGTAATGCTGGCCCATATTTTCATTTTTGTGAGCCTGGGTATTTATTGTTATTACAGGTCTGAAACGCTGTTCGAAAAGTTGCGCGTCAGCAATTTTACTAGAAGGGGAATGGCCGTATCGCTTATCTTCTTTTGCTTTTACATGGCAAGCATGCCGTTTTATCCTTGTTACGCCAGTTTTAACGGGCCACGCATATACCTCTTGAGCAGTGCTTTTCACATCCTCAGATCGACCTTCTTTGTGTTTTTTCCGGTTTTTGCCATTTTGTATATACAACGCGAAGTGGAGAAGCGGAATTTTCCGCTACTAAAAAAACATATTATTATAATCGCTTCTATATTCATTTGCCTCACCTCTACAAATATATGGATGCGGTTGTTGCTTGACGAGCCAGCGTGGCAGGCAACAATCACCTGGACATCTTTGTTATCACTACTTATGGCAGGCTTGGTTTCGGCCATGTACTTAAACATAAGCTATGTTAGCCTGGCGCAAAAGCGCATCCGCTTTGAAAGGGAGCTGGAAATAGCAAAGCTGAGTGAACTAAAAACAAAAGCCGAACTCGAAGCCCTGCAGGCAAAGGTAAACCCGCATTTTTTATACAATACCTTAAATTCAATTGCCGAATTATCCCTGCACCAGGGAGCAAAGGCCAGGCAAATGACCATTGCACTTGCCGAACTTTTCAGGTATAGTTTAAATAAGAAAAACGAAACTGAAATATCCATCGAAGAAGAAATGGAGATGGTAGAGAACTACCTGATGATAGAAAAGATAAGGTTCGAAGATAAACTGGATGTATCTATTGATATGGATAATGAAACTAAACGTGCTGAAATCCCCAAGTTTATTTTGCAACCGTTGGTGGAAAATGCTGTTAAACACGGACTCAAAGAACCGGACAAAAAAGGAATTATAAAAATTGCTATCAAGGGAAATCCCGAAAATGTGGACATTACCATCCATGACAATGGCCAGCCTTTTCCCGAAAATATACAAATAGGTTATGGCTTAAAAAGCGTGATTGATAAGTTGGCACTATTCTATCCAGGCAAACATTCTATCTTTTTTGAGAACTCGCCCTTAAAGCAGGTAACCATATCAATCACTCATTCCTTAAAGATTGTATAACATATTTAAAGCGGTTATTGTAGACGATGAGCCACCGGCAAGACGATTGCTGACTGAGCTTTTATCGCAGCATCGATCGGTGGTTAGTATAGAAGGGGAAGCCGATAATGGAAATGCGGCTATTTCATTGATCAACGTTACACGCCCCGATGTTATTTTTCTTGACATACAACTGCCCGATATGCTGGGATTTGATGTGCTTAAAGAATTAAAATACAAGCCGTTTGTTATTTTCACTACAGCTTTCGACGAATATGCCATCAAAGCATTTGACGCACTCTCGGTTGATTACCTGCTTAAACCCTTAAAAGAGGAAAAGATTGTAAGAGCCCTTAATAAATTACAGCATTTTGCGGGTGGGAACACACTCAACCCTGTTTGGAATAATTTCGAGTCGCTGGTAAGCGCACTAAAACCTCGTAAAGAAATAAAAACGCTTTCTGTTAAAAAGGGTACTAAATTTACCCTGGTACAATTGTCAGATATCGTGTATTTTGAGGCTTACGATAAATATACCTTTGTACATACTTTAAATGGGCAAAAACTGTTTTGCGATCATATGCTCTCGGTTCTGGAAGAGAAACTATCTGAAGACTTTATAAGAGTGCAGAAATCCTACATCGTCAATAAACAAAAAATAGTCGAGATACATAAGTATTCAAACAACCGCTACACCATTGTTTTGAACGATAAGGACTTTACCCGCATTGTTACCGGGCCATCTTATTTTACGATTGTTAAAGAAGCTTTTGAGGTATGAGCACTAATCTCTTCTCAATTATATAAGTTGCTGATTTTCGCAATATCCAAATCGGTCGCCGGAAAAAAATCAGCTTTACTCATATAGCTTTACGCCCAGGTGCCCGATAAGTCAATTTTATTCTCTTTCTTTTTTTCTTTTCTCTGCTGCGCCGATGTTGTTATAGTGATTGTTGAAAACAGGCAAGAAGCAATCAACGCAAGGCAAATAAATTTATTCATTGCTCAAAATTCAGCATATACAATTTTAGATATTTTCGAACAATTTAAGATATATAAAACTTTTTCCAAATCCCAAACTCCCGCAGGAAAATAATGTTGATCATCCTGTAAGGATAATTTGATTCTTACGACCAACAAAAGTCGCCAGCAACTATTTAAGGCAAATGAATTTATGCAGGCCGAAATAAAACGATAAACAAAACGATGAAAAAGAACTTTCAACAATGGTCGCCTTTGCTTCTAAGAGTAATTATGGGTTATGGATTTATGGCCCACGGCTGGGCAAAGTTGAATCGGGGGCCGCTTGGTTTTGAGAAATTGCTCACACAAATGGGCGTTCCTTTTCCCCATATCGCTTCCTGGATTATACCCTTTACAGAACTTTTAGGCGGATTAGCCATCTTATTGGGCGCGTTTGTAAATATAGCAGCCATTCCTCTTATTTTCACAATGCTGACGGCTATGTTTACCATCCAGTATAAATTTGGTTTTAGCTCAGTCAAAACAATCGGGTTGACTGCCCACGGTCCTTTGTTCGGACCTCCGGGGTATGAAATTAATCTTTTATATATCGCAGGTTTAATATCGCTTATCCTCACCGGCGCGGGTAACTGGTCTGTTGACAGTTTATTTTTTCCCAATAAAAATTCATCAAAGGATTCGTCAGAAGATCGCAAAAAAACCGCTGGCAATAATCATGAACAGGCTATTTAACAAATAGTTTACAATAGGATTGCTTTCTAATTGTTAAAAAAAATTACAATTGTAAAAAGCTTGGGTATGAAAAGATTATCCTTTTTAATCTTATTGTGTCTCTTATTTATTGCCTGTAATAAAAATCAGCGCGGTTCACCGCTGCCTGTGCCTCCGATGCAGGCCACAAATAAATTATCGGGTAAGTGGACCCTCGATTCAGTAACTACGGTTTTTCGTGATCCAACCGGAAAAACGATCGGAAAAAATACGTCTTCGCAACCTGGATGGTCTTTTCAATTCAATGATGATAAAACCTGGGGCGAAACGTTGACGGCCAATAATTTAACGGGTCTTGCTTCAAATGGCACCTATGTAATAAATTCAGACACAACTTTTACTTTAACAACTGCTGCATATAGCATTGTGGAACCCTGCAAGATTTTTTCCATATCACCTTCATCATTAGTTTTTAGTCACCAACGCCCAACGCTTTTTAATGGTGTAACACCCGGCACTGAAGAATACATTTTAACGCTCACTAAATAGCTGCCTGTAATTTAAGCTTCTGTCGAAATATTTAAACCCAGCCAGAAATTCAGGCCAACGCAAAATGCTTTACACACTTTAGTAATTCAGATTTTCATTAAATTAGCTTTCAAAATGTAAAAATCGCAATCATTTGAAAGGCAGTATAATTAACCAGTTTATTAACTTCTTCTGGACAATTCTTTGTTTTACCCCGGTTTTTTACTACTGGATGGATAATGGAATCACCCGATGGTTGTACGTTTTTATTATGTTTAGCCTGGTAACTGGGGTTTTGCCCCCAAATATTTTTAAATATTTTCAAATTAGTTATAAACCAGTGCTTTACGAACATTTAGGGGTGAGGTTTATTCAGAAATTTGTTCAGGACGGTACTTATATTAACCGGGCGATGCGTAAGAATAATGCGGGACATAAAGTGGTTAACAACCGCGCAAATGCCGGCAAATACATGAACACTATTGCTATGTATGAGCGTTATCATTTTATATGCTTTATGTTTTCCGTTTTCACCTTTGTTTATGCACTTTTTAATAAGCAGAATGGCGCGGCAGTTTTTATTATGATAGCTAATATTATTTATAATGTATATCCCATATTATTACAGCAATACAATAAATTGAGAATACGCCGGCTTTTAAGGCAGACGCAATGATATGCGTGTCAATTCCCATGGAATTGGCACGATTTCACAAATAAGCTCCAAAACCCATCCTTATTGGACGTATTATCGACGTTATATGTCTTAAGTCATTATAATATTACATTGTAATTTAACTTTAATGATAATAATTATTACCTTTAGACATTATTTTATTGATAATCAGTTTAAAAATAGAACATTCTACTTAAAAAAGGTTTTAAAAACAATATTTAATTATTTGTGTTCCCGTTAAGTAAAAATATGTTAGTCGAAGTGATATGGGTAAATTGGTAGTAGTGCTTGAGGACGAAAGAGCAACCCTGGAGTTGATGGAACTAGCTCTGGAAGGTGAAGGATATGATGTAATAGCAATTAATCATCATGAGCCGATGGAGTATTTTATGGATTTTGATCCGCAATTAATTCTTCTAGATATTAGACTAACCAATGGGTATGGTCACATCCTGTGTGAAGATTTAAAGTCAAACCCGTTAACTTCTAAAATCCCCGTGATATTGGTTTCTGGTGCTGATAATCTGGTAAAAATCGCTTCGGATTATAAAGCAGACGGTTATCTTTCCAAACCCTTTAATGTTGATGAACTCATAAACTGCGTTAAGCAGTATGATGTTGCCTGTTGATCAGCAAAAGGACATTTCTTTTCTAACCTGCCAGTGCCGAACGTTTTTTATTTAGAAAGAACCGTTAGGCATCATATTTGTTGTTTGTGGATACGCATTAACAACAAGATATTAAAATGAAAAACAATTTTGACCACGAGTTTAAACCGGGAGATTTGGTTGTGGTAAAAAATAATAAGGAAATTGTATATAAATTACTATACATAATAGGTAGTTATGGGAACTGCAAAGATCAGGTAGGTACCAAAAAACATGTTCGTTTATCAACACTGACTAAACTCAACGTCGCCAACAGCTAATTGGCTTTTCAGTAAATATAAGCCCGGGATATATTTTAGACTACTGATAGTCCACAAAATTATACTCTATTTGTTAAAGTTTACGGGCCGGAGCAAATCGACAGGGTTACTATTAATAAATTGCTTAATACGTAACTTTCAAAATCTCCCACCCGTTTAAAAAGTATGAATAGAACTATAAAAATTTTACTGGCTTTCGGTTGCGTAATATTTGGCTGCGTAATTACAACTGCTGCGCAGGACATGATTTCATCCGACTCGGAATGGCTAAGTCCAATAGCTTCGTGTGTGGGTTTTGTATTAATTATGGGAGCCGGCCTTTATAGTTTTTTGAAAATTATTCGTCCGCTTATCTTTTAATTCCTTAAGGCAACGCTTCTTTAAATCCACGAATTGGGGTGTTATTCGCCCATATGAGTTTGATTATCAATGCTAAATTGAAATGATAACTTGTTTACTTTAAACCTAATTATGAACAGTGCTTTTAAGATAGGCATATTGTTATTATCTTAGTAGCTGTGGATAATTTTATTGTTTCGGCACGCAAATACCGCCCGGCTACTTTTGAAAGTGTTGTTGGTCAACAGCATATAACCAACACGTTAAAAAATGCCATCAAAAATAATCAGCTCGCACAGGCATTTCTGTTCTGCGGCCCGCGTGGTGTAGGCAAAACTACTTGCGCACGTATCCTTGCCAAGACCATCAATTGCGAAAATCTGCAGCCTAATGGAGAAGCTTGCGGCGTTTGTGCCTCATGTCAGTCTTTCCAAAATGGTAACTCCTTTAATATACACGAGCTCGATGCCGCATCAAACAACTCTGTTGACGATATCCGAAGCCTGATAGAACAGGTACGTATACCACCCCAGGGCGTACGTTATAAAATATATATCATCGATGAGGTGCACATGCTATCGCAAGCAGCTTTTAACGCGTTTTTAAAAACATTAGAGGAGCCACCGCATTATGCCATATTTATACTGGCTACCACCGAAAAACATAAAATACTGCCTACCATACTTTCGCGCTGCCAGATATTTGATTTTAACAGGATAAGGGTGGAGGATATGGCGTCACACCTGGCGTCTATAGCTCAAAAAGAAAATATCAGCTACGAACCCGATGGTTTGCACGTCATCGCACAAAAAGCCGACGGTGGCTTGCGCGATGCTTTATCCATGTTCGATCAGATTGTTAGTTTTTCGGGTGGGAATGTAACTTACCGCTCGGTGATCGATAACCTGAATATACTGGATTATGATTACTACTTTAACATAACCAACAGTCTGTTAGGTGAAGACAATGCCAAAACATTGCTGCTTTTTGATGAAATATTGAGCAGGGGTTTTGACGGCTCACATTTTATATCCGGGCTGTCCGAACATTTCCGCAACTTGTTGGTAAGTAAAGATCAGGCGACGTTGAAATTACTAGAAGTAAGCGAAGGCATAAAGGCAAAGTACTTGCAGCAATCGCAAGCTTCCACAGTGTCCTTTTTGCTTTCGGCCCTTAATATTGCCAACCAATGCGATCTAAGCTATAAACTCAGCAAAAATCAACGTTTGCAGGTCGAATTGGCTTTGCTCAAAATGTGTAATTTGTTGTCGGTCTTTAACGTGGTCATTTCACCACAAACAGCTATTAACTCTCAGCCGGCAGGCGGGGAATTAAAAAAAAAACCTGATTCCGCAGCAATAGCACAACCAGAACGTAAGCTGGATAGTGAATTGTCGATAGCAAGCGATACACCAACGATTTATCATACCACAAAAAATCAGGTTGCAGATAAACAGTCCGAAGTTGAAACAAAAAAGGAGGAACCTGCGGAAAAACCAAAAGTCTTTATACCCAACTCGCATGCGCCGGTAACGTCGGTTAAAATACCTTCATTAAAGGATATGGGCAAAGCCACGAAAGAGGTTTTGGAAGAGGAAGATCCGTATATTAAAGGTACCGCCAAAGACGATTTCACAGACGAACAGTTTTCAAAGAGTTGGAACGATTTTGCAAACCGGCTTAAGGCTGACGGCAAAAAGAATTTGCTCACTATTTTTATATCCAATCCCCCTAAATTAATTTCCCCGAATGCCTACGAATTAATTGTTGAAAACAAAGTGCAGGAAAATCTTTTCAGGGATGAGCGGCCTAACCTGCTTAATTTTTTGCGTACTACACTAAGAAATTTCGATATTGAAGTAAGTGTGCGCATTGATGAAATAGCAGTTATAAGACGCCCCTACACCGCAGTGGAAAAGTTCCAGCACATGGCGGCAAAAAATCCAGCCTTGATTGATTTGAAAAACAAGTTTAATTTGGATTTTGATTGAGGTTTTGTTGTTTGATATTTGTAGATTACGATAACCAACTACTAATAAAATGGATTTTTTAAAAGCTATAACGGATCAATTTACCGGTTTTTTTGGTTTTGGTAATTTGATCAATATTTTAAAATCCGGCAAGTATAGTGAACTGTTAACCTATCATGGCATTACTTCTGTTTTAGGCCCGCTTATCCCATTTTTATTAGTTGTCGAAATAATAAGGGCTAACTTTTATAAACGGTTTAAAGTAATTGACTATAAAATTTCATTTTTTACTTACGTATTAAATGCATTCGCCGGTCGGCTAATTTCGCTTGCTATGGTTGGCATTTGTATCGGCCTTTTCTCCCAATATGCAATCCTGAAAACTACATTTACCTGGTACTGGTTTATTTACGGTTATATAATTTGGGAGTTAGCACACTTTGTTTATCATTTTCTGGCGCATAAAGTGCGGATATTGTGGTGTCTGCATTCAACTCACCATGCGCCTTCGGCAATGAATTTGTCGGTAACCTATGCTCATTTCTTTTTGGAGGCTCCTTACGCTGATGTTATCCGCACTACCATCTGTATTTTGCTTGGGGTTAACCCAGCTATGTTATTTGTGATAATGTTTATTGATGGTACCTGGGGCGCTTTTATACACATCGGCGAAAATTTGGTAACGGACGCCCGTTTCGGGTTCTTAGGCCGTATCGTCCTTACGCCTTCTCATCACAGGGTTCACCATGCAAAGAACCCTTATTATATGGATACAAATTTTTGTAACCTGTTAAACATCTGGGACAAAGCATTTGGAACCTATCAGCCGGAAGACCTTGGTGCACCTATTGAATACGGCATCACCCGGAAAATGAAAACCAATAGTTTTTTGGATGCTTATTTTGGTGAGATAGTTGCCTTGGGAAAGGATGTTGCGAAAGCTCCTGGAATCAAAAACAAAGTCTTATACATCATTATGCCTCCTGGTTGGAGCCATACCGGCGTTCAGAAAATGGCAAGTATTGTTCGCAAGCAATTTTTGGAAACAAGCTCTAAGAAACATTTGCAAAATATATCTTCAAATACCACCCAGCTAGATAATGTCTCTACTGTTGATTAGGAAATTAGAAATACCCATAGTTGATAATCCATGAATCGTAGACGATAGGTTTGTATGGCTTTAAAAAATGGGCAATGGACTACCGACCATGGTCTATGGACTAACCTACACAAACTGATTCAGTACCAAAACCCCAACCAGGCCGACAACCGATACAATAGTTTCCATTACCGACCAGGAACGGATGGTATCTTTTATAGACAAGTTAAAATACTCTTTAAAAAGCCAGAAACCACCGTCGTTAACATGCGAAAAGGCAAGGCTGCCGGCTCCCACCGCCAGTACCATTAAATTGGGGTTAATTGACGGATCGCGCGAAACCATTGAAGCGACGATTCCTGCGGCTGTTAGCCCGGCCACGGTAGCTGAGCCCAAACTGATACGAATAATAGCCGCAATAAGCCATCCCAAAATAAGCGGCTGCACGTTAACGCTTTGTAAAAGGCTGGCAATGTTGTTGCTTATGCCGCTATCGGTAAGTACTTGTTTAAATGCGCCCGAACCTGCAATGATCAGCAATATCATTGAAATATCTTTTACCGCATCGCCATATATGGCTCCAATGTATTTCATGGTTTTGCCCTGCCGGGTGCCCAGGGTAAAAGTGGCCACTATAAGCGAAATCAGCATAACAATAGGCGTATCGCCAATGAAGGCTACCAATTTATGTGCAGCCCCGTTCGTATGATCTATATTGAGATATATTGTAGTTGCCATTAATAGGATAACCGGTAATAAGGCGGTTAAAAAGCTGTTTGCTGCGCTTGGGAGCTTATTCTCCGGCAGTTCTTCCGCCCGGAAAGTTTCAAGAGGCTCTGAATGAATGTTTTTCAGTGCGCGGGAAAACACCGGGCCAGCAAGTACGATAGCAGGTATGGCAACTATAAGCCCATAAATTAAGGTTTTACCCATATCGGCATGAAACACCATTACCAACGCTGATGGCGATGGATGTGGCGGCAAAAAGCCATGGGTAACAGACAGCGCTGCCAGCATTGGCAACCCTGTATAAACTGCCGGTAACTTGTATTTATAAGTCACTGAAAAAATAAGCGGCACCACCAGCACAAAACCGGTATTGTAAAATAGAGGTATGCCGATAATAAAGCCTACCAGCAATAGCGCCCACTGTATATGTTTAACACCAAAAGCGTTAACCAGCACTTCAGCAATTTTTTGAGCGGCCCCGCTGTCGGCTACCAATTTGCCAAGCATGGCACCAAGGCAAATGATTATCGTTATAGAGCTTAAAGTATCACCAAGGCCTTTTTGTACAGATGCCGTAACTTTTTCAAGCGGGATACCCAGCAACAAACCAGCCGTTATCGAAACTATCAGAAATGCTAAAAATGGGTTTACTTTGGCCCAACTAACTAAAACAACAAGAAGGATGATGCAGAAAAGGATGGTAAGTAAAGGCATTATTGGGTAGTTGGTTATGATGATAATTAGTTGTGACTAAAGTAACAACAATATTTGAGTTAGGGATTTTTGGAGAAGAAAATCTTCTTACTTTAGCATAAAAAACCTGCTGTTATGAAACTCGTACCTTATTTAAATTTCCCCGGCAATACTGAGGAAGTGATGAATACTTATCAAAAGATTTTTAACGGCACCCTCCATGATGTTGGCCGCTTCGGAGACCACAACCCGCAAATGCCCGAAGATCAGAAAAATAGGATCATGCACGCCCGTTTGACCTTTGGCGATAACATGCTGATGTTTTCTGACGGTATGCCGGGCAGGCCAATCACTAATGGGGATAGTATCAGTTTAAGCATTGGCCTGGATGATGAGGCTCAAGCACGCTCGATTTTTGACCAGCTTTCAGAAGGTGGGAAAGTACTTATGCCAATGGAAAAACAATTCTGGGGCGCAATATTTGGGATGGTGACTGACAAGTACGGTATCCAGTGGATGATCAATTGCGAGCCCCCGACCCCTAAAGGGGAGTAATTATGGATTTCTTATCTAAAATAAATAAATTAAAAATTCTCCCTTTAGGGGGTTAGGAAGCCTTATGAAAAAAGTAACAGGACTGGGCGGCATTTTCTTTAAATGCCAGGATCCCAAAAACATGAACGAATGGTACGCCAAAAACCTGGGCATGGCTAACAAGGGGTACGGCGTCAACTTTGAATGGCTGCAGGCCGATGATCCGTCAAAAAAAGGTACCACTGTATGGAGTACCTTCGCACAGAATACAAAATACTTTGAGCCGTCAACAAAAGATTTTATGGTTAATCTCATCGTCGAGAATATTGAAAGCCTGGTTGAAGAGTTGAAACGCGACGGGGTAGAGATAGTCGACGAGATTGCAACCTACGACTACGGAAAATTTGTTCATATCATCGACCCCGAAGGAAATAAAATAGAGCTTTGGGAACCGGCGGAAGGGGAATAGACCATAAACCATGGTCGATAGTCGATGGCTAAATGAGTAAACAAACAAAACAATCTACCATGGTCTATGGTCCATCGACTATCGACTAACAAACACATGACCAAACAACGTTATTTTTTTCTTATCCTGATATTGGGCGCGCTAACTGCAATAAGCCCCTTTTCTATCGACATGTATCTGCCCGGTTTTCCGGCTATCGCAAAGTCATTGCATGCTACAACTGCGCAGGTTTCATTGTCATTATCCAGTTTTTTTATTGGTATATCAGCGGGGCAGCTTTTGTATGGGCCGCTGCTGGACAGGTTTGGGCGGAAAAATCCCCTTTATATCGGTTTATCCTTGTACATCGTAACCTCGATAGGTTGTTTTTTTGCCACCAGCGTAGAAATGCTGATCGTATTGCGTTTTATACAGGCAGTTGGCAGCTGCGCGGCCGGGGTGGCCTCATTGGCTATGGTGCGCGACATTTTTCCGATTGAAGATAACGCTAAGGTATTTGCACTGCTTATTTTGATACTCGGCGCATCGCCTATGATAGCACCTACCGTAGGTGGCTACATAACGGCGGCTTTTGGCTGGCAGTTAATATTCGTGATTTTAGCGGTTATTGCATTATTAGTTTTAATTGCCGTAATTTTTGCATTACCCGAGAGTTATAAACCTGACCCTTCTTTTTCTTTAAAACCGATACCAATTATTAGCAACTTTTTATCGGTTTTAAAACACCCGCAATTTTATACGTATGCCATTTGCGGGGCTATAAGCTTTTCAGGTTTATTTGCGTATTTAGCTGCTTCGCCTTTTGTTTTTATGGATGTATTCGGGGTAAGCAGCAAAGTGTATGGTTGGATATTTGCCTTGCTATCCGTTGGTTTTATTGGCTCAAACCAGGTAAATACTTTGCTGTTGAAGTATTTTACAAGCCGCCAGGTTGTGAATGTGTCATTGCCATCAATGATGGTAATATCTTTTCTTTTTTTATTGGGATCCATCAATGGTTGGTACGGACTTACAAGTACTATACTGTTAATATTTGCTTTTTTAAGCTGTGTAGGATTAACCTATCCAAATACGACTGCGCTTTCTCTAGCTCCCTTTTCAAAAAATGCAGGGACGGCAGCAGCTTTGATGGGCGCTTTTCAAATGGCCGTAGGAGCGTTTGCATCGGTGGTGGTTAGCCTGTTTAAGAGCCATAGTTCAACACCAATGGCTGGTACAATGTTTACCGCCGCAGTAATTGCATATTTAATCCTTCTTGCTGGTCGCCGGATGCTGACTAAAGTAGAAGATAGTAACATCGCCGACAAAATTGATGTATTAATCCATTAAGGAATATTACTTCCTTTACGTGGTTTGAATATTTATCAAACTATCGCAAATTTATATTGCCCTATCAGTTGACCTTTGCTATCGGTAGCAACATCCATAATTAGCGTATCACGTCTTTTGGTGTCTTTGTCACCTTTTAACTCAAAATCTTCGTTTAACGGAGTGGGATTAGGCCCTTTGGAATATAGCGGCTTTTGATGTATTTTATTTTCTACTTCTTTCTGGAAAAATAGATTGGTAGTTAGAAGGGTGCCCCCTTCCATATGCACTTTTGCATGCAAATGGGTAATGCGCCCGGTGTACCAACCGGGGAAAATGGATGTAAACCGGCACACGCCATTTTTATCGGTTTTTTGATAGCCTCTTAGCCATGTTTGCTCTAACGTGTTTTCTTGCTTAAAATCCGAATAAACCCCATCAGCATCGCATTGCCATATATCTACTATCGCTCCCTCAACAGGATTGCAATTTTTGTCTTCCACTTTAAATATATACTCTATTGGCGTGCCTTTCTTATGTTCCGTAATATCCACGCGGTTTAACTTTTCATTTTTATAAAATGGCCCTTCCGGGACGGGTGGCGTAACAGGATCGTTGCAGGCGGTAAGTAAATCATTTTTTTCTTTATTTTTTGATGAGAAAAATATAAGTCCAACAAAAGGCAGACTTAATAATGATAAAAATTTGTTGCGGTTCATGGTTGGTTTGATTAGGGATAATATTGTATTTCAGGTAAATGTAATAAACTTTTACGTTGCGATGAAATATATTAAAACGGTGAAATTATGCCCAAACATTTAATGTTTTCTCAATCAAATTTCAAAAAGAAAACGCTATTCCTTTACCGCAGTAACCCTCGATTTATCCTGAGTTCTGGTTTCAAATATGATCTCTTTATCCGTCAATTTCGACACCCAAAATGGGAATTCTCTTGTTTTTCTATCAGCCATGGTTTCCGTGTAGCGGATATTCTGCCCATCAACTTTGAATTTTCCGTGCGATAAAACTTTGCCTCCCCACATGATTATCAGACTGTCGCTTTTTGTGAATTGGATATATGGCGCCTGCAGCGCAAGCTCGTCACTTGCCACGCTATCGGGAGGTATTGAGTTTGGATTTGCGACTTTAATATACTTCCATTTCCCGTAAAGGTTATCGGGGTTGATGGATGATTTGCAGGAGACAATTGAAAAAATCGTCATTACAAGGAGGAATAATAATTTTGCAGTTATTGTGTGGTATTTAATCATAACGTTTTGTACCCCGAAATTACTAAAACAGATGTATTTGAAATATTATAAATTCAATAAGAAAATTCTTTATAGATTTATAAACTGTTATAAACACATTTATTAAAACATCATGCGTCTTAAAATTTACCTCGTCATCCTTTTTGCGGGTTTAAACTTTGTTGGCTATGCTCAAAGTACTGCAAGCTTATCAATCAGCAATAATTCAAATCAAACCATCAACAAATATATCTACGGCCAGTTTGCCGAGCATTTGGGACATGGCATTTACGGTGGTTTCTGGGTTGATAAATCCTTGCCCGTTGCCAAACAGGACCGTATAAGGCTTGATGTTGTTAACGCCCTTAAAAAAATAAAGATCCCCAGCCTGCGCTGGCCCGGCGGCTGCTTTGCGGATGAATACCACTGGCGCGACGGCATTGGCCCTACCGCACAAAGGCCACGGATGGTAAATACCAACTGGGGCGGCGTAACTGAAGATAACAGCTTTGGTACGCATGAATTTTTGCAGCTCTGCAGCCTGATCGGCTGCGAACCCTACCTTGCCGCTAATGTTGGCAGTGGCACAGTTGAAGAAATGTCGAAGTGGATAGAGTATGTAAACTCGAATAGTACCAGCACTGTAGCTCAAATGCGAAAAAAAAATGGTCATCCTGAACCCTATAAAGTTACCCTTTGGGGGATAGGAAACGAAAGCTGGGGATGCGGTGGAAATATGACGGCTGAGTTTTACTGCGACCAGTTTAAACGCTATGCCGCGTTTGCCAAAGATTATCCCGGCGCACCCTTAAAAAAAGTAGCCAGCGGCGCTAACTCCGAGGACTATAACTGGACAGAGGTTTGCATGAAAAACATACCTCACCATTTGATGTGGGGACTTTCTATGCATTACTATACTATTCCAAGCGGCAACTGGGGTCATAAAGGGTCCGCGACAAGCTTTACTGAAAGTGAGTATTTTAACACCATGGTAAACTGCTTAAGAATGGAGGAACTGGTTACCAAACATTCTGCTATTATGGATAAGTATGACCCTGAAAAAAAAGTGGGATTAATAGTGGACGAATGGGGTGTATGGACTGACCCTGAACCCGGCAGCAATCCCGGCTTTTTATACCAGCAAAACAGCCTGCGCGATGCCTTAATTGCAGGAACAACACTGAATATATTTAATAACCACTGCGATAGGGTAAGAGGAGCTGCACTGGCGCAAACCGTAAACGTATTGCAATCGCTTATCCTCACCGACAAGGATAAGATGCTGCTAACGCCTACTTATTATATATTCGATATGTATAAGGTACACCAGGATGCAAAGTATTTGCCGATAAAATTGAACGTACCCGATTATGAGGTTGATGGCAAAAAAATAGCCGCTGTAAATGTTTCTGCTTCACAGGATGCTGCTGGAAAAATCCATATTTCGTTAGTAAACCTCGATCTGCATAAGGACATTACGATAAGCACTAGTTTAAAAGGTATACAATGGAAAACAGTAAGCGGTCAAATATTAACCTCAACTAACATTACTGATATCAATACCTTTCAACAGCCTGATAAACTGCACCTGGCTAAGTTTACCGGGGCAAAGAAAGATGCCGATAATTTGGTTGTGGTGATGCCGGCAAAATCGGTGGTAACGTTGGAGTTGGAATAGTTTGATTTGGGATTTTGGAATTTCGATTTCGGAATTCGCATGTTTGTTCGAGTGACGATTGGTGGGTAAACTTAAACTCGCAGAGAATCCTGCGTTATATGAATGATTGCCCGTAGACGCGATATATCGTGTCTACGAGGTTTTCAACTTTAATTTTTACTATCCCTTCTCAATTTCTCTTCCGCCTGCTTTACCTCATCTTTTTCACTTAGTGGTTCGTCCGTTTTCAGTTCGGGATGCTCCTTGTTTTTAATACGAGCCGGGTTTTCTTTCAGGGTATTTTCTTTTAATAAATCGCTTTCTTTTTTCTCTTTCATCTCAGTATTTATTAATTAATA
Source organism: Mucilaginibacter sp. (assembly GCA_036498965.1). GTDB lineage: Bacteria > Bacteroidota > Bacteroidia > Sphingobacteriales > Sphingobacteriaceae > Mucilaginibacter. The sequence goes on from DASYEP010000069.1 coordinate 19,010, forward strand.
AATTAACATTTTACCGTAGCGAAATGTTTAGAAATGCGGCTATTTTATTTGTACAATCCTTGTTTATTACCAAGGCAAAAGGCATATTTGAGATGAAATATTTATGCAAAACCTGTAACAAAACCTTAGCCTTGTCATCATATTATTACTATACAGCCAGGGTACTACAAATTAATGCTGTAAGTTTTCGTAAAAGCCCGCACCTCAAGGGCCATGTATATAACAATCTAAATTTTCAATCTAAAAAAAATGAATCCATTAATTCTTTCACTATGGTGGGTATTGCCTGCGATAGTTATTTTGCTGATGTACAAATCTGTTTTGCGCGTTTTTTTCGGTATGGTTATCGTACCGGACGACCGTATTGGTCTTGTTGTTAAAAAGTTTGCCCTTACCGGCGAGAAACGCTTACCCGATGGCCGTATTATTGCCATACATGGCGAAGCTGGTATGCAAGCCAAAGCCCTTGCGCCGGGATTATACTGGCGTTTGTGGCCGTGGCAGTACAATATTACCATGGCGCCGTTTACTATTATTGAACAGGGTAATCTTGGCCTGGTAAAGGCAAGGGACGGTGCGCCTATGGATACCGGCCGCGTGTTGGGTAAGCCTGTTGACTGCGATAAATTCCAGGATGCCGTGGCGTTCCTCGACAATAAAGGGCAAAAAGGTCCGCAGGCCGCGTTTTTAACGCCAGGTAGTTACCGTATCAATACTTTTTTATTTGAGATTGAAATGGTACCGATAACGCAGATACATGAAAACAAAGTTGGTATTGTGACCACATTGGATGGCGAACCGCTTGAAAAAGGCGAAATAGCCGGCATATCCGTAGCCGGACATAAAAACTACCAGGACCCGATGGCTTTTATTAATGCCGGTGGTATGAAAGGCTTGCAGGAAGACGTAATTCTTGCGGGTACCTATTACCTTAACCCCTGGTTCGTTATCGTTGAACAGGTTGATATGATTTATATCCCAATCGGTTATGTAGGCGTAGTTAACTCTTTCGTTGGTCCTGAAGGTAAGGACACCAGCGGCGAAGGCTTTAAACACGGTAATATCGTGAAACGTAATGAAAAAGGCGTTTGGGATCAGCCGCTTGATCCAGGTAAGCACCCGGTGAATATTTATACCCATGCAGTGGAAGTTGTACCAACAACCAACATCGTATTGAACTGGGCCGATAGCCGTACTGAGGCACACGAGCTGGATAAAAACCTGTGCACCATTACCGTACGATCATCTGATGGGTTTACATTTAACCTTGATGTATCGCAGATTATCCATATTCCACGCAACGAGGCGCCAAAGGTTATAGCCCGTTTTGGTAATATGAAAAACCTGGTTTCGCAGGTGTTGGAGCCTACCATCGCCAACTATTTCCGTAACTCGGCACAAAAGAGCGACGTGATTGAGTTTTTGGCAAACCGTATCCAACGGCAGGACGATGCTAAATCACATATCAGCAAAGTATTGGATGACTATAACGTAGTAGGAGTGGATACCCTTATCGGGGACATCGTGCCACCGGCAGCCCTGATGAAAACTTTAACCGATCGCAAGATAGCGGAACAGGAAAAAGTTACTTACGAGATTCAGCGTAACGCACAGATAGAACGTAAGGAATTTGAAAGCGCCAAAGCCGGTGCAGATATGCAGCCAGAGGTTGTAAAATCGACCCGCCAGGTGGAAATCAACACGCAAATGGCAGCCTCGAAAGTTGCAGCATCAAAAGGTGAAGCGGAAGCCAAGACAATTAACGCCAAAGCTGATGCCGAAGTGCGCATTACCATCGCAAAAGCTGATGCGGAAGCCAAAACCGTTAACGCCAAAGCTGATGCCAACGCAACCGAAGTAAATGGTAGCGCAGAAGCAGCCAAAATCAGGGCGATAGGTTTATCCGAAGCCGAAGTAACCAAACAGAAAACCCAGGCGATGGGTACTGAGCAATATGCCATCGTACGTGTTGCCGAAGCGCTTGCCGCTCATGGCATCAAATTGGTACCGGATATATTGGTAAGCGGAAAAGATGGCGGTGGTAACGGCATGATCGACGCCCTTATTGGTACCGAAATGCTTAAAAAACTACAGAAGGCGAATGAGGTGAATGGTGAGAAGGTGAGTGGTGAGAAGGCGAACGGGGAGAAGCCTGCTGAAAGCTAGAAGTATTACGCAGACTTCCGAAGTTTTAAAACTTCGGAAGTCTTTTTTTATGACGTTTTACTTCTGTACCAACCGTATTTTCTTGTTCACTGTTCACGTTCACGAGGAACGCAACACTTTTGTTAATTGGTCATTAATAGGTGTTTGTGATTTTTTACTCGTCAAAAATCGCTTATTTTTACTGACAAAAGGTTGCCACCAAATAATTTATCTATTTTTTATATTGGTGCGGGCAGTTGACGATAACTAATATCAGCCTGAATATTTTTTACCTTTATAGCATCTATCCCGGCAAACAAATATTAATTGTTAACCATGTGGAACGAGAAATCATTATCGAAATCATCACAAAGCTATTTGCCGGTGCCGACGAAAGAAACTGGCAAAAGGTTGAAAGTACGATGGCGTCGACATTGCTGCTGGATTATACCTCGATGGCAGGCGGAGAACTGGCAGAACTCACCCCTGCGCAAATAACAAACGCATGGGCTGCCTTCCTGCCTGGTTTTGATCGTACCCATCATCAATTATCTGCTTTTGAAGTAAAAGAAAACAATGGAATTGCAAATGCGCATTACTTCGGAAAAGCAGAACATTTTATTGGAGGAGATATATGGATTGTAGAGGGCAGTTATGATACCGAACTGCAAAAGATAAATGGCCATTGGAAAATCACGAAACACAAATTAAACTTCTCCGGCCAATCGGGTAATACTAATTTACCGGCTTTGGCAATGGAAAGAATGAAACATACCTAACGGAAATAAAACTGAAAAGTAGTAAATAATTTTTTTTCACTAAGAGGAAAAAGTTTGATATTTAGCCGGTTAGGTACTTATATTTGATAGTTCCATCCCCTGTTTACCTAATAAAATTACCAACATGCATTACAAAATCAACCGTTTGTCGTTGCTGTCTGTATTTATTGTTGTTTTGCTTTATGCCTTCAACCGTTCGGGTAAAAAAGAAATGGTCGCTTCAACACAGGCCCTGGCTAACACCCAGGACACGGCAGCCATACACGCCCTTGGAAGATCAGTGTTTTCTAAAAACTGTTCTGCGTGCCATGGCAACCCAGCCTTTCCAAAAGCTCCTTCCTTAAATGCGCTTTCGGCGCTGGATCCCTATGTGGTACTGGATGCTTTGAATGGCGGTAAAATGCGTCAGCAGGCAAAGGCGCTTACAGAACAACAGCGGGAAGCGGTTGCACAATTTGTAACCAATAAACCGCTAAAAAAAGCGGTGATGCCGGCACAAGCCTATACTGATTTTTCTTTCCATGGAAACGGCGATGATCTTCACGATTATTCAGGCTGGGGCGGCAACCTTGAAGGAACCGGTTTCAGAACTGCGGGCCAGTCGGGAATCACCAAAGCAAATGTGAGCACGCTCCGGTTAAAGTGGGCGTTCGCTTTCCCGGACGCCAGTGAAATACGCAGTAAACCGGCAATTGTCGGCGACTGGCTGATCGTTGGCAGTCAATCGGGCGAGGTATATGCGCTTAACCGGCTTACCGGGAAAATAGGCTGGCATGTAAAGGCGAGCGGGGCCATAAGGAGCGGTATTGTTATTGAAAAGAAAGCAGGCGCTGTAACAGCTTATTTTGCTGATGCCGGCACTCATATCTATGCGGTTGACGTGAAAAGCGGCAAAGTTTTATGGAGAGTTCTGGCAGGAAAGGATTTGTATCCAATGAATACCGGAACGTTGGCTGTACACAACGGAAAGTTACTGGTACCTATTAGCTCCTTTGAGGTAGTAGTAGCGGCTGATAGCGGTTATAATTGTTGTAAAACTTCGGGCGCTTTGGCTGCGCTGGATAGTAAGACGGGCGAAAAATTATGGTATCATCGTGTAATACCCGATGCTGCAACAGCACAAGGCAAAAAAAAGAATGGAAAGCCCTTTTATGGTCCTTCCGGTGCGCCGGTATGGTGCAGCCCTACGGTTGATCAAAAGAGGGGCTTAGTATATATCGGTACCGGTGAAAATTATACGCTGCCTACGACAAACACCAGCGACGCCATACAGGCCATCGATATAAAAACCGGGAAACTGGTCTGGAATTTCCAGGCCACATCAAGCGACGCATGGAACGGCGCGTGCCCGGTTATTATTAATTGCCCCAGCGATACCGGCAAAGATTTTGACTTCGGCATGGCGCCGATATTGGTAACAGGTAAAGACGGGACCGAAAGGTTGCTGGCCGGAGAAAAATCGGGTGTGGTTTATGCTTTGGCACCTGAGACAGGAAAGTTGCTATGGAAAACGCGCATTGGAAAGGGTGGGATGTTAGGCGGCATACACTGGGGTATGGCCTCGGACGGGAAGTATGTTTATGCGGCTAATGCCGATAACACGGTGGGACTTAATACAGACGATTCGCATATACCTCCTAAACCGGGAATCTATAAGATCGATGTTATTAGCGGTAAAGTAAGCTGGTACACGCCTGCGCCCGCGGTTCCGGGCGTTGATAGCAAACTCGCGGTTAATTCGGCGGCGCCTGTTCTTGTACCGGGCCTGGTGTTTGCCGGTAGTCTCGACGGACACATAAGAGCTTATGAGACGGCCAACGGCCACATCATCTGGGACTATAATACAGCACAAAAATACAAGACTGTTAATGGGTTGAAAGGCGAGGGGGGATCAATAGATAGCGCTGCCCCGGTCATTTCAAACGGTATGTTATTTGTCAATTCGGGCTATGGGCAGTTTGGCGAAAAGCCTGGGAACGTATTACTTGCTTTTGAGATAGCGAAGAAAAAGACAAAGTAACCGCAGATTTCCGAAGCTTTCAAAGTTTAACAGGCCTTTTTTTAGATCATTATGCACACAATGATTTCCTTGCAGGTAAATGTGTTTAACGGAGCACTATTCTGCCGTAGGCAATAAACAAACAAATGAGAAATAATATCACATTGGTAACCACATTTTTAGGTTCCTTTCGTTCGTAGTGAATTATTGCAGCAGGTATCATAATACATGCGAACAGAATTGCTGAAACGGGAGTGAGGATAGAAAATTTTTTTAACCACCAGGGTAATATTAATCCAAAAGCGCCCAGAATCTCGGAAATGCCGATAAACCGTACAAAAGGTAGTGAAATGTTTTCCACACCGGTTTGTCCTCTTTCATCCACTAACTTTCTGATGGGATAAATTGACTTGCAAACACCGGAATATATAAATATAAGGGCAGAGAATGCTTGTAGAATCCAAAATATGATGTTCATGGTATTAATTTTTGGTGTAACACCACAAAGGAATAAAATAGCCCGTTTAAACCTTTTGACATTTATCAAAAAATCAGATCTGCGAACGAATTCGGCTCAATGTCTCTTGGGTGACGCCGAGATAGGATGCGATCATTCCCAGCGGAACACGCTGCAGGAGTGTCGGATTTGTTGCCATTAAATTTTTGTAGCGATGGAGTGCAGTTTCAAAATGGACGTCGTCAAATTTCTGTTGTAGCTGAACCAATCCAAAACTTACCAGGTATCTTGTCATTCGTTCAATATCATGATATTCGTTGCAGAGATTCTCTAACTCATCAAATTGTATGGAAAGTAAAACCGAGGGTTCAAGCAGTTCTATTGCACGTCTGTCGGGTTTACGAGTGATAAAACTGATAACGGAGACCGCAAAAGTATTTTCTGCACTGAGCCAATCGGTAATATCTTTTCCATCTTTAAAATAAAAGGTCCTGGTTAAGCCCTTTTCGATAAAATAAAGATGAGAGCAAATTGAATTGGGTTCCACCAGTACCTTTCCTTTTGGAAACTCCATTCTTTTCATAACAGAAGTAAGCGCCAATTTGCTTTTTTCTGAAAGGTTAACGAAAGGTGCAACTGCTTTAAAAAAACTGTCCATTAAAGTCTATGATTATTTTCAATACATCCAACAGTACTTTTCCTTAATGCAAATTAAATAATTTGATACATGCCAATGAAAAATCAATTGCGAGCACTTGAATAATTGATTTGTAAACGCTTACGCCTGATTTAAGTATGGCTTAAACCAAATGATGCTTAACAAATTTTAACTTAACGTTTATTTTTCTTTTGTAATAAAAATCTTACATTTATTATTCTTAAAAACCTTCAAACATGAAAAGAAAAATCTTCGTTTCGACCGCATTATTATGCTGTTTTATTGTATTAGTTGCGGTAATAGCCGACCTGAACGGAAAATGGACCGGCACCATAAAGACTCCTGATGGCCAGGATCTGCCCGTTACTTATAACTTTAAGGTCGACGGAAACAAACTGACCGGCACTGCCGAATCTCCGGCGGGACAAGTGACTGTTGATAACGGTACCATTGACGGCAACGATTTTAAATTTAAGGTGACTGTGGATGGCGCCGATTATCCGCATGCCGGGAAACTTTATGCAGATTCATGCGGAATGGATATTGATTTTGGCGGGCAAAAGTCACACTTTACGTTAAAACGCGTAACTGATACTAAATAGTAACTAATTGAGGAGTTGTATGCTCCTTTTTTTAGTCATTTATACTGACCTTGATCGCACTTCCGAAGTTTTTAAAACTTCGGAAGTCTTTTTGATATTAGTATAATATGAAAAAACAAGTGCTTTTTATACAGGGCGGAGGCGAAGGTGGTTATGAGGCAGACGCAAAGTTGGTGGCGTCACTGCAAAAAGCATTAGGGATTGATTATGAGATAAGTTATCCCCAGATGCAAACCGATGATACTGCCCTGGATTTTGGCTGGCTAAAGCAAATCGGTGAAGAAATTGGTAAACTAACGGACGATGATATTTTAGTGGCACATTCATTGGGTGCATCTCTATTGCTTAAATACCTTTCTGAATATACGGTTTCGAAAAAGTTAGCCGGGATTTTCCTGGTATCTGTACCATTTTGGAGTGGTAAACAGGAATGGGTACAGGGGTTAAAACTTCAGGAAGGTTTCGCCGAAAACCTTCCAAAAAATAGTCGAATCTTCTTTTACCATTGCCGCGACGATAAAGAGATATCGTTTGATCATCTTGCGTCTTACAGGCATAAACTTCCAACGGCAACCTTTCGCGAAATTGAAAGTGGAGGACACCAACTCGGAAACAACCTTGAATTGGTAGCAAAGGACATAGAGAAGTTATAGGAGGTTAGAGATTGGAAATTAGAAAAAACCTATTTTCCTTTCGGACTTCCGGACTCTCCCGACTTTCGGACTTAACTACTGCTTCTGGCTTTTCTTTATACTATCCGCTTTGGCCTTTTCCTTATCTTTAAAGAAACCCTTTAGTAAAAAGTTATGCTGGGCAGCCTGGAGGTCCTCGTTAAGTTTAACGGAGCTTTGCTGCAGGTTGTAAAGGATAGATTTTACTTGTTCAGCGCCCTTGGGATCGTTCAGCAACTCGCCTAAAGTATTATCGGTAGTGTTCAGCTTGTTGCTGGCTTTGCTAAGGTTGTTTGTAAAGGTATTGGCGTTATCAGCTGCATGCTGTAGCTGAATGGTAACTGCTTTAATTTTATTAAATGTAGCTGTATCGGTAAACAATTTATCGGCTAATCCGCCTTTGGTATTTACTTTTTGGCCAAACTTGTCCAATTGCACCGCCAGGCGGGATGCACTCTCTGTAGCTACTTGTAAATTGCGCATAGCGGTGCGTAATTGTATACCCATGGTACTATCGGCCATTAGCGCGCCAACGGTGCCTTTTCCCTGTAATATTTTGTGACTCAGCAGTTTAAAATCGGTAGTGATGGCCAATATATTCTGATTATTTTGTTGTAGTGTTTTCATTACGTCGTCGGTTGATACCACCTTTTCTGCCTGTAACACATCACCGTCTTCTATTTGCGGAGCACGCGGACTGCCGCCGTCTATCACAATTATTTTATTACCTATTAACCCGTCGGAGCTGATACGTACGCCTGCATTGCGGTGAATATATTGCTGTGTATTCTCGTCAATTTTCATCGATACATTAACTTCGGAAGTTCCTACAAATTTGATAGTGCTGATGGTACCGATCTTCACTCCCGAAAACCACACATCGTTGCCTTTTTTAAGCCCCGAAACGTCGTCAAATATCGCGCTCACATGTATGTTTTTTTGAAAGCTTTTTTGCTGGCCGCCGAGCGTAAAAACCCCAAGTACAAATATTACTATTGCCAGGGCTAAAAATATGCCAACTGTTATTGCTTTTCTATTTTCTATTGTTGCCATAATATAATGGTATAATCTATTCTATTGTGTAAAGTTGTAATCGTAAAAGGGTTTTACCCTGTTGTCGTCTGTATCAAATACCTCTTCAAAAGTTCCTACGCGTTGAAATTTTCCGTCGAGCAGCATGGCAATACGATCGCCTGTTGTTTTGGCACAGGTGAGGTCGTGCGTTATTATAATTGATGAGGTGTTGTATCGTTGCTGCACTTCATTTATTAGGTCGTTAATCTCTATACAGGTGATAGGATCAAGTCCGGCTGTAGGTTCATCGTACAACATAATCTCGGGGTTAAGAATAAGTGTACGTGCGATACCAATTCGTTTCCGTTGTCCGCCTGAAAGCTCCGAAGGCATTTGGTTTATAGTTTGCGATAAGCCTACCGCATCAAGAACAGTTTCAACAGCGTTATCTATTTCTTTGCGGGTAATGCTTTTACGGTTACGTACCAGCGGGAATTCAAGGTTTTTACGCACGGTCATACTATCATATAAAGCGCTGTTCTGAAAAGAAAAGCCGATCCTTATCCGTAAGGCCTGTAACTCTTTTTCACTAATGGCGGTTACATCATTTCCCAGTACTTCAATTGATCCGTGGTCGGGTCTCAACAGACCTGATACCAATTTAATAAGCACAGATTTACCCGAACCCGAACGGCCAAGCACCACCAGGTTTTCGCCCTGGTAAAGGTCAAGGTCTATCCCGCGAAGCACTGCATAATCCTCAAAGGATTTTTTCAATCCCCTTATCTTGATTACCTCGTTTTTATAATCTATCTGTGCTTTCTCTTTTTTCATAACGATGAACTATCCCCGGAAGAAACCGGTAATCTGCACAATAATAATTTCTTCAATAAACACTAAAAACATGGCAGTTACCACGGCTCCATTGGCGGCCTTACCAACGCCTTCTGTTCCCTTTGTAGAATAGTAGCCCTGGTAGCAGCCCACAATACCTATGGTAAAACCAAACACTATCGACTTAATTAATGACTGCCATATATCAATAAAAGTAAGCGGCTGAAAAACCTGCTGCATAAAAGATGTGTAACTGGTGCCTTCATTTTGTGCTACATTTATATAGCCTCCCAGTAGTCCAATAAAAGCAGTATAGGTGGCTAAAATGGGTATGGTTATAGTGGTTGCCAGCACCCGTGTACATACCAAAAATTTAAATGGGTTAGTGCCCGAAACTTCCATGGCATCTATCTGCTCAGTTACCCGCATTGATCCCAGTTCAGCTCCAATGCTTGAACCTACTTTTCCCGATGCTATAAGCGCAGTAACGAGAGGGGCAAGGGCGCGCATAATGGCAATAGATACCAGCGATGGCAGCCATGAATTTGCACCAAAACTTGCAAGGGACGGCCGCGATTGTTTTGTGAATATAAGCCCCACAATAAAACCTGTAACTGTAATTAACGTAAATGAGCGTACACCAACTTCAAAGCATTGACGTACTGTTTCCTTGAATTCATATGGTGGCAAAAAGGCTTCTTTAAAAAAACGAACGATGAACTGGTGAATTTTGTAAATATCGCTAAAGAAAGTGGCAAGGCGCTGCCCGAAACCTGGGCCTTTCTTTTTAGTATGCGGCTGTGTGCTGTTAACGGTATCCATTAATTTTGATAAAGATATTATTTATCTATATATTGATATGTATACTACAAAAAACTTAATATGATGTTTAAGTTAACATCTTTTAAGTAATTGTATACAAATCATATATTTTCATTTATTATAACACGGTATCACTTTTCCCGATAGGAAAAATACTATGAATTGATCTTCTTTTTTCTTATACTTGATTAGCGGCAATCGATTGCCGACATTACTTGCTGCTTTTATAAATAAAAAAATGTAAAAGTAGCACTATATCATATTTGGAGCAATGCAATCGATTTTAATTTTATCAATTAAAAATTTAATATTTTATTAAAAATAATTTAGGAGGATCATTTATTACACTAATCTCACAATTTTTGTGATGGAAACATTAAAAAATCGTAATTGTACTGCGGTATAAGTAAATGCTGTTCCAAATCGATAAATTTGATTTTTAATTAATATTAAGTTGCCGCAAACCTAAGTTTTATTGGCCCAAATAACAGACCCCGTCGAAAAAAAAGCATCTATGAAATGTAAAATTTTACTATTGAACTTGGTAATGATGTTTACGGCGGGTGTTTTGAATGCTCAAAACAACCAATTTCAGTTTTCGCATTTAGATATAACCAGCGGTCTATCGCATAATGATGTCACCTGCATATTTAAGGACAATAAGGGTTTTATGTGGTTTGGAACCCTGTCGGGCTTAAACCGGTACGATAGTTATAAATTTAAGATATTTAAACATTCGGTAAGTGATACCACCTCACTCGATGATGATTATATTGTAAGTATTAGCGAAGGCCCCGAAAATAAATTGTGGATTGAAACACGCAATGGTTTTAATATCTACGACCCCGCCACAGAGAAATTTAGTCACGATATAGACGGTTATTTACGTTCAATTTCCATCCCCAACAGGTTAATAACTTCAATAAAAAAGGACCGTTCAGGAAATTTTTGGTTTTTGCATACAACACTGGGCATTTATAAGTACAATCCTGTAAGCAGGAAAACCACTCATTTAGCGCATTCTGAATCTGATACCAAATCAATTTGTTTTAATACAGTTTCGGACCTGGCCGAGGATTCACAGGGTAACCTTTGGTTGACTTACCGGAGCGGTATACTTGAGCGACTCGATCCTAAAAATAACCAGGTTACCTACCGGTCAAGTCTATTCAACAAATTACCGCCGGAGCTAAACACAGCTTATAAAATGTTTATCGACAAACAGGATGATATGTGGGTATTTGTGCCTACTTATTCGGCAGGTGTGTACTATATAAACATAAAAAAAACAATTGTTAAACACATTGACAAGGGGAGCGATCAGGCGCATTTAAATACGGATGTAGTATCGAGCGTTATACAAGACGATAACGACAGGATATGGATAGCTACCGACCATGGCGGCATAAATTTATTGGATAAGAAAACCTTCAAAATTCAATACCTGCTAAATCGTGAGGATGATAATAAAACCATCGGTCAAAACAGTATCACCTTAATGTACAAGGACAACACCGATATCATTTGGGTTGGGACATACAAAAAGGGTGTAGGATATTATCACGAAAGCATTATTAAATTTCCACTATATACCCATCATTTGTCCGATCCGGTTTCCGATCCCAGAAGTTTGAGTTTTAGTGATATAAACAATTTTGTTGAAGACCGGATAGGAAATATCTGGATCGGAACAAATGGCGGAGGCCTGATATATTTTGATCGTACTAAAGGAACTTTTAAAACTTACCTGCACGATGCCGATAATATAAACAGTCTTACTAATAATATTATAGTTTGTATGTATTTAGACCATGACCAAAAGTTATGGATAGGTACCTATTTTGGAGGTTTGGATTGTTTTGATGGAAAAAGTTTTAAACATTATAAACATAACGATGCTTTGCCGGGCAGCATATCTGAAGACAGAATATGCGCCATAACTGAAGATGCCGACGGCCATTTATTGGTTGGAACACTTTCGGTAGGCTATAACGTTCTCGACAGAAAAACACAAACATTTACACATTTTACAAACACTCATGGAGAAAATGCAATACACTCTAATTATATCAGTAAACTTTTAATAGATAAAAAAGGAGATTTATGGGTAGTTACTGCATACGGAGTTGATGTTTTGGAAAAAAAGACAGGAAAATTTATACATCACATTCATGATGACAAAGATCCGAACAGCATCATTAATAACAATACAAATAATATAATGCAGGATAGTGAGGGCTTGATTTGGATAAGCACCCACGAAGGGCTGAGTATATTTAACGAGGAAACCGGCAATTTTACGAATATAGCGAAACAGGACGGCTTGCCGGATAATACCGTGATTGATATAGAACAATATGATAAAAATAATATCTGGGTAAGTACCCCCAACGGCTTATCAGATATCATTGTTGACCGTACACAAAAAAAACTGAAGTTCCATTTTGTAAATTATAACGAAACAGAAGGGCTGCAAGGCCGTGAGTTTACTGAAAACTCTTCACTGAAAACCCGGGATGGCGAGTTGTTATTTGGCGGTGGCAACGGATTTAATATTTTTAAACCTTCCAACCTTCGTAGTAACAAAAATATACCAAACCTAATTTTTACCGATTTCCAGGTATTTAATCAAAGTCTTAGTGTAGGCGATAAGATAAACGGGAGAATAATATTGCCAAAATCAATAAGTGAACTGCAATCGGTGATTCTTAAGTATAACGCCAATGTTTTTTCAATAGAGTTTGCTGCGCTTAATTACTTCAATCCTGATAAAGTAAAATACCAGTACACAATGGTGGGTTTTGATAAAGGCTGGATAAACGCTGATAACAAAATAAGAAAGGCCACCTATACTAACCTTGACCCCGGGGATTACACTTTTAAAGTACGTGCAACTAATAACGAGTATTGGAATAACAAGGAACTTACCCTTAAGATCAGTGTATTACCCCCCTTTTGGAAAACTGTATGGGCATACATTTTATATGCATTGGCGATAATTGGTGGCTTACTTTATCTGCGCAGACGGGGAATTGAAAAATTGCGCTTGCAGTTTTCTGTTGAAAAGGAACGAGAAGAAGCGCATCGCATGCACGAACTCGACTTAATGAAAATAAAGTTTTTCACCAACGTAAGTCATGAGTTCAGAACGCCGCTATCGCTGATAATGGCGCCGGTTGATAAAATTCTTAAACAAACCGGCGAGCCCGAAATACAACGCCAGCTTTTGCTGATAAACAGAAATGCCAAACGCTTGCTTAACCTGGTCAACCAATTGCTCGATTTCAGAAAAATGGAATACCAGGAACTGAAGTTACATGAAAAGAACGGAGACATTATCAGCTTTATTAAAGACCTTTCGTACGCCTTTACCGATATCGCAGATCAAAAAAATATCGGGTTTATTTTCGATACCGAAATAGAAGAGTTTTATACCAGCTTTGATCATGATAAGATAGAAAGGATATTGTTTAACCTGTTATCAAACGCCTATAAGTTTACGCCGGAGGGTGGCCAGGTAAGTTTATTGATTAACCTGCTCGATAACGATGTTGCTGACCTTAAGCGATTGGAGATAAGGGTAATTGATACGGGTATCGGTATAGCTGAAGATAAGCGGGAAAAAATATTTGAACCATTTTTCCAGAATGATATCCCCGGATCAATGCTTAACCAGGGCAGCGGCATCGGCTTGTCGATAACAAAAGAATTTGTGAAACTTCATCACGGGGAAATTTTTGTTGAAAGCGAATATAACGAAGGCAGTTGTTTTACTGTTTTGCTGCCCGTGAAAGAATTGAGCAGAAGTATTCCTGCTGGCACACCGATGATATTAGACCATTCTCCGGAGTTTTTTCTTGACAACGCACTCCAAAAAAATGGCTTTCATAAGGAATGCCGCGATTTGAAAAAGCAAACGATATTACTTGTTGAAGATAATGACGACTTCAGGTTTTATATTAAGGATAATTTAAAGGCTTCTTTCAATGTTATCGAAGCCGAAAATGGAAAAAAGGGATGGCAAAAGGCGCTTGCTCAGCACCCGAATTTGATTGTGAGTGATATCAGTATGCCCGAAATGAATGGCATTGACCTATGTCTAAAAATAAAGAACGACAGCCGCACCTCGCACATTCCGGTGATATTGTTAACCGCACTGGTTGGCGAAGATCAGCAATTGAAAGGATTGGAAACAGGCGCCTCTGATTACCTGACCAAACCTTTTAATTTCGAGATATTACAGTCGAAGATCAGGAACATATTAAGTCAGCAGGAACATATGCGTAAAACCTACCAGAAGCAGGTAGAAGCGAGTCCAACCGAAATGCGTGTAGACTCTCCTGACGAGTTGTTTATTAAAAAAGTTTTGGTGCTGATAGATAACAATATCTCAAATCCAAACTTTTCGGTAGAGGAATTAAGCAGCGAGGTATTTGTAAGCCGCTACACACTCTACAAAAAGATATTGTCAATGACCGGCAAAACCCCCAACGAATTGGTACGCTCCATGCGGCTAAAACGGGCCGCCCAACTGCTTGAAACCGGGCATTTAACCATATCACAGATCTGCCATAAGGTTGGATTTAAGAGTCAGAAATACTTTGTAAAAACTTTTAAGTCAGAGTATAATACTATCCCATCGAAATATTTGGAAAGTATTGGGGAGGAAGTGGAGTAGAACGTTAACCTGCCACCGATCTGGATATTCTTGTTGCAGTCTTTACCTTACAAGTCCCTTTGCCCGATAGTTTAAAAAATCCCCGGGCTTTAAAAACCATTCAACGGCCGTATTGTTTCTACTGCTAATTAGGACAGGCGTCAATAGCAATCAATATAAGAGATTAAACCGGTGAACAAAAAGAGAAGAATTTTTGGATCTATCGTCCTTTGCACTGTTATACTTTTGACAACAGGTTGGGTTCAAACCCTGCCAGTGGCCAATAGGTCAAAGAAGGAAGAAATCATGACAACTGAAAAAAACAAAGCAATTGATGTAGCCCAAATCCGGCAGCAATTAGACAACTTTGCCAAGGCATTTCGAACAAGGGATATGAATTTGATGATGTCCCTTTATGCTCCGGCAATGGTATCGTTCGACATTGTGCCCCCGTTACAGGATGTAGGAAGTGATACTTATAAAAAAGTATGGGAAAAAGCATTCGCATCGTTTCGTGGTCCGATTGACATCGAGATGCGTGACTTGAACATTACAACCGGTGATGATGTGGCATTCAGTCATGGACTCCTTCGGATACACGCAACTAAGTCGAATGGGCAAAAGATTGATTATTGGGAGCGCATCACTTTTTGCTTCTCTAAAGTTGCAGGCAAATGGTTGATTGTTCACGAGCATGTCTCGGTTCCGGTCAACCTTGAAAATGGCAGAGCGGTGCTTGAACTCAAGCCTTGATAATCGATTATAATTCGGGAATGCAATTTGCCGGCCTGTCCCTCAAATTTCTTTACTTTCTACCGATAAACGCGCAACATTAAAACTATATTTTTGATCGCTTTCAATAATGAAATCACACACGTCATATCTTAAAAACTTAACCTAAAAAACAATTTATGAACCCGGAACTATTTATAAAAATGGCGCTCGACAGCTGGCTGGGCGAAATTAATGCAACCAATCGCACGCTCGACAAAATATCTGACGAACAACTAATGCAGGAAATTGCGCCAGGCAGAAATAGGGGCATTTACCTGCTGGGGCATTTGACAGCCGTGCACGATATGATGCTGCCGTTGCTGCGTCTTGAAGATGCCAATTTTCCCGAATTACGAGCAATATTTGTCGAGGCCCCGGACAAATCCGTTGCCGACTTTCCCGCCATATCACAACTAAAAGAACAATGGAAGGAAGTTAACGAAAAACTGCACAGCCATTTTACAAGCCTATCAGCAGATGAATGGTTTACCCGCCATGCAAATGTTTCGGAAGAAGATTTTATAAAAGAACCTCATAGAAACAGACTGAACGTGTTACTTTCAAGAACAAACCATTTGAGTAATCACAGGGGGCAGATTGTGTTGCTGGTACCGAAGAGTTAAATTTTTGCGTGTTGGGTCGGATTTGAAAAATCCCACCGGAGGCGGGTTTTATAATCTGTCAAGGTTATATTATAATTAATCATGTTTAATTGTTAAATTTGTTTATGACGATTCGGGTTTATACATATAATGAACAAGAGGAAAAAGATCTTTTAGATTTTCTTGAAAGCCGTCATTATAATTATAAATCAATGGACGAAGAAGAAACAGTAGACGCTGAATTCTTAGACAAATACAACAAAGAGTTAGATGCGGCTGAAGCTCAAATAGATTCCGGTGACTATTTAACACACGACGATGTGAGAAAATTCTTTGCTGATAAAAAAAAGCGCATCAGTGGAAATTAAATGGTCGAAAACTGCTCTTCATCAATTAGATAAAGCATTAGATTTTATAATAAACGAAGGTTATGCTTCATATGCAGCAGAACTCGAAGAAAGTATTTTACAAAGAGTAGAAAATCTTATCGGCAACCACACCATTTACCCTATTGATAAGTACAAGAAGAATAATGACGGAAGCTACCATGCATTTGAGGTGGAAGAATATCGGGTATCATACAGGGTAAAAAATTCACAAATAAAAATTATCAGGATAAGGCATACAAGCCGACGAACTTTGAAATATTAATATAGGAACCCGAATTAGGTTCTTATACAACCTTTCAACAGGAATCCCAAATATTATACCCGGTGTTTGTAACATTAAATCATTATCCACTGTCCAATAAACAGAAACGCGGGATTAATCGCTAAGGGCTTTTAAATTGGGCGGGTTGTGATTGAAAACGGGCCATAGTGGAACCAATTGTAAAATTATTGAATCGTTTCTTCAACCTATTCTTTAAAAAGCTACATTTAGCCGCTTTTTGAAGTACTCAGCAATCTTTTGAGGCAATCAATATAAACCATTTATGAAATTAAAATTTACTTTTTTACTTCTTATTTCCGTTATTCTGTCGGGCTACAGTCAAACAACAACTTCCAGAGTTTTAATTTTTACAAAAACTGCGGGCTTTCATCATGCCTCAATTCCGGTTGGAGTGGATGCTATTTTAAAACTCGGAAAGCAAAACCACTTCGCTGTTGACACAACCTCGGATGCCACGAAGATCCAGGAAAGTAATTTGAAAAAATATAAAGCCGTTATATTTTTAAATACAACCGGTTGGCTGTTGACTAGCACCGAAAGAAACGACTTTGAACGCTACATACAGGCCGGCGGCGGCTTTGTAGGCATTCATGCTGCGGCCGATGCTGAATACGACTGGCACTGGTACGGCCGTTTAGTAGGCGCTTATTTTGATAGCCATCCGCAAATTCAACCTGCAGTTTTGCATGTAGTTGATAAAACACATATCTCAACCCAGCATTTACCCACCGAATGGAGCCGGACCGATGAATGGTACAACTTTAAAGAATTGAATAAGAATGTGCATGTGCTGATCACCATAGATGAAAACAGCTATAAGGGTGGCACCAATGGCTCAACGCATCCAATGGCATGGTATCATAGTTTTGAAGGCGGCAGAGCCTGGTATACAGAATTAGGGCATACAGATGAATCTTACAGCGATCCGCTATATCTGAAACATATTTTGGGTGGAATAAAATGGGCGATTGGCAGTCATCAAAAATTGAACTACGCCAAAGTAACCACCGAACGTGTGCCCGAAGAAAATCGATTTCTAAAAACACAACTGATAACGGGTACGTTCTTTGAACCGACTGAAATGACTGTGCTGCCTAACCTGGATGTTTTGGTAGTTCAGCGTCGCGGCGAAATAATGCTTTACAAAAATGATACAAAGACCATCAAGAAGGTGGGCTTTTTAAATGCGTACTTTAAAACCGTTCATACAAAAGGCGTAAACGCTGAAGAAGGAGTTTTAGGTTTACAAGCCGATCCCGATTTCAAAAACAATCATTACATATACATTTATTACAGCCCGGTTGATACCAGCGTAAACCGCCTGTCGCGCTTCACCTTTGTAAATGATACTGTTGATAATAAATCCGAAAAAATGGTTTTGCAGCTTTATTCGCAAAGGGAGATCTGCTGCCATACCGGCGGCTCTATTGCTTTTGGAAAGGATAACATGCTCTTCCTTTCTACAGGCGACAATACAACTCCGTTTGATGAACCCGGAAAGCAGCCTCATAATACCCGCTCTTTTGCTCCGCTGGATGATCGTCCGGGCTACGAACACTACGATTCGCGACGTTCTGCAGGCAATAGCAACGATTTGCGCGGCAAGATATTAAGAATTAAAATGAAGCCTGACGGTACTTATGATATTCCTCCCGGAAACTTATTCAAACCCGGAGAGCCAAATACCAGGCCCGAAATTTTTGTAATGGGCGACAGGAATCCTTACCGTATTTCGGTAGATAAAAAGAATAACTATTTATACTGGGGCGAAGTCGGCCCTGATGCTAATAAAGACAGTCTTGACACCAGGGGCCCTCGCGGATACGATGAATTTAACCAGGCCAAGGCAGCAGGCTTTTTTGGCTGGCCGCTGTTTATTGGGCCAAACATCCCATACCATGCGTATGATTATGCTACAGGCGCATCAGGACCAGCGTTTGACCCAGCCAGACCTGTAAACGATTCAAAAAATAACACAGGCTTGAAAGTATTGCCCCCCGCACAGCCCGCCTTTATCTGGTATCCATATGGTGCGTCAAAAGATTTCCCCGAGGTAGGTACAGGTGGCCGTACAACAATGGCCGGCCCGATTTACTACACCGACATGTACCCTAAAAGTACCCGCTTCCCTGATTACTACAATAATAAGGTTATTTTTTATGATTGGATAAGAGGCTGGATAAAGGCGATAACCCTGCAGCCAAATGGCGATTTCGACAAAATGGAAGCGTTTATGCCATCTACAAAATTTAATGCACCTATTGACATGGAAACCGGCCCGGACGGCAGGATCTATGTGTTAGAGTACGGAAACGGCTGGTTCACTAAAAATGCGGACGCAGGTTTAGCAAGGATTGACTACAACCGTGGCAACCGTGCGCCCGAAGTAACAAAAATAAACGCCAGTAAAACTTATGGCAAACTGCCGTTGCAAGTGCTGTTTACTGTTACTGCCAAAGATCCGGAAGGTGATAAAATGACTTATTCCTGGAACCTGGGCAATGGTGTAATACGCAAAACCACCGTGCCAAGCCTTACCTATGTTTATCCTAAAAAAGGAAGTTATACAGTCACCGTGGATGTTGCCGACGACCAGAATGCCATCACAAAAAGTAAGACACTTAACATACTCGCCGGTAGTTTAGCACCGTTGGTATCAAAAATTGATGCTAACAATCCCGGAAAAACTTTAATGCTGACGCTTGATTGCAAAACGTGCCATAAAATAAACGAGAAATCAATTGGGCCGGCGTTCACCGACGTTGCAAAAAAATATCCTAATAACGCGGCCTCCATGTCGCATCTTACCGAGAAAGTAACACAAGGCGGTAGCGGCATTTGGGGCGATGTAGCTATGCCAGCACATCCTTCATTAAAGCCAGCGGAGGCTAAGCAAATTATAAGCTGGGTATTATCGCTTAAGTAAACAACTAAAAATTACGTGCAGGATGGATAATCGTAAAAAATCCATCCTGCTTTTTTTGCCCCAATAACTTCGATCATTTGTTCAGTTTGGGCATGCTGCAGTTGTTATTTTCCTCAATCAAAACTCCCATTATATATTCCGTTTTTGCACAGAGCCGTCGCGCTTGTTAAATGTTTATTCCCTGCTGCAATCGATTGTATCTTTCCTGCAATTGACTTCATTTTACGGTCAAGGTATTATACTAAAATTGCACTTTTAAAAGTATTTGTCCATTTAAATAGGTGCACATTTGTCAATTTTTATTGATTTATAGCAGAATAATAACCGATATGCTTAATTAAATTGTTGATATATAGACACTTATGCCATGTTGACATTTGTGCCCCTATTTATCCACAACAAGACTGCCATTACTATATAATTTTACCACATATACAATGAAAATAGTGATGACGGGGTCATCTATTATTTTAAACCTAAGAACACGTTTATAAATTTCTTGAAACAGAACAAAGCTGAAGGCTTGTCGTAAAATGTCTTAAACATCGGGCAAAATATGCGATACAGTTATCTGTCTATTTATAACCGCTGAACTTAATACCAGTTAATTGCATAAACCAAAAACTAAAATAAATTAATTATCAACTAACAAATCATTATGGGAAAAATTCTACGAATGGTATTGCTGTTTATATCCTTGTTTATGTGCGCTTCGGCAATGGCACAGGGCCAGGGAACAGTAATCAAAGGTACGGTAACTGATGAAAAAGGCATTACGCTTCCAGGCGTTACAGTTACTGTTAAAGGTACGCAGGTAAATGCCATCACCGATGTTAATGGCAATTACAACATCGCGGTGCCCGCGGCCGGTAAATCACTTGTATTTACTTTTATTGGCATGGAGAAGCAGGAAATCGTGATAGGTACCAAAACAAGCATCAACGTTAGCCTGAAGCTTGCTTCAACCGCATTAACCGATGTGGTGGTAGTAGGATACGGAACTCAAAAAAGAGCTGATGTCAACAGCGCTGTTTCTTCTGTTAGCGCTAAAGATATTGCCGACATCCCGAAAACAAGCTTTGACCAAATGTTGCAGGGTAAAGCTGCGGGTGTAACCGTTACACAAAATTCCGGGCAACCGGGTGCTGCTGTTTCTGTTCACATACGCGGTATCACCTCTTTTTCAGGTACCGAGCCCTTGTATGTAATTGACGGGGTTGAGACGAATGGAAATGCGCCTAATGGATATAGCGGCGGGCCGGTATTAAACAGCCCGGGTTCCTCTAACCAGGAAACCAGCGTGAGTCCGCTTTCATTGATCAACCCTAATGATATCGAATCAATAGATATATTAAAAGATGCTTCTGCAACCGCCATTTATGGTAGCAGAGGTGCAAACGGCGTAATTCTGGTTACCACCAAACGCGGAAAGGGAAACGCCAAGGTAACTTATGATGGCTGGGTGGGTTTACAACAGCAAGGCAAATTTTTACAAGTGGATAATTTGCAGCAATATGCAGCTTTACAAAACAGGCTGGCTGTTTCATTTGGCATCCAGCCAAGGTCTGAATTTGCTGACCCGAGTATTTTGGGACCCGGCACTAACTGGCAGGACGCAGTTTTCAGGACCGCGGCGATACAAAGCCACACAGTTGCCGTATCAGGGGGCGATAATAAATCTGATTATTACGTTTCGGGTGGTTATCTCAAACAGGACGGAACCGTGTTAGGTTTCAATTATAACCGTTACACTATCCGTGCAGTTGTAAATTCACAGGTAAAAGACTGGCTTAAAATGGGTACAACCATTGGGGGCAACCGCAGTAACCAAAATCTTGGCCTTGGAGATAACACAGGTATTATCTATCAGGCATTATTGGCCGCGCCAGACCAGCCTATTTACAATGCTGATGGATCGTACGCAGGGCCTTATGTTACACCGAGCGGAACCGTGCAAGGCGGACGCAACCCCGTGCAACAGGCGCTTAGCATCAGCAACACCTCAACAAGGAGCCAAATAAGCGGAAACTTATACGCCGATATAAAGTTCTTCAAAGATTTAACCTTAAGATCTGAACTTGACGGTGATTTTAACTGGGCCAATGCTCAAACCTTCAATCCAACTTATAGCTATGGCTCAACCGGGTCGCCGACAATATATAATATATCAAATCCTACGGCCACATTAAACCGCTCCATTACAAACGGCACCTACTGGAGCTGGAAGGAATATTTTACCTACACCCACACCTGGGGTAAACATAATTTAACCGCACTGGCCGGCCGCGAAGTTTGGGAATATACCTATGACTCTGTACCGCTTTCGGGTTCAGGTTTTGTTGCAGGCAATGATATTCAAAGCATTGCCCTGGCAAACAGCGTTGCATCCACTATCGGCGAGAATAAAGGATCGGGAGCAACGGAATCGTACCTTGGAAGGATAAATTATATTTTTAATAACAAATACAGTCTTACAGGTAATATACGCAGGGACCAGTCTTCAAATTTTTCGCCTTACGTGGCGGGTAAACAGATAGGATGGTTTCCGGGAGCTGCAGTTTCATGGAGATTATCAGAAGAACCCTTTATGGCTGGTGTGAAAAAAGTTGCTGATAATCTTAAAATCAGGGTGAGTTATGGTTCAACGGGTAATCAGAATGTTCCGGGTTATGCCTATGGCTCAGGACTAAAAGCAGTAGCTACTACTTTCGGCACAGGATTTATTGCAGCAAATGCAGCTAACCCTAACCTTACCTGGGAATCGGCCCTTCAAAAAGATATAGGCCTCGATTTTAGCTTGTTTAATAACCGGGTTGATGCCGCTTTCGACTATTATGATAAAACAGCGCATAACTTCATTTTCCAGCAGCCTTTACCTAATTTTCTTTTGGGCGGACCTAATGAGTACGGTGATAATCCCGCAGGTATCTCCAAGCCGTATATAAATGCAGGCCAAATTGAAAACAAAGGTTTCGAGTTTACTATTAGCAGCAGGAATATTGTAGGCAAGGATTTTACATGGACTTCAAATGCTACGTTCTCGCACTATACTAATAAAGTGACGTCACTCAATGGGGCCCCTCAAATTGTTAGGTCTGTTGGAACTTCCTTTATCAGCTTAACCGCTACAAATACAGTTGTTGGTTATCCTGTGGGGGAATTTTACGGATACAAAGTACAGGGCGTTGTAAAAAACCAGGCACAACTGCAATATTTGGCAACACATCCGCAAAATGTTACCGGTACAACACCGCAAATTGTTACCAATGATCCAGCCGTTTCCAATTCAATCTGGCTGGGCGATTTGCAATACCAGGATACCAATCATGATGGAAAAGTTGACGTAACCGACCAGGTGCCGCTTGGAAGTCCTAACCCTGATTTTACCTACAGCCTTACCAATACGTTTACCTATAAAGATTTTGCATTATCGATATTCTTTTACGGGGCACAGGGAGGAAAAATTTTAGATGTTTTGGAATACCAAATTGCAGGACTTTCAGGCTTATATCAAAACCAGTTAGCATCAACAGCAAATTTCTGGACACCGCAAAACCCAAATTCAAACATTCCGGCACCTCGCGGAGGGCTGGGCAACCCTAACCTGGTGATGTCTGACAGGTTTTTGGAAAGCGCATCTTTTCTTCGTTTGCAAAATGTGCGTTTTGACTATAACATGCCGGCAAAATGGGCAAAATACGTAGCCATGAACAGTTTGAAAATATTTGTAAGCGGACAGAATTTGTTTGTAATTACTAACTATCCGGGACTTGATCCTGAAATTGGTTCATTCAATCAGGATCCACTCTTACAGAACGTTGACTTAGGAAGATATCCTGCACCGAGAATATATACCCTGGGTATTAATGCACAGTTTTAAAATTTAAAGAAATTTGATATGAAAATACATATAAAATATATTACAGGCTTGGCGGCAATAGCAGGCATATTTGCAACCGGCTGCAAAAAGGAGTTTTTCAACCGCCCGCCAGAATCAGGTACCACTGTAGGTACCTATTACCAAAATACGCAACAGGTTAATGCAAGCACCAATGGGTTGTATGGAGCGCCATGGTTTGGCTGGAATAATAAAGCCGGATGGGCAATTACTGAGATGTCCGGAGGTAACGGCCGCACCTATTCGTCGGACGTAAGCGCATTCGGAAATTTTGGAGTTCCAAACACACATCCCGAGCTTTTGGCTGCGTGGGATTCACCGTTTACCGTTATTGCCCAGTGCAATAGCCTAATTAATAACATGCCCGCCGTTGTGCCGGCATCGGTACCCAAAACGGTTGTAAATAATGCTTTGGGTGAGGCTCGTTTGTTGCGTGCAACGGCCTATTTTTACCTTGTCCGTACTTTTGGAAATCTTCCGATCATTGAAGATCCTTTGAAAGATGTCAGTACTTTTCAAACTGTTCCCGCTAACCCTATATCTGACGTTTACAAATTTATAATACAGGACTTGCAATTTGCCGAAACAAATTGTTACGCAAATGTAGCTTCGACCGGTAAGGGCGACAGCGGGTCAGCATCGGCTATGATGGCGAAAGTATATTTGTACATGCAGGATTATGCAAACGCCAAAAAAGAAGCCGAAAAAGTAATAAACAGCGGGGAGTTTCAGCTTTTAGCTAACTTTGGAGATCTGTTCAGAACGATTAATAATAACAATAAAGAATCGATACTTGCCATGCAGTGGATATACAATGGCGGTTATGACTACGGCAACTCCATACAGGCATCATGGGCATTTAGCAGCACCATTACCGGAACCGGAGATGGTTACGCTGTGTTTGGTCCGACGCTGGATTTACAGGCGGCTTTTGCTTCTGAAAATCAGGATACTACGCGCAGACACTTTACGATTATGTTGCCAAGTAGTTTTTATAAGGAATTGAACGCTGCGGCCGGCGGATACCGGTTCCCTTTAAATGCAAGTGCGCAAGGCACCAATGCTGCTGCAAAAAAATATGTTATCGGCACACCCTCAGATCCTGATAATGCCGGCAAAACTAATTCCCAGGCCGGAGGAGACAATACCTACATTATACGTTACGCAGATGTTTTATTAATTGAGGCTGAAGCAGTTTTAGGTTTGTCAGCAAACCCGGGAGTAGGTCACGGAATACCGATGACTGCATCAACTTCCGATCCCGTTGCATTACAGTACTTTAATATGGTAAGAAACAGATCGGGTATACCATCTGTTACGTCTTTCACTTATCAGCAGTTGCTTCTTGAAAGGCGACTCGAATTTGCGCTTGAACAGGATTATTGGTTTGATTTATGCCGTATAGACGGTTTCAGGCCTGCCGCATCAGCAACCAGCCCGGTATCGCATCCTATTGCGGCTGCAATTATCGGCAACCAGGAAAGGGGTACTTACAGTACGGCTTTAGGTGGTGCACCACCGGTGATTTATTCTCAAAAATTTACACCTACCGACGCTCAATTCCTGTTCCCTGTACCGGTAACTGAATCTACAGCAGATCCAAACCTGGTAAAGGCGCCAGTTCCGTATACGTTTCACTAATTAAAAATATTTATATGAAAAAGAAAATGAAACTTTCAAAAATTTACTACTGGATGCTGCCGGCGTTGGCACTGTTCGGTATTACATCGTGCAAAAAAGATAATAGTACGGGTTTCACTCCCGGAACCGGCGCACCAACAATTTCGAGTGTGCGCACGGCGAGCAAGTCGGTTGTTGATTCGTCAAGAACAACAACTACGGTAACTTATGATAACTCGGGTGTTCCAACATCAAATACTTATCAGAATTTAACTCCGCAAACTGTTGCGTTCGATTCAACTACCGCTACTGGCAAGCTTGGCAATTGGTACGCTGCTAAGGGAACTAATTTGGGGAGCGTATCAAAAATTCTGTTAAATGGCGTTTCAATTTATTTTAATCGTGCCCTGGTTTCAGATAACAGCGTTCCTTTTAACATACCGTCTACCGTCCCAACAATCGGGCAGAAGAATACGCTTCAGATTGTTACCCTGCATGGAACGGCAACTTATAGTTTTACTACATTGTCGCCTCCACCTACAATAACAGGGGTTACAGATTTTAATTTTTGGTCTGGTTCACAAATTGGCATAAAAGGTGTGAGTTTGAGTACCATTACCGGGATAACGCTGAGATCAACCGGAGATGTTGTTAACTACCAGATTTTATCAGATTCGATAGCTGTTTTAACGATGCCTACCACATCAACTGTTACTGAATCCTCGCTATTGTTCGCTTATAGCGCTGCCGGCAAAACGCTGCAAACTGGTTCAAGCGTGACATTTAATGATTTGGACAACGCCTATACGATCTTTTTCAAAGACAGCTTCCAAAATTCGTGGGCAGACAATTCATGGTCGGGGCCGTCGGGCGCTAATTCAGGTGCTTCACACTCGGGAACTAAGTCAGCCAGGGCCAGTTACCCCGCAGGCGCATGGCAAATTGAAGGCTGGGCAAACTGGTATCCAAGTTTTCCATATAACGCGGCTTATAAATATTTAACTTTTTGGGTTAAAGGCGGTACCGTAAACCATACACTTGTCCTTGTTGGAGATAAAATGGTAGGGGGATATGGCCAGGTACAAAATTCCAATGCTTATGCTGCACAGCTGATTGTTGTTCCAGCTAAAGTTTGGACATATTTCAAAATCCCACTTGGAGCAACACAAACGTCTTCAAATCCCAACACGCTAAACTATTGGGCAACCGGTACACCTGCTCAGCAGTTAGGGTTCTTTTTGCAAGGATCGAGTGGCGATGTTGACGAAGCGATGTATTTTGATGAAGTAGCATTTTTAAAATAACAATTAGTGAAAAATGCACCAAGGGTTTTTATCAATTTCGTTTTTGCATAAAATGCTTCAACAAAATTATAATAACAATATGGGACATATAATTATAATAGTTGATTAATTTTTTAGCCATCACCTGCCATTTACGGGTGGTGGCTTTTTTTAATCTGTATTCAAATGAATAGTGACCGGTAAATCCGGATGGGATGTTTTTGTTATAACAGCTCTTCATTTTCCCTGCGTGGCCGGTTACCGTTCTACATTCTAAAATTGGCGAATTCTTATTAGTGTATTGAATTTTTGTACAACAACTTGATTTATGAGGACGAGCAATGTAATGCGCGAAATTACCCCGCTGACACCAAACGATTGCTTTACTATTTTTAAAAAGGTAAAAAAAGCGTTCGATTTCCCGCTTCATTACCATGAGGAATACGAACTTAACCTTATACTGGATGCTAAAGGTGCTAAGCGTGTTGTTGGGGGACATATCGAGGTTATTAATGAATTAGAGTTGGCGTTTATAGGCCCCAACCTTTACCACGCCTGGTTTACAAACCAGTGCCAGAGCGAAACAATTACTGAAATAACCATTCAATTTCATAAAGACCTATTTGATGAAAAGTTTTTAAAACGAAACCAGCTTAGCTTTTTAAGAAATATGCTGGAGCGCTCGCAACGTGGAATAGCCTTTGCGCCTGATACCATTATGGCGCTTAAGGACCGCATCCTGGCGCTCGACAAAAAAAATGGCTTTGCTTCGGTTCTGGAACTTTTATCAATCCTGCATGAACTTTCCACATCCCGCAATATGAAAACGCTTTCGGATCCGAGTTTTATGAACGAAAAGCTTTGTTATAACAGCAGGCGAATTGAGAAGGTATTTGAACACATGAATAATAATTACAATAAGCAGGTTACGCTTGCCGAGGTAGCAAGGATTGCAAATATGCCTGACGCTTCTTTTAGCCGGTTCATCAAAAAACGTACAGGAAAAACCTTTATAGATAGCTTGAACGAAATAAGACTGGGCCATGCCTCAAGGATGCTTATAGACTCGACCACCACGGTTGCGGAAATTGCCTATAAATGCGGTTTTAATAATATATCAAATTTCAACAGGATTTTTAAACGCAAAAAACTTTGTATCCCAAAAGAATTCAGGGAAACTTATACGGGAAACCGGGTCTTCATTTAGTTGTCACAGATATATCTGGATAATGTTATTGGGGAGTGATTGAACATGGAGTGCTGTAGAATAATTAAATCAGGAATGAAAAACTTAAAAATTACAATAATAACAATCATCGTTGCGGTAGCAATATTACAGTCGTGTAAAAAGAGCACCCAGCCACCTGCACAGGGTGGCGACGATAATAATAACAATACCACAACCACCGGACCAATAGTTACCGGAACAGACCCGTCAATTGCGGCTACGCAGGGGTTTTTTCTCGATAACTGGGCAGCAAAGACATTTACTGCCCCAAGTACTGTAAGTGCCGGAAAGCCGTCTGCAAATAGCGCTGTTGCGGTAACTGTTGATCTGAGCCAGATCACCACCAAGGTTTCTAAGTATATTTTCGGCAATAATACCAATCTCTGGATGGGGCAGTATGTAACCGAGCCAGTATTGATGAGTAACGTAACCACCATTGCGCCAAATATATTAAGGGCGCCAGGCGGTAGTATTTCCGATGTTTATTTTTGGAACGGTGACGGTACGGCTCCAGCTCCACCATCCGATGTACCTGCTAACTTACTGGATAACAATGGCGTATCGTCGCAAGCAGGTTACTGGTACGGCAACAATACCCAAAGCTGGACATTTACGATAGATAATTATTACAAAGTATTGCAGCAAACCAACAGCACGGGCCTAATAACGGTAAATTATGGCTATGCACGGTATGGCACAGGCCCTCACCCGGTGCAAGCGGCTGCTCATTTGGCGGCTAATTGGGTAAGATATGATAATGGGCGTACGCAATATTGGGAAGTAGGCAACGAAAACTACGGAACATGGGAAGCTGGGTATCGCATTGATGTAACACAAAATAAAGACAACCAGCCTGCAGTAATAACAGGAACTATATACGGCAGCCATTTTAAAGTATTTGCCGACTCGATGCGGGCAGCGGCTGCTCAGATTGGAAATACCAATTTCAAAATCGGGGTTGTGTTAACCACGACGAACGACGTAAATAATAACGCCGGCGTGAGCAATTGGAATGCCGACGTATTAAAAGCTACCGGCAATTATCCCGACTTTTTTGTAGTTCATAATTACTATACAAATTACAACGAAAACTCAAGCGCGAGCGCTATTTTTTCAACCGCTGCTCCTGCCACCAGCACTATGATGAGTTGGGTTAAAACTTCTGCTCAAAACGCAGGTGTTACTCAAAAACCCGTGGCTATGGATGAGTGGAATATACAATCTGTTGGTTCTGCTCAAAGTGTATCAAACATTTCAGGTTTGCATGCGGTGATGACATTAGGGGAGGTATTAAAAAACCAAATCAGCATGTCAAGTCGCTGGGACCTTGCAAATGGCTGGGCTAATGGAGATGATCAGGGTATGTTTAATATAGGTGATGAGCCCAGTGCTGCGAAATGGAACGCCCGCCCTGCTTTTTATTATATGTACTACTTCCAGAAATTCTTTGGCGACCGTATGGTGAGCTCAGGCGTGAGCGGAAGTACTGACATAGTAAGTTACGGATCTTCTTTTTCATCGGGACAAGCGGGTGTGGTTTTGGTTAACCAGGGTAGTACTGATCATATAGTAAAAGTTACTTTCAAAAACTTTTTACCCGGCAGCAATTATTACTATTATGTACTAAACGGTGGTACCGATAATCCTCCGTTTTCCAGAAAGGTATATGTAAATAGTCAGGGCCCAAGCGGAGTTTCGGGCGGCCCGGCAGGTTTTACCACTATTTCGGCATATTCTGCCAGCATATCAGGGGGGATAGTTGTTACGGTGCCGGCTTATGGGGCTATCTTTTTAGTTGCGGATAAACCGTAAATATTTTCACCGTATATTGAGCTTCATTTTAACCCCCTAATAAAAATAAGTCATTGTCATGAATATAAAATTTGCAAGAAGATTTTTGCCGGTCGTTCTCGTTGGTATAACATTCTGTTCATCATTATTCGCTCAAAAGTTCGAAGAATTGGCTCAAACCCCGCCAATGGGCTGGAACAGCTGGAACACTTTTCAAACAAACATTGACGAGCCTTTACTTAAAGGAATGGTAGATACATATGTATCATCGGGCATGAAGGATGCCGGTTATACGTACTTTGTACTGGACGATGGATGGATGGCGATGGAAAGAGATAAGGGTGGTAATTTGGTCGCCGATCCGAAAAAGTTTCCCAATGGCATGAAAGAATTTGCAGATTATGTGCACTCAAAGGGGTTAAAGTTTGGCATTTATAACTGTGCCGGAACTAAAACCTGCGCCGGCTACCCAGGTACCCATGGCTATGAATACCAGGACGCCCGTTTATATGCCTCATGGGGCGTTGATTATCTTAAATTTGACTGGTGCTATACCGATGGGATTAATGCGCGCGATGCTTATATTACCATGAGTAAAGCAATTCGCGCCGCGGGCAGGCCAATGATATTTAGTTTATGCGAATGGGGAGGTCATCAACCCTGGCGCTGGGCAAAGGATGTTGGGCATTTATGGCGCTCAACAGGTGATATCGGATTGGGTTTTGAAAAAGATATTTCAAAAGGCAGCTGGACGGCCTTAAGTGTTTTGAGTATTTTAGATCGCCAGGATAGCATAAGGCGATACGCAGGCCCCGGCCATTGGAACGACCCTGATATGCTGGAAGTAGGTAACGGTATGTCGCCTAACGAAGACAAGGCACATTTCTCGTTATGGTGTATGCTAGCCGCTCCGTTAATGGCAGGTAACGATCTGCGTAAAATGTCGGGACAAACAGCGGCTATCATTACCAACAAAGATGTTATAGCGCTTGACCAGGACCCCTTGGGTGTAGAGGCTTTCAGGTTTTATGCTTTTGATGGAATTGAAATATGGGTAAAGCCATTGGCAAATAACGAATTAGCCCTTTGTTTTTTAAACCGATCCACCCGCCCGCAGGAAGTAACCTATAACTGGAAAGATCATATCATCAGCGATCCTGTATCAAAAACCAGTTTCGATTTTAACCAAGGGACCTATAAACTGCGTGATCTGTGGTCGAAAAAGGATGCCGGCACAACAGCCAAGCCATTTAAGCAAACTATACCGTCAAATGATGTGGTAGTTGTAAGGCTTACTAAGTTATAATTGTTGTAAAGGTTGTAGTTGTTGTAAGGGTTGTATGCTATAATTGTTGAAAAGTTGTAAGGTTGAAATGTTAGAATGCCGGAAATTTTTTTCTTACTAATACCTTGGATCTTTGGTATCCAACTTGTCTATGATAAAAAAGGGTTCTCCATAAATATAATATCCTTGATAAAAAACACAGGTTAAATAAATTATTGTTCCTTCGGGTTGCTTTTCCAGCAAATTCATCGACGTCTTATCTTTGAAATGGTGTGCAGCAATAAATCTTTTTTTGCTGTCGGCAATTTCAAAATCAATCCCATATTCATAATTTTTCGCATCGATTAGCTTCTTCTTTTCTAATTCTTTAAGGATTAATCCAGCCCCTGGTTTATAAAAAGAGATATAGTTGGCTTTTAGAACAATCGTATCGGTACCATTTTTGAAAGTCGGGTTTTTTGAAAATTTTGGGTAATCCAGAGTATCATTTGTTGCGGTCGATTTGCTTCCAATGGGTCGCTGCGGCACAGCTTTTATTACGATAAAAAAGGGTGACTCGCCATCAATATCACTGTGTAAATATTTCTCAAAAATGACACAGGTCAACAAAATATTTAAACCAAGATTATCACCTGAAAACAGGCCTTCCTTGTCCTCAAATGCTTTTAAAGGGACAACATAGCTTGTTGAGCAATTTTCGGGTCTGAATTCGATTTCGTCTGTGAGCTTTTGTTTCTTGTAAAAACTAACCATGGAAACCAGCGGCGGCCTTAGTTGAAGAAGACTGAGGAAAGTTGCTTTAACAGTAAAGGTATCAACGCCGTTTTTGAATTTAATATTTTTCAGGAAATCACAGGATGTTCCTTGCGCGAGACAAGACAAACAAAACAAAATACAGACTAATAAGGTGGTTGACTTTTTCATCACACCCTAAATTTATCGAAAATTTAAGAAATTGTAAATAATTTGGCTCACAAACTTCTCGGCAAAAAAAACTAAGTTTGCACTCACCATCATACTTTACCCTATGTGCGCCAAAATCGACGAAAAATACAGCGATTTATACAAGCAATTGCTTACCGGCAACAAAAAATTTGTTGAAAATACCCTAAAAGCCGACCCAGAATATTTTGCCAACCTGGCAAAAGGCCAATCGCCGCCGGTTTTATGGATAGGTTGTGCGGATAGTAGAGTACCTGCAAATCAAATAACAAATACAGCACCCGGGGAAATATTTGTTCATCGTAATATCGCCAATATGGTTGTTCATTCGGATATGAACATGCTGTCGGTGCTGGATTATGCAGTGAATGTTTTAAAGGTAAAGCACGTGATTGTAACAGGGCATTACGGCTGCGGTGGGGTGATAGCAGCGATGAGCAACGATCAGTTTGGCCTGATAGACAACTGGCTAAGGCATATTAAGGATGTGTACCGCCTTCATGCAGACGAGCTGGACGCTATTACCGACGCTGGCAAACGTACCGACAGGATGGTGGAACTGAACGTAATTGAAAATGTACACAACCTGTGCGCTACTTCTATAGTGCAAAACGCATGGCAAAAAGGGCAGTTCCTGGGCGTTCACGGTTGGGTTTACAGCCTGGAAACAGGTATTATAACCGATATGAAGGTTAGCGCATACGACAATGCCAATATGGATAACGTGTTTAGGTTTAAGTAGAGAGTCCATAGTCGATGGTCTATCGACCATGGACCATAGCCGTTATCTTCTGCTATCGACTATGGACCATGGTCTATGGACTATACTTCTTTCCCCAAAAACGGGTATCTGTAATCCTTCGGCGGATCAAAAGTTTCTTTAATAGTACGCGGAGAAACCCAGCGAAGCAAATTTATCATTGAACCGGCTTTGTCATTGGTTCCCGATCCCCTGGCGCCGCCAAACGGCTGCTGACCAACTACTGCCCCTGTAGGTTTATCATTGATATAAAAATTACCTGCAGCGTTGCGCAAACGATAAGTGGCTTCTGCAATTGCATATCTGTCCTGGGAAATAATTGAACCTGTAAGTGCATATATCGAGGTCTTATCTATAATGTTCAACACTTCATCAAACTTCGCATCATCATAAATATAGACAGACAATACAGGGCCGAACAATTCTTCGCACATAGTTACGTAAAAAGGATCGTTCACCTTAAGAACGGTAGGCTCAACAAACCAACCTTTGGTTTTATCGTATTTACCGCCCGCAACAATTTCTACATTTTTATCAGCTTTAGCGGTATCGATATATTTGGCAAGTTTATCAAAAGATTTTTCGTCGATAACGGCATTGATGAAATTCTCAAAATCTTCAACGGGGCCCATTTTAAACGAAGCAATATCCCGTTGCATATTTTCTTTAACCGCAGGCCACAACGAAGCCGGTATGTAGGCTCTTGAAGCAGCGGAGCATTTTTGTCCCTGGTATTCAAATGCACCACGAACTAAAGCGGTGCTCACCACTTCTGCATTTGCGCTGGGATGGGCTAAAACAAAATCTTTGCCACCTGTTTCGCCAACAATGCGTGGGTAAGTTTTATATTTATGAATATTAGTGCCGATTGTTTTCCAGATGGTTTGAAACACTGCTGTCGATCCCGTAAAATGAATGCCTGCAAAATCCGGGTGATTAAATATTACTTCGCCTGTTGCGGGGCCGTCGCCATAGATCAAATTGATTACACCCGCAGGTAAACCAGCTTCAATAAACACTTTCATTATTACATTGGCGGCGTAAATTTGGGTAGGGGCAGGTTTCCAAACCACAACGTTGCCCATCATAGCAGCCGACGAAGGCAGATTTCCGGCTATAGCCGTAAAGTTAAATGGTGTAATTGCGAATATAAACCCTTCAAGCGGGCGTTGTTCTAAGCGGTTCCATACGCCTTTACTTGATTGCGGCTGCTGAGCGTAAATTTCGGTCATGTAATGAACATTAAACCGCAGGAAGTCGATAAGTTCGCAAGCCGAATCAATTTCGGCCTGGTAAGCGTTTTTAGACTGGCCAAGCATAGTTGCTGCATTTATCATAGCCCTGTAAGGACCGGCGATCAGATCAGCGGCTTTTAAAAAGATAGCGGCGCGTTGTTCCCAGGCCAGTTTTTCCCAGCCGGCTTTCGCAGAAAGGGCGGCATCAATAGCGGCGTTTACATGGCTTTTATCTCCATCGTGATAGGTGGCAAGCACATGTTTATGATCATGTGGCGGGCGTATTTCCAGTGTTTTGCCGGTTCGTACTTCTTTGCCACCAATATACATGGGGATATCAATTTTTTGCGCACGGGCAGCATTTAAGGCTGTTTTAAGTGCTGTACGTTCGGCACTGTGCGGACTATAATTCAAAACGGGCTCGTTTTGAGCCACCGGGACATCAAAAAATCCTTTTAACATGGGTAATGGGTCTTTACTACAAAGCAAAGATAAAGTTTAATGCGCAAATTTTTAACCTATGGACGACCTGATTACCCAGCGCTGACAGAAGTCGGTTTGATGTGTGAATTTGAATGTGCAGATGTGCGGATTTCAGATGTGCAAATGTATGAGCGATAGTTGAGCGGGCTTTTGATATCGGGTTTTTGATTTATGGCAGATTATATTGTGGTTGCTTTGAAAACGAAAAATGCACCATTAATTTAAACTCTCCGCGCTTTTTTTTGTCTTAAAAGGAATTAAACAAATTTCACTTATGAAAAAGATCATTAGAATCCTTACCCTGATTTTGATTGTTACAGCGTTTGCCGTAACCAATAGTAAAGCGCAAATTGTAGTTCGCGTTCGTCCTGAGCCACCCCACACAGTAGCAGTAAGCAGGCCATATCGACCATCGCCGCACCACATATGGGTTTCGGAAGAATGGGGCCCTGCTCATGGCGCCTACGCCTATCATGCAGGTTACTGGGCCGTTCCACCACGTCCCCATGCAGTTTGGGTTGCCGGCCATTGGAGACATCACCATGGCGGTTATGTTTGGGTTGCGGGCTTTTGGAGATAATAGTCTTCAAAAAAAACCGGGATTTTGTCACGGATTCTTTTGAATCATACCACCCGAATTTGCCTGTCTTTTTTGCCTCACCCTGCCCTCTCCTTTGGAGAGGGTTCTAAAAGCAGTTCTCAAGTCCTCTCCAAAGGAGAGGATTTAGGTGAGGCCAGAAAGATGCCTCAATCTCAATAATGTAAACTATTTATTTATCAGTTGTAACCTGTTCGTTGTTAATAGTTATGGGAATAGTTGCCCCACCGGGAACTTTTGGATTGTCCTGTATTTCGAGGTCTCCCTTTAGCGTTTGCTTTGATTTGAGTTCGGTTATCCACCCTGTGTTTTTATCTGCTCTAATATCCGAAACTATTGTACCGGTTAAATGATATTTTACAGGCAATCCGTTTATCATAGATTCCCCGGCATCGTTGTCAGTAACAACCGGGCTTTCCGCATGGACCAGAAAGCTATCGTTTGTTATTTCCAATAATTTGTAATTGGTTTTCAAATTAGCAGTTATTGTCGATTCCAACTTCAAATTTCTTGTCCATTTTTTATTTTTCTTTACAAATCCGTCAGGAAAAATTGAACCGGCCATTTCCAGGTGTTCTTTTAAAGCTTTTGCGCCAAAGGGTTGTATAAACTGACTTTTTATGAACTCCTTTTTAGCAGGATCAACTTGCTTAAAATCATTAAATACGTTGTCGATCATTGTTTCAACATTTTCTGCCGATCTTATTTTTCCGCTTTTTGTAATCGTGATATTAAAAGGTTTATTAATCATTGCTGCACCGATCTCTGATTGAATACCCTTGTTTACACTATCTTTCGAATCAATTTCTGCGTTCCCATTAACCGTGCGTACTTTCAAACTTAGTGATTGATAGCTTGCTTCCATGTTGTAAACGGAATCGATTACATCAGTAACCTTAAAAGCTATTTTGAATGATGTTGTTAAATTAATCTTATTATTCTCGGTGTTAATGATTTGTGAAATGTTGGAATTGGCCGAGCTTACCATATAATAGGTGTTTCCTTTGGTAAGGTTTAAAGTTAGCTTTACTTTTTGTGCGTTGACTGAAATTACCGCACACAATAAAAAAAACAGACTTAAAAGGTACTTCATTAATAGGAATTAAAATGATCGTTTATAGGATTAATTGGTTGTTGCAAAGTAAGCAATATACGGTTTGATCAATACACGGTATAATTGAGCAGCAAAATAGTAATAAATTGGTATTAAAAAGAAATAGCCAGGCTTTAAACCCCGGCTATCCTCAAATTGCATTATCATTAATATTCACTCAGCTGTTTATACGGAAAAGGATTCAGTATAGGTTACAAAAAAAAATCTCCCGCGTTTTAGCACGGGAGGAAACAATAGACCACCATCACATTAAAAAAATAAAAGTATTTTAATAAATATATTAACTATTAGTTTAAACTCTTATTCTTTATCACCGTAATAGTATTTCTGATGATGAAGAATACCGGAACCGCCTGTATCGACAGTCCTATCCAAGTGTACATATTCATGATAGTAATATTTTTTTGTATGAAAATATATTAAATATTAGCTTATTCTTTTGTCTTTTATCATTTGAATAGCTGTTCTGATGATAAAGTATGTGGGAACTGCCTGTATTAGTATTCCGATCACTGCGTAAATATTCATAATAATGCGATTTGAGTGTTTAAAAATTTGTTAGTTTAATCTTCTGTCTTTAATCATTGAAATGCTTGTCCTGATGATAAAAAATACTGGGACTGCTTGTATTGCTATTCCGATTACTGCGTAAATATTCATGATATTGCTGTTTGAGAGTTTAAAATAAATTAAATATTAGTTTAGCTTTTTACTTTTAATCATTGAAATGCTTGTTCTGATGATAAAATATACTGGTACCACCTGTATTAGTATTCCGATCAATGTGTAAGTGTTCATAATAATGTGATTTAAGTGTGATTTACTTTTTTAATTACTTATGATACATTATACAACTATTGTTCCCGTATTATAAAAAGCGGGTTAACACTCAAAAACGGCCATATTTATATATATAATTATAAAATAATAGTAGATAATGAGGAAAAACGGGGAAAAATGGATGGTAAAGCGTGCAATGTTTTTCTACAGTTTCCCGGATTATATACTACTTTCAGATACTTTAGTCAGGTAAAATCAAACCCAAAATTCAAAAAAGACGACTTTTGAATTTAATTAGTAGTTACAGTTAATAGATAGTTTAACCAAACGAAGATTAAATATAACACATTTTCGTGATATATTTGTTTTTTTTATTTGCCATTTGTTCCGGTGCCATTGTCTTTTGCCAACATGGCTTCTTTTATCAATTTCACCGGGGCGTTTCCATAACTTAAGAACTTCTCGTTAAAGTCCTTTAATTTGTACTTATCGCCCATTTTCTTTTTATAAGCTTCACGCAGGTCCATTATTTCTTTGTACCCGGTAAAATAGCTATCGAGCTGTACACTGGTTACGCTCACACGTTTCCATTTTCCTTCGGCTTCGGCAGTTTGTTGAAACGCTTCACGGGTTAGCAAGTTTAAAGCACCCTGTCTCGACATGTTCTCAGCGTGCACGCTATAATCTAAAATGGTATTACAAACAGAGCGCAGGTGCCATTTATACCACATCAGCCTCATTTCGGGCTCATCATTACCATAACCGTTATCCAGCATCATTTCCTCGCTGTAAACCGCCCATCCTTCTACCATGGCGCCATTGCCGAAAATTGATTTGATAAGGCTTGGCGATTTATTGGCGTACACCAGTTGAGCATAGTGGCCCGGGATAGCTTCGTGAATACACAGTATCTGCAGCGTATAGTCATTATACTCGCGCAGATAGCTCTCTGCTTTTTCTGCCGGCCATCCGGCTAAGCTGCCTACGTTAAAATAAGAATTACCATCTTTATCATAAGGCCCAGGCGAACTCATTGACGCCCCGGCAACACCGGCCATGTATCCGGGCTCTTTACGAATCACCAACGGTTTTGACGGATCGAGTGTAAGCAGGTCCTTTGTTTTTACAAAAGCGGTAAGCTTCGGAATCAATTTTTCAATAGCCGATTGGAACTGATCAGGCTGGGTGTGTTTTGTAGAAATGGTATCAATCAACTGCCCTATCAAAATTAAAGAATCTGCAGGCATTGGTTTAGTTCCGAAATACTTTGGCCATAGCTTTTTACTAATTTTTGCCATTTCCACGTGCAGGTACTTCTTACGTTCAACCGCCGCGTTATATATATGCTGCGCCGTTGATTCAGACTGAATATCATATTTAAATTTAGCTTCGTACAATTCCTTGCCCAGCCTGAAGCTGCGGGGATGGTCGTTCTTCAGGGCTTTTAACCAATCGGCATAGGCTTTTATTGCATCTGCAGAAAGATGAGCTCTGTCTGTCATTTGTTTTTGCAACGCCTGGGGAATATTGGTTTTCTTCAACGAGTCGGCAAAATCCTTTTCTATCACACTAACGCCACCAAGGTGCTGCTCAATAGCCAGGCTGGTTAATTCGGCAATCGGATTTTTTATTTGTTTTTCGGCTTCTTTATAATAAGCTGGTATGTTAGCCATTTTTTCATAAAAATTTCTCAGCCTTTTGGCAAGCGGGGCATAATGTTCATTAAGTATATAAGCAAACGTGCCGATAACATTATAGGATGATGGATCCCACTGGTAAGCCCGCGATTGCTGTAGATTCCATTGGATGGACTCCATTTGATTTTGCATCATGGCATAATCAATTTTATTAGCCGGGTTTAACGTGGTTGGTTCAAACCGACTTAGAGAGTCGAGTTCCACCTTTGTAAAATTGACCATCTTATCCCTCGACTGGTCGTTGGGTACAACCAGCAAGCTATCATATTTATGGTAGCCGCTTGTAGTTGCCCAATCGGGATTCAGTTTCCAAAGCGCATCCAGGAAGGTATTTTCGTAAATGGTGAAGGCGGCATCATCCTTACCCCCTATGGGGCCAACAGAACCATCTTTTTTACACCCTGTACAAACGGCAACAATAAGCGAAGCAGTAAATAATAATTTTTTAATCACGGGGATATGAATTTAACTTTGGAAGGTATAAACTTAAAACATTTAGCCGAAATAAATCAGCGGGCTGCATATACTTCTGTAAAATTTTCGGGATATTATTTAATTGTCAGTGGCAACATAATTAGTTAAGTAAATTACCAACCAATTTTGACAATATTTGTTCTCTTCTAAACTATAACTATGAACGATCAGCATAAATTACTTATAAGCGAATTAACTAAATTACTGCTCGGCGGTAGCGCTCATATTTCTTTACAGGATGCATTAAAAGGGCTCAAACCTGAGTCGCGCGGCGTTAAACCCGACCATATGCCTTACAGCATTTGGCAATTGGTTGAGCATATCCGCATCGCTCAGTGGGATATGGTAATGTTTTGTAAAGATTGTGATCATAAATCGCCAAAGTGGCCCGAGGAGTATTGGCCAAAAGAAAATGCACCCGGGGACGATAATGCCTGGAAGGGATCACTGGAACAGGTAAACAACGACCTTGATGAATTTATTGCGCTGATGGAACATAGCGACATTTACCAGATATTTCCACACGGCGACGGCCAATCTATTTTACGCGAAGCTTTACAAATTGCCGATCATAACGCATACCATATTGGTGAGATCGTAGCTATCAGGAGGATGCTGGGCGATTGGAAGTGAATTTGGCCTCACCCTGCCCTCTCCAATGGAGAGGGTTCTAAAAGCAGTTCTAAAGTCCTCTCCAAAGGAGAGTAATAGCTCAGAAAAAGACAGAATAAGCTTTTTGCTTGTAAAATCCATCCTCTAGGGAGAGGTAAATGTTATTGGTTAAGAAAGACAGACTCCATCGGAGTCAAATATTTGTAGAGAATAGGCAAATAAGCATACCACGCCGTCAGGTGCGGAACACCGCGTTTAATTTCACAGCGGTTGTGGCATACCTGACGGCATGCAAAACTTATGTCTTTGTTTTTCTACAAATGTTTTGCGCCGATGGCGCATTGAGTACGCGAATGTTCTCTTTTACTTAATAGCACTGCGGGAGGATGGGGCTGGCTGTGTGGAAAGGCAGGCAGAAGTTTATCCACCATTGTAGCCTCGGAAACCCCTCCCTGCCACCCTCCTGCTGGGATAGAATTATTTTTTATTGGCATTCATGAGGGCTTCGCCGTTTTAGGTGAGGCAAATAAATCCCCTACTTTACCTTATTTACAAAATTGACCATAGCTGTTACAAACTCGGGTTTTAACGGCATATCCGGTTTGCTAAAGGTTGCCATATTCTGATCAGGATCAGCAGGTGCTTCCCTTAGTATATGGTTCATGTCCTTAATGATCAGCAAAGAGGCATCAGACTTTGCCTTTTTTAGTTTTTCAGCATTATCGACTGTTATTTGGAGGTCGGTTGTACCCTGTATAATCAACACGGGTTCTTTTATTCTTTTTATTCCTTTTTGGGGCACAATTCTGCACCACGACATTAAGAAGTGCTGTATACTGGGCCTCGCTATGTTATATAAAGCCGGATCTACGTTGTTAGTGGTTTTGCCTTTTCGTAAGCTGTCTAAAATGGTTTTAAATTCATCTGCAACAAGTTTAGATCCTGATTTCATTTGATCCGTTAGCATTTTATCCGCCTGGTCGCCGGCTCCTTCTGCACAAATAAATCCTTTTATAGGTGGTTCG
This sequence comes from Mucilaginibacter sp., assembly GCA_036498965.1. GTDB lineage: Bacteria > Bacteroidota > Bacteroidia > Sphingobacteriales > Sphingobacteriaceae > Mucilaginibacter. The sequence goes on from DASYEP010000069.1 coordinate 59,447, forward strand.
TCAATTAAAGCCAGCATTGCAACCAATGAACCCTCGCCATGCCCGAAAATGATGATCTTCGAGAACCGTTGATCGCCATTTAACATGGTTATTAAATTAGCAGCATCTTCTCCGTAATCATCCATGCTTAATTGCGATTCTTTTGTAACGCTTACGCTTTGCCCAACAAGGCGTTTGTCATAACGTAATGAAGCGATCCCATTTTTACCTAAATCATTAGCCAATATTTTATAGGTGTTTGCGGTTATTCCCGCTTTTGCATTATTACCATCCCGATTCATTGCACCGGCATCGCCAATGATTAACACCACCGGTATTTTACCCGACGCATTGTTAGGCATTACCAGCGAACCCGACACAGAGCCCGAAAAAGTTTTTACCGATATTGGCGATTCAGTCAATGAGGCATCAATCGCGACGCTTTGTTCAGTTTGTGCGAAGACCGTTATGGTGCAAAATAGCGCGAGAATAGAAAAAATGTTTTTTTTCATTTGAATAAAATCAAAAGGGGTATTTCACAGCTTCGAAAGTAATAAAAATCACGCAGTTTTTGGAAAAGCATATTTTAGATCATATTTTTCATTAATCGCAACCGCTATGTAACAATCGTATTTTAATGACGCCCCAACCGTTATGAGACCGCGTCAATAGTTAAAATAATTTACCTTAAGAAAAAGCCTTTCATTTTTTTAATATTAACTTCCTGCTAAACACCTGTTTTTTAAGTATTTTAAATATATTTAATGCTTTAAACCATTCACCCTTATGCAACTTTACAGACAGCATATAATTTGGATAATGAGCAAGAAGAGTCCAAAAGTCGGGAAGTCAGAAAGTCCGGAAGATACAGAAGCGGAAGACAAACCTGCAATCGACAAATCCGATCCCCATAGCTATCGGGATGAAAATCACATCCGAAATAAAAGAACCACTCACAATTCACCACTCACCAATATGGAGGTACATCACCACCCCGAAGTAGAAAAGAAAGGCCTTAAAGAATATATTCTTGAGGGGCTAATGATATTTCTTGCAGTTACAATGGGTTTTTTTGCAGAGACCATCAGGGAACATATTTCTGAAAAAGCAAAGGGACTGGAGTATATCAAATCATTTGCGCAGGACCTGCGGCGTGATACTGCTAATTTTTCGAGGCTAATTGCTTACGACCAAACAAAGGCAGCTGCCCTAAATAGCCTGGCAAGCTGTTCAGATGCGATAAAGAAAAAGCCGGGGAATGCTTCGTGCCTGGTGCCTATTATTAAAGTGTCTTTAAGCAATAGAAACGTGAGCTTTACCAACGGCACCATGCAACAGTTAAAGAATGCAGGGGGTTTTCGTTTGCTGAATGAAACAGACAAGGACAGTATAATGGCATATGATTATGCACAGAATGCATATCTTGATTTTCAAGCAACAATATTCCAGGAGAGCCAGGACAACTTAAGAAATACCTTTCAAAGGCTGTGGAATTTTGACGCCGATGCGATGCTGTCGCTCAACCCACCTCAAAAAGTCGGCAAAACACCTTTATTATTTTCTAATGATAAAGCGCTGACCAATCAATTTTTCAATAATCTATTTTTTTATAACAGAGTTAACAATGCCCAGATGAGTACACTTAACAAGACGAAAGAGCACGCGGTACGCCTTATTAGATATTTTGAGAATAAATACGATTTGAAAAATGAGTAAGCGAAAGGGGGAGATTAAAGGTGAAAGGGTAAGGGTTTTGAAGGTAATTTGGAGTAAAAAGTATCCTATTGATTAACCGCCTGATAATGTTATTTTTACTACAGTGAATATACAACCTGAACTATGGCCAGATGAACTGGACGCGTTAACCGCCGCTCCGCAGCATCATAACCTGTTGTTTGAAAACGAGTATGTGCGCGTACTGAATGCTAATATCCCGGCTAGCCAAATTACAGCTTTGCACACACATCGGTTTGCTGCATCTAATATTGTTATCAGCTGGTCTGATTTTATCAGGTACGATGCTGAAGGAAATGTGTTGCTGGATTCAAGGAGCATGGGTAAAACCGTTGAGCCGCACTCGGCCTTATGGTCCGAACCTTTAGGCCCGCATTCGCTGAAAAATGTAGGCGCTAATGATTTGCACATCATAAGTGTAGAAATAAAAAAATAAAACAGCCGGTAAAGAGCTCATGGCATAAATTACTAAATATGACTATTAAAATTGCGTTTTTTATGAAGTGTTGTTTCGCCCTGGTCATCTTCGCACTTTTAGTCGGAAACACAACTGCTCAAACGTACCTTCCTGTAAGCGATGCCCGGCAATTATTGCAGCATAGCAAAACATCACTCGAAAAGTTTACAGCTTACCGCGGACTGGACAGGTATTATTACACCGCTGGATTATATGACAGCTCAGCCATCGCGCAAAAGAACATGTATGCAATAGCAAAGGAGCTGAAAAATGATTCGCTAATGGTTTTGGTTTACAGGGCCATTGGAAACAGGTATACAACAAAAACAGATTACAACTTTGGGCTCAGCACTTATTTTAAAGGATTGGAATATGCCAAAACCAATAGCAGTAAGGCAATATTTTATTGCAATATTGCTTATTTGTATGCTATTACCGGTAATAACCAGGTTGCATTTGCCTATCTAAAAAAATCCGACTTAGCGGGCGAATTTCCTCTCAGTTCGTTTACCAGGAATGTATTTTACGGTTTGATATATAATAATTTAAATAGACCCGATTCAGCCTTGGTTTTTCTGCAAAAGGCTGCAAATGCAGTTCCTTTAAAACCTGATCCCACCATGAATTCTATTTTGCTGGCTCAAACCGGCAAAACTTATGAGCTAAAAGGCGATACCGACCTGGCTGAAGTGTACTATAAAAAGACATTAGCCTACTGTAAAAAACAAAGCCTGGCGTCGGGACAAATAAGACATGGAAACCTTTATTGCGATTTTAATATCAAATGGGGAAATTACGATCAGGCAAAAAGCGTTGCATTGGAGAACCTTGCTGTCGCCAAAAAGGCCGGTATCACCGAAGGGATGAGTACCGTGGCTGAAATACTGCGGAAAGTGTATGCTCATTCAGCGAATAAAGACAGCGCTTATTATTATGCAGTAATGCAGATAAATTATAAAGATTCGGTAAGTAGCCAAAGACGCATTGCCGAATTTCAAAATTTAACATTTCAACAGCAGCTAAAGGACATAGATGAACGGTCAAAGATCGTGGAAGCAGATGAACAGCGGCGGCATAACATCCAATATGCGGCTATTGCCTTTGGCCTGGTATTGCTGATAATAACATTTCTACTACTTAGCCGTAGCGTGATAGTCAGCACCCGGGCAATTGAGATTGTGGGCGTAATCGGACTGCTTATAGTATTTGAGTTCATCAACCTGGTGGTACATCCTTATTTGGTTAAACTTACCAATGATTCGCCGATATTAATGCTGACAATACTTGTGCTGATAGCGGCTGTGATAGTGCCTATGCATCATAAATTGGAACAATGGGTAAAGCATAAGTTGGTAGAAAAAAACAAGGCAATACGACTTGCAGCCGCGAAACGGACTATTGAGCAACTGGAGGGAGGGAAATGAGTAGGAAGGAAGCCCGAAGTCGGGGATCAGAAGAAGGAGCCGGAAATTCTGAAGTCGGAAGTCCGAAGTCCGAAAAAGTCAAATCCGAAATCTCAATATCCGAAATAAAAGAACCGCAAACTGACAACTCAAAACTGCAAACTGAACAAATGGAAGTACACCACCACCCTAACCTGAATCACAAAGAGAAGCCCTGGAAAGAGTATTTGCTTGAGTATTTAATGATCTTTTTAGCGGTAACCACCGGCTTTTTTGCCGAAAGCTTCCGTGAGCACTTGAGCGAACGCTCAAAAGAAAAGGAATATGCAATCAGCATCAAAAAAGACCTTGTTGCCGACACGGTAAATTTAAACATCTGGTTTCCGGCACTTTATAAACGCATAGCCGGCTTCGACACGTTGATAACGTATCTGGAAACACCCGGACAGATAAAAGATGGCAGTAATATGTATTACCTGGCAAGAGTGGCGACCAGGAACAGCATATTTGAACCTACCGATAATACGATAATTGAAATGAAAAGCTCGGGCAACCTGCGGCTTATACGCAACAGGGAAATAGTTAATGACCTGATGAACTACGAACGATCAATTGGGCAATATGTCAATCTGTTAGATATTGAGGGCAAGGAGAATGTACTAAGTTATCCGTTGCTGGGCCAATTGTTTGATGCCAGTATATTTAATAAAATGGTAGTTATACAAAATAAAGGTCTCACCGAAAAGGAGTACGCAGGCGGATCATTGAATAATATGCTGAAGCCACCGGGAAACCCTCAACTGCTTAGTCACAACAAGGAGAAGATTAACTTGCTTATTTATTACCTGCACCAGCGTAAGTCTAGCTTTATGGGCGAAATGCGGCGGCTGACAGTACAGAGAGAACAAGTTGAAAAGCTGATTGAATTAATCAATAAAGAATATAATCTGGAAGATGAATAGTACAGTAAAAAGATTATTGATCAAGGCATTGATATACGTTATATTGGGTTTTGGGATGGCTTATTTATGGCATAATTTGAAAAGTTAATGAGTAGAAAATTAGAAAGTCCGAAAGACGGGAAGTCCGAAAGTCCGGAAGAAAAAAGGAAGTTGAAGGTTGGAAATCCTAAGTCGGAAAATCAAGAAATTATCGAACAAACCAAATCCGAAACGGCGAAGCCCTCTTTAACACCTATAAAAAATAAACAACCGTTAAAAATCATAAATCGCAAACCGAAATCGAATTGGTTAATAATGTTATTTTTACGATGAAGAGTAAACAACCTGAACAATGGCCAGACGAACTGGACGCCCTAATTTCGGCCCCGCAACATCATAAACTGATGTTTGAAAACGACTGTGTGCGTGTAATAAATGCCAATATTCCTCGCGGTGAGACGACGTCAGTGCATACTCACAGGTTTGCAGCATCGCATATCGTTATCAGTTGGTCTGATTTTATCAGGTACGATGCTGAGGGTAATGTGCTGCTTGATTCGAGGAGCGTCGGAAAAACCATTGAGCCGCACTCCGCTTTGTGGTCAGAGCCTTTGGGCCCGCATTCGCTGAAAAATGTAGGCACTAATGACTTGCATATTATAAGTACCGAAATAAAAAAATGAAACGTCCGGTAAAGAGCCCTGAAGCCAAAAGCCTGTCCGAAAAGACTCCGGAAAAGAAGTCGGAAGTCAGGAGGTCTGAAGTTGGAAATCCGAAGTCGGAAGATCAAACTATTGAACAAACAACTAAATCCGAAATCGGATATCCGATATCCGATATACAACTCAAATCAAATCCCGATAATCATTGGGACGAAAATCCAAGATCAGAAATAAAAGAACTGCCAACTGCTAACTCACAACTGCCAACTGAACAAATGGAAGTCCATCACCACCCCAACGTAGAAAAAAAGAACTTTAAAGAATATATCCTGGAAGGCCTGATGATATTTTTAGCCGTGACCATGGGTTTCTTTGCCGAAAGTATAAGAGAAGGCATCGCCGACAGATCGAAGGAGAACGAATATGTTATCTCAATGATTCAGGACGCCAAAACTGACACGGCAAATATTCGCAAATGTATCGCAGGAAATACAAAGAGGGTTAAGTCGCTCGACTCCCTGGCCTTTCTTTGTGATAGCTATGACCCAAAGGCCGGCAATGATGCTTTCATTTACCTGGAGTGCAGGCATAGCATAATACATCCGGATTTTGTAACCCTTACCGACCGGACAATGGCCCAACTAAAAAGCGCAGGAGGAATGAGGCTAATAAAGAGAAAGATCGTTGCAGATAGTATTATTACTTATGACGATTTTTCGAAAAAACTAATAGACCAGCAAAACTATTACGAACGCTACCTTAATGAAGCAGCTGAGATGGGTTTTAAAGTATTTAACTGGAAGTATTTTAATGCTTCCCACGCCGGATCAACTGGCCGGGGTTATCAGTTTACTTCGGCAAAACTGCTCACAACCGATAAACTGGTGCTGATAGAACTGGCAAATAAGGAGGCCGCCTACGCGGGTGTTGTTGCGTTTTATGTTACACGGCTTAAAGAGGCAAACCGGCACGCAGTTAATTTGATAAATACTTTAAAAAAACAATATAATTTAGAAGATGAGTAAGAGGAGTCCGAAAGTCGGGAAGTCTGAAGTCGGAAGTCCGAAGTCAGAAAAAGCCAAACCCGAAAGCTCAATATTCGAAATAAAAGAACTGCCAACTGCTAACTCACAACTGCAAACTAAAAACATGGAAGTACACCATCACCCCGACGTAGAAAAGAAAGGCTTTAAGGATTATATCCTGGAAGGCCTGATGATATTTTTAGCCGTAATGATGGGTTTTATAGCCGAAAACCTAAGAGAAGGTATTTCGGAGCATAAACGGGCAAGTGAATTTGCGCGGTCATATTTCGAAGATGTGAAAAAGGATACTGCTGCGCTTTATGCAGCACAGCGCTTTAGCAGACATAAAATAGCGGCGCTGGATAGCGCATTGGCTATGCTTCACTACCCTGCTGCCAAACAAAATGATACGCTGCTGTACAGACGATTATCCGTCAATAGCAATACTATGCCATTTGAGCCCTCCGCCGGAACCTATGAGCAGATCAAATCATCCGGCTCGTTGCGATATTTTGATCAAAAACTAGTGAATTTAATGAACAGCTATGATGTACAGATAAAACAAACCGTGAACCGCGACGGCATTGACCTGAAATTGATAACCGAGCAGCTAATCCCATTTGCAATCAAAAACTTCAATACCGAAGTTATTTACGATGTATATTTTTCGAGCAAAATTTCGCACGAACTTTACTTTTCCGATAGAAGCCCTGCGACTATAAGGCAGTTGATCAATTACACGGTTCTTGTGAAGATTGAAAGGATGCGTGCACAAGCGGAATACAACAAACAGCTAAAAATAGCTGGTGAAGTTTTAGCCGAATTGAAAAAAGAATATAATTTGGAGGATGAGTAAGAGAAGTCCGAAAGTCGCGAAGACCGAAAGTCCGGAAGTAGTTAAGAAGTCCGAAGTTGGAAGTCCGGAGTCGGAAGATACCGGGAAGTCAGAAGTCGGAAGTCCGAAGTCAGAAAATCAAACTGCTGCTGATCAAAATAAATCCGAAACGGCGAAGCCCTCTTTAACACCTATAAAAAACAACCAACCATTAAAAATTGAACATCCGGCATCCGAAATAAAACCCAAATCCGAAATTGTAAATCCGAAATCCGAAATAAAGATGGAAGTACATCATCACCCCGAAGTAGAAAAGAAAGGCTTTAAAGAATATATTCTTGAAGGCCTGATGATATTTTTAGCTGTTTTTATGGGCTTTGTGGCAGAAAGCATCAGGGAAAATATTACCAACAACGAACATGCACAACAGCTGGCCTTACAATTGGTGCAGGACTTAAAAACCGATACGACTAATCTTCGCCAAATTGATTCGGCCGAAAGCAAGATATTGGCAAGAACAGATACGCTTTCGCTTTTGCTGAAGCAACCTATAGCGAAGTTGGACACCAAAAACACGCAGCGGCTTGTTGTCCATTGTTATTCATTATGGCCTTTTCACCCGGCTTTGGGCGCTATTACAGCAATTAAAAATGAACTGCATTTAAAACAATTCGCAAACTCAAAAATCAGCAATTACCTATCGGGTTACGAGGGGCGAACCGATATATTGCGAAAGTTACAAGACCTTCACAACCAACTTTTAAGAAGTTATATTGAACCTTTTTTGAGACTGCATTTTACAGCGCCTAATCTGAATGCAGCTATGGATCATAATGCGGTCATGGACGGGCAGATGCGCAATCTAACTCAAAACGACTTAACTCAACTTGACGTTGATTTGGCTTTGATAAGAAACATCAATGATGCTCAGATAAATTATAATCGTAAACTGAAAGCGCAGGCAATCGAACTTATCCAATACGTAACTAAACAATATCATCTGGAAAATGAGTAGGAGGAGTAAGAAGTCCGAAGCCGGAAGTCCGAAGTCGGAAGTTGGAGGTCAGAACTCGGCTGAAGATCAGACTGTTGAAGAACAAAGTAAATCCGATTCCGATAGCCATCTGAACGAACATCCGACATCCGAAATAAAAAACAAATCCAATCCCGATAGCTATCGGAACGTAAATCCGACATCCAAAATCGAACGTCCGATATCCGAAATAAAAAAACAGTCAACTGCCAACTCAAAACTGCAAACTGAAAACATGGAAGTACACCATCACCCCGAAATAGAAAAAAAAGGTTTTAAAGAATATTTGCTGGAAGGCTTGATGATATTCCTGGCAGTTACAATGGGTTTTTTTGCTGAAAGTTTAAGAGAACATCTTAGCGACAAATCAAAAGGGACAGAATATCTTGCTTCGCTTACAGCTGAACTGCGAAATGACATAAACCAATATGACAGCTCTCTGCAAAGAATTTCTGAACTACGCCCCGAGCTTGATTCGTTGTTTAATAACGTGTCGTATCTGGCACAATATAACTATACCCTTAAAGGTAAATGGAATACGCCTGTAAACGAAATTAACATTAGTTATATGCCGGCCCTGGCCATTATACAACAACTTAAAAGTTCAGGTAGTTTAAGACTTATAAATAACAAAGAAATTGCACTCAGGATTATTAAATATGAGACCTTTGTTGAAGGGTCCTACAAGCTTCAATTTAATGCAATTGCTGATGCAACCAATAAATTGTACGCCTTGGAAGACGAACTGAGTGATGAAACCGATTTTAATAATAAGGTAAATGACAATATGATTCATCACATAAGTAATGACCATATTGGCAATACCGGTTATTATGATATGCCAATTAAAATAAGAGATGCTCTGAAACTTAATCAACTGGCTAATAGTGCAGTGAATTATAATGCGCGGTGCTGGGGTTATACCACCTCACTAAATTCTGCAAAAAAGCAGGCTGATGAACTTATAAAATTAATAAATAAAGAATACGATCTGAAAAATGAGTAAGAGGAGTCCGAAAGTCGGGAAGTCCGAAAGTCCGGAAGTAGTTAAGAAGTCAGATGTCGGAGATCCGAGGTCGGAAAGTTTAACCGCAACTAAATCCGAAACGGCGAAGCCCTCTTTAACACCAATAAAAAACAAACAACCGTTAAAAATTGAAAATCCGACGTCCGAAATCAACGAACCACTCACAACTCACAATTCATCACTTACCAACATGGAAGTACATCACCACCCCGAAGTAGAAAAGAAAGGCTTCAAAGAATACTTGCTGGAGGGCCTGATGATATTCATCGCTGTAATGATGGGTTTTTTTGCAGAAAGCCTTCGTGAACATATTAGCGAACAACAACGGGCGCAGGAATATGCAACCACGCTTTACAGCGACCTGAAAGCCGACACTGGGATACTGAGCAAATATTTGAAACGCCTCAACTATGCAAACGCAAATATAGATACATTAAGTAAATTACTTTCGGCATCCGATCTAAGGGATATCCCATCAGGAAAACTATATTTTTATGGGCTATTCGGAGGTGTACCGCTGCAATTTGCATCTCACGATGCGACACTTCTCGAAATAAAAAGCTCGGGTTCCCTCCGTTATTTTACCAAACACAAAGTCAATAGTTTGATTGCTGAGTATGATGCACAATTGCAATACTTTAAAACAATAGCCGAGCGTGATCAGGCTTTGTACACGGAGGTGAGAAAATTAAGAGCCTCGCTGTTTAACTTCAAATACAATGATGCAGCCAATATTATTGTACAACACAATTATATTAAATTTAATCAGGCTCCTATCGATTCATTTATCAAAACAAACCCGCCGTTACTTTCTGCGGACAAAATTATTTTTAACCAATATGTTGAGATGGTACGCTCCAGATTTTTGAAAATGAATGCGGAATCTGCTAATACGTTAAACCGGCGTGCTATTGAATTAATCGGAGTGCTCAAAAAAGAATATGATTTGAACGACGAATAAAAACTTTTTTATTCAATTCCGTATTTGTACCGTATGGTATTAAGTACGCAAATAGTATGGCTGTTTATTTTGGCTATCCCCATAGCTTGTATTGCGTGGACTGTTACACATGAGGAGGTTTTTAAGGAACCGAGAGAATATTGTCTGAAACGCAGCCACCATGCCAAAAATATAACCGAACGCAAATTCTTCTATTTGTTTACCTGCGAATACTGTTTTAGCCACTATGTAACAATTATTTTTCTTGCCATAACAAACTATAAATTGTTGTTAGATGACTGGAGGGGATATCTGATTGCCGGATTTGCGCTGATATTTGTGGCAAATGTATATATGAGTCTGTTTGCTTTAATCCGGATCGATTTAAAGAAAGTAAGGTTAGAAGCAGATATTAACGAAACTGAGAAAAATCAGGTGCAAAAAAACGATAAATAAGGTTGTCTTTGTCGGCTTAAGCTACCAATTGTTCAAATAACCGGTCCAGCGTTTCGGAAGGTTCATCACAAAACCCCGGGTGCACCTTTGAAGTTTGTATAATAGTGCTTCGCGTAGCCGTGAGCCAGCGGAACCGCGATGCCATATCAAGTTTGCCGATAGGCCCAGCGGCTTTTTCGCCGAGGCAAATCCGTTCAAATGCACAAAGGTGCTCCCTTAGTTCTTCGATATCCAAATGAGCTGAAAAAGAACAGAGCCGTGTTTCATCCAGTAAATACCGCGCCTTTAAAAACTTTTTTTTAGCGCAATAAAGTATTACCCCAATATTCAGAAATTCTTCGCGTTCCACCTTTGGCACAACACGGATTACGGCGTATTCAAATAAGTGTTTCTGCTGCATTTTGAGCTTCTTTTATAAAAACTTCCGAATTCTCTATCCTGGTTAATAGAAACTCAGCGTATGCCTGCCGGCATTCGTCGGCAGAATTAAATGGATGTCCGTCTGCGAGCCAGTCATCCGGAATTAAAGCTACGATTGAATTAATGCGTTTTGCATCAAGGATCGAGCGGAATTCAACATCAACTTCATATAGTTGTGTGGCCTGCGATAATAAAACGTGGTCTTTTACCTGCACAAAAGGAAGCTTAGCCCGTTGTTCCCAATTTTCCCATGAATGATGAAAATATAGCGCGGCACCATGATCAATAAGCCACAATTCTTTATTCCAGGTAAGCATATTGGTATTTCGCGGGGTTCGGTCAACATTAATTAACAGGCAGTCGAGCCAAACAATTTTTGATGCTAGTTTTGAATCGGGAAAAGTAATTGCCGGATCAAAAGTAATAGAACCCGAAAGATAATGGAGCGCCAGGTTTAGCCCGGTACTTGCTTTTAACAAATCCTGTATTTCTTCATCAGGTTCGGTGCGTCCAAAACCTTCGTCGAGGTTGGCAAAAACTATTTCGGGTACTTTGAGGCCAAGCGTGCGGGCAATTTCGCCGCCAATCAATTCGGCAATTAGCGCCTTTACACCCTGGCCGGCGCCGCGAAACTTTAATACGTACAAAAAATCGTCGTCAGCTTCAGCAATTGCAGGTAACGAGCCGCCCTCGCGTAAAGGAGTAACATACCTTATAACGTTAACGGTCCTTAATGAAAGCAGTTCGTTATTCATAAACTACAAAACCGGTGATTTTAAATTCTGGAACGTGCACTAACAAGCAACGAATATGCAATTTTTAACCGAAAATGATTGGCAAAATAATTTGCGAAGAAGATTAAAAGAGTTATATTAAAAAGATTTTGCAAATCAGAGGAGGATGATTTAGCTGAGACAATCAAAATATTGATAACTTTTTTAATATTAATGTCTCAGATATAATAAATATTATCGATCTTAAATATTGTTTTTTTTAATATTACCGTTATAATAATTGTTATGTTTAATATGATATTAATATTGTGTTAAAAAATTAAGATTCCGATAGTTAAATAATTTAGTATATTGTCACCAATTTAATTAAAAGACAAGTTTATTGTAAATTTCTACGTATTTAATGAAGGTTTTATTTGTGTGCTTATGCTCTGCGTTCTTTGCAGGTTTATATGGTAATGTGTATGCGCAATTAAAACCCTCGGTAATTGAGGGAAAGGTATTAACAGACAATCATATACCTGCCCAGGCAGCGACAGTAATTTTATTGGCATCCCGCGACTCGTCGATTATAAACTCAACGATAGCAGGTAAAAATGGGGAGTTTAAATTTGTGGCGATACCTTCCGGCAGCTACCTCTTGCTGGTAAAAGTTGTGGGTTTTAAAACCTCTTATTCCGGCCCGTATACTGCAACACAGGATCAGACGATTCATGCATCAGATATTATTTTAAGCCCTGATACTAAACATTTGAAAGAGGTATCGATAGTGAGCTCAAAACCTCAAATTGAGGTTAAACCAGGCAGAGTCATACTAAATGTTCAAAATGATTTATTGGCTCAAGGTTTATCTGCGTTTGATATATTGAAGCAGTCGGTAGGGGTACGTGTTGACAATAGTAACAATTTCAGTATTATCGGGAGGCAAAGTGCCCTGATAACTATTGATGGAAAACAGACTAACTTATCAGGTGAAGACCTCTTAGGCGTTTTACGGGCGATACAATCCAGTACAATTGATCACATAGAATTAATTACCGGAGGTTCAGGTAAATTTGATGCATCTGGCGGCGGTATCATAAATATAGTACTAAAGAAAGGGAAAAGCTACGGCTTGAATGCGACATTAACAGGTACTGTAGGATATGGAAAATACTATAAAAGTAACGCCGGGATAATTTTTAACAACCGGACTGATAAATTCAACATCTTCGGCAATTACAATTATTCTAACGACAAAACATTCCACGATTTTACGAATTACCGAACCATCGACTATAATAATGTTATTAGTAATTACAACGTGGATTATAACGGAATACAAAAAAGCAAAAACAATAATTTTAGTTTAGGTACTGATTATTTTATCTCACCCAATCAAACCGTAGGTTTTTTAATAAATGGTATGATCCGGACGGATAATTTTTCTAAAAACAACAATTTAGATATTTTAAACAACGGCTCGCTGGACTCAACGATTATTGCGAACTCCGACCTTAACAGGCACGTTACCCGTTTAAATTATAATATTAATTACAGCGGTAAACTCGACAAGAAGGGTACAACTTTATCGGCCGACTTTAATTATACTACTTATGACCGTGCTTCGGCAGAGTATATAACAAATCAATTTTATGATGCATCGGGAAATATGTATCGTAAAAATGACTCGTTGCAAAACTTATCTCCATCACACATCCGCATCTGGCTGGCAAAGGCGGATTTTTCTGATCCGCTGTCAAAAAATTCAAAATTAGAAGGCGGTGTTAAATTTAGCGATGTAACAAGCAACAATGATCTTGTTTTTGGCCCATTTGTAAATGGACAATACCAAAGCGACCCTAAATTTAGCAATCATTTTGTATATACTGAAAAGGTTAATGCTGCTTATGTGAATTATGAAAGCAAAATTAATAAATTCAATCTTACGGCAACTTTACGCGCAGAGCAAACAATAGCAACCGGCAATTCGGTAACTGCCGTGCAACAGGTTAACAGTAACTACGTCGATTTTTTTCCTAATGTGCTTCTTACTTACACCCAGGATGATAATCACGATTTTTCATTAAGTTACAACCGCGGGATAAGAAGACCGCTTTACGAGGAAATCAATCCATTTTTATACTTTGTAGATTTATACGAATACAGAAAGGGCAATCCAAATTTGAAACCGGCGTATTCCAATTCAGTTGAATTATCCTATAATTATAAAAAGACTTTTGTTACAACATTATACAGTAGCATTATCTCTAACGCTTATGATTTTGATTATTATTATCAGGATGATGCAACAGGGATAGCTGTAAAAACGCAAAAGAATTTTGGCACGATTTATAACTATGGAATAAGATTTTTTGCGCCTGTGACATTTACAAATTGGTGGAATGCTGATTTTAACCTTGATGCATCCTACCAGCGATATGTAGCCTATCCCGAAAACGGAAATCTTAACCAGGGCATACAGGATATTATTTTTATAACTATCCAGCGTTTTTTAATCAGCAATGCAATTACGGCGGAACTTTCGGGAAAATATGAGTCGCCAACTTTTTATGGCATTACCAGGTACAAGGCCAATTACTCGGTTAATGCTGGAATTGGCACGCAATTATTTAATAAAAGAGCTAGCCTTAAGTTAAATGTTTCCGATATTTTTAACACACTGCACGACAGGGGAAGTATTAACTATCAAAACTTGAACATGGTTCTTACAGATAAAGTAGAAAGCCAGGTGGCGAGACTTGTTTTTACCTGGTATTTTGGAAAAACACGCGCAAAAACAACAACTCATCACACAGGGAACGAAGAAGAGCAAAAAAGAACAGGGCCGGTAGGTGCAAATTAGTTTCAAGTCATCGGTCTTTAGTCGTAAGTCTAAAGTCTGATTTTGTTCTTTTTTGACTCAAGACTAACCGGCGTGTCCGCTCAATGTGCTTATAAAAATTATAAACAATACCAGCAGACTAATAAGCACGTACAGGTAGTCTTTTTCGAGCACAAAACCAATTGCCGAAAATATTACGCGAAGTATGGGTGTAGCTATTAACAATATTATACCCAACTGAATAATAGCTTGTCCTTTAAGGTCAAACGTGCTATAAAAAATGCCATCTGCATGTTGAATAAAGTTGGGAGTCCCTATGAACGTTTTATAATTGGCTATGGAATGACCATGCCTGTATAAATAAATGACACCGCCAAAAAAAACGACACTGATAGATATGATTACCCCGGCCCGCAGCACCAGGCCCAGAAGTGATTGCATATCGGTGTCTTTAAATTTTTTCATGAGTGTTATTGTTCATAGTTGATGGTTCATAGATCATGGTAATGGCGTTGTCGTTCATAGTTCATAGCAGCAGTAGGTATAGTCCGATATTGTATTTCAATATCAATAATCTCTAATAAACTTTGTTCCGGCCATGAACTATGAACCATCCGCTATGAACCACTTCTATATCTCCCCTTTTATTCCGTTATATATCATCTGGCTGGCTAAGAATGTTACAACTATAGCGAATACCCATCTCAGCCACCTTGATGATGAGCTATTTACCAATATTTTTGACCCCGTAAGGGCTCCAAGTAATACTCCTATTACCACCGGCATGGAAAGACCGGGACTTATGTAACCCCGTTGCAGGTAAACCACCGCACTGGCCGAAGCAGTAACTCCAATCATAAAATTACTTGTCGTAGTTGATACTTTAAAGGGTACTTTCATTACGGTGTCCATCGCGATTACCTTTAACGCGCCCGAACCGATACCTAACAACCCCGAAATTACACCCGCGAAAATCATCATAAAAAAACCACCACCCACATTAATTATACTATACTGAACAACGGTATCATTTGAAGGATACGATCCGTTAAGCTTAAGTTTTTCAGCCAGGGGGCTCTTTTTATTAGTGATGTTTTCCGCTTTTTTTCGCAGCGATATTATCGAGGAAAAAATCAATATCACACCAAAAATTACAGCGATAAAATGAGTAGGGGTATAAATAGCCAGTATAGCACCGCATAGTGCCCCGCAGGTTGTGGCTATTTCTAAAAACATGCCAAGCCTCATATTGGTTATTCCCTCCCTAACGTACGCCGCTGCTGACCCCGATGAGGTAGCAATCACCGAAACCAATGACGCACCGATGGCATAATGGATGTCGACATTTAATAATAAGGTAAGGAGAGGAATTATTATTACCCCGCCACCAAGTCCGGTTAACGAACCTAATAAACCCGCTGCGTACGAACCAATAAGAATAATAACAGTAAATAACAGTACCGACATGAATAAACACTATTGTGATGCTCCGTAAAAGTAACAATAACTTTTTTTAACGGCTTACTTTAATGTTTGTCTATGGATTTAGT
This sequence comes from Mucilaginibacter sp., assembly GCA_036498965.1. Taxonomy (GTDB): domain Bacteria; phylum Bacteroidota; class Bacteroidia; order Sphingobacteriales; family Sphingobacteriaceae; genus Mucilaginibacter. Next base: position 75,467 of record DASYEP010000069.1, read on the forward strand.
GAAGTATTGCAAAGTACAATACCCAGCCAATAAAGAACAGTTGCAAAGGGATGCGGAACCATAAATAGGATAATCCATGACCTCCATAACTGGCTCTCTCAATGTTGATTTTTTGTTTTGCTGCGATAATATTGGCCGGCAAAAGGAGTATAAAAAAAATGATCAGCAGAAAAGCTGTCATATAGTAGGTTTTAGAGATAATCAAACCAATAGCAATCGCTATCTCAATAATACCTGTAAGGTAAACCACTCTTTTTTTGAAAGGCACAAACTTTGGGAGCATCAATATCATTCCCCTATAAAATACAAAATGTGCTACGGACGTGAACACAAGCATTATTGCCATGGCAATACGTCCGCTTAAAAAAAGATCAAAGTTATGAGTAAATTCAAAAAACACCAGGCAACTTAGTGCGAAGGACCCTATAAGTACGAGAAGTGGTTTCATCCTGATAAATATTAATAAGTTCATAGAAGTCATTGTTAACTCAAACGAAACACGTGGTTAATAATTGTTTTATACGGATTACCATTTGTACATTTGCCGCTGTAAAATGTGAGCTATCCGAGTTTACAGGCCTGCATTGATGACCTTGAAAAACATGGCCATTTAATCCGGATAAAAGAAGAAGTTGACCTTTACCTGCAAATGGCAGTTATTCATTTGCGTGTATTTGAGCATGAAGACCCGCAGGTATTTAATCTGTCCGGCACATTGGAAATATCCAAATTTATTGGTGTGCGATAAAGTAATAATAACTTTTTTGAAGAATTTACTTTAACGTTTATCTACAGATTTAGTGAAGTAATTAGTTACCGTTTAATTTTGCTTCGACTTCATTTTTTAAAGGTTTCAGATGTTTTTTTATGATAGCCCATACCAGTTCATCATCTATACTGTCGTACGAATGAACTAATATATTTCTGAAACCAATTATGCTTGTATGATAGTTGATTAGTTCGTTTGCGTCAATTTCCTTTATCTTTTTAATAGCTTCACCAATTATAGCTAATTGTCGCTCAACTGCACTTTTTGTTTTACGATCAACTTTGTATTGTGCGAATAAATGGATATCGGTAAGAAATTCATCAATCAACGAGATCGCATAAATAATATCATCATAATACTTTTTCTTTCGATCCATCGTAAATCAATTTCTTCGTATTATTTATGCTTTCTTTTAGGTAAGGATTTCTTAATGCGTTGACTGTCAGTAGATCGACTTGTCTGTTAAAGTATCTTTCGAATTTATTCCACAGCGAAAGTAATAATTCACCGCGCTTTAACGGGTCGGGATCATTTATTTCCACCAGAAGGTCTACATCGCTATGCTCATTAAAATCCCCGTTTACGACAGATCCAAAAGCATACAGTTCTTTAACTTTATGCGATTTACACAATGAGATAAACTCGTTCGACTGAAAGTTTACTTTATCAGTTATCATAATATAAAGTTAGTTATAATTAGTTTGAATTACTAAACTAAACGAATACCGGTCAACACTCACATTTACACTTTCCCTTTTTGTACATTTGCCGCTGTAACATATGAGCTACCCGAGTTTACAGGCCTGCATTAATGACCTTGAAAAACATGGTCATTTAATCCGGATAAAAGAAGAAGTTGACCCTTACCTGCAAATGGCAGCTATCCATTTGCGTGTATTTGAGCACGACGGCCCGGCCATTTTATTTGAAAATGTAAAGGGTAGTAAGTTCCCGGCTGTATCAAACCTCTTCGGAACGTTGGAGAGATCAAAGTTTATTTTTAGGGATACGCTTGACAAAGTTAAAATCCTGGTCGATTTAAAATCCGACTCTATAAAAGCTATAAAACACCCGCTTAAATATGCCAATGTTGCGTTAACCGCACTATCAGCCTTACCCTTAAAAACCGGGAAAAGTGTGCCGGTTAACTATGGCCGCTGCCAGATCAGTGATTTACCACAGATAGTTAACTGGCCGCTGGACGGTGGTCCTTTCGTAACCATGCCGCAGGTTTACACAGAAGATGCAGATAAGCCGGGCATAATGAATGCCAACCTGGGTATGTACCGCATCCAGATGGCTGGTAATGATTATATAGCAGATAAAGAATTAGGCCTGCATTATCAGCTACATAGAGGTATTGGTGTTCACCAAACCAAAGCAAATGCAAAAGGACAGCCTTTAAAAGTGAGCATATTTGTCGGCGGTCCGCCGTCGCACCCGGTGTCCGCTGTTATGCCATTGCCGGAAGGCTTATCGGAAATGACGTTTGCAGGGGCATTGGGTAACCGTCGTTTCCGTTATTTTTATGACGAGGAAGGTTTTTGTATTTCGGCCGACGCTGATTTTGTGATAACCGGGACAGTAATGCCGCATGAAAATAAAACCGAAGGTCCTTTTGGGGATCATTTAGGATATTATAGCTTGAAACATCCGTTTCCGTTGTTAAAGGTGCATAACGTTTATCATCGTAAGGATGCAATATGGTCATTTACTGTAGTAGGACGGCCGCCACAGGAAGATACCAGCTTCGGAGCGCTGATCCACGAAATTACCGGGTCGGCCATACCAAAAGAAATACCCGGTTTACACGCCGTTAATGCAGTAGATGCAGCTGGTGTGCACCCCCTGTTGTTTGCCATAGGCAGCGAACGTTATACGCCTTATTTAAAGGAACGCAAACCGCAGGAAATATTAACCATAGCGAACCATATTTTAGGCAAAAGTCAGTTGAGCCTTGCCAAATACCTGTTTATTGCTGCACAGGAAGATGATCCCAATCTAACCGTAAACGACATTGGTGGTTTTTTAAAACATATCCTGGAGAGGGTCGATCTTACCCGCGACCTGCACTTCTACACCAAAACAACTATTGATACACTTGATTATAGTGGTTCGGGGTTGAATTCAGGAAGTAAGGTTGCAGTAACAATTGCGGGAGAGATTAAAAGAGAATTATGGTCGGAAGTACCTGCCGATTTTAGCTTACCGCGACCTTTTGATATTTTTAAAATGGTAATGCCCGGGGTGCTAGCTATAGAAATACCAAAGAACATAAAAAGCAGCGATATCCCCTTGATTATGGAGATATTGGATGAGGACTTGAAAGATAAAAACCTTGAGGGATTGCCGCTTATGGTTTTTTGCGACGATGCCGCTTTCACCGCTCAAAACATCAACAATTTTGTTTGGGTAACCTTTACCCGAAGCAACCCATCGCACGATATTTATGGGATTGACAGTTTTACTGAACATAAACATTGGGGCTGTAATGGTCCATTAATAATTGATGCCAGGATTAAACCGCATCATGCTCCGGTTTTGGAAAAAGATCCGGCTGTTGAAAAGCTAGTGGATAGGATGGGGGAGAAGAACGGAACGTTATATGGTATTATTTAGACGAAAGATAAGGGCAAAAGCTGAAAAAATAATATGAAAAAATTTATAAAAAATACGACAACTCTTTTTTTAATCATAGCTGCTTTGGGATGTAATAAGAAAGTGCAGGATGTTCCTCGTTATACCGTATCAAAAATATTTAAAACAGATTCAGTTACAACAGTAAATGTGCATATCAGTAACCGGATTACCGCCGGACAACTGCTATTGATTGCTAATAAATTAAAGACCGACAGCGCCAAAATACCAAATTTGGAAATACATTATCTGCTTCCAGGAAATACAGAAACAAGCGCAGGCGATAACAGTTATTATGCCTCGGCCAGGTATGTAAAGGAGGGTGAAATTAAATCTACAGACACGCTTAAGGATGACAATGGCAACGTAGTGCGGTTGAAGATATTTGGCTTGAGCGGAGTAAAAGTTAAACACCTGTTATTAATGCAGCCAAAAGAAATTGCCGGTAAGGATGTGCTGGGCAGGTTTATTGATGATTATACCCATACGGTAATTATACCCTTTAAAGATCCGGCGGATAAGAAGGGTGACCTGTACATCATTGAGCTGGATTCTACCGCTAAGGTAGTTTCGGCTACCATGCCGTTTAAGATTAATGACAACGGAATTGAAAAATGGATGGTAACCCAGCATGGCGATTACATCACCATTAAAGACAGCGTCATTGGACAATTCGCTGCCGATGGATTGGGTTTGCCGTTTAATAGTATAAAATCGGGAAATTGAAAGCCATTAAAAGGGGTGTCGTGCTGAGCACCGTCGAAGCACGCGGGCAATGGCCTCTACGTGCGCCCTTCGACAAGCTCAGGATGACACTACTTTTCTGGATGACATCCGCTATCTTTTTGTTAGAAAAAAATGCTGCAGCAACAAAATCGTTTTCACATCCCTGAATTCCCCATTTTTTAATTTTTCACGGGCTTCGGCGAAATCCAGTTCCAAAACTTCAATACTTTCACCTTCCTCTTCCAACCCACCGCCTTTGCTTGTTTTACCTATCTTGTTGTATTTAGCAATGAACAGGTGAAAATATTCTGTAGAACCACCCGGAGAAGAATAAGCCCCGCCGATTTTTTCAAGGTCGTAAATTTGGTAGCCCGTTTCTTCTTCAACTTCGCGGTGGGCAGTTTGTTCGGGTGTTTCGCCTTCGTCTATTAATCCGGCGCAAGCTTCAATAAGGTAGCCGTGATCATTGCCGTTTAAAAAAGTAGGTAGTCTGAACTGTTTGATAAGCATTATCTTTTTGCGCTCGTCATCAACCAGCAACACAACAGCCGCATCCGGACGAAAATAAACCTCCTTTGCGAGGTTTTGAAATTTCCCATCAGCGTCGGGCTTTTCAAATGTGATGTATTGGAGCGGGTATTTCCTGTCGGATAGTGTTTCTTTATTTAAGATTTGGATGGTTGACATGGTGATATCTATTTTAAATAAATATACTTTTTTAAAAGATATATGTTTTGGGAAATGGAAAAGACTTCGGAAGTTTTTAAAACTTCGAAAGTCTGCCGGTACTCCCCCTTCAGGGGGCTAGGGGGTTTTCAACTCATCCAAAACCTTAAACAATTTCTCCTTAATCCCTTTGCCAGATCCGTTGTAATTGTTCACCATAATTGAAAAACAAAGTTCACGTCCGTTATGCGTTTGGAAACCGGCATAGGTAAGCACATTGAGTATGCTGCCGCTTTTCATTTTCATATTGTTATAAGTCGGCAAACTCTCGTAAAAATCAGCAAACCAGGCTTCTTTTTTGGCGGATTGCAATATCGTTGCCAGGGTCAAAGTAGTAACCCTGTCGCCGGGGGAGAGGCCGCTGCCATCAACAACATTTATTGAAAGCGGATCAATTCCTTTGGCTTTCCAGAAATCTTGTTCAACCTGTACGCCGTTAGCTGTAGTTGGTTGCTTGCCCGCTTTCCATGCGATTGTTTTTATCAATTGCTCAGCATAGAGGTTAATACTTTTGTGATTTAACCAGTAAACAATCTGACTTAAGGGCGGGGAAAGGATGGTTGTCAGATTAGTGACAATTTCCGGTGACCGCAGGCCCTTTGCCGACAGCGAAGTGACGGACTCCGGGCCGTCGCTCACCAAAATCCCCAGTCTCCTTAGCGTATCATTTAAACGGAAGGCGGCATCATACGCAGGATCAGGCAATGCCAGCGATATGCTTTTTTTAGTTTGGTCGCTGGCGTAAGTGCCTCTTAAAAATATCGTTTTACCATTTATGGGTAAATAAGCATAAGCGTTATCGCCCGTACCTGCCGGAGCGTTCAGGAGTTCGCTTTTAAAATCAAGATAAGGTACAGCAGGTGTTTCATTTAAAATACTTATCGGCGTGTTGATCTCGCCTGTCTTTAATTTTACATCAAACTGGTTCTCGCGCCAGCAAAGGCCCGATGTGCCGGCTCCGTAATAGTTGCCTACATCCTGCCATATCCAACCGTCGGGAATGGTTTGTGTGCCAAATATACTGTCATCGCCAATAACGCGACCGTTTATTTTTTTTATGCCGGCTTTTTGAAGTGCATTTACCATCAGACTAAGCACATGATCTTCACGACTGCTCTCATATCTCCAGCTGCCCAGCGTCGGGTCCCCTGCGCCTTTAATGATCACATCCCCGTTAAGGGTACCATCGGCAGTTATCGAACCGTAATAACCGAATTGGGTTTGATAATGAAAGTCTTTTCCCAACAAATTAAAAGCGGTAATACTGGTTATTGTTTTCAGCGTCGATGCAGTTGCCAGCCCCATAGTAGGATTTGCGGCAAATACCCGCTCGCCTGTTTTTGCATCAAGCACAGTTAATGAAACGGAAGCGTAGCGGCATTGGCTATCCGCCTGCAATCGGTTAAATGCCGATTGCAATTTTTGCTCCAACGATTGAGCAAAAGTATTGCCTGAAATAAGGAATAAACTAATTAACGAGATCTGTCTGATCTTCATGTTTTGAATAACGTTGTGTTAAATAATAAATCGGAATGCCGATAAGAACGATGATCAAACCAGGCCAGGTAAAATTGGGCTTATAAATGATCAATAAAATGCAAAAAGTGATACCCATAATTATATAAATGGCAGGTAAAACCGGGTAGCCAAAAGCCTTATAAGGCCTTTCAGCATCGGGACGGGTGATTCTTAATTTGTAGATACCGAAAATGGTAAGCACATAAAATATAACAACCACAAATGAGATCATATCAAGCAAATCGCCGTACCTGCCGCTTAAACAAAGTATCGATGCCACAACAGCCTGTATCCACAACCCAAATTCAGGAACGGAGTATTTGTTTAAAGTACCGGTCTTCTTAAAAAATAAACCATCCTTTGCCATAGAGTAATATACCCTCGCACCTGATAAAATTAGTCCGTTATTACACCCGAAAGTCGAAATCATGATCATTATCGCAATAACTACAGTGCCGGCATTGCCAAATATTACATGCGATGCAGCTACGGCAACACGATCTTTCTCGGCAGAAGCGATATCATGCATAGACAATACGCCCAAATACATGACATTTGCCGATACATATATAATAGTTACGATCAGCGTACCTAAAAATAAACTCAACCCTATATTACGTTTGGGGTTGTTCATTTCGCCGGCAATAAACGTTACGTTATTCCAGGAGTCGCTGCTGAAAATAGAGCCGACCATAGCCGCTGCAATTGCTCCCAACGCTGCCGCCATACCTAAGCTGCCAAAGCTGCCATCGGTATTTATTTTGTGCATATCCCAGGCATTTGCCCAGTTGGCATGCCATACATCGCCTTTTAAGGCAATAAAACCAAATATGATCAGCCCGAATAAGCTCAACAGTTTGGTTATAGTAAATGTGTTTTGAATAAGCTTACCGCTTTTAATACCGCGGGTATTGATCAAAGTGAGTAAAAGGATGATCACGATGGAAACCAGCTGCGCAGCGCTGATCGTAAAATGCCCGAAAGGCATTTGTGCACTGAATAAAATATTATCTTCGCTAACGGCAGGTATTAAATAGGCTGTAAATTTCGAAAAAGCTACTCCTACGGCGGCTATCGTGCCGGTTTGTATAACCGCGAAGAAGCTCCAGCCGTATAAAAAGCCGGTTAGCTTATTGTAAGCTTCTTTTAAATAAACATATTGACCTCCTGCTTTTGGAAACATGGCGCTCAACTCGCCATAACTTACGGCAGCGGTAAGCGTCATAAAACCTGTAATGATCCAAACAAAAATGAGCCACCCCGCCGAACCCACGTTACGGGTAATATCGGCGCTTACAATAAAAATCCCCGAGCCTATCATTGAGCCTGCTACGATCATGGTGCCGTCGAGCAAACCCAACTCATGTTTCATTTTGGGTTGTCCTGAATTGTTTTCCATCAATAGTTTAAAGTTTAAAGTCCTAAACTATTTAAAAAACTTTAATAATGACACGCTATTGTAAAGAAATTAATTTACTAATTTGCGCAAGCCAATTATATTTGCTCACTTTTTTATAGAACTACCTGAATATATACAACTAATATAAATATGGATTTATTGAACACTTACTTAATTTATTTAATTCCTGTCTTTGGCGTCGTTGGCATAATAGCCATGGCTGTCAAGACTGCCTGGGTTAACAAACAGGAAACCGGTGATAAAAGCATGAACGAACTTGCTGGTCACATTGCCGATGGCGCTATGGCTTTTTTAAAAGCCGAATGGAAAGTGTTAGGCTACTTTGTGGCCGTGGCCGCGATATTACTGGCATGGTCCGGAACCACAGTAGCTACCTCAAGCCCGGTAATCGCAATATCTTTTATATGCGGTGCTTTTCTGTCGGCCTTCGCCGGATTTTTGGGGATGCGTATCGCCACCAAATCTAACGTGCGTACTACACAAGCCGCCAAAACAAGTTTGGCGCAAGCTTTAAAAGTATCATTTACCGGCGGAACCGTAATGGGCTTAGGTGTTGCAGGCCTGGCAATTATTGGTTTAGGTTCACTATTCATTGTTTTTTATACTTTTTACGTTAAAAGTCAGGGACTGAATGTAAACGGCGAGGCAATGGCAAAGGCATTGGACGTGCTTGCAGGATTTTCACTGGGTGCTGAGTCTATCGCACTGTTTGCACGTGTTGGCGGTGGTATTTATACCAAAGCTGCTGATGTGGGCGCTGACCTTGTAGGTAAGGTTGAAGCCGGTATCCCAGAGGATGATGTGCGCAACCCTGCCACAATTGCAGATAACGTAGGCGATAACGTAGGTGACGTTGCGGGCATGGGCGCCGACTTATTTGGCTCGTACGTGGCAACTATGCTTGCTACGATGGTTTTAGGTCGTGAGATCGTGTCCGACGATAAATTTGGCGGTATTGCCCCGATATTATTACCGATGGTGATTGCCGGTTTAGGTTTATTATTCTCTATTGTTGGCGCTGCGTTTGTTAAAATCAAGAATGAAACTGATAGCGTACAAAAGGCTTTAAATATTGGCAACTGGGCATCAATTATATTAACAGCTATTGCCACTTACTTTTTAGTACAATGGATGTTACCGGCAGGTGAGTTCCACATGTCGCGCGACTTAATAGACGGCAAATCCGGTGCATTAAAAGGCGGCGCTTCTCATTTTACTAAAGATGGTGTGTTCGGGGCTATTCTTGTCGGACTGGTTGTAGGTACGCTGATGTCAATGATCACTGAATATTATACGGCAATGGGCAAACGTCCGGTGTTGGGTATAATCAGGCAATCTTCAACCGGCCACGCAACCAATATCATAGCTGGTTTAGCTGTGGGTATGGAATCGACTGTGTTACCGATATTAGTTTTAGCATCAGGTATATATGGCGCTTATTATTTCGCCGGTTTATACGGTGTATCAATTGCTGCAGCGGGTATGATGGCAACTACGGCAATGCAATTATCTATCGACGCTTTCGGTCCGATTGCTGATAACGCAGGTGGTATTGCCGAAATGAGCCGTTTACCTGAAGAAGTAAGGCACCGCACTGATAACCTCGATGCTGTTGGTAACACTACAGCAGCTACAGGAAAAGGCTTTGCAATTTCATCAGCAGCTTTAACATCGCTGGCTTTATTTGCGGCTTTTGTTGGCGTGGCAGGTATTGAACATATTGATATTTATAAAGCGGACGTGCTAGCTGGCCTATTTGTTGGTGGTATGATCCCTTTCATATTTTCTGCATTGGCTATTGCGGCTGTTGGTCGTGCTGCTATGGCGATGGTTGAAGAAGTTCGCCGCCAGTTCCGCGAAATACCCGGCATTATGGAGTACACTGGTAAACCAGAGTATGAAAAATGTGTGGCGATATCCACACAAGCTTCCATTCGTGAAATGGTTGCTCCTGGGCTTATCGCACTTATTACTCCAATAATTATCGGTTTCGCTTTCGGACCAGAAGTTCTTGGAGGAATGCTGGCAGGTGTTACCGTATCGGGTGTACTTATGGGATTATTCCAGAGCAATGCAGGCGGTGCATGGGACAATGCAAAAAAATCATTCGAAAAAGGCGTGATGATCAATGGCGAGATGTTTTACAAAAAATCAGAACCGCATAAAGCGTCAGTAACCGGTGATACTGTAGGCGATCCGTTTAAAGATACTTCTGGCCCATCGATGAACATCCTGATAAAGCTGATGTCGATCGTTTCATTGGTGATTGCACCACATTTAAATGTGCATACACCTAAAACAGGCGCTATAACGCATCCAGTACAAAAAGAGATTAAAATGCACGCTGCAGTTAGCAGTATAAGCAAGGTTGATAAAAAAGGTTAAATAAAAAATTTGTATAAAGGCCTGCAAAGTTTCTACAACTTTGCAGGCCTTTGCTTTTGTTATCGTAAATTTGTTAGATGACTATTACTGTAAGTTTACATAATGGAGAACAAGAAAAGGTCCTGATAGAATTCCTTGAGAAGATGCATTTTGATTATCAAAGTGACATCGAGAATAATGACCTAACCGAATCCAAAAAAAAGCAAATTCTTAAACGCGACAACGACTTTCTCAACGAAAAAACTACCGCCAGGGATTGGAACGATATTAAGCGGGACTTAAAAAACGTCTATTGTTCGATTATTACTTAAGACCGCACCTAATGAGCTCCATCTACAACTTCCACAAAGTATCTGATTTATTAGCCTGTGCGGGTCAACCACGTGAGGGACAGTTAGCATCATTAGCAGATGAAGACTATAAGGTGGTAATCAATCTTGGTTTAGCCGACGGCAGATATGCGTTAAAAGATGAAGCCGCATCAGTAAAAGCTTTGGGAATGGCATATTACCACATCCCGGTTATTTTTGATGAACCTAAAACAGAAGAACTCACTTCATTTATTTCATTAATGAAAAAATGTGCAGACGAAAAGACCTTTGTTCATTGTGCTGCGAATTACAGGGCATCGGCGTTCGTTGGTCTCTATCTTTTCGCTATAAATAAATTGAACGAAGACGAAATGGAGGACTTTATCGACAACATATGGCGACCGGAACCGATATGGGAATCATTTATTGAGGATAGCGTTGATTTTTTAAACAGTGCTACTGAATAGCCAGTTAAATTAATGTTCAGTTTTTAAACCAGAGCGAATTTGGGATAGGCGCCCGTTCGCCTCACCCCAAACCCCTCTCCAAAAGATAGGGGCTTAAAACAGACAAAATCTACAAGCGTGAAGTTTAAGTCCTCTCCTTTGGAGAGAATTAGGTGAGGCAAACGGATCGGTTTTTAGAAGAAATCTTGTCCAAACTCAGGTTAACCCGAAATTAAGATACTTTACCCGTAACGAGGTCAACGTGGTAAGTTGTACCGTTAACATTGATATCGGCCTTATGATTTCCAAAAAAAACGATAGTACCATTTAAATTCCACGCCCCATTTTTATCACCGCCTATGGATGTAAAGCCTGCTGAACCTCCTGTGATATCTCCGTTGTTTGTAAGATCAATTGTTAACCCATTTAAAACATAATAATCACTCACTATGGTTTGTACTGTTGGAGCAGGATAGGTCAAGTCAATATCGGTTTTTACGTTTCCATTAACCGAAAGAAGTGTATTGCCGATATTTAAACTATTTATCAAATAATTTTGATTTACAACATAATAAAAGGAATATCCGGGCGCTTTCCCTGCTGTTATTAACGAATCACTGGCAGTGTAACCTATGGAAACACCGTTGTTGCAGCTAAAGTAAAATTTCAGTTTTCCGCCGGTATGTGATTTAATGGTGTCGGCAATGTTGGTATCATAACTTAACGCTGAATCTACAAAAAAGCTGCAAAGTGAATTAAGGCTGTTATTTAGTGAATGAAATCTGCTTATTTGAAAAGGGGCACCTTCATTTGCGAAAGCTGGTTTACTAATGCCACTTTTTAAATCAATACCGCCATAGGCTCCGGATAACGATTGAACAAGGTTTAATACAATTTGACCGCTTATTGTTTGTTGGGTTGATGTTTGCGGGATCGGTTTGAGTGCCTCATTGTTTTTATTACACGCGGTGAAGAGTAATATACTAATCAGCACCACAACAAGGCTTATATAATTTAATTTCATCAGGTTGTTTTAAATGTATTGATTGGATACAGACAATAACAATACCATTTTAACTTTAAGAACAAACCGCCCGTAACAGCTATGAAAACAGTAAGATATCATTTGATCTTTTGTGTTTCTTGAATCTTTTGGGGCTTTTTTACCACAAACACCGCAACTCGTTGCACAATCACACCTAGATTTAACCATCAGGGAATTTAAGTTTATCCCGTATTCCACAATATACTACCGAGGTAATAGAGATTTTCTTAATTTCGCAACCTCACACACGAAAGTTAGTAATGGATTATCAATTTGCAGCTATAGAGAAAAAGTGGCAACAGTTTTGGGCCGATCATCAAACGTTTAAGGCTCTTGACGAAACCACCAAACCCAAGTATTATGTACTCGATATGTTTCCCTACCCATCAGGTGCTGGCTTACATGTAGGTCATCCGCTTGGCTATATAGCTTCTGATATTTTCGCACGATATAAAAGATTAAAGGGCTTTAATGTATTGCATCCGATGGGTTACGATAGCTTTGGCTTACCGGCCGAGCAGTATGCAATACAAACCGGGCAGCACCCAGCTATAACCACTGAAGAAAATATTGCCACATACCGCAGGCAGCTCGACCAGATAGGTTTTTCGTTCGACTGGAGCCGGGAAGTTCGTACCAGTGCGCCTGATTATTATAAATGGACGCAATGGATATTTATGCAGCTTTTTAATTCCTGGTATAATAAAGCCGCGGATAAAGCCGAACCAATCAGCAAACTTGTTGAACATTTTGAAAAAAATGGTTCATCGGGTGTTGATTCCGTGTGTGACGATGAGGTTTTAAGCTTTACAGCAGAGGAATGGAAAGCAATGGGCTATGAGAGTAAGCAAACAGAGTTGCTGAAGTATCGCCTCACTTATCTGCGCGAAAGTACCGTTAACTGGTGCCCCGCTTTGGGAACTGTGCTGGCCAACGATGAAGTAAAAGACGGATTTTCGGAACGTGGCGGATACCCAGTGGAGCAAAAGAAAATGATGCAGTGGAGCATGCGCATAACAGCCTATGCTGATCGCCTGTTAACAGGCCTTGACACCATTGACTGGCCCGAGCCGCTAAAAGAAATGCAGCGCAACTGGATAGGGAAAAGTGTGGGAGCGTTGGTTAAATTTCGGATTTCAAGCCCCACCCAACCCTCCCCGGTAGGGAGGGCTTTAGAAATGGGCGAGGGCGAAGTTAAAGTCTCCCCAACCGGGGGAGATTTAGTGGGGGCTATCGAAGTCTTCACTACGCGTGCAGATACCATTTTCGGAACATCATTTTTAGTAATAGCGCCGGAGCATGACCTTGTTAAACCGTTAACGACCCCTGCACAAAAAGCGGAGATCGAGGCATATATCACGCAGACAAAAAAGAAATCGGAGCTGGAACGCATGGCAGATGCCAAAACCGTTTCGGGGGCGTTTACCGGCAGTTATGCTATAAACCCGGTTAACGGAGAAAAGGTGCAGGTATGGATTGCTGATTACGTGCTTGCCGGTTACGGCACAGGCGCGGTTATGGCTGTACCGTCAGGCGACCAACGCGATTATCTTTTTGCCAAACAGTATAATTTGCCGATTGTCCCAATTATCGACATACAAAACATTGAAACCGAAGCTGACCCCACTAAAGAAGGGCGTTATATAAACTCAGGTTTCATAAATGGCTTAACCTATAAGGAAGCAACTGCCACGGTAATTGCCAAACTGGAAGAACTGGGTGTAGGTAAGGCCAAAATAAACTACCGCATGCGCGATGCCATATTTGGCCGTCAGCGTTACTGGGGCGAACCCGTGCCGGTTTATTTTAAAGATGGATTGCCGCATTTAATTGAAGAAAAAGATTTGCCATTGATATTGCCGGAGGTTGATAAATATCTGCCGACAGAAAGCGGCGAACCGCCGTTAGGAAGGGCGGAAGGGTGGAGTTATAAACCATCGGGTCCAGCCCCCTCTAAATCTCCCCCGGTAGGGGAGACTTTAAAACCCAATCCGAATGCTCACTTAACAGGAAATTATCGTGAAACAGCCGATCCTGCTTATTATGAGCAATTAAAGGATTATAGTATCGCCAATCGCCAAAATCCAACTGAAGCTGAAAACGTTCTGTGGCAATTGTTAAGAAACGATCAGACGGGTTATAAAGTAAGGAGGCAACATGCCATTGATCAATTCATAGCCGACTTTGTTTTTTTGCAAAAAGGTTTGATTATTGAATTGGACGGTCATCATCACAAATTGAACAAGGAAGCGGACGATGCGAGGACGGAGGTGCTCAATTATTTCGGATTTACTGTAATGAGGTTTACAAATGGCGAAGTTCTAAAAAATTCGACAAGAGTGGTTGAGCAAATTAAAGAAACTCTAAACTCACTAAACGACAGAGATATAACCAAGTTTTCCGGTACCGCCATAACGAGCGAAGCTAAAGTCTCCCCTACCGGGGGAGATTTAGAGGGGGCTGGAGAAGGTTTCCAATATGAGCTTTCAACCATGCCCGGCTGGGCTGGTTCAAGCTGGTATTGGTACCGGTATATGGATGCCAATAACGATAGCGAATTTGCATCAAAGCAGGCGGTAGAATATTGGAAAGATGTTGACTTATATATCGGCGGCAGTGAGCACGCTACCGGGCACTTGCTTTACAGCCGTTTCTGGAACAAGTTTATGAAGGATGTTAACCTTGTAATTGAGGAAGAACCTTTCAAAAAACTGATAAACCAGGGACATATTCAGGGGCGTTCAAACTTTGTGTACAGACTTATCGACGATCTGGGCAAAGGCACAAACACTTTTGTTTCGCATGGTCTGGTCAAACAATATCAAACCTCTCCAATACATGTTAATGTTAACATCGTAGAGAATGATATTTTGGACACGGCAAAGTTTAAGGCATGGCGCCCCGAATTTGAAAATGCAGAATTTATTCTCGAAAATGGGAAATATATCTGTGGCGTTGAGGTTGAAAAAATGTCGAAAAGGTATTACAATGTGGTTAATCCCGACGACATTGTGAAACGTTACGGTGCCGACACCCTGCGTATGTACGAAATGTTTTTAGGTCCGTTGGAACAAAGCAAGCCATGGAACACCAACGGTATTGAAGGCGTGTTTAAATTTTTGCGTAAATTCTGGAAGTTGTTTCATGATGATGCCTGGAATTTTAGTGTATCTGCCGATGAACCAACCAAAGCTGAATTAAAATCGCTTCATAAAATCATCCGCAAAGTAGAGGAAGATATCGACCGCTTTTCGTTCAATACATCTGTTTCGAGCTTTATGATAGCGGTAAACGAATTAACTGAGGTTAAATGCAACAAAAAATCCATTTTGCAAGACCTGGTGGTTGTGCTTTCGCCATACGCCCCTCATATCTGCGAAGAATTATGGGTGTTGCTGGGCAATGCCGCCGGAACACTATCGTATGCGCCATATCCGAAATTTAACGCGGCTTATTTGGTGGAAGATGAATTTGCTTATCCTATCTCGATAAACGGCAAAACTAAAATGAACCTTAATATTTCATTAAGCCTTGAGCCGAAAGATATTGAAGCCTTTGTATTAGCCAGCGCTGATGTACAAAAATATCTGGATCACAAAGTGCCTAAAAAGGTGATCGTGGTGAAAGGCAGGATAGTTAATATTGTGCTGTAAATTTTCGTTATAGTTTAATCATCGTTTTATTTGTGTATTTAGTACACCAATATTGTCTTTTTAATGTAACGAATTGATGACGGGTATGTTTATTGTAAATTAATCCCTTTTTGCGTGTAACATTTCAAGTATTTTCGCCTCCAATTAGAAAAATTACTGAAAATGAAACGTTTTTATATATTAATTGCAATTTTATGTTCTTTCATCACTGCAAATGCACAGTTTGGAGTTGGCGGAGGGGGATCATCAATAGTTGGGAAAATATCCGGTACGCTGATTGATTCGCTTACAAAAAAACCCATGGACTTTGCTTCTATCGGATTATACCGCAGCGGTGGTAAAAGCCCGATCACCGGCGTTATAACCGACGAAAAGGGAAATTTCAAACTGGATAACATCCACCCGGGCAGTTATAAATTACTGATTACCTTTATCGGGTATCCAAGTAAGACCATCGACCCTGTAATTACTACTGATTCAAAACCCGACAAAAATCTGGGTTCTATTTTGGTATCTCCGGGTGCAAAAGTGTTAAAGGAGGTTGTTGTAGAGGGGCAAGCGGCATTGATAGAAAACAAAATTGATAAAATTGTTTACAACGCCGAAAAAGATATAACTGCGGCAGGTGGTACAGCAACAGATTTGCTTGGAAAAGTTCCGTTGGTGGCAGTTGATATGAATGGCAACGTTTCTATCCGTGGCGACCAGAATGTTCGCGTGCTTATAAATGGTAAGCCATCAGGTGCAACATCCGCCAGCCTTTCCGACGTTTTAAAGGCCATACCTGCCGATCAGATCAAAAGCATCGAGGTAATAACTTCGCCGTCAGCTAAGTATGATGCTGAAGGTTCGGCCGGTATTATCAATATCATCACCAAGCAGAAAAATGTTTCGGGTGTGAGCGGGTCAATAAGTGGTGGTGTTGGTACAAGGCAGAATAATGGTAACGCCAATTTTAACTACAATAAAAACCGTTTTAATTTTTCGGCTAATCTTGGAGGTAATGCTTCGTGGCCACAAACAACGCTTTCGGATTTCAAGCAACAGATTGATAAAGATACAATTCATACCAACACTGAAACTAAAGGCACCAGTACGCTTAAAAGGCACGCTGCCGTGGGTTCTTTAACTGCTGGATACCAATTTAACAGCTTCAATAACGTTACTTCAACTTTCAGGTTTAACCAGATTGAATTTAATACCGATGGTTCGTCGAACACAATGTCTGCGAGCCCTTATAGTAGCACCACTAGTACCCATAATCAGATTGATGGCTTTGACTGGAGTTTAGATTATACCCATAAATTTAAAAAGGAAGGTCATGAGATCGACTTTTCTACCCAGTGGAGCCATAACAACGGCACAACAGACTATACAAACCTCTATTCAGGGGTATTCCCGAGTCTTGAAAACAATATTGTTGGTATTAATAATGAGTATACGTTACAGCTTGA
>DASYEP010000070.1:0-3858 GCA_036498965.1 Mucilaginibacter sp.
TGGGCGGCACGGGATTCGAACCCGTACGTCCTAAGACACTTGTTTTCAAGACAAGCGCGTCTACCAATTCCGCCAGCCGAGACAATCCAAAATTCTCTCGACGGGAGTTTACAAATGTACAAATAAAAGTGTTCAAAAAATCCAACATGGGGATTTTTTGAACACGTTGCAAAGGAAAAATTATAGCAATTATTCACTTTTCTCCCTCGAATTTTTATCAGCAAATTTTTTTAAAATCCGCTCTACAACCATCAAAAACCCATAAATGTGTTCTATTAATTTCTCGCTGTCGGTACAAAGCCCCTTTCGGGGCTTTTGTTGTTTAATATAGTTTTTACCGGTAAATTTGGTATATGAAGCCCAAACGTTTTCTGATAGCCTTGTTATTTTTATCATTGCCAATTTTAAGCTATAGCCAATCAAACATTTCTACAAAAAAATTTAGTGTCAAAGAACTTTTAATGATACTGGATACGTTGCCACCGGATAAAATAACCGATCACATGCTACAACATCACAACTGTCCGAACAAATAATATACAAAAAAGGCCCGTGAAATCCTAATTTTGAGTTACGAAACTTAAAAAAAAGAGAAATCAGGGCCGATGACAAAAGTACAAAAGAAAGCGATACGTTCAGCAATACTAAAGGCTGGAAAAAAATCCGATACACCATTGTTGGGTCAAATCATCAAGTTGATCCCAAAGCACCTCATCATAAAATGCATAAACATATACCAGTCGGACAAATACTGTTCGATCTATAAGACTTATGATCAGTTGGTTGCACTATTGTTCGGACAGTTAAACAAATGTTTGTCGCTAAGAGAGGTGACCATGGGACTCGGCTTAAGCCCGGAAATACTCAAAGACCTTGAACTGAAGCAAAGTCCAGCCAAATCAACGATGAGCGATGGCAACTCAAAGCGTGACTATCAGGTTTTTGAGTTATTATACAAGGAATTGATAAAACATTACCGCAATGTTTACACGCAAACACCCGGATATAAAATCATCGATGAGATCAAAGGCAAGCATATCAAGATAATAGATGCCACTACGATGAGTGTTTGCCTAAAGCTATTTAGTTGGGCAAAGTTCCGGACAGCTAAAGGCGGGATAAAGGCTCATGTAAGTTTGGATGAGGCTACAATGCTTCCCGAAATGATAAACATCACCGAGGCCGGGGTAAGTGACCGAAGGGGCGTTGACAATTTCAGATACGAGGCTGGCACCATTGTAGTTGATGACAGGGGATACTTTGATTTTAAGCTGTTTATGCAAAGAATAGCAGACGAAAACCACTTTGTAACCCGGATAAAGGACAACACGGTTTATGAATCGGTGACTGAAAAAGAACTAACTGATAAAAACTCCGATGCTATCCTCAAAGATGAAATCATCCACCTAACTGGCCTGGCAGCTATCCAAGCAGGAATAAATGAAACAGATTTACGCAGAATAGCCGTCTATATTGAAAAAGATAAACGGACGATAGTACTCATCACCAATCACTTAGAATGGAGTGCCGATACGATCGCAGAACTATACAAACGCAGGTGGAACATTGAAACCTTTTTTAAGCTTATCAAACAAAACTTACAGATAAAAACGTTCATCGGTACCAATGCAAATGCCTGTAAATCTCAATTATTCATAGGATTGATTGCTTACTTTCTTTTAGAGCTTATCCGCAAGGTAATCAGCAAGGTCAAACATCGATTTGGGCATTTTGCGACATTAATCCGCATATGTTTAATGCACTATACAGGCTTGGATTACGTCGTTAATGAGATAAAGGATGTCGTCAAAAAGGCAAGAGAGTCGAAAGCCACACCGATGTCCAATCAAAAAGCAATGTTTATTTAAATTAATTTTCAGCTGATTTTGAGAAAATTTCCGATAATTAATACTGAAAATCAACCTGCTATCAAAATAAATTCCTGAAATCTAAAATTGTTCGGACACTTGTGAGCTTAATCAACTTTTTTGTTTGGTTATATTTGGTTAAATTTGAGTATGATACAAATTAGCGGGACATATAATAAGGAGAGTTTGACCTTAGATACTCCTCTAAAAGTCGACAAGCCGGTCAAGGTGTTGGTAATGTTCGATGAAAAGGATATTGATGTAAATGAAAAGAGATTGTCAATAAGCGACTTTTCATTTTTAAAATCTCGTGAACTTCTTAAGGAAGTAAAAGGTACCATTTCTGACGCTGTTATAGACGAAAGGCGAAGCCTGCTTTGAGGATATTTTTAGATACATCTTCGCTCATTAAACTTTACTTCAAGGAGCAGGGCACTTCAAATCTTGATAAAGTATTAACCGATAACATCATTACTAAAATATTTATTTCCGAACTAACAAAAGTTGAGTTTCGGTCAGCCATTTACAAAAAAATACGGAAAAACACATTAACAAGACAAAACGCCAGCGATATTATAGATGCTTTTGCGGCCGATGAGAAAAACTATACCGTTATTTTAACAAGTCAGGACATCATTACCGGGGCCCAAAACTTTATCGAGAAATATGGAGAGAGAGGATTGAGGACTTTAGATGCCATACAATTGTCCACAGCGTTCAGCGTAAAAATTCAAATCGATTTTGCCATTAGTGATGATAAGCTGTTAGTGAATTTTTTTGATTCTGAAAATATCCGGACGACAACAGATAATTAACTTTATCTGCTAAGTTTTTCCAATATTTCACCTCCCACCGGGTCTATAGTTTCCGCCGAATTGGATAACAATACAATCGCAACACCTTTCTCCGCATTAAAAGCCATAAAGCTGCTGCTGCCGTAGGTGCCGCCGTTGTGGAAATAATAAGCTAAGCCTTTAATGCTTATCACATGCCAGCCCATACCTATCCTCACATCTTTACTAAAAGTTATTTTATGCGTTAATTGAATCGCCGCTGAAAGGGGAGTTGGTTTAGCATTCATATTTGCATTAGCATATTTCAGCAAATCATTAACCGTTGAACGCAATGCCCCGCACGGAGCTAACACATCAAAATCCCAGGGTGCGGTGGCTTGCCCCTCTGAATTGTAAACACCGACAAAACGTGGAGTAAATAACGGGTTTAAATATTGCGCCGTGCTGAACATGCCGATTGGCCGGGTTATAATTTCGCTCACCATCTGTTCAAATGTCTGGCCGCTTACAGACTGAAGTATTGAGCCAAGCAGTCCCACGCCCAAATTAGAGTAAGCATATTTTTCGCCTGGCCGGGTTACCAATTTGCAGCTTTTTAAGTAGGCGTACATCATCGGTTTAGTGTAATCCTTATAGGGGTTAGAAGGGTCGGTTATGTTGTCTTTTAAGTTACCCGGAACGCTGACCAGTCCGGAGGTGTGATTTATTAAATTCAGCAGGGTAATGCCTTTAAGTTCCTGGTTAACCGCAACCGAATCGGGCAGGTACATAATTATCGGGTCGGTCAGCCTTACCTTTCTTTCGTTAACATACCAGGCTAATAGGGTGGCGGTAAAGGTCTTCGTTATCGAGCCGATTTCAAAAAAGCTATCAGCTGTCGGTAATACTTTGCCGCCTCTTTTCATTTCGCCGTAGCTGTATAGCGCGGTTTTACCATTATTTATGATTCCGATGCATAATCCTACGGTATTGGCTTTCTGAATGTATTTGCGGACGGCTGAATCAACCTGCTTATCCATTTCGGACGACATCGGATTATTCGTCGCTACAAGAGCAGTTTTGTCGCTAAAGGGTTCAGTATAAGGGGTGAAAAGCAGCGTTTCAATCTTGTCTTTATTATCCAGGCTTATCAAAATACGCAGTTTTGCGCTGTTGAAATCAACTTTATAGGCAGCAAGACTGTTGTTAACGAAATT
>DASYEP010000071.1:0-164974 GCA_036498965.1 Mucilaginibacter sp.
AGCTTATAAATGCAAAAAATAAAAGCGACTCACTTAACATGGTTCTTACAAATAACTTAACGCGTTCCTTAAGTCAATCGGAAATGAAAGATGTGGATGTGAAAGTGTTAAAAGGTGTGGTTTATATCTCGTTGTCCGACAACATGCTTTATAAATCAGGGAGCTATGAAATTTCCAATACCGCCTCAGAAACGTTAAGTAAGATTGCGAAGATCATTTCGGATTATAATACCTACGATGTATTAATTGAAGGCAATACAGATAATGTACCCATTTCACAAAAGAATATTCGTAATAACTGGGATTTGAGTACACTACGCGCATCTTCTGTCGTTCAGGCCCTGCAAAATAGTTACAACGTTGATCCCAAACGTTTAACTGCCGGTGGACGTGGTGAATACAACCCCGTTGCCGACAATAGCACTGCTGATGGCAAAACTAAGAACAGACGCACCGAAATTATTATTACTCCAAAATTGGATCAGTTTATGGATTTGATAGGAAAAGGGCCTGAGAAGCCACAGTAATAAAAAGCTGGGCTTTCACCTTAATTGTAGAAGCCACAACTTGATCTAACAGTTACTGGTTTTATAGATTGCCAGTTTGAGTTGGTGAATTTAATGTTTGCTCGTCTAAATGCACTAACTTAGATTCTTCAGGAAGGGAAATCGTTTTTAAAATTTACAGCGGCTTTTGTATTAAACCAGGAACGTTTTAAAATTAAAAAGAATGTCATGCGGAACTTGTTTCGGCACCTCATATGCAAAGTATACGCCATGTAAGCGAGTATACAAGGCGTACGCCAAGCAAGCCGCTTGTCCCGTGGGGTGCTGAAACAAGTTCTGCATGACTTTGTGTTTTTAAAAAACGATTTCCCTGATTCTTCAGGGTTCTTCTGTGAGGACCTTGAAGAATTTTGTCTTTCGCGAGCCTTGCCGGTGATTTTTTCTGAATCATCGAGATGCGATCGATAAAAGTTTGCATAAGCGTTGTGCCGATGCAATACTTTCCGCTGTGCGTTCGTCGTTGTAGTGCATAATCATCTGTCCACACTTTTGACCGAACGAAACTATCACCCGAGTAACACCTTACTTAACAGGCTTGAGAGATCATTCCTAAATGCTGAACAAGTTCCAATATCCCCGGTTTGTTTTTGATAATCTTTGCTTGTCTCGTTCTGAAACCGATCTGTTACGCCGTTTAATTTTTTGTAACTGTCAGTTTTGACTATCTCCACTCAATTCATTACCAGCGGTTTCATTTTTATGGCATAACGTTTCATATTTTATTTTGCAACCAGATATGCGCTCGTTTTTGCCTGCTAATTTAAAATTTGTAGCTCAATTTGAATTGTGTTTTCGATTTCTGGCGCATTCCCGAAATACATAGACCATTTCCGGTCTGCAAATCGGGATAATTAACCGTCAAAAAAGTGAAGAAGGTTGGTCTGGTTAGCGTGAATATCAACCTCAGGCTGTTTTTTAAGATTTTATTTTTTGAAAAATTGAATTAGTTGGCTAAGTGGTTTTTGCCGTTACAAAATAGGTTTCACCCCAAAAATACTAGCCGCTCAACGAAAATATATTAGCAAGGTGTTTTAAATCAAGTCCCCTACAGTTATTAAAAACACCTGGGATACAAAAGATTAATACTTAGACTGAACACATACGATTTAACACTTAAACTACTTTG
The DNA here is from genome assembly GCA_036498965.1 of Mucilaginibacter sp. Classification (GTDB taxonomy): domain Bacteria; phylum Bacteroidota; class Bacteroidia; order Sphingobacteriales; family Sphingobacteriaceae; genus Mucilaginibacter. Next base: position 1,693 of record DASYEP010000071.1, read on the forward strand.
CCATGAAATTAAAACTACTGCTACTTATTGCGCTGTTTAGCGTGGCCTTTAAAGTGTCGGCACAAGACACTTCAAAGGTGCGATCACTAGAAGTCTATGGATTTGCGATGACCGATGTGGGCTATAATTTTAACCAGATAGACCCGGACTGGTTTGATGCGTTGCGCGTTACAAAACTGCCTACCTACAAGGATCAGTTTGCACCGAACGGAAACGTTTTTTTTGGGATCCGTCAAAGCCGGTTAGGTGTGAGGGGATGGACGCAAACCCCGCTCGGCGAACTGAAGACCCAATTTGAAATCGACCTGTTTGGTTTGGGCACTCAACTGGGAGAAACCGGGATGCGCGTGCGTCACGTTTATGGTGAGCTTGGCAAATTCCTGGTAGGTCAAACGAATTCGCCATTTATGGACGGGGATATCTTCCCAAATACCCTTGAATACTGGGGACCTACCGGAATGGTTTTCTTTCGCAATGTGCAAATACGATATGCACCGGTGCAAGGCGAGAACCAGGTGTTCATCGCCCTTGAAAGACCGGGAGCGAGCGCTGATCAAGGTACTTTTGCTCAACGTACCGAGCTGGATAGTGTTAGAGGAGTGAACCAATTGCCCGATTTTTCCGCAAATTACCGGCGGACCGGCAAATGGGGACACGTTCAGTTAGCGGGTATGCTGAGGGAGCTAAAGTGGCACGACTTCCATACCAGCGGCGGCTATAATCTTAGCGGAAGTACATTAGGGTGGGGCCTGGACCTTACCGGGGTAGTCAACCTGGATAAAGATAAAAACAATGTATTCCGTGGTGGTATAGTTACCGGCGCAGGCGTGGAAAACTACATGAATGATGCGCCGATAGATGTTGGAATTGTTCAGAATGCCGGAAGCTCCTTTACGCCAATTACCGGAAAGGCATTACCGATTACCGGTATTCTGGCTTATTTTGAACATAACTGGAGTCCCAAACTTACTAGCGCCATTGGATATTCAAGCACTTATATCAGCAATACTGCGTATGCCTCTCCAACCGCCTATAAAATGGGACAATATGCCAGCTTCAATCTTCTTTGTACACCAGTCAAAAATCTCATGTTCGGCGGTGAATTACAATGGGGCGAGCGAACCGCCGTTAACGGCTTCACATCAGATGATGTGAAATTTCAATTCGACGTAAAGTATAATTTCTCACAGGTTTTTTATAGTAAAAAATAAGATCATCTAAATACAACATTCTTTAAAATCAAAAATTATGAAACGTGTATTTCCGATCAAGAAAACGATGATGGTTTTAGTAATCATCATCAGTATGCTCACTGTAACCAGGTCCTGGGCTCAGTCAAAAGCAGATATTCAGGCCGCACTTAATGAAGCTTACGATAAATTTAAAGACCTCAAAGAAGGCAAAAACGCCGATTACATTAAAGAGTTGGCCAGCGTTGATCCGAACATATTTGGAATTGCAATAGTGACCACGGATGGACAGGTGTTTACAAAGGGTGATATTGATTCTAAAGTTTCTATCCAAAGTGTGTCCAAAGTGTTTACCATGGCAAAGGTAATCGAAGACCAGGGTGCACAGGCAGTGCAGGATAAAATCGGCGTCGATGCAACCGGCTTGGCTTTTAATTCAATTGTCGCCGTGGAAGAACATAGAGGGAAAGAGATTAATCCGCTGGTAAATCCGGGAGCCATTGCCTCTACCAGCTTAATGCCGGGCGCGGATTCAGCCGCTAAGTGGAAAAGTGTCGTCGCCATAGAAAGTGCGTTTGCCGGCCGGCCGTTAACGTTAAACGTCCCTGTTTATATCAGTGAGGCTGGCGACAATTTACGTAACCAGGCCATTGCCCACCTTCTTTTGGCTTATGGAAGAATGTATTTTGACCCTGTTCAATCTACCGACATTTATACTAAGCAATGCGCCTTAAATGTCAATGCAAAAGATTTGGCAGAAATGGCAGCGACGCTGGCTAACGGCGGCGTCAATCCCATCACAAAGGAAAAGGTCGTTTCTCCTAAAACTACCATGTATACATTAGCGGTAATGGCAACTGCAGGCCTGTATGATAATACCGGGATATGGCTATACCATTCCGGCTTGCCAGCTAAAAGTGGCGTAGGTGGCGGTTTGCTGGCCGTTTGTCCCGGCAAATTTGGTATCGCCGTGGTATCGCCTCCTTTAGATGCAGCCGGGAACAGCGTTAAAGCTCAAAAAGTTATTGAATATGTGGTCGAGAAATTAAAGGTCAATCCTTACCTGGTGCAACCCAAATGATTTGAACAAATATTCATGTTAACCAACTTGCGCTCAATAAGATTAATTCCTTTTTCTGAGATCAATTTAAAAGGTATTCATGGGAATTGGGGGGCGGAGTTAATTTTTATACTCAGAAAAACAGAAGGCTAAACGCGCAAGTTGGATATGTTTACAGAAGTTCGGCAGTCAGGACATTCGGATTGTATACTGTGGGTCAAACCGGACAACCATTACAATTGAAACGGACATTCTTCTACGATAAGTTGCTATGATTAAAAACAAGTATTATGAAACCTTTTAAGCCTATTAATATCACTTTCAGCTGCTGGAAGCCTTTACTTATTGCGGTCGTACTGATGCCATTGTTGGCGTCGGCGCAGAAGTCGAAGCAGGGAGACACCTCCTGGTTTTACGATTCGCATCTTCACCTGACGAATTATATCCAGGAAGGGGTCGACATCCACAAATTCCTTGACGTTATGGGTGGCAAGGTGGGGCGCTCCACCTTGTTTGGTATTCCATTACAACAGCAGTGGTCGTATGCAAATAGCGGCGACTTCGCTCCTACCTATTACCTTGCCAGCGATGCACCTTTGTACTACTATTCTTTTACTGACGCCTATATTGCTATGGCTTACAAGTCGCTGACCAAAAAAGAACAGCAACGCTTTGATCCCATGATCACCGGGTTTAATCCGGCGGATATGTACGCAGCTGACCATATTAAACGGGTACTTAAGTTATTCCCCGGTGTGTTTTCTGGGATAGGAGAATTCTCCATTCACAAGGAATTTGTTTCCTCAAAGGTCGCAGGCGAGGTAGCAAGCCTTACCAATCCCGCGCTTGACAGGATCCTAAATTTTTGCGGCGAAACAGGCCTGGTGGTACTCATACACAATGATGTGGATATGCCATATCCGAAGGCCGGCCAGGAACCTTATTTATTGAGGCAATTGGGCGATCTATTTCGGCGGCATCCCAATACCACTATTATTTGGGCACATTGCGGTTTGGGCAGGGTAGTACACCCCGTGCGGGACCAAATAAAGATTGTTGAGTACGCCCTGGCCGATCCGACCCTTAAGCATGTAAACATTGATATTTCGTGGGATGAAGTGGCGAAATATATTGTGGCAACACCTGAAACGGTGAAAGCTACCGCCGATATGATCAACAAATACCCTGATCGGTTTCTTTTAGGAACTGATGAAGTGGCGCCGACTGATCAACAGAAATACCTCAAGATTTATTATATGTACGCACCACTATTTGCACAACTAACCCCCGAGGCGAAACAAAAGTTAACGAAGGGAAATTACAAAAGAATATTTGATGCCGGGCGGACAAAAGTACGCGCATGGGAGAAGGCACATGCGAACGACAAACCGACAACGCCTATGCCCGCGCCATCATCGGGAATACCTCGCGATTAAAAGCTCTAGGATTAACTATTCAGTCAATTGGTTTAATTGGTAACTCAATTATGATGCATAAAAGTTAAAAAAATAATATAAAAAATCCGAAATATTTCTCTAAATTTAAAAGTCACAATTTAATTTTCAATGCAAGAAATAGTTTTAGCCGTAATGTTCATTTCATTTTTGCTGACCACATTAGCCGGCAGTCTGCTCTTTTGGGTAAATAAGGAGTCTAAAATCAGCACCAGGAATCTGGCCTTTATAATGTTTCTATTGGCCATAATGTCGTTGAATTATGTTTTACGGTACTCCGGCTTTTATGTGGAATTTCCAGGCTTTCACAAATCTTTGCTTCCCTTCAATTTCTTAGTTACCCCTTTCTTATGGTTATATGTGAGATCAGTATTACAACGCGACACAAAGTTTAGAAAAAATGACTGGTTTGTTTTTATACCTGCTATGCTGGCAGCTATAACTCTAATACCTTATTGCCTGATGGAACTTACTGAAAAACAGCGGTATCTTATTAACTATTACCGGCACCCTGCTGTGTTTGTATACCGTGACGAAGGAAGGTTTCCGATATACGCATATGCTTTTGTAGAGTGTGCCTGGAACGTGCTGTTTATTTTTTTTAGCTACAGACTGATCAGGCGCTTTTTAAAAACCTCATCGGTTAACTCACTGGCTGATAACAGTAAGTTAATTGCCTGGCTGAAGATATTAAATTGTCTGATGGTTGTAATCGCAATCAGTTCATCAATAAATACTTTTCTGGCGCCGAGAGATGAAATGAACTTACTTATTGTAAAGGTTATATTGGGCGCTTCAATTATTGGTATCTGCATTCAATTATTTATCAGGCCTCAAATTCTTTATGGCATTGTTTACCCGTTTTCGGGCAATGATAATTATAAAACAGGGCTACCAAAATCATATGCGAATATTGAAACACACCAGCCCGGCATTTTGCACAACGACCATGTTTGCGCAGAATCAACTAAATTGTTTTTGATTCAGTTTGATAATTACGGCTGCAAGAAAAAGATAGAATCATTATTTATTGAAAAGAAGCCATTCGTTCGTGTAGATTATTCGCTGGAGCAATTAGCGCTGGACACCCGCATTCCACGGCACACGCTTTCAGCCTTTATTAATTACGAATACGGGATTAATTTCCGGGAATTTTTAAACCGGTATCGTGTTGACTACTTTAAAGAGAATCTTGACAATCCGCGTTGGAGAAATTTAACACTCGAAGCGATGGCATCAGATTGCGGCTTCGGAAGCCGTTCGTCTTTTATCAAAAATTTTAAATTGATCACGGGTCAAACCCCGGGCGAACATTTAAAAGAACATAAACCTTTACGATCTTCTGAACTTGCCATGGCATCTTTATAAACAATTATGTTTATAGAAAACATTGCTACGTTTTGGTGTTAGTACAATTCATCGGCATGTATTAAGGAAGCTTTATAATTATCTGCCTTAAGGCTTATGTTTAACAAATATCTAAAAGCATCAAACATCTGACTGGCTGTATACGGTTTTTATTTCATCTGGAATAAACTTATTCAAAAAGTGTAAACCCATAATCACAGGAGACACACTTATAAATAGATCTCAAAATTGAGCACATAAATAGGTCCGGTAGCGCCTATAACAGTAGGATAGCTCAGGTACCCAACAGGAACACGGTGTTCAATCATCACCTCCGGGTTTATCCTGAATGTCCTGTTTTTAAAAGGGAAAATATTGAAGCCGAAAACCTCTTCATGGGGCTTTCCGTATTGCCCGTTGATGTAACCATAGATGGCATAGAATTGAAACCTTTGTCTGATGAGCATATAGGATCCCTGGGTTGTAAACCCGTTATCGAAAAGGTTTTTAACAGGGACCGGCCCGATAACGTTCGCAAGAGCAACCCATCGGCTAAAATATTCGAAATCAAGCGAAAAACCTGCATATTTGATACCTGTGTTAGCAGACCACATTTGGTACTGCGCTGAATTTACCTGGGTGCCAGGCCCAAATGCGTTTACACTGAAAACGCCCGTACCATCTGACAGCCTGATCTGTGAGTTTTCAGGTGAATTAACACCAGCTTGTGATTGCGATGTTTCGCTGCTCGTGGTATATGAGCTACCAAACATGTATGCCGCATGATCATCATGGTGTTCAAAATCGCCATAAGGCGCCAAACGGCCGAAATCAGGGCTTAACCACCACACCCCTGTGCTCCAGGTGTCGAAATTATTGTTCAATTGGTTGGCGTCAACGCCCAACTGGCTCAGGTTATTTGCCAGCATCGTTTTGTAATAAAAGCCCTTTCCCAGATCACCCGTTGCAAAAAAACCGGTCGTGAATGACGGCCTGAAGAATTCATCGGCCATGGGCCTTTCGTCCTGTCGCAACCATAATGGGAAATTGCTGTATAATGACCGTACGCCTGGAAGAGACCCAATACCGGCGCCCAGCACAAACTTTTTATCAAAAAGGTACTGTATGTTTCCCCCTAAAACCAGTTGCGCCCCCAATCCCTGCGCCGCATTTTGGGTCCATAGGAAAGCCAGGTAGCGGAACTTAGGATCCAGAAGCCAACCGGTAAAATACATATTGATCTTTTGAACCTGGAGTTCCTGTCGTTCTTTAAGTATAAAAGAGCGCCCGAAAGCGTCAACATACGGCTCGTTGCTGATACCTGTCTGATTCAAATAGCGCACGGTAAAAAGCATGGACCAGTTAAGCGTTCCAATTTTACTTTTTATGATATCAAAGCCCGATCCGGGACGGTGTTTCTCTTCTCCAGTTGTTGTCACCAATGAATCCGCCGGTAAATTAGAGGGAACTTGTGCATAAACCCCGGGAATGGACAGGGCTCCAATAATGAAAAAAAGGGGTAAGAGTTTGTGTTTCATTTCTATGATTTCAATTGAATTCCAAGTAAAATTAATGGAACAATTGCTGTTAGCGCATGATTTGCGCCCGTTATTGGGAGCAGATTAAAATTTGCAACCAACCGATCTGCAGATCAAAAAAGTGCAGACGCGCTTGTAAAATGTTGGTTGTCCACTTCGTATTGAACCTGTCGGGCGTACCGTCACTGAATATGTGCCCAAAATGGATAGCATTTGATATATGTGAGGTAACCATGCGCGCCTCAAATTTGAGGTCGAATGCTACTTTTCGTCTAAGTCTGAAATTTTAAAAAATAATGTTTGTTTTCGCCGACTCCGAAATAGAGATGCCTGGCCTGCCGATATTACCACAACACAACGCCATCGAATTGTTGAAAGGAGATTAGCGAGCCAAGCGGATATTTCCGGAAATAACTTTTGTAGTTGTCGTCGCGCGAGGTTGAATCAGCTTTTTATACTTGACAAGTGCAAATTATAGCACTTAATTGTACCTGTTGCATATTTAAATATGGAACAAAATACGCGCTCATTTTTTATCACAGTTCAAAGTTTATCGCTCATTTTGTGTTGTGTTTCGGCTTTGCTTCTTTTTCGCCTGGACTACATTCAAGGCTGAATGCATAACCACAGTTAAATGAACAAAAAACAAAACAACATAAACTATAAATCATTAACCTTTTTATCAATTTATTAAGCAATGAAAAAATTTAGTATTGTAATATTGGTTTTCATTTTTGCTGTTAACAGCCAATTGAAAGCACAAACTATTTCTGCCAATGTATTTGGCGGATACACTTTCCAGGATAAGTTGAATTTTGGTAACGCGTACGCACTAGTCAAGGGTGGTTTTATGTGGGGCGTATCTGCAGAAGGAATTGGCCCGCAGGGTCAGGCGTTGGAATTACTGTATCAATATCAATCTACCACGTTTCCGGTTTATAATTACTCAGGCGGAGGGACGCCAATTGTTAACCCGTTAAGCTCTAGCGACCATAGCGGTGTTGTTTCGTACCTCTTGATAAATGGAATCCAGTATTTCCATGTTAACCCCAAAATAGTACCCTATTTTGGTGCCGGTGGCGGCGTAGGCTTTGTAAGTGTTAATTCTGGAAATGGTTCGAGTACGGGATTTGCCTGGGATTTGAAAACAGGAGTGAAAATAAAAACAAGCAGTTCAGTGGGATTTAAAATAGGAGCCCAGCTAATGAGTGTCTTAAGTCAATCAGGGGGCTACTATTACTACCCATATAGCTACACTTCATTTGCGAGTATATGGCAATTCAGTTTTACCGGTGGAGTTACATTTGATTTCGGGGGTAAATGATGAATAAATCCGGTCCGGGTGAACCAGCGAGAAAATTTCGGCAGATAGTATGACATCTTAAGCTGAAATATAATTAAGATGATTCGCCCGGACTATACACACAAAACCATATCTGAAGGGGATAAGTAAATTACCTGGTTGCCGCCGATTGAGAAATTTACCTTTGTTGTCTGTGATTTCAGTCGAATTGTTGAAAATCAATCGAATTTGACAAGGCCGAATTTCAGGTGTCAGACTTTCCGCTTCCTTCTTCCTATTTCGCTATAGCCATTTTCGCATCGGCTACCCTTATTGCTTTCTTCTTGCAGTCCCCCGGTTTCTTACCCATTTTTCAAGTTTATCGTGTAATGACACCGCCACAGTGCCTACAACCACAAGTATCATCAGCGATGCCGGATGCTAACAGCTGACAAGGCTGAGCTTTTGACGCCATTTAAAACATCGCCGAATAATCCATTACAAGTATCGTTTGGTCTATTTTAACCAACTTGCGATGGTTTTATTTTTAGTCGCCATTGATAGCAGATTAAACAAGGTATTATATGAAAAGAAAATTATTCTTTTTAATAGCGGCTTTTTGGGCCATTTTAAATAGCGCTTGTGCGCAACAATTGAACGCTGCATTACCTGTTTGGTCAAAAAGCGATGAACATGCTCCCGCTCAAGATTGGTTAGTCAGCAACGTCCAGCAAAAAGCAGGGGTTTACCGTGACGAAAAAAATATAATTATAAGCAATGGTTTGGTGAAAAGGACATTTAGGGTCCAGCAAAATACTGCCTGTATTGATTACAGTAACATGAGCAGCGGGCAGCAATTATTAAGGGCTGTAAAACCAGAGGCCGAACTTGTTGTTGATGGCAAACGATATAATGTTGGAGGGCTTTATGGCCAAAAAGAGAATGCCTATCTGCTGCCGGAATGGGTGGATGGGTTTAAAAGCAACGACAATGACTTTCAATTTCAATCCTATGAGGTGGCTGATATTCAGCCGTATCTCCATTGGCAACCGCGTGGCTGGGCATTAAATACAGTTCAGCCTTCCGGTAAAATGCTCTCATTTGCATATAAAAGCAATGTTGAAGACTTAAAAGGACTTGTTGTTGCGGTGCATTATGAATTGTATGATAACTTGCCGCTTATAGTGAAATGGCTGTCGGTAAGGAATAATGGAAATAAAGTTGTAAAGCTGAATAAAGTGGTCAACGAAATATTGGCAACCGTGGAAGAAGAGAGCGCCGTAGTGGGTTCAATTGCACAAATGAAAAAACAACATGGTATTTATATTGAAAGCAATTATGCCTTTAATAACGCCATGCGATATGACATCAGCGACCAGACTACCCATTGGAAGGCCGACAGCGTTTATACCTCACAGGTGAATTACAATTATCAAACACCATGCTTGCTGGAAATATATCCGGATAAAGCCACGGGTATTGAATTAGAGCAGGGAAAAGTTTTCAACTCCGTGCGTACTTGTGAATTGCTGATGGATAGCTATGACCGGGAAAGAAGGGGATTAGCCATCCGTAAAATGTACAGCACAATTGCGCCGTGGACAACAGAGAATCCCATTTTTATGCATTTGGTAAGCCGCAATGATGAAGACGTAAAAACTGCGATAGACCAATGTGCGGCAACCGGATATGAAGCTTTAATACTCAGCTTTGGCAGTCATTGTAATATGGAAGATACCTCAGCTTCAAATATAAAACGTTGGCAGTTGCTATCGGCTTATGCTCATAGCAAACATATCATGATCGGGGGGTATTCCTTATTCAGTTCCAGAAGGATCAGCGACGAGGATGATGTGATCGATCCAGTTTCAGGTAAACCTGATGCAGGGGCGTTTTTCGGCCATGCCCCTTGCCTGGGAAGTAAATGGGGATTATCTTATTTGAATAAATTGAAATATTTTTTCAGTCAAACCGGGTTTGATATTTTTGAAAATGATGGCCCTTATCCGGGCGATGTCTGTGCATCTACTTCCCACCCCGGGCATAAAAACCTGGATGATAGTCAATGGCAGCAAATGGAATTGCAAAAAGGTTTGTATCATTGGTGCAATGAACATGGTATTTATGTAAACGCCCCCGATTGGTATTTTCTGGATGGTACCAATAAAATTGCGATAGGATACAGGGAGGTTAATTTTTCTTTGCCGCGGGAACAACAAATGATATTGAACCGGCAGAATATTTTTGATGGTACATGGGAAAAAAATCCTTCAATGGGTTGGGGTTTTGTTCCGCTTACGCGATACCAGGGCGGTGGCGCGGAAGCTGTACTAGAACCACTCTCAAGTCATTTGAAAGATTATAAACAATTGATGATGCAGTATTACGGAGCCGGCGTACAAGCCTGTTACCGTGGGCCCAGGTTATATGATACCGAAGTTACCAGGGATACAGTTGAAAATGTTATTAAGTGGTACAAAAAATACCGCGATATTCTTAATTCAGATATCATACACCTGCGCCGGGCCGATGGCAGAGACTGGGATGGCTTGATGCACGTAAATGCACTGCTTAAAACCAAAGCATTAATTATGTTGTACAATCCGCTTAAAGTTAGCATTACGCGGACGATCAAGGTTCCCCTATATTATACGGGTTTAACAAAAGTGGCAATGGTTAAGCAACAGGAAGGTGCATCTAAAAAATATACGATCAATAGTAAAGACGAAATGGAGTTACCTTTTACCATACAGCCCGAAAGCTATACCTGGTTCTGTATTTATTAATAATGGCTAAATACATAAATTATAATGCGATTTGTATTAAGAAATAATCGAAAAGTCCATCAAATAACCTGGTAGTCTATTTGATGCCTTATTTTGGCGGCTATCTTTGTATTTGGCTCACATAAGCTATTTAGATAATATTTAATTTTTTATGAAAAGAAAGCGATTAATAACGGCGCATATATTACCGTTATTGGTTTTTGTTGGGGTGTTGATGGGCTTTAACGCCTATGCTCAGGATGATTTGGATATTAACAAACTAATTAAACCGGTAGATTCTGCAGGTATTTTTAGGCAGGATGACTATTATTTATGGTGCAGTAGTGTTATTAAGGGCGAAGACGGGAAATACCATATGTTTTACTCGCGATGGCCACATGGTAAACGCCCGTTAGATGATGATGCCATGAATTACATTTTTGATGGTTTTAGCGGGTGGAATAAATATTCGGAGATAGCTTATGCCGTTTCTGACAAAATCGGAGGACCTTACAGATATGTTAAAACCATTTTAAAAGGAGATGGGGATAAGAACAAATGGGATCGTTTTACTATGCACAACCCACAGGTAAGAAAGTTCGGGAAGTATTATTATCTGTACTATATCAGTAATAGTTGCGATACAACGATGCAATTTAACAATCCTAAATTCAGCAAAGAGTGGAAGCATTGGCTGCAATATAATTCAACGCAAAAGATCGGCGTAATTAAATTTAAAACCTTTAATGATTTGCTGAACGGTAAATATGAAAGACCTGCCAGGCCATTAATGGAGCCAGACAACATCCATACGTTCGAAGTAACGACAAACCCAACGGTTACCCAGGGACCCGATGGGAAATATTACATGATGTACAAATCGCGCAAACCCAATGTGGGTAATATGACTTTCTGGATGGCGACAAGTGATCATCCGGATGGTCCTTATAAGCTGGCTTCGGAAGTATTTACCAGCGCCGATATGGCCTGCGAGGATCCCTGCGTTTGGTATGATAAAAAACGGAAGTTATTTTACGCCGCCGTTAAATATTATTCTCATAGTGGAAAGCTTGTGCCTCAATTTGGCGCATTGGCTTTAATTACATCACAGGACGGCCTTCATTGGCATGCTGCAAATCACCCGTTGATTTCATTGCGTGAAATCGGGATGAGTAACGGAAAAAAGATTTCGCTGGCGCATCTGGAACGCCCCTTTGTTGTAACTGATAATGACGGACAACCTTTGGCATTGTTTGCTGCAGCCTCGATCAATGAACCATCGGGAGGCGATGGGGTGAAAGTACAGCCTGAGAATAATACATTCAATGTTTGTTTTCTTCTGGGCAATGCAAAATAATTGCTCTACTAATATTAACTGCAATTGTCCATTATGCAATGCAATGTTTCGTAAAAATGACCTTAATTATTAATTAACTGCGAATGGCTATTGCAAGCTTATTCAAAAACGGTATGTTTTTTTGCCCGATAGAACGTAATCCTTTATGTCTCTTATATCTACGTCAGATTACAAATTAACAGTTTTTCCGGAATCCCTTAGCCGCGTGATCTGTTCATTCAACGTTACCGCCAATACCTAACTATAATACCCGCAGAGCGTGATTTTCCTTTCCCGATATATAGGTTTTATCAAATTCACTATGTTTTAGACAGCTAATCTCTAAAATAAACATAGAATAATCCATTATAAATATTGTTTGGTCTATTTTAATCCATTTTGTTCACGTCTACTTTTACCTCACCAATTAATTAAATTATGAAGATTTGTACAAAACTTATGCTTTTGATGTCGCTGATTTGTATCTCAGTGACTTCTTTTGCTCAAAATGCAGGTAGTCGGCTAGTCACGGGCGTCGTGAAAGACCAGAAAGGCGTTTTGCAGAAAAATATTACTTTAACAGAAAAAGGTACAAAAAATGCAACGGCGACAGATGCCGAAGGCGCATTTTCCATCTCTGTCCATGAAAACGCAATTTTAGTTTTTTCTGGAGTTGGATTCGAAACTCAGGAAGTAAAAGTTTCAGCCAATACGTCAATCACTGTCGTTTTAAAGGACGACATGAAGGCCTTGAATGAAGTTGTTATTGTTGGCTATGGTTCTCAAAAGAAAGCCAAAGTTACTGATGCTGTTTCAACGGTGAAAATGTCCGAGGTGCTTGGTGAACGACCGGTTAGTACAACGGCTACCTTATTACAAGGCGTAGTCCCAGGTCTACAGGTTACTATTCCGTCAGGTCGTCCGGGTGAGACTGCCAGTTTGAACATCAGGGGCGCGACCGATTTTGGCAGCTCGCCAACTGGTACCATTAACACCGGTCAACCGTTAATATTAGTCGATAACACGGTATTTGACGGACCGTTGAATTTGATTGACCCAAATGACATTGAAACTGTATCTGTTTTAAAAGACGCCGGAGCAGCTGCTATATATGGCTCCCGTTCAGCATATGGGGTAATTTTAATTCAAACAAAAAAAGGCGCGAAGAATCAAAAGACACAATTTAACTTCAGCAGCAATTTTGTATTGGCCACTCCTTCTGATCTTCCGGTGAAAGCTTCACCACAAAGAAGTCTTCAGGCATTGATTGACGGGGGACTAGTAAACTATTCAGTAGGTCAGGGGCAGGACTTAAACAAATGGATTCAGCTTATTGACGATTATCAAAAAGACCCTGCTAAATATCCTGGTGGGTATACCACAGATAATGGCATCTTATATAATTTGAAAGCCAACGATGCAGTTGGGGACTTGTTGGGTAACAGATCAACACAGTTCATGAACAATTTCTCGGTAAACGGTGGCTCTGAAAAAACCACCTACCGTATATCTTTAGGAACCACAAACGAGAATGGTATCATGGTTCCTTCGGCACATGTTGATAATTTCACACGTTATAATGTGAGAACAGTAGTTGGTACCGACCTAACCAAATGGATGAATTTGAGTTTGGACGCGAATTATGTTTATAGCAACACTATCAGGCCCGGTTATAGCGATCCTTACACTTACGCGGTTCGGATACCAAGTTATTTATTCGCCGATTCGATTCCGGGATATACTGGGCAAGTGTCAACCGGCAAGAATTTAGTTACTAATTCTTATCCTACTAATTTCCGTAACGATCTGCTGCGTATGCTCGGTAGGGTAGTTTTGAAACCATTTAGCGGGATGACCGTTACCGGCGAGACTTCTTATGATAATTTTCACGGGCTCACTACGTCATACAATAAGCTTTTTTATTTACGTGATCCTTACGGTTGGGCTAATATGCCCTATGGGAATGACCAATTTCAAAAAGCTAATGCATCGCAGGATTATATTACTACTAACGTTTACGCCAATTATACAAAAAGCCTGGGTTTGCACAATTTCTCCTTAATGGCAGGGTTTAACCAGGAGTATAAAAATTATGAACAAGAGATTCTTCAGGCAACGCAACCGATAAACCCGGCTATTCCATCTATAACCACTTCTACGGGTACAATTAGCGGCACGGATAATTATTTGCAGTTTGCCACCAGGGGGTACTTTGGCAGATTTAATTATGATTATGATGAGAAATACTTGTTAGAAGTAAATGGCCGTTATGATGGTTCTTCCCGTTTTCCTGAAGGCAATCGCTGGGGATTTTTCCCTTCTGCTTCAGCAGGATGGAGAGTGACCAATGAAAAATTTATGGATTTTATAAAGCCGTATGTTAATGAATTCAGATTAAGAGCATCTTACGGTTCTGTGGGTAATCAGAATATTGGGGAGTATCAGTATATCGCTGCAATGTACGCAACAAATCCTTCATGGTTAAATACCGGCAGTGCCGTAACGACCCTTACGACGCCGGGATTAATCAGCCCTGATTTTACATGGGAAACAGTAAATACCCTTGACTACGGAGTAACAGTAGGGTTATTAAAAAATAAATTAACAGGTAGTTTTGATTATTACATCCGTAATACAAATGGCATATTAAGTACAAATAACACGCCTGTGCCTGCTGTATTAGGAACAAGTGCCCCATTGATCAATTCTGCGTCGTTAAAAAGCAATGGTTTTGAAATAGAAGTGAATTGGAGAGATAAAATTGGTAAAGTCGCCTATTTTGTTTCCGCGAACTTATACGATTTTACCTCTATAGTGACCAAAGTAAACAATCCTAATAAGCTACTTGTCAATGCAAGCGGTGATAGAATGTTATACCAAGGAGAGAAAATGGGTGAAATATGGGGATATACTACCAACGGATTTTTCACTACAAATGATTTTGTTCCCGGTACGCTGGATCCCAAATTGCTGAACGGAACGCTTAATCCGGGCGTTCCAAAAATTGGCACACAGTCGCCAAATCCCGGAGACATAAAATATGTTGATTTCAATAAAGACGGCGTAATCAGTGCAGGCGCTAGTACAGTTGCAAATCCCGGCGATCAGCGCATTATTGGGAATAACTCATTGCGCTACCAATACGGTTTAAGAGGAGGGGTTTCTCTTTACAATTTTGATTTTTCATTTGTGTTAGCCGGCGTGCTTAAAAATGATCAGTTCCGGAATTCATATTTATTTTTCCCCAATACTTACCAGATATACGGCGCTTTATATGATAACCAGCTGAATTATTGGACGCCTGCTAACCAGAACGCCTATTTTGGTCGTATTTACACCAACGGCCTCTCTCAAGGTAATAATCAGGTTGTACAATCCCGATTTATATTAAATGGGGCTTATTTAAGGGTTCGCAATCTGACATTGGCCTATAACCTGCCTCAAAGCTTGTTGAACAAATGGAATATTAAAAAACTCGCTTTCAATTGCAGTGTCGAGAATCCATTTATTTTCGATCATATGCCAAAGGGAATGTATCCTGATATTAATGATCTGGGCGCAGGGCTTGGATACCCATTGTTGCTTAAAACATCCTTTGGTTTAACCCTTGGCTTTTAATTTGTAAAAAATAATAAAATTAAAAAAATGAAAAGATATATACTAGCCATACCGGTTGTCTTAATGATGCTGGTTGGCTGTAAAAAGGATTTTTTAGATAGAAAACCTATCAGTTCGGTTACTGAGGCTACCGCGTTTGTTAATTACGGTAACTTTCAAACCTATGCCTGGAGCCTTTATGATTATATGTCCGGTTATGGAACGGGGACGGGTGCCGCTTTACCGCCATATTTTTCCTCTCAGGAACTAAACTCTGATAATTATCAGGTTTCGGCAGGGGCAAATTCGGCATATATTGCCGGTACTAAACTCGTGCCGGCTATAGCCGGTGGAGGAACAACTTCATTACAGATTGCCAGCTGGAATTTTAGCTATATAAGAAGTGTGAATGTAATGTTGGATCACATTGATGCATCTACGATGGTACAGGCAGATAAAGATCATTGGCGCAGCGTGGGCTATTTTTTTAGAGCGCTTCGTTATTATGACCTTATTGCTGCCTATGGCGATGTTCCATGGATTGATCATGCACTAAATATTAACGATACAACCGTTCTTTATGGTCCGCGTACACCAAGGGATGTTGTGGCTAATAATATTTTAAACAATTTAATTTGGGCTGAATCTCATATTAAGCCGGCGGGTGATGGCCCCAATACCATAAATGTTCATGTGGTTAGGGCATTGATTTCGCGCTTCGGCCTATTTGAGGGAACCTGGAGAAAATATCATGGGTTGGCTGGTGCAAATACCTATTTGCAAGCTTGCGTTGACTATTCAGCAAAGCTTGCAGTTTCTTTCCCATCAATTATGCCTTCCTACGATGATGTGTATAATAGCGAGGATTTAGTTAACAAACCGGGTATCATTTTATGTAAGCAATACGGCTCAGGAACGCTACTCCATGTGTACTCACCTGATCCCAGCAGGCCTACGCAACCTTATGTAACTAACCCACAAACGCATCAAACTGCCAGGTTTATTACAACCGGTAACTCAGCTAATATTGCTTGCCCAACCGACGATATGGTAGGAAGCTATCTGTGTACCGATGGTTCCCCGATTTCAACCAGTCCCACCTATCACGGCGACTCCGTTTATAGCGCCTTCAGAAACAGGGACAGAAGATTGTATTTTACTGTTTGTCCGCCATACCGGGTAACAATGACAATCAACCCTGCTTATGGATGGGCGCAACCTTGGCAAACTTATGATACTGCAAAAACTCCAACACATAATTACAATGAATTTATCCGCTTAATGAACACAGTGGCAGCGGGTACTGCCAGCAAGGCAAAAACACTTCCTTTGCTTTCATGGGCGCCAGCGCCAGGGAACTATATTCCGCAGATCCCTCATTTCGCCGGTTACTTAAAAAGCTTGAACAATTTGATCTATGATAACGGATCGAATGGCGTTTCGGGGCAGGCAAGCAATACTTTGGGTTATAAAGATTGGAAATTATATAACAGGCTACCCCTGGATGCGTCAAATGGAAGCAGCAATGACTGCCCGATATTTCGAGTTGAAGAAGCATTGTTGAACTACGCAGAAGCCTCATTTGAACTTGGGCAATTTAGTCAGTCGATCGCTGATCAAACAATTAATAAACTCCGCCCAAGAGCAAATTTACCTAATATGACAGTTGCAAGCATTACTGCCTCCTTTGATACAAAAAGAGATGCGAATGTTGATCCGGTGCTTTGGGAGATCAGAAGGGAGCGTCGCGTTGAGTTAATGGGAGATGGTTTCCGGTTTAATGATATTAAACGTTGGGCCAAAGGGCAATACATGAACAAAATTGTATTAGGTGCAATGGTTAAAGTGAGCCAGTATCCTACTGGCGTTAAATTCGCTAATACCGGTACAACATATAAAAATGTTCAATCATTATATACAGCCGCTCCGGCGTGGAATGACAAATACTACCTGGAGCCAATTCCTGCTCAGGAAATTGTAACAAACCCTAAGTTAGTTCAAACTACTGGTTGGTAGTTTGTTTGGTAAGATAATCTATGGTTAGATAGATGTGTAAGAAGAGTCCCGGAAGCGAAAGCGACCGGGGCTTTTATTTTAATGGTTTTTGAAATATAGTTTCGCAGGTCAACCGGCGTCGTTAGACGAAAGCCGATACTGCTCGGGAGAACTACCGATATACTTTTTAAATATCCGCGAGAAATAATAGGGATCTTCATATCCTAAATCAGCAGCAATAGCTTTAATTTTGGCCTTATTAGCATATAACTGCTGGCAGGCCCGTTGCATTTTTAATTGAATAAAATAGTCAATCGGTGGAATGCCGGTTGATTTACGGAAAATGGCGGAAAAATGCGAAACCGATAAGCGGTGTTGCAGCGCCATATCCTCAACCGAGAGTTTTTCACTTAAATTATTACGCATGTTAATGATGGTTTGCGTTATCATATCTACTTCTTCTTCCTTATCACGACTGATATGTCTTTGCGGAAACAAGAAGATCGCTAAAAAGTGATACAAACAGAAAGAGGCGCTGCATAAATTTTCGATGCTATAACCCATTTCAAGTGTTTGATATATATTTTGCCATATGGCAATTGTATTATCGTTAAATGGTATCGATACAGGTTTGTTAAAATTATCCAGATTTAGGGATTTATTAAATAAGTCAATGTTGTCGCCCGTAAAATGTACCCAATAAATAGTCCACGGATCTTCTCTGTCTGCCTGGTAGCGGATGTATTTATCGGTAGCAGGTAGTAAAATACATTCGTTTGGTTGAACAACGTGCCTTTCATTGTCTACAACAAGGTGTCCTTTGCCCCGTAAACAATAAATAAGAATATTGTCTTCACAGCCTTTTCTTCGCTCTCTGTAATGTCCGGTAGCTCGCGGGAAATAACCAATATAGGTGATGTATATCTGAAAAATTGCAGGGGCTCTTTCTTTAGCATCTTTCCATACATTTTCCGGGATGCTGATCATCTTTTCCCCGGTAAATCCATCACGCCGTTTTATGATATTGTTCACAACCATAAATATTGGAATAAAATAATGGAATATTCCATTACAAAGTTAACGTATTAATAAAGATATAACACAATGACTAATTTATGCTGATTAAATAAAGCCTTTGGACGCTATATCGATTTTTTGTTACGCTGATATTTTCCTGTTGATAGTCGAATAATCTATTAAAATAAATGTTTTGCCTATTTATAAACGATTCGGCGGCCTTTAAATTTGATTGCTAAGAATACCAATTACAAACACAAATATTAAGCTGGATTGACCCGGATGAAACTTTTATTTCAAACGATGTAAAGCATTCAAAAAGGATGTTTTAATTCCGGACTGATATATTAATTGTTTGTGAATATCTTAAATTAATATGCTACTTAAAAATAAAGTGATCTTTTTAACCGGTGCAACCGAAGGTATAGGTTTTGAATGTGCCAAGGCATATTTTAATGCTGGTGCCAGGGTCAGCATAATTTCGGATTCTGAATTAAGTATTGAAAAGGCAGGGGAAAAATTGACCGGAAATGATATGATTCTTATAAACGCTGATGTATCGAAATCAGAAGATGTGAGAATGGCTATTGAAAAAACCGTAAATCACTTTGGAGGGATTGATGTCATTCACAACAACGCGGGTATATCCGGTCCGTCAAAAGCAGCACACGAAACCACACCTGAAGAGTGGGATAGGCTGTTTGACGTGAATGTAAAAGGGATATACAACACCGTACGATTTGGCATTGATGAACTAAAGAAGACAAGAGGAAATATTTTGAATACCGGTAGCCTGGTAGGAGAGATTGGACAGCAATTGCATGCGGCCTACAGTGCCACTAAAGGCGCCATAGGCGCCCTGACCAAATCAATGGCGCTTGATTATGCACCTTTCGGTATCAGGGTAAATGCTGTTGCCCCCGCAGGGGTATGGACACCCATGCTGCGTTCATGGAGTAAAGAGCAGCCTGATCCTTTTTTTATTGAGAAATATTTAGACGAAATACATGCGCTGGGTTTTTGCCCCGAAGGGGATGTTGTAGCCGATGCATGCCTGTTTCTGGTATCAGAGCAGGCGCGTTTTATAACGGGTTGTATATTACCGGTATCGGGCGGAGCCGAGTTAGGCTATAGGAGAGTGATGCGGCAAACTGCCGATATGAAACAGGGTTAAGAAGATGATAAAGGATATCAAGGTTAATGATTTGCGTTATGCGCTTGAAAATAATGCAGGCAGCGACGCCATACATCGCGACCCGCAATATTCATACGCTGTAAGCAGTTTGGTAGATGATAGTGGGATAACAGGAGTTGGATTTGCCTTTACATTAGGTGAAGGGAATGATTTGGTATGTGGCGCAGCACAATATTACGCAAATAAGCTTATCGGTAAGGATATTGAAGAGATGATGGCCAACTTTGGCGAGCTATTCAGGCAGCTGTCTAATGACCAGCAATTCAGGTGGCTGGGGCCGCATAAAGGTGTTGTGCATTTGGCTCTTGCGTCGGTTACAAACGCATGCTTTGATCTTTGGGCAAAAAAAAGAGGGGTTCCATTGTGGAAGCTGTTGATTGACCTGTCGCCGGAAGAGGTTGTTGCCACACTCGATTTATCTTATTTGGAGGATGAATTAACTGAAATCCAGGCTATTAAAATGCTGCGTGATCAGCAATCTTCCCGTTTTTTGCGGGAACATGTATTGCATGACGGATACCCCGGGTATGATACATCTATAGGCTGGTTTAATTACCTGGATGAGAAAGTTCGTGAAAACTGCAAGAAAGCGATAGACAATGGATTTACGGCAATGAAACTAAAAGTAGGTTCGGCAGATCCGGAAAGAGATATACGTCGTGCCAATATAGTGAGGGATGTTGCAGGAAACGATATCAAAGTAATGCTGGATGCAAATCAGCAGTGGACCTTACCCCAGGCAATTGCCATTTGTAATCAGTTAAAGAAAATGAATCCATACTGGATTGAGGAGCCAACACACCCTGATGATATACTTGCGCATAAAACGCTGGCGGGTGCAATAGCGCCGATCAAATTAGCGCTGGGTGAACATGTGCCTAACAGAATTATTTTTAAAAATTACTTGCAGGCCCGTGCAGCTGCCTTTATTCAGGTAGATGCTGTAAGGGTTGGCGGGGTAAGCGAATTTATTACTATTAGTCTTCTGAGTAAAAAATTCGGCATTCCCGTTGTACCGCATGTTGGCGATATGGGGCAGCTTCATCAACATTTGGTATTGTTTAATCACATTGCTTTAGGACACGAAGCCTTGTTTTTGGAACATATACCCCATTTACAAAAGCATTTTTTACACCCCGTTCAAATTGTTGGCGGAGTATATAAAACACCTCAGCATTCCGGTAGTAGCTGTGATTTACGTAGATTACAATAATAATCGTAAGATGTAATATGATACATACCACAGACATAGTCATCAGCGCCTTATACATCATCGCAATTTTTGCGATTGGGATGTGGGCTGGTCTGCGGCATGGAAATCGAACTGCGGGAAATAATAATCTGGCCGGCGAATACTTTTTGGCAGGTAAAAAATTACGATGGCCAATGATAGGGTTAGCTTTATTTGCAACGAATATATCATGTGTACATTTGGTTAGCCTGGCCCAAAGCGGATTTGATTCGGGATTGTTAAATGGAGATTTTGAATGGATGGCTGCATTTACGCTTATCCTTCTTGCCTTATTTTTCGCACCGTTCTATATTAAGGCAGGAGTATCAACCTTACCGGATTTTTTAGAAAAACGATATGACCGTGCCAGCCGCGACTGGCTCGCTATAGTATCGGTTATATCAGCCGTTGTTATTCATATATCGTTTTCATTGCTGGCAGGTGGTATTGTTTTACACACGTTATTTGGCGTTAATATTTATACCAGCGTAATCATTATTGCCAGCATTACTACCATTTATACAATAGTTGGTGGTTTGACAGCTGTGGTGGTTACCGAGTCTATTCAAACAATTGTGCTGTTATGCGGAGCAATAATTATGAGTTTTGCAGCTTACCATAAAATAGGTGGCTGGCAACCTATGGTTGATGTTTTGAAAAGCCATAATGAACTAAATAAACTTTCGATGTTAAGGCCTCACGGTGATGCCAGCGGCATGCCGTGGTACGCGGTGCTATTGGGTTACCCGGTGCTGGGTATATGGTATTGGTGCGCTGATCAAACCATTGTGCAACGCGTTTTGGGTGCAAAAAATGAAAATCATGCGCGTGCAGGAGCATTGTTTTGCGGGTTTATAAAAATTTTACCGGTTTTTATTTTTGTTATGCCTGGTTTATTTGCTTATGCTCTTGTGCAAACCGGGGGATTGGATATATCAGCAATTAAAACAATTCATGATGGCAAAGAGATCGTTAACAGTAAAGGCATTTATACTTTAATGATCATGCAATTGATTCCAACCGGTTTGGTAGGCGTTTTGGTTGCAGCACTTTTATCAGGCTTAATGAGCCAAATATCCGGAGCTTTAAACTCAATAGCTACACTGGTGAGCTATGATATTTATAAACGGTATAAGCCTGCGGCAAGTGATATTAGTTTGGTAAAAGTGGGTAAGGTAGCTGTAGGAGTATCGCTTGTGGCATCGCTTGCGTTGTTGCCTTTACTTAATAGTTACGAGAGTATATTTAATGGACTTAATGATATTATTGCTCACATAGCACCTCCAATTACCTGTGTGTTTTTGTTAGGCGTTTTTTGGAAGAAGGCGTCCGCCGGTTCAGCTAAATATACCTTGTGGATCGGGTCGACAATCGGATTACTGGTATTTGTTACAGGCAAAGTATACCCTGATTCTGTTATTGGTAAAGTTCCATTTATGATGATGGCCTTTTATCTGTTCTGTATCTGTGTTTTTATGCAGGTTGTGTTTTCTTATATCTATCCGGTAAAACATACAGCAGAAAGCGCTGCGCTGTATTGGAAATCGTTATGGGAGCCTTTGAGCAGACCCGCATGGAAAGGGATCGGCAACTACAAATTCTTATCGGTATCTCTGGCGATCATAATGGTAGCACTCTTTTGGATATTTAGGTAAAGGCGATGATTTTGGATTGTATAAGGAACCCGGTCATAGCATAATAAAGCAGTTTGCAAATAATATGAAAATATCGTGCTTAACATTATTTATTTGTTTGATACTCACCAGTGCTTCTAGCCAAAATGCGCCCGAGCCCTATGGACCGTTGCCTACCGGCAGGCAGTTGCAGTGGCAAGAGACCGAAATGTATTGCATCATCCACTTCGGGCCGGACACCTATACCGACAAGGAGGTGGGATATGGCGATGAAGATCCAAAGATTGTAAACCCGACTGAGTTTAGTGCCATGCAGATAATAGGTGCGGCAAAGGCAGGAGGGTTTAAAGGCGTTATTGTGGTAGCCAAGCACCATGATGGTTTTTGCCTTTGGCCAACCAAAACAACTGCGCACAATATCACCCAAAGTTCATATAAAGGTGGCAAGGGCGATATAATGGCCGAGTATCGTGACGCGTGTAAAGTATTAGGTATGAAACTAGGTGTCTATTGCTCGCCATGGGACAGGAACAGCGCCCTGTACGGTAAGCCTGAATACGTAACCGATATTTACCGCAGGCAATTAATCGAATTATACAGCAATTACGGCCCATTATTTATAATATGGCACGACGGCGCCAATGGAGGCGACGGTTATTATGGCGGGGCGCGTGAGAAACGAAATATAGACCGTTCAACCTATTATGGTTGGGATACCACCTGGGGTATAGCGCGTAAGTTGCAACCTAACGCGGTAATTTATGGGGGTGTTGGCCCCGATGTGCGCTGGGTAGGTAATGAAAGCGGCCAGGCCGGCTTAACGAGTTGGGCTACCTATACACCCCATGCGCCCGATCCATCAAAAGTGCCGGGCAATGGTTATGTAAAAGGCCGGGAAGGAACACAAGGTCACCGCGACGGGCAATTTTGGATGCCTGCTGAGTGCGATGTATCATTACGTCCGGGTTGGTTTTATCATCAGGAGCAGGATAAAAAGGTAAAAACACCCGATTCGTTAATGCGTATTTATTATCAGAGCGTAGGTCGTAGCGCATGCCTTGATCTGGGCTTGTCGCCCGACAGACGAGGTTTGCTGAACGACAACGATGTTAATTCGTTGAAAGCGTTTGGAGCACTGTTAAAGGCAACTTTTGCAGAAAACCTTGCCGGGGGAGCCGTATTGCAGGCAAACGATGTAAGGGGCGGTAACGCCGCAAAATATGGCCCTGCAAACTTGATAGACAATGACCGTTACAGCTATTGGGCAACTAACGATAGTGTAAAAACCCCCGAATTAGTTGTAACACTAAAGCAAAACACAACCTTTAATGTAATACGCTTGCGCGAAAATATAAAACTAGGTCAGCGTATAGCAGCTATTGCTGTGGATGCCTGGCAAGATGGGCAGTGGCAACAAATAGCCATCGCCACCAGCATAGGGGGAAACCGGTTGATCCGTTTACCCCGAAACATCAATACCAATAAGATTAGGCTACGTATTACCCAATCTCCGGTATGTATTGCATTAAGTGATTTTGGATTATTTATGGAGCCCGATCGTAATTAAACTTTAAGAAATAAAATATTCATTTTCCCCTAGTTAATTTATGTCAATAAAGCCCCAAAAAACACGCCTCACTATATGGATGGCTCTTCCGAATTGTGTGTTGATCTGTTTAATTTTTGGCATTAGCTGTAAATCGGTAAAGAATTCAGTCAGGAATGTAAGTCCTGCAGCAATTACCATCCTTTCCTACAACGTCCGCAATTGTGTTGGTCTCGACAATGCTGTAAATTATCAGCGTGTGGCTAACGCCATTTCTAAAATCAACCCGGATATCGTAGCCATTCAAGAATTAGATAGCAGCACCACGCGCAGCAAACATATAAGTGTATTGAATAAACTGGCCACATTTACCGGCATGGTGCCTACTTTTCACGCTTCAATCAATTTCCAGGGAGGCAAATATGGAATAGGTATTCTTTCTAAAGAAAAACCATTAAGCATTGAAGGAATAGCATTGCCTGGAACGGAAGAAAAACGAAGTGCTTTACTAGTGGAAATGAAAAATTATGTCTTTGTATGTACTCATTTTTCATTAACGGAAAAAGACAGGATTCAGTCGGTAACATTGCTTAATCAGTTTATTGCGAAATACAAAAAGCCTGTTTTCCTTGGAGGCGACTTAAACACAAATCCCGGTTCACCGGCAATAAATTCCCTGGCAAAAAATTGGTATTTTCTGAGTGATACTACTAAGCGTACCATACCTGCCAATAAGCCGATTGACTGTATTGACTATATCATGGCACTTAAACAAGAAAAATATGCTTTTAAAGTGTTGAACGCAGCGGTTGGCGATGAGCCTGTTGCTTCTGATCACTTGCCGGTTTGGGTAAAAGTGACGATGGAACCCAAATAATGGAATGCCAAAACGTGTCAACAATTAGGCTATTTATTAGCAATTACAAATAATCACAAATCGTAATTATGAAAAAAAATATTCAATTATCGTTACTACTCCTCTGTTTTGCCCATATCGGGTACTCCCGGCAAAAAACAATACCTGATAGCATTAAAAATAAGATGCAATGGTTTGCCGATGCCAAACTTGGGATATTTATTCATTGGGGTATTTATGCTGTCAGCGGCATCGATGAATCGTGGAGTTTTTACAACAAGAAAATTTCTTATACCGACTATATGAATCAGCTAAAAGGTTTTACAGCTTCAAAGTATGATCCTCAGGGTTGGGCAGATCTTATTAAAGAATCGGGTGCCAGATATGCCGTTCTAACAACTAAACATCACGATGGTGTTGCTCTATGGAATACGCAACAAAGTAAACTAAACGTAGTGAAGAGCACACCCGCAAAAAGGGACCTGGTAAAGCCATTTTACGATGCTTTACGGAAAGATAATATTAAATGCGGAGCTTATTTCTCCATCCTTGATTGGAGTAATGATAATTATACAGGGTTTAGAAAAGACAGGAGCCGGTATAAAATTGCCGAACAGCCCGCGCGGTGGAAAAAATACCAGGAATTTTATAAAGGTCAGTTGCAAGAGATTATGAAGAATTACAACCCCGATCTGTTATGGTTTGATGGCGATTGGGAACATAGTGCAAAAGAATGGGATGCTCCTGGAACGAAATCTATGTTGTTGAGCTACAATCCACAACTTATTGTGAATGGGCGGTTGAGGGGATATGGCGATTACGAAACCCCCGAACAAAATTTTCCGGTAACCAGACCTAAATATAACTGGTGGGAATTGTGTATGACTACGAATAACAATTGGGGCTATCATCCGGACGATACCGCATGGAAAACGCCATTTGAAGTGATTACCATATTTGCAGATGTAGTAGCCAACGGAGGGAATTTATTGCTCGATATAGGCCCGAAGGAAGATGGCACAATTCCGGAACAACAGGTGCATCTGTTAAAGGAACTGGGCAAATGGAATAAAAAGCACGCCGAAGCCGTGTTTGGTACATTAGGCGGTATGCCACAAGGCCATTTTTATGGTCCGACTACCTTGTCGAAAGATTCGACAGTGTTATACCTGTTTTTGCCCGGAAAAACCAGCGGTTCGGTAGTAGTTAAAGGATTGGATAGTAAAATCAAAAGTATCGAAGTATTAGGTAATGGTGCAAAATTACAGCCCAAAATTGTAGGTAAGATATCGTGGAGCCCGGTGCCCGGCCTGGTGTATATCCCCGTGCCCGAAAACGTACAGGACGAATATGTAACCGTTTTAAAAGTACAATTAGACAAACCTGTTAAATTATACCGGGGCAAAGGCGGGCTTGGGCCAGATCCTGAAAATAAGTGATAGAATTTTATGGAGGGCCAGGCTACATCTTCCCCAATCGCTGGTACGCATTGCATTTAGCGATTTTGAATTGTGTATGGAACCCGATCATAGTTAAACTTTAAAAAATAAAATAGTTCATTTTTTCCCCCAATTAATTTCTTATGTTAATAAAACCCCAAAAAACACTCCTCACTATTTGGATGGCCTTTGCGAGTGTTGTGGCTTTTTCTCAAACCGGAAAAACGCATCCTAACGTCATTATCATCAATATGGATGATATGGGTTACGGAGATACCGAACCCTATGGGATGACGGGCATCGCTACGCCAAACTTTAATAAAGCCGCTCAACAAGGTATGCGTCTTACCCATTTTAATGCAGCGCAAGCGGTATGCAGCGCCTCGAGAGCTGCACTTTTAACAGGATGCTATCCAAACAGGATAAGTATTGCACATGCTTTAATGCCAACAAGTAAAATAGCATTAAGTACTTCCGAAGAAACTATCGCCTCCCTGCTTAAAAGCGCAGGTTATAAAACCGCGATGCTGGGCAAATGGCATTTAGGGTCGAAAGCACCTTTTTTGCCTATTCATTATGGGTTTGATAGTTTTTATGGTATCCCTTATTCGCATGATATGTGGCCGGTTGAATATGATGGCACGCCTGCTAAACCTGGCAGTAAAAAAGCCGACTATCCCCCGCTCCCTATTTATGATGGGGATAAGGTGGTTGCGCATAACAGCACCCTCGAAGATCAATCGAAATTAACAGGTACGCTGACCACAAAAGCTGTTGAATTTATAAAGGCCAATAAATCACATCCTTTCTTTTTATACCTCGCGCATCCAATGCCGCACGTTCCGCTGGCAGCCTCCGAAAAATTTAAGGGAAAAAGTGGGATGGGGACATTTGGCGATGTAATTATGGAGCTTGACTGGTCGATAGGGCAGATCATGCAAACGCTTGACCAGAACAAACTTTCAAAGAATACTATTTTGATAATTACCAGTGATAACGGGCCCTGGTTGAAATTTGGCGACAATGCAGGTTCAACAGCTGGTTTGCGTGAGGGCAAAGGTACGGCCTGGGATGGCGGTACACGGGTGCCTTGCATTATACGCTGGCCGGGAACCATTGAAGCTGGTACTGTTAACAGCCACCTGATGACCAATATGGACCTGTTGCCTACTATCATGGCGTTTACAGGCGGCCCCTTGCCTAAAAACAAAATTGATGGTTTAAACTTTGTCGATTTACTGCTTGGAAAAACAACGACTGATATACGTGAGGTTTTTTATTATTACTATGATACAAATAACCTGAAAGGAGTGCGGTACAAAAACTGGAAACTGGTACTGCCGCACAATTCACAAACCTATGAAAGTATACATGGGATGAACGGCTTCCCAGGCCAGGAACACTATGTTAACGTGCCGATGGCCCTTTATGATTTGGCACACGATCCGGGCGAAAAGTATGATGTACAAACGCTTTATCCTGATATGGTTAAAAAAATTATGGTGTATGTAGAAGATGCCCGGACTGATCTTGGAGATGCTTTAACACATAGAAAAGGACAAAATGTTAGAGAACCAGGGAGACCGGAATAGAAATTTAAAATATACCTGGATTATAAGCTTGCCGATATTTATGATAGTTAGTTGAGTTAAGTTGTGTGCGAAAGCCCCCGCTTTGAAAAAGGCGGGGCGCATTTGCCAAGTCTTACCAGGAGTCAGTTGCAATAATTTAAAACCCGATAGTAAATTCAGTATGTTACAAAACTGTTATGCTGACGGTTGATTTGCTATGTAAAAAGCAGGCAGTACAAAATCAATGTAATGAGCGCGCTATCTCTAAAATGCAGCCGTAAATGTTTTAATGCAACGGTAAGCTGATTTTCTACAGAGCGTTTGGAAATGCCCAGTTTGATTGATATTTCGTCATTGGTAAGGTGGTTAATTCGGCTCAAAACAAAAATCTCACTGCTTCTTTTCGGTAATAGCTTCAAACAATCATTAATTTCTTTTTCAAGCTCCATGTAAATCACTTTACTATATCCGGCGTTATCATGGCTTAATAGTGGTTCAGGGCAGTCCTCCAAATAACTAACGGCGGCTTTTTTTACTTTTTTTAAAAAAGCATACACCTGGTAACGCGCCGATGCTTTGATGTAGAAATTAAAGTCTTGTATGTTTAATTGCCCCCTCCGGTTCCAGATTGTTAAAAAAATATCATGTACTATATCCTCGCAAGCTTCCTTATCTGTAATGTATTTATTGGCCGTTTTAAATACGGCTAGCCAATACCTTTCATACAGCTCCGTAAACGCCCGGTAATCATTATTAAATACTTTATGCAGCAGTTCGCTGTCGCTCAAACTGGTTTTTAACATAATTGGATTGATAATATAAAATTATCATTATCGGCAAATAAAATAAAATTTTAGAGAAGCATTGCAAACATGAAATTTTATTTTGAAAAAAGTGTGTGTTCACTTACAATAAATGCACTATATATATAATTGGGCAATTTATTGACCAATAGAAACCTTGAAAAACCTTTTATTATGACCAAAGAAGAATACATCGTATTGTACGAGAAGTATGTAGCCGGTGAGGCTACAACCGAAGAAGCGGCCCAGGTGCTGTTTTACAAGGATGATTTTGAAATGTTCATTACCGGCGGACAAGAAGCCACCGACGAAGAAAAAGAAACGGGCAAACGAATACTGAGTAAAATTAATAACAGCGCCGGAATGCAAAAAAACGACGGTCACGTGCCGAAAATTTGGTGGTACGCCGCTGCGGCCGTGTTGGTATGCGCTATTGGCGCGGTGTTCTTTAATTTATTGACTAATAAACCAGAAAAGCAGCAAACGGCTTCTGTGGTACATGATATTTTGCCCGGGCGCAACAGGGCAATGCTAAAATTGGCAAACGGAAAAACAATTTCGCTGGACGACGCAATTAACGGAACAATTGCCAAACAAGAGGGCACTACCGTTACAAAGAAGAGCAACGGACTATTGACTTATATGGTGCCGACAGGAGCCGGCGCCCTGAAAAATGAGATACCTGAAAGTAATACCGTGTCAACTCCGCGCGGCGGGAAATACCAGGTTGTTTTGCCCGATGGCACACAGGTGTGGTTAAATGCAGCATCGTCTCTTAAATTTCCGACAGCTTTTACCGGAAAAAACCGAAAAGTAGAACTAAGCGGAGAAGCCTATTTTGAAGTTGCAAAAAATAAAAATATGCCATTCATCGTGAAGTTTAAGGACGATGAAGTGGAGGTATTGGGTACGCACTTTGACATTAAGGCCTATAACGATGATGAAGATGCGCGTGCCGTACTGGTTGAGGGATCAATAAAATTCACAAAAAACAACACGTCCAGGTTACTAACACCCGGCCAGCAGGTTGTTGAAGATAACACTACAGACGCTTTAAAGGTTTCTGACGCTAATGTTGAAGAGGCGTTGGCCTGGAAAAATGGCTTTTTCATTTTCCACGACGCGTCGATAAGGGATATTATGAAAAATGCGGCCAGGTGGTATGATATTGATGTTGATTACCGCGCCGGAACCGACAAAAAACGATACGGTGGACGTATTTCCGAGTACAAAAACATTTCCGAATTATTGAGGAATTTAGAATTAACAGAAACCGTTCACTTTAAGGTTGAGGGAAGGAAGGTTATTGTAATGGAGTAAAAGATGTACTTATAAGTTACCAAAGCAAAACACCAGGAATGTTACCAGCACCCCCGGTGTCGCCAGCTGTAAAAGCTACAGTCAGGTCGTATTAATCAATTGTGAAGACCAATTTTAAACCTAACATTTCAAATGTATAAAAATTTTACGTCAAATTTTTGCAGGGATTGGCCCTGCATTTTAGACAAAACGTCGAAAGTATTGAAACTAACCATTATTTTTCTGACTTGCTTTTTAATGAGTGTTAATGCCGCAACTTTCGGACAAAAAGTTAGTTTGCATGTTTCAAACGCCTCACTAGCCGAAGTCCTAAACCAAATTACTAAGCAAAGCAACTATAATTTTATTTATAATGCCGATCAGCTTCGCGTATCAAAACCTGTTAGCCTGTCGGTTAACAATGAATCACTTACAGAAGTGCTGGAGAAATGCTTTGCCGGGCAGCCGCTAACCTTTGTAATTAATGGTAATACCGTAGTTATAAAAAACCGGCCTGCGCCTGTGGGGAACACGAAACCAACAAAAATTGCCGCCGTCGATATTACTATTACAGGCCAGGTTAATGATAGTCAGGGCCTGCCGGTACCTGGTGTAAATGTTGTGTTAAAAGGAACCCAGATAGGTGTCGCAACTGATACCCATGGAAAATATACCTTAAAAATACCTGATGATGCCGGCATTTTAGTGTTCAGCTCAATCGGGTATTCAACACAGGAGATTCCCGTTAATGGAAAATCGGTGATCAATATAGTAATGGCCGAAAAGGCTGCATCGCTAAACGAATTGGTTGTAGTTGGTTACGCCACGCAGAAAAAAGCAGATCTTACCGGCGCGGTTGCTGTTGTAAAGACGAAGGATTTGGAAAATAGGCCGGTAATGAACACTACTCAAAGATTGCAGGGACTTGTGCCGGGCTTAAATATCACTGTTGGAGGCAATACCCATCCGGGACAAAGCTATAACCTGAACATTCGTGGTGTTGGGAACCTGAGTGGTACAGATAGCCCTTTTGTATTGGTTGATGGAACACCTATGTCACTGGATGATGTTAATCCTGACGATATTGAATCAATATCTGTTTTGAAAGATGCAGCGGCATCAGCGATTTACGGCGCAAGGGCGCCTTATGGCGTGATCCTGGTCACAACAAAAAAAGGAACCATAGGTAAAACAAAAATTACTTATTCGAATAATATAGGATTTACATCCCCTATAAAACTGCCAGACATGGCTAATTCGTATCAGTTTGCATTGTTTTTTAATGCCGCAACTTTTAACGCGACAGGGAGCAAACAGTATTCTGATACCAAACTAGCCCAGTTACAGCAATATATTAAAAACCCTTCAGGTTTTCCGGTATTGCCTGAGGCAAACGACAACTACCTCTCGAACTGGGAAAATACTGCCAATGGCGTGGCGAATACTAATTGGTTAGCTTTCAATTATAAACCCTATGCCCTAAGACAAATTCATAACCTAAGTGTAAGCGGGGGAACTAAGGCTGTTCAATATTATATTTCCGGTGGATATAATCAGGAAGGCGGCGTATTGCGTTACGCAGATATTGATTATACGCGCTATAACTTCAATGCAACGATAAATGCTGACCTTGCTTCATGGGCTAAGGTTTCCCTAAAGTCGAAATTTGATCAAAGCGGCTACACCACTCCGTTCTCGCCTACTTTTGAAAATCTGTACTTTCACAACATGCTTCGCATGCGTCCAAATATCTCGCCGTATGACCTAAGCGGCAATTTTAACGAGATATCTAGTGTGCCTTATTTGCAATCCGGCTCAAAAAATGTGACCAACGAAAGTGTGTTTGCCATTTCTCCAAGTCTTAAACTTGAACCGGTTAAAAATTGGAATATTAATTTTGATCTTAATATACTAAAAACTTACGACGACAATTCCGCCCTTTTATTGCCTGGTACAATATACGGTATAGACGGGACACCAAAATTAGTTAACCGTTCAGAATTCGGTATTCCTATAGGGGGCAGTTATGGCCGTACCAATACTTCAAATAATTATGTTTCTCCCAATATTTATACTTCGTATGATTTGAAGTTAAAGGGTGGTCATCAAATTACCGCCCTCGCAGGTTTTCAGCAAGAATTGAATCAGTTCAGTTCATTAGGGGCCAATGCCCAGGATTTAATTAGTTTCTCTACCCCTGGGATTTCTTTGACAACTACCCCGGCTGTGTCAAACGAAGCACGCAACGAATGGGCTACCCGCGGCTTTTTTGGGCGCATTAATTACAATTATAAAGACAAATATCTCCTGGAAATTAACGGCCGCTATGATGGATCTTCACGTTTTGCCGCCAATAACCGATGGGGTTTTTTCCCTTCCATGTCTGTAGGATATAATTTGGCCGAGGAAAAATTTATCAAAGATTGGAGCAGTCAGATCAACTTGTTGAAACTAAGAGGATCTTATGGTGCGCTTGGTAATCAGTCGGGAGCACCAATTTATTCGTATGCTCAAACTATGACCACTTCTATACCTGGTCCCAATGGAGCAGGTCCTCAATGGTATTTTCAAAACGGCCGCGAAGCAAATATTAATGCGCCGGCACCCTTTAACCCTAATTTAACATGGGAAAAGGTTGTGAGTAAAAACGTAGGTATTGATGTAGAATTGTTTGGAAACCGGTTAACGAGCAGCTTTGACATTTATCAGCGTAATACGAATGATATGCTCGGCCCTTCCTATGACATTGCTGACATGTTTGGCGGTGTAGTTCCTGCAAGTAACAACGCCGACCTCCGTACACGTGGCTTTGAATTCAGCTTATCGTGGAGGGGACAAATAGGCCAGGGTGTTAAATATCAGGTGGGGGGTAGCCTGGCTGATTCCAAATCTGTAGTCACCAAGTATCAGAATCCCACTTTCTTCAATCCAGCAAACACTTTTTACGTTGGGAAAACAATTGGTGAAGTATGGGGCTATAAAACAGGTGGCTTGATCCAGACCGCAGCAGATGCAACTCAATACAACCTGTTAAACCGATCCTTCATTTCTCCGCTTAATTGGATGCCAGGGGATGTCAAATACCTTGATCTTAATAATGATGGAAAAATTAATAACGGCAGCAATCAGCTCGGAAGCATGGGTGATCAAACGGTTGTCGGCAATAGGTCACCGCGTTATGCCTATTCTTTCAATGGAAACATAAGCTGGAAGGGTATAACATTCTCAACTTTATTGCAGGGCATTGCTAAACGCGATTATGCGCCAGGTCCGGGTGATGTGTATTTTTGGGGAGCTGGCGCGTTGGCCCAAGTTACCGTTTTTACGCAGCATTTAGATTACTGGACACCCGAAACCCCCAATGCGTATTATCCAAACCCCTATGCATCGCCGGCAGGTTCAATTGCTAATTACACCAATAAAACGCAGCAGGTGTCAGACCGCTATATACAAAGTGCGGCCTACCTCAGGGTAAAAAACGTGACTTTGAACTATTCATTTCCTAAACCGCTTATTAACAAGATAAAACTGAGTGATGCAAATATTTTTGTAAGCGGGGAAAACCTTTTGACATTTACCAAACTGGCTGAAATGTTTGATCCGGAAGGATTGGTAGGGCAACAAGGCACAGGTAAATCATATCCGGTCAGCAAAGTTCTGTCATTCGGCGTAAGAGTTTCACTTTAAATTTCGAATTAAATGAAAAAGTACATGATAAATAAATGGCTGATATTAAGCATTATAGCGCTTTCGGCCTGGTCTTGTAAAAAAGATTTTCTTGACCGCAAACCTTTAGATAAATTGAGCACGGCAAATCCTCTTGCCAGTACCAATGAATTGCGACTTTATGTAGATACATTCTATAACATTTTGCCGGGCCAGCCGAGCGGCGTTGGTGGTGCGGGAATTGCGTTCAATGATGCGGGTACCGATAACATGATCTTCTCATCGGTGAACTCCAGGTTAACGGGACAAACGGCCTTAAGTAATGCAGGTAATATTACCGAGTATACCATCATACGCAAACTGAATTATTTTTTCGCAAATTATAAAAACGCTGCAGGTAGCCAGGCGCTGATTAACCAATATGTTGGCGAAGCCAGATTTTTCAGGGCGATGAGCTATTTCAATATGGTTAAAAAGTATGGTGATGTAACCTGGGTAAACCAGGTATTGCCCGCCGACCCTACAGTAATGCAGGTAGCACGGGATCCGCGCACACTTGTAATTGATTCTGTACTGGCCGATTTGGACCAGGCTATAAAACTTTTGCCGGTGGCAACAAACAGTGCAAGTATGCGTTTGCATTCGGATGTAGCGTTGGCATTTAAGTCGAGAGTTGCTTTGTATGAAGGAACCTGGCAAAAATATCATAAAGCAAAGGGAGATCCTTTTTATACAGCCAATATATCGGACACGAAAATTCAAGATTATCTGACTCAGGCCAGGGATGCTGCATTGTCAGTTATAAATGGTGGCCGCTGGAAAATATATACTACTGGAAAGCCTTTACAAGACTATTCCAACCTGTTTATTACCTACGATCTTTCTGCCAATTCCGAAGCAATGTTATGGCGCAAATACAATATCACCGATAACATCGGCCAAAGTATCACCAAATATACTTCAACTGCCGGTGCCGACCAGGGCATTGTTTTGTCGCTTGTAGACGACTATCTGACCTTTGACGGACAGCCTTTCGTTGGCGCAACACGGAGCAACGCGCAAATGATTTACGGAAGTGAACTGGCTTCCAGCGTGCGGGATAGCCGTTTGTCGCAAACCGTTGCTGTTCCGGGGCAGCCTTTACGCCCTGTAAACGTTTTAGTCCCGGCCTATCCGCCAATAGATCAAACCGGCTTTAACCGCAGTACTACGGGTTATCCTTTGTATAAATACCTGGAATATACCAGTACCATAGCCTACACGGATGATTTCAAGAGCATGGCTCCGGCAATTGCATTTCGTTATGCGGAAGTATTGCTTAATTATGCTGAAGCGATGGCCGAACTCGGCGGAGACCCAACGTTAATTGCTAACGCACTAAAACCGCTACGTGATAGGGCCGGCATGCCTGCAGTCAATTATGCCAGGGAATATAATACAGATCCGAGCTATCCGTTTAATTCGTTGTCTCCTGTTTTGCAGGCGGTACGAAGAGAACGCCGGGTGGAACTTGCTTGCGAAGGATTTCGTACAGACGACATTTTGCGCTGGGCAGCTGCAGACATCCTTTTGGTGGGAAAAAGGCCACAGGGCGCATTGTTTGTCGGAAGCGATATGGCTGCACAGAATGTTGCGGGTAAATTTTATAAGGGCGCACTTTATTATGACACCGCCCCTGCGGGAAAAACCGTTAATCTTTACTTAACCGGCGTAGCCGGCAACCCTGCGCGTTACATTGATCCCTATAAACTTGTTTTGCCCAACGGCTACCAATTTAATTTACAGCGGGATTACCTTTTACCCATTCAGCAAAGAATGCTGCAGTTAACAGGTGGCAAATGGGTTCAAAATCCAGGATGGTAAAGTTTAACAAAATCAATATCAGGAATTTATTGTAAATATGATGAAAAAGAAAATATATTTTGGAGCTCTAATTGCGCTCATGTTATTCGCTTTAGGTGCTTGTAAAAAGCAACAAGACCTGCCGGTAAAACCGGTGCCGAGTACAGTATTTACGGCGGTGCTGCAAGACAATCCACCGTTTACATCGGCAAAAACCGTTACGAATATTAACATCGTTGCCGGTACCAACGGCTGGTATCTTACACAAGTACCTGCCAATACCTGGTGCGTGCCGCAAAAACAATTTGGGGCAGGAGATTTTAGTCTGGGGTTAACGATCAACGCCAATACAACAGGGGCGGACAGGACCACACAAATAACACTAACCTCAACAAATAAAAACCTGCCGCCAGTTACTTTAAATGTGACGCAATCTAAATAAGTAGTTTTGTAGGGGATGTTATCTATATCCCCTACAGACTAAAATAAGAGATCTTATTAAATGAGAAACAGGTGCTTAAAATAGGCCTATCAGATTGGACTTCTTAATCAAAATAAAAAATAGAAATGAGAAAAAAAATAATTATCC
The DNA here is from genome assembly GCA_036498965.1 of Mucilaginibacter sp. Classification (GTDB taxonomy): domain Bacteria; phylum Bacteroidota; class Bacteroidia; order Sphingobacteriales; family Sphingobacteriaceae; genus Mucilaginibacter. Next base: position 37,945 of record DASYEP010000071.1, read on the forward strand.
TAAACCTGTGTTTGATCGTTGTGCTGTGCGCTAATTTATGCATGGCACAACACAAACCAAATATCGTCATCATCATATCTGACGATCATGGTTACCAGGCCATCGGTGCGTATGGAGCTAAGATAGCCAAAACGCCAAACATAGATAGGATTGCCTCCGAAGGAGCGATATTTAATAAAGCCTATGTAACCAATTCAATTTGCGGGCCAAGCCGGGCGGTAATATTAACTGGTAAATACAGTAATAAAAATGGTTTTAAGGATAATGAGCATTCAAAGTTTGATGGCAGTCAGGATGAGTTTGTGAAGCACCTGCAAACCGCGGGCTATCAAACAGCCTGGATTGGAAAGTGGCACCTGGAAACTACGCCTCAAGGGTTTAACTACTATAAAATTTTGCCAGGGCAGGGCCAGTATTACAATCCTGACTTTATTAATATGGATGGCAAAACAGAACGTATACAAGGCTATGCAAGCAATGTGATAGAAGATGAAGTTGAAAAATATTTGGACTCCAGGGATAAAAGCAAGCCATTTTGTGTGGTTGTGGGGCACAAAGCCACACACCGTACCTGGATACCCGATACCTGTGATATGGGTATGTATGATAAAGTTACGTTCCCGTTGCCTCATGACTTTTATGACGACTATAATAACCGCGAAGCCGCCAAGATTCAGGATATGACAATTGACAAAACCATGTTGATGAGTTATGATTTAAAAATGTTGTCGTACAGTAAAAACGGGCAGGAGCCGACAGTAAACAGGATGAATGCAGCACAAAGAGCTAAGTTCGACGCTTACTATAAACCGATAGAAGCCGATTTAAAGGCCCGCAATTTAACAGGTAAGGCTTTGGTAGAATGGAAGTATCAACACTATATGCGCGATTACTTGAGTACCGCTGCATCGTTAGATCGTAACATTGGCCGAACACTTGACTATTTGGACAAGCACAACCTTACAAAGAATACCATCGTGATTTACCTGTCAGATCAGGGTTTCTTCCTTGGCGAACACGGATGGTTTGATAAGCGCTGGATATACGAAGAATCGTTCAGAACCCCAATGGTGATGCGTTATCCGGGCGTAATTAAGCCGGGCACCAAATCCAATGATTTTGTACTGAATATGGATATTGCACCAACAGTGCTTGATGCAGCTGGTATAGCTATTCCAAAAGATGTTCAGGGCCAATCATTTTTGCCGTTGGTAAACGGAAAAGGCGCTAAGGGACGCGATGCTATCTATTACCATTATTATGAAAACGGAGAACACTCAGTATCACCGCATTTTGGCATAAAAACCAAGCGCTATAAGCTTATTCGTTTTTATACCCGAGTGGAAAGTTGGGAGTTATATGACCTTCAAACAGACCCGCATGAGATGAATAACATTTACGGCAAAAAAGGTTATGAAAAGCTTACAGTTGATTTGATGAAGCAACTTAAAAGCCAGATTGAAAAATACGAAGATGACGAAGCCTTGAAGGTATTTTTAACGCCGGTATCAACAACCATTCATTAGTATTTACAACGAATTTTTAAAGACAAATATTTTTTGATCATTACAACCATCACATAACCATTGATGAAAACAAAAACACCTAGTCTATTAACTAAAATAGCATTTTTACTGGCTTTTATAACGTTAAGCAATAACCTCAGCGTAATTGCGCAAAGTAGTTCAGCCGGATCACCAACAGTGTCTATTATACCACTGCCGTTGGAGGTTAAATATCTGCACGGTGAATTTAAAATTAATAATACCACCAAAATTGTTGTTGACGCTAAAAACCCGGAATTAAAAACTCTCGGCGCTATGCTGGCAAAATATCTAAAAACGTTAGATGTAAACTTACCTGTTATTGAAAAAAATGGGGCTGCAACAGTAAACAATGCGATTGTACTTACCCTCTCCCATGTGCCCGATACTTTGGGGAAAGAGGGCTATCAGTTGATGGTAAGCCCGAAGCAGATTGTTGCGACATCAACTGATGTGCAGGGCGTTTTTTATGCACTGCAATCTATTTATCAATTGTTACCAGCTTATCCGTCAGGAACGATTAATATCCCTGCCATGAAAATTTTAGATAAGCCGCGTTTTGGCTGGCGCGGAATGATGCTGGATGTAGGGCGGCACTTTTATCCGGTAGATTTTGTAAAAAAGTTTATCGACTATTTGGCGATGTATAAAATGAACTCGTTTCACTGGCATTTAACCGAAGACCAGGGCTGGAGGATCGAAATAAAAAAATATCCTAAACTAACACAGGTAGGGGCATGGCGTAACGAGACGATGGTAGGTAAGTATGGTCGTAAACCGGGAGGGCCTGAATATGATCATATGAGATACGGGGGCTTTTATACCCAGGATCAGGTTCGTGAAATTGTTGCTTATGCCAAAGAACGTTATATCACCGTTATTCCCGAAATTGAAATGCCCGGACATGCATTAGCGGCCTTAACTGCTTATCCCGAATTATCATGTACCGGCGGCCCGTTTGAAGTTGGAAAAAAATGGGGCGTTTTTGACGATGTATACTGCGCAGGAAACGAAAAGACCTTTCAGTTTTTGGAGGATGTACTTTCTGAAGTGGTGGAATTATTTCCAAGCCCAATTATCCATATTGGTGGCGACGAGTGTCCCAAAACTCGCTGGAAGGCCTGTCCTAAATGTCAGGAACGTATGAAAGCGGAAGGGTTGAAAGATGAGCATGAGTTGCAAAGCTATTTTATTAAACGGATTGAGAAATTTCTGCTCACTAAGAATAGAAGTATTATTGGTTGGGATGAAATATTGGAAGGTGGTTTGGCGCCTAACGCATCAGTGATGTCATGGCGGGGAATTGCCGGCGGAATTGCGGCTGCTAAACAAAAGCATAATGTGATTATGAGCCCAAATTCTTATATGTATATTAATCATTATCAAGGTAGTCAGGATATGGAGCCCGATGCCCCCGGCGGTATTTTAACGCTCGAAAAAGTATATTCTTATGAGCCTGTGCCAACAAGTCTTGCAGCAGACGAAGCGCAATATATTAAAGGAGTTCAGGCAAATTTATGGACCGAGTACATATCAACCGAACAACATGTGGAGTACATGATCTTCCCCCGGCTGGCAGCGGTGTCGGAAGTGTCATGGACACAACCGCAATTGAAAGATTGGGATAATTTTAAGGTCCGCATGTCAAACGAATACAAAAGATACGAGGCTAAAGGTATAAACTATAGCAGAAGCGCGTTTAATGTTTTATCCCAAACAACAATTGATACGGTAGCTCAAAAAGCCACTGTTGAATTAAAAGTTTTAGTTGCCGCCGCTAACATCCACTATACGGTAGATAATTCAGAGCCTACTGCAGCTTCGTTATTGTACACACAACCATTTGAAGTAAAAGTGCCGTCAACTGTTAAAGCAATTTCTTTTCAGGATGGGCAAAAAACTGGTAAAGTAGTCACGTATCAGGTAGTAATTCCTGCCAAAAAATAGAATCGGCAAGATCAGAAGTTCAGATATTCTGATTCCGGCTTTTTAAGTTAGAAAGTCCTCGGACAAAAAGTCTGAAGACTTTTTGATTTAGACATTATCACATTCCGCAAGCGCTGGGAAGCTCGAATCTTGTCGCGACTTGATTCGTTTTCGAAAGCTGTTCAGTGTTTGCCGGGATGTTTAAGTGGGAAAACGGTATCGGGTGTATTCACCCTGAAGTTAACTTATTGCACGCTATAGTCCCAGTCGTCGGTGCGAAACGAAGAAACCGGGAGGCCGTCTGTACCAAAAAGATCGCCGACAACAAAATCTTTAAAAGCATACCGAACCGCCACAGGGTTCTTTACCTGCGGACTACTTACGACGACTGAACTACCCTTGATTACTGCTTTCGCAGGATAAAAATGTTTATCGGCGCCCGCAATTTCAAAGGTATTCATCTCTTTTAAAAATGATGTTAAACCATTATACGCATTCTTAAACTTTACTACTGCTTCGGCACCGTTGATCGTTGTCGATTCATATTCAGGGCTTTGGTATCCAAATCCCTGAATGTTGTAGGTTTTAGCCAGGGAAAGGTAAGCTAAACGCAAGCCCACAGGTTCCTTGCGTGGCGGGTGAATGGTTGATTGCTCGCCTATATCCATCGTTACAGCCATACCACTATTAAATATCTTATCTTCATCCAGGCGCTGAATATCTCTTAAAAATGCGGAGTTATATTTTCCACCCTGGTGATAAGGCGGTAATTGGGCGTAATCATAAGGGGCTATTTGAGTATAAAAAAAAGGAAAATCGCCTATGCCCCATTTCGACCGCAGTACTTTTACAAACGTTACGAACAATGAGTCATATTGTGCGGGTTCAGAATAGTTCGATTCGCCCTGATACCATATAGCGCCTTTAATACCATAGCCTATAACGCCATGAAGCATTGCCTTGTATAGTGTTGTCGGCGTGCGGCTAACTTCCTTAATTGAATCGCCTGCGGCAGGAATTTTTATTTCAGGAAATGATTTTAAAGTCGTCGTATCCATCCAAGCCTGTATAGACGATCCGCTGTAGCTGCAATTGATCAAGCCGATGGGCACATGCAGCATTTTATAAAGGTTGAGCCCGTAAAAATATCCCACAGCACTGAACCTGGATACAGATTCTGGCGAAGCCTCAAGCCAGTGGCTTTGTTTAATATCGTGCTGTATGGTTGTTGTTGAACCGTGCGGAACGGTAAACAACCTAATCTGATCATTTTTTGAATCAAGGATTGATTCATTTGAACCGATTACAGGCTGACTCTTAAAACCTTTCATCGGGATTTCCATATTAGACTGCCCCATACACATCCACACTTCCCCGATTAATACATTGATCAACACTAATGGCTTGCCGTCGGTAACAGTGACAGTATAGGGACCACCCGCTACAGGGGTGGCAATCTTCAATATAAATTTACCCGACTGATCACATACAGCTTGATATACTTTTTTGCTCCACGAAGTCGTCAGTCTGATTTTTACACCTGGTTTGTCCCAGCCCCATACAGGCACGGTGGTTCGTTGCTGTAATACCATGCCGTCGGTAAATAGCCCTGCAAGTTTTACTTGCGCAACTGCATGAAATGGAAAAATAATGATGCTTGATACTGATACAAAAAAGGATAGAAGTATGCGCTGTAATTTCATTTTGGTTAACTAATACCTGACCGTTATTAACGCTACCGGGTAACAAATTGGTTGGCAATTTCAAATGTATAGCATCTTTTTTTGAATGATTGAAGGATACATACCAACTTGGTAATATCATATAATCATTGGATAAAGTATTAAAATAGCCGGTTGTAATAGCAGGTAACTTTACCCTTCAGAACGGCGCAAAGCTGCGATGCGCAAATACCAATTAGCTTAAATGAAATGAAGAAATATTATATCGCTTTCCCTGGACTTATTCTGACGTTGATTTCGCTGAATTCCAATGCACAAAGTACCTCAAACACCAAATCAGATTTAAAAGTTGAGGTTGTGTCGAAGTCAGATACCTATACAAAAGCTGTACAATTTGTGGCCGCGCTTAATCTGCCGGATACCGCAAAAGCTGCACGCGTAACTTCAGTGATAGAGACTCATTTGGCGGCTGTACATGGCTGGCACAATAGCCATACTTACACATTAACTCCAGAAGGAATAAACCCGATAACAGGTAAAGTTTTCAGTAAATTAGAAAGACAACTGATCATTGACTCAACTATTCCCCATACGGTTCATGAGGACCTAATGACTGGCCTCGGCAAGGATCTGACCGAAGATCAGGTAGGTGAAATATTGGATAAATATACCATCGGTAAAGTAGCATTTACCATGAACGGATATAAATCGATAATACCCGATCTAACTTCGACAGAAGAAAATGAGATTTTAACCAATCTTAAATTGGCGCGGGAGCAGGCAGTAGATTATAAGGATATAAAAGAGGTATCGATCATTTTCAAAATCTACAAAACGAAGATCGAAGATTATTTAAATAACCATGGCAGAAACTGGAAACAGTTGTATAAAAACTATGTAGATAAGGTTCTGGCGCAAAAAGCTGCTGATAAAAAAGAAAAATAGTACAGACGCATTGGTGCCTTTATGTTTGTAATAAATTCGTTAATTTTTTTAAGGTTGTTTACCTGAGGGTGGCAATGTCTTTCTCCCGTTTAACATTAAGCCAGCCCTTGAACAAGAGTTTTTGATCAAGTACCGGCTTGGGAAAAAATAAGCTGGCGATATATCCTACGCCTATTACAATCAAATGGCTGTAGACACCCAACATAAGTTTATTGTGGCTAAAATTATACTCGCCAAAATCTAAAAGAAGCATTTTCTCTTTGCCCGTGCCTATTTTGGTAGAAGTTGTTATGGCATACGCTGTAAATAAAATGCAGGCAATTATGCCGATAGTCACTCCCTGCTTGTTTGCTCTTGCGCTGAAAATACCAAGTAAAAATATGCCCGCAATGCCACCTGAAAATATAGCATATAACGTGAATACAATACCAAGAATACCCTCATCACCAGCTTTCAGATAGAGAGCGGCAATGAGTAATGATGCTATTCCAGCTAAAACTACAATCCATTTTCCTACTTTTAGATATTGTTTGTCAGAGCGATTCGGAAAAAGCTTTTTATAATAATCTTCTATACCGACAGCTGCCAGGCAGTTCAAATCGGCGCCAAGGCTACATACTGCAGCTGAAATAAGTGAGGCTATTATGAGACCCACAACGCCCGTCGGGATATTACTTGCAATAAAGTGTGGGAAAATAGCATCGGGTTTAATGCTTGCAGGGATAGGATTTTGTGTATAATATACAAAAAGCGCCGTACCTATAAACATAAACAGTGCCCACACAGGTACAAGCAAAAATACCCCCATTAGTGAAGCTTTGATAGCTGATTTGTCTGATTTGGCGGTAAGATAACGCTGCACTATAGTTTGGTCGGTACCATATTTTTGTATCCCATAAAAAATACCGTTGATAGCCATTACAATGAATGTGAGTTTCTTGAAATTAATATCGTAAGGCCCAAAGCCGGTATGCCCATTTGCACGGGCTACGTTCCACACTGTTGCAGGGCCGCCATGTACCGAATAAAGGATGATAACAAGGCAGGCAATACCACAAGCAAATAACATAAATCCCTGTATTACATCCAGCCAGATAACGGCCTCTATGCCACCCATTAAGGCCAGTATTATAATCACTGCACCGATGATTGAAATAATTACGATTGTGTTTACCCCCGTCATATTTGACAAGGCGAGCGCCAGTAGAAAGAAAACCGTTCCCATTTTGGAAAAATGAGCGAAGACAAAGCCAAGGGAGCTATAATATCGTGCAAAAGAACCGAACCGTTTTTCAAAATACTCATAGGTGCTTAGCCCAATCACTTTTCGGTATAGTGGAACTATGAACCACACCATGGCCAGCAGAACGATAGGCACCATCAAACCTTGAACCAGTAAGATCCAATTGGACGAATAACCTTCGCCGGGATAAGCGAGAAAAGTAATGCTGCTTATTAATGTTGATAAAATAGAAAAACCGATAGCCCAGGATGGAATTTTGCCATTTGCTGCAAAATAGCTTTTGGTCGAATTTTGTTTTTTTGAATACCGGAAACCGAAATAGATCGAAAAAAATAAAAAAATCGCAATGATAATATAATCGGGTGCTTGCAGATGATTGCTCATATTAAGAAAATTGCTTTTGCCGGCTCAGAAATTCCAAATACCGGCAGGCCAGTCGTAACTACCCGGTTTAAGGGTTAAAAATAAGTCATCCCTGGCGTATGTCTTTAACTTTATAATGCCCGGCCCAAGTTGATTTACCGGAAAGAGCCTGCTAAAGTTTAAACGGTTTATAATTGCTGCGGCTGTTGAACCACCTTCCATCAATAATTCTTTTATTAAAACTCGCTCAAATACTTTTTTAATAACTACAGCTTTTTTATCACGAAGTCTCGAAGCGGTTATAGCCACACTTGCGGAAATATCATGATGAATTGCTACAATAGCCTTCCCATGTATTTTTAACAAAGATATGATTTCATCGGCCCAGGCATCAAACAACATTTCTGATGGCTCGGGTAAAGTTACTATATCAATGGGCATATAGCTTACAGGCCCTCCATTGTTGCTTATTTTGGCTACAATTTCCTGGCTTTTGCCGAACATGCTTCCGCATACAAATAATGCAGGGTGGGCTAATTCCGTACCGCGATCTTGTCCGGATCTGCGGTATAAATTAAGTGATTCAAGTAACGCCTTAAAAAAGGCCGATCCACCGGCCAGAAGAGTTTCCTCGTCCGAACGCTTTATCCATTTTATTATTTCCCTGTCGGTCGTACATTCGCCCACTGTTATTCCATATTCCTGCAAAAGCTCATCATTTTTACAGATATGGACAATGTTTTTATCGACTTTAAGCATGTTATGTACCTCCGGACTGGTGATAGGAAATTCGGGATCACAGGCAAAACTGGTCAAATGAATGGGGTGATCATTAATAAAATACCGGCCATTTTTAATAGTCCGTCCTAAAGCTGGATTGGCTGGTACGAGCAAAGCTCTTTTAAGGTGCAGATGTTGCAAATGAATGGCCAGTTCCCCAATAACATGACCACGAAGCACAGAGTCAACTTTCTTAAACACCATGGCCGGCTTTATCTCGGCAAGTTTTGCCGTTAATAGCACAGTTGCTTTTAATGCCTGTTTTTTTGCCATAGAACGCGTGTCGGTAGCTATGATCAATAAATCGGCATCGGATGTCAGATCATTATTGCAAACGATCTCGGTTGTAAGGCCATAGCACAATCCAAGGCCGCCAATTTCGGCAGCACCGGTCAGATCGTCCGCTATTACGGCTATCATCACACAATTATTTGTTTTCTGTATCGGCTCAGCTGCACCGCCGATTCAATTGCCAGCAGCATAGCATCGGGGCTGGCAACTCCTTTACCCGCTATTTCAAAAGCGGTGCCATGATCAACGGATGTACGTATAATAGGCAAGCCAAGCGTGATGTTTACACCCTTAACGCTTTCCATTTGTTTCTTTTCGGGGTCCCACTTAAACCCGGCAAGCTTGAAAGGAATGTGCCCTTGGTCGTGATACATCGCTACAACGCCGCCGTAGGCGCCTGTGGCTGCCTTTGCAAATAAAGTATCGGGAGGAATAGGCCCCTCTACATTAAAGCCCATCAATTTCGCTTCTTCAACTGCCGGCAATATTTCCTCATCATCTTCTGTGCCGAATAAGCCGCTATCGCCGGCATGAGGATTTAGTCCCGCAACGCCTATTTTAAGATTCGTTTCGCCGAGGCTGTTCATACCATTATATAAAAGCTCAATTACTTCCAGTATTCTTTCTTTTTTAACAAGGTCACAAGCCTTACGCAATGAAACATGGGTAGAAACATGTATTACTTTAAGCTTATCTTCAACCAATAACATTGCATATTTAGGCGTATTGGTAAAATGTGCATATATTTCGGTATGGCCTGCAAAACGATGTCCGGCTTCGTTAATCGATTTCTTATTAATTGGGCCGGTGACTGTGGCATCAATATCACCCGCCATTGCCAGGTCAATCACCTTTTTTACTGCGGCAAATGCTGCTTCGCCTGCCATTGCGGATATCTGGCCAAACACCAGTTTGTTTAGTTTTACATTATGCAGATCAAGCACATCAAGCTTTCCGAATTCGAATTTCGCTTCGGAGACTGCCTTAATAACATTTACTGTAGCATTTAGGTGAAGTCGTTTTATAATATCGTTGAATACACCCGCGTCACCCACCAGTATCGGTTTGCAGACCTCGTAAACCTCCCGGTTTAAAAGCGCTTTAACCGCAATCTCCGGGCCTATACTTGCGGGATCACCCATGGTAATTCCTATAATTGGATTATCAGACATTTGTTTTAACATTTAAGCGTAAATTGTTCTTTTCAAGCGTATGGTGATAATTTTTAATCAGTTTTTCCCTTTCTTCATGTGTGAGCGGATACAAGGGGGGCGCAACATGCTCATCACATAATCCGGTTTCACTCATCAGTACTTTAAGGGCCCAAAGCGATTCGCCCAGTGATTTACCTCTTTGATAAATATCACTGAGTGTATCCGAAAGTTTCTGCAGCTTAAATGCCCGCTCATGGTCAGACGCTTTTACTGCTTTAAACATTTCATCGTAAATACCAGGGCAGAAATTGCCGGTGCTGGGCACAAGACCGTCGCTTCCGTTAATCAAAGCTTCAGCTGATTTTGGTGCCCAACCCAGAAAATGACAGAAGTCTTCGCGGGAAGACCATAATTTGAGTGATTCTTTTAACCGTTCTTCGCTTCGTTCAGAGTCTTTAGTTCCGATAACGTTCTCGTGCATGCTCAATTCATCTATAATATCCAGAGGAATAGACATACGCGTGGTCAGCGGAATATTATAAATGAGCATTGGGCCGGGTATTGCTTCTGCAAGTTGCTCGAAATACTTTCTCATCTGATATTCGGAAAGGATATAATAAGAGGGCAGCAGGGTAACAACCGCATCGACGCCGTTGTCAAACCCTATTTTTGCCATCGTTACTGAATCCTCAAAACAATTAGCCGAAATACCTGCATAGAGCAGATCGTCCGGCGATTTTAATTTGCACGCTGCAATCAAATACTCTTTTTTCAGATCAAAAGATAGAGAAGACGATTCACCGGTAGTGCCATTAATAAAAGGCATTACATGATGGTCATGGAAATAGTTGAGCATTTTCCCGAGCGCCTCATGATCTAGTTTCTGGTTTTGGGTGAGCGGTGTAACGGCTGGAACAATTATGCCGCCGTATTTCTTTTTGTTATTCATTCGGTTTAGTACGCTTCGTTATAAATGTTTATCGCATCTTCTTCGCTTATCTCCCTCGGATTATTTTTCAATAGTCGTTGAATTTTTAAAGCATCTTTCGCCATAACAGGCAGAGCTTCCCTTGGTATGGATAGATTGCTTAGCCGCGCAGGGATGCCACATTCTTCAATTAATTGTTTTATTTTTTCGATCCCTTTTTGAGCTGTTTCGATGTCATTGGCCTCCCTTCTGCATCCGAGCGCAACAGCAACATCTGCATATCTGCCGGGTGCTGATTGAAGATTGAACCCCATCACGTAAGGCAGCAATAAAGCATTCGATAGCCCGTGGGCAAGATGAAACATGCTGCCAAGCGGATACGACAGTGCATGGACGCCGGCAGTGTTTACCGGTCCCAGGCAAAAACCACCTAATAAGCTGCCCATGGCAACTTTGCTGCGTGCCTCTTCATTGCTGCCATTTTTTACTGCCTCCACAAGATTATTGGCAATAAGGCGTATGCCTTCAAAAGCATACATATCAATGAAAGGTTGGGAGAACTTATTAGTGTACGCTTCCAGGCAGTGTGTCAGGGCATCCAGGCCCGTTGCTGCTGTAGTGGCCGGCGGAACGCTTATTGTTAAAAGCGGATCCACATATACAATATCCGGTACCAGGCAGGGACTGATAAAGCCTTTCTTTTGACCATCGGCATCGTCAATCAATATCGCATTTGGCGATACTTCGCTTCCTGTTCCGGACGTTGCAGGAATACAAACCAGCTTTTTGGATCTGCTTTTTAGTAGCCCGATGCCCGCTATTGCAGCTAATGGTTGCCGGTTGCCGGTTAAAGCCGCAGCAAGTTTCGCAACATCCAGCACGCTTCCGCCACCTATGCCTATAACTATGTCAGGGTCGACTGTTTCAACCTCAGTTAGCAGTTTCTCGAAATCACTATAATATGGCTCCTGCACGATGCTCGTATTGATCGAAAAAGTAATACCCAACGATGTCAATTGTTCGAAAAAGCTCTGCAACCCAGTTAGCAGAGGTTCAATGGTTATGATAAAAGCGTTCTTACTTCCTGTATTAACGATCTCTTCCGGTAAGTCCACAAGTGATCCATTACCAAAAACCAGTTTGCCTGGAAAATGTATGGAAAGAGGTCGCGAAAAGTCGTTTGTCATAATTATTCTAATTCAAGGCACTCAATTCAATTCTGATTATAATTGGTATTTAAAGCTCCCACGATATTTTTTGGACAAAAGCCGTATTTAAAAACTAGGATTTTTCGATAACAAAAGTATCGGACGTTCCCATATCGATCTTATATGATATAAGCAAGTAATTGTATGATGTTATCATCGCCCAAAAAAGGAGGAAATCATATGGTATTTTTAAAAATTATGATACCTGAATATCCGAATTTTTGAAAATGATTAATTCTGTTAGCCAATTAGGCGTATAATGCAGGTTTACAAAATATTAACGACAACGATTAAGTAAATTTTAACCGCTTAAAGTTTGATGCTGTGATGTTGAGGCAATACTTTTGTTCCAAGTTAAGATATTATAGTGCAACCCCGTAGCGAACTTTATGCTCATAGGCAAATAGCACAACAGACTAAATTAAAAAACAAATTATATGTCGGCTGTAAAAACTTTAGGACAATTTATTATTGAAAGGCAATGTGATTTTCCTTACGCAAAAGGAGAGCTGTCACGATTGCTGCGAGACCTGGCTATTGCTGCCAAGATTGTTAACCGCGAAATCAATAAGGCAGGATTAGCAGACATTTTAGGAGAAGCGGGCTCAACAAATATCCAGGGGGAGTGTCAGAAGAAACTGGATGTTTATGCTAATGAACAGTTTATTGCGGCATTGAAAAATGGCGGAGAGTGTTGCATTGTTGTGTCCGAAGAAAATGATGAGTTTATTTATATCGATTCTGAAGTATCAAAAGACGCAAAATATATCGTCGCCATCGATCCGCTGGACGGCTCATCCAACATAGATGTTAACGTAGCCGTGGGGACTGTTTTTTCCATTTATCGCCGGAAATCGGAAAACGGCAAAGCAACCATTGACGATATCTTGCAGAAGGGAACTGAACAGGTGGCGGCAGGCTATATCATATATGGCTCGTCGACCATGCTGGTTTATACAACCGGCAAAGGGGTGAACGGGTTTACGCTTGATCCCTCGATTGGGGAGTTTTGCTTATCGCATCCTGATTTAACTATTCCCCGGGATGGTACCATATATTCGATTAATGAAGGAAACTATACACATTTTCCTGACGGGGTGAAAAAATACATTAAGTATTGCCAGGTGGAAGATAAAAGTACCAACCGCCCATATACTTCACGGTACACCGGCTCAATGGTTGCTGATTTGCATCGCAATATGATAAAGGGCGGAATATTTATTTATCCGAGCACAGCCAGTTCAATAAAAGGGAAACTGCGCCTGGTATACGAATGCAATCCGATGGCGTTCATTATCGAGCAGGCAGGCGGCATAGCCTCTAACGGGTACGGCAGGATTCTTGATCTTGATGTAAATGAGCTTCACCAGCGCTCGCCGATTTTTATAGGATCTGAAAATATGGTAAAGAAGGCTGAAGAATTTATGGCATCTTTTTCTCCACAGATATTGAAAACAACTTTTGAAGGCGTAGTCAGCATTCAATAGAAAGCCTGTGTTTTAGAATTAAAATAACAAAGCCCCGCGTTTGTGACTGCGAGGCTTTGTTATTTATGGAGGGGGTTTTTATTAATTCTTATAATTTAAGGGAACAACAGTTTTTAATGGCACCAGGCTGTTCAGATAAATCTCGATATTGGTGTATCCATTCCCATTTTTTGGAGTTAACGCAGCATCGGATGCATCATGAGGGTTTAAGCTATGTTTCAGCTCGTAATCATCAGGCATACCATCATGGTCTGAATCTTTATAAGGGGTTCCTTTATATTCGGGATAGCCGCCAACCTGTGCTACATCGGTAATAATTCCTTTTTTGTATGAGTCATCCGGCAGGCGGTGTTTAACCCATTGTTTTCCATTGCTATTGTCGGTACCCGGCACATAAAATATTACGCCGGTGCGCACTTCTTTAATTATCCTGGTATCTACCGCATCTCTTTTAGGCAGGAAGGAACCTACATTTTCCAAAACATAATCATATGCTTCCTTGGTCGGGATAATCGTCACGTGTGCCATTGGAAAAGGCTTATCCACACGAATGCTGTCGGTATATCTTCCGGCATCCGGCATTTCGCCGATCTGAATGCCGCCGTCCCAATTGTTTTTGGTTACGGCATCATTGCCCTCCATAATATTTCCGTTTGCGTAAACTCTGCCGAAAAGACCTTTGCTTTCCGGTGATCTTCCTGATTCCGGTTTGAGTATGCGATGGCCTACAGGTTTATTGATGGAGGTGATAGGACCTGGTTTGTAATAGTTATTGATAAAATTGAACAACGAGTTATTATCGCCGCCATCCGCACTGCGATCCCACCAGTTAAAAATCACATTATTGGCAAACCCAAAATCGCCAAACATGCCCACCGAGGGATTACGGCTGATATTGTTGGCCCACAGATTGCGCATAAATGTGCTGTTGAGCCCGCCAATAGTGCTGCCAAATGCATGATTATAAGTATCCAGGCCTTCTGCAAACATGCAATTCTGCATAGTTATGTTTACCGTAGGCAGCTTCTCTGGTTTGGTACCGCGGTTATAAACATGCCGGTACATGGACATCACTTCATCCAACCCCCAACTGCCGGAAACGTGATCTATCATGATGTTGCCTATAGGATTGCCGCCGAATGCATCGTCCCTCCGGGTAACGTCTGTTGCACCCCGGCGAAAACGTATAAATCTCACTATAACGTCGTGGGTATCTACCCAAACTGATTCACCTGCTACACAAACGCCATCGCCGGGAGCACTTTGTCCTTCAATAGTGATGTATGGAGCCCTTATATCAATTGGTTTGGTTAAATGAATGATTCCGGCCACATTGAACACAACAATACGGGCGCCGCCTTGCTCGCAGGCATCACGCAATGTTCCCGGCCCGCTATCTTCCAGACTGGTTACTTCAATAACTCTTCCTCCCCGGCCGCCGAATGAATACATACCGCCGCCCTCGGCGCCGGGGAATGCAGGGATTTTGGCCTGTGGCAAATCTGACGGTTTTGATGCCCACGGTATGTAAGGCTTTCCATTTTTCTCGTCCTGTTTAATAGCCGGCAAAGCTTTTTCCCAGGCCATATCCGATCGATGCTGCTCAACGGCCATCTCAGAATCTTTTTTTGCCTGCATTGCCGGAGGAACACGCGGATATTGTGCGCAGGTAGTTTGCGGAGCGCCCGCGGCAATTACCACACCGAGGGTGAGGACGCTAAGATATTTTTTCATTTCAAGTTTATATAATTGTTATAAAAAGACGTTACATAAAAGGCATGTCTCTGCATCGATGGGCAGATACAATTGGCCATTTTGGTTAATTGTTTTCAAAGATGCACCATGCTTAAAACCGTTCTTTATATGATTTTTGCTACCTGATATACGATTTTAGCGTATGCGGACTATTTGCTTGCTATATAGAGATAATTACCTATAAATTTACAATTACTAATTTAGCCGAATCAAAAATTATTGCCAATGAACACACTGGTATGTACTACGCCCGGCAACTTTGAGTATCAACTCAGCGATAAACCGGAATTATTAAAAGATACTGCGATCATTAAGATCAAACGCATTGGAATTTGCGGAACCGATTTGCATGCATTTAGAGGCTCCCAGCCCTATTTTACCTATCCCCGCATATTGGGGCATGAATTATCAGGAGAGCTGGTGTCTTTTGATAATGCGCCCGGGTTTACGGTAGGGGAGCGTGTTACTTTTATACCCTATTTTAATTGCGGTGTGTGCATTGCCTGTCGCAGTGGTAAACCCAATTGCTGCTCGGACATACAAGTTTGCGGCGTACATGTTGATGGTGGCATGGTTGAATATCTTCGCGTGCCATCATATTCACTTATACACGGCGAACGATTAGGTTATGATGACCTTGCGCTGATAGAGCCCCTTGCCATTGGCTTGCATGGCGTTCGAAGGGCTGCAATAAAGCCAGGTGAATTTGTTTTAATAATGGGAGCCGGCCCAATTGGGCTAGGCACCATGGAATTTGCACGTATAGCCAGAGGGAAGGTAATTGCGCTGGATGTCAGCGAATCGCGCCTGCAATTTTGCCGCAGGAATTTAGATATTCCATATACAGTAAACCCGGCTGCCGAAGATACGTTTGAAAGAGTTAAGGCAATAACCGGCGGCGATATGGCAAGCGTAGTAATAGATGCGACCGGCAACTTAAATGCGATTAACAGCGGCATTAATTACCTGGCCCATGGCGGACGCTACGTATTAATTGGCCTGCAAAAGGAGGCATTTAGTTTTAGCCACCCCGAGTTTCATAAACGTGAGTCGACTTTGATGAGTAGTCGTAACGCCACCCGCGACGATTTTGAATTGGTAATTGATTGCATGAAGACCGGTAAAGTGCATGCCGAAAATTATATTACACACCGTGCCGGGTTCGGTCAGCTTAAAGACGAATTTGGCAATTGGCTCGATCCCGCTAATGGTGTTATAAAGGCAATGGTCGATGTAGATTAAATGATTTATAAACAGAAAAGAATGAGTCGCAGCAAAATTTTAAGTTTAACACTGGCCTTAATAATAAGTGGTTTTTGTTACGGGCAGCAGAAAAAATCTTTTCTTACAACAACTAAACTAAAAAGTTATGTAAATTATTTTAATTCGATCGACACTGAAACAGTTAAGAATTACATCACCAACGCACATTCCTTTGATTGGTTATCGGCTAATGTGCCCTTATTTGAATGCCCCGATTCGGCGATAGAAAAAATCTATTACTATCGTTGGTGGACCTTTCGTAAACACCTTGTGCAAACTCCGGACGGGTATGTTTTTACCGAATTTATAACCAACGTAAAGTGGGCCGGAATATATAATACGGTCAGCAGCGCGGTTGGCCATCAGATTTATGAAGGCCGCTGGCTGCATGATCCTGAATACATACGCGGTTATATCAACTTCTGGCTGTTTGACGACCCTAAACAAGCCAAACCGCATTTTCACGCCTTTAGCAGTTGGATAGATAACGCGGCGTACAATTTCTACTTGGTTAACCTGGATAAACCGTTTATTAAACGTGTCCTGCCGTCGCTGGACAAAGATTACCACGAATGGGAGAATGGACAGCAGTTAAAAAATAAAATGTTTTGGCAATACGATGTAAGGGATGGTATGGAGGAATCCATCAGTGGCGGAAGGAAAGTGAAAAACCTAAGGCCAACCATCAATAGCTATATGTATGGCAACGCCGATGCTTTGGCAAAGATGGCCGCGATTACAAACAATGATACGCTTGAAACCAAATACCGGCAAAAGGCTGCGCAGCTAAAAAAACTTGTTCAGGATAGTTTATGGAATGATAGCGCGAAATTCTTCGAGGTTCGAAAACCCGATGGAAAATTGACCGACGTACGCGAAGAACTTGGATTTATTCCGTGGTATTTTAACCTGCCCGACGATAAGGCCGTGTATGCCGCCCAATGGGAGCAACTTTCAGATGAAAAGGGATTTAATGCACCGGTTGGAATAACTACCGCCGAGCGCCGGAACCCGCTTTTTCGCACACATGGCACAGGACACGGTTGCGAATGGGACGGTGCTGTTTGGCCGTATGCCACTACACAAACCCTGAAGGCGCTTGGAAACTTGCTGACCAATTATGAAAATCGTGACGGCATGTCGGCCCGGGTTTTCTATGACGAATTTCATAAATACGCCATGTCGCATGTTAAACGCGGCGTGCCTTATATAGGCGAGTACCAGGACGAAAAAAACGGCGAATGGCTGAAGGGAGATAATCCCAGAAGTAAATACTACAACCACTCAGGCTTTTGCGACCTGGTGATAAGCGATTTAGTAGGATTAAAGCCAAGAGCTGATAATATATTACAGGTAAACCCGCTTATTCCTCAAAATCAATGGGACTGGTTTTGTTTGGACAAAGTAACTTACCACGGCCATAATATTACCATTTTGTGGGATAAAAACGGGTCTAAATATCACCGCGGGCATGGGTTCTTTGTCTATGAGGATGGTAAAGAAATTTACCATGGCCAAAATCTGAAATCTGTTTCAATCGCTATGAGACCGTAGTCTTTGTAACAAATTTAAAGATGATAATATCGTACAATAGGATGAAAATAATAAGCAGGATAGGTTGATCTGATATAAATAGATTTGGCTAAAGTATTGCCCAACAGTCGTTTTTAACCTAAGTGCTTTTAAATACCAATTAGGCTACTGTTTCAGGTCATTACAAAGCGTATATCTTTTATAAATTATTATCCTGACAACCGCATGCGAATCAAAATCATCCCGGTATTTTGTGTTTTTTCCTTATGCTGTTTCGTTTGTAATACCGCTAATGGTTTATTCCGCAAAAATATTGACCTTGTTGTTTCAAGTTCAGCTAATGTTCGGGTAGAATATGGCGTTCAAAAATTGGCCGGTCAATTAAGAGCTGAAGGCTATGTTGTCAAAATCTTAAAACGTAGTAAAATAAGCAATCTTAGCAATAGCATAATTGTGGGGTTGCTGGAGGATCCGCTCATAAGGCAATCAATGACGGCCTGCCATATCCAGCAAACAAAAACACCTGGAAAAGAGGGGTTTGCTATAAATTCGGGCTCCAATCATAATATACTTATCGGAGGTGCGGATAATTCCGGAGCACTTTATGGCTGCCTGGAGCTGATTGATGAATTAAAGGCCAATCATACCTTGCCGGAAAAGATCGCTGTGGTTGATCAGCCTGAAATGACACTTCGCGGTGCATGTGTAGGTTTGCAAAAACCTGAGCTTTTGCCCGGCCGGGGTACCTATGAGTATCCTTATACTCCGCAAAACTTCCCCTGGTTTTACGATAAAGCGTTATGGCTGCGTTACCTGGACTCGATGGTAGAAAACCGGATGAATTCGCTGTATCTCTGGAACGGCCATCCCTTTGCTTCATTGGTGAAGGTAAAAGATTATCAATACGCACTTGAAGTTGATGAAGCTACCTTTAAGAAGAATGAAGAAATGTATGATTTTCTCAGCCGCGAAGCCAACCGACGTGGGATTTGGATTATACAGGGGTTTTACAACATCATCGTATCAAAGCCGTTTGCCGAATATAATCATCTGAAAACACAGGATCGTAACCGGCATATTGTCCCGGTTATTGCCGATTATACGCGAAAATCAATAGCAGCATTCGTACAAAAATATCCAAACGTCGGTTTGCTTATAACGCTCGGTGAAGCAATGGAGGGCGTTGGACAGGACGATGTCGACTGGTTTACGAAAACAATAATTCCTGGTGTTAAAGATGGTTTAAAAGCGTTAGGTCGGACAGACGAACCGCCAATAGTGCTCCGCGCGCATGATACTGATGCGCCTGAAGATATGAAGTATGCCAAAAATTTGTATAAGAACCTTTATACGATGGCTAAATATAATGGCGAAGCGTTGACCACCTACGAGCCGCACGGCCCCTGGGCTGAATTGCATCAAACCCTTAGTCGTATTGGTACGGTGCAGATAGAAAATGTGCACATTTTAGCCAATCTTGAGCCTTTCAGGTATGGATCGGATGATTTTATACAAAAATGCGTGCAGGCCATGCACGATATATATGGCTCCAAAGGGTTGCACGTATATCCCCAGGCTTCCTATTGGGATTGGCCTTATTCCGCTGACAATACTTCGCCGCGCTTGCTCGAAATGGACAGGGACTGGATATGGTATAAGGAATGGTCGCGCTATGCGTGGAGTTGCCGCCGGGATAGGAACGAAGAAGTAAAGTATTGGTCGGGATTGCTGGCCGAAAGGTTTGGTTGCGATGAGTTACACGGCAAGGAAATTTTAGAGGCCTATGAACAATCGGGCGAAATAGCGCCTAAAATTTTGAGACGGTTTGGTATAACCGACGGCAACCGGCAAACTATGACGCTTGGCACGACGATGAGCGAACTGGTCGATCCGGAAAAATATGGCCTATTTTCTTTGCTGTACAACTCTGAAGGTCCGGTGGGTGAAATGCTCAGCGAATATGCTTTGAAAGAATGGAAGCATGAGCCACATAAGGGCGAGACACCCGTAAAAGTAATTGATGATATTATTGAGGAAGGGCATAACGCTGCAGAGGCCATTAACAAAGCATCGGCAAACGTTAATGCGAATAAGCCGGAGT
Source organism: Mucilaginibacter sp. (assembly GCA_036498965.1). Lineage (GTDB taxonomy): Bacteria > Bacteroidota > Bacteroidia > Sphingobacteriales > Sphingobacteriaceae > Mucilaginibacter. Next base: position 58,148 of record DASYEP010000071.1, read on the forward strand.
TCGGCCGCCTGAAAAATGATATATATTGTTATGATGCTTTGGCCAATTCTTATGCCCACAAAGCAAAAGCAGCACTTTTGGTGCTACGTTATAAATACTCCAATGATATAAGCGATCTGGAAAAGGCTTTGCCCGAAATGAAGACCAGCCTTGAATATTATAGACAACTGGCAAATCTTACCCAACCCTCTTACTTATATGCCAATAGCATGCAAACGGGCGCCCGTAAAATCCCGCTCAGCGGAAAAGGTGGCAAAAATAAAACCTGGGCCGAACTGTTGCCTTTTTACCAGCAGGAACTGGATAACTTTAAAAGGAACCTGGATTCATTGAAATCACCGGGAGCAAACACTAAGGAAATAAAAAAGATCCATTTGACCGACGCCGCGGTAACAATAAACCCAACAGAAAATGCATATAAGCTTTTGCCAGGAAACGAGGTATTTAAGGATACTACAGCCGTGATTAAAAATATCGCTCCCGAGCTAACTGGTTTGCAGGGCATTAAATTGACAAAAAGCGACCAAATTGTGCACGGCACAACACTTAGTTTTACTAATGCAAAGCCGGTAAAAGTATTGGTCGGGTTTTTTGAGAGCAAGGAAAAGCAGTTTCTAAAAGAGCCTCAATTGGAAAATGATGCAAGTGCAAATGATTACGGGCAGGCTGATATAAAGATCGCAAATGCTATCCAGATAGAAGGTATGCCACCGGTTAATGTGCATACCTATCTATTCAACGCCGGGGTTAATGAGCTTACTTTGGGCAAAGGAGCATGTTTGATACTGGGTTTTGTTGATGGTGGATCAAATGTGCCTGTATATGATGCCGGGCTGAGTAATGAAGGAAATATCAAAGACATGAGGTGGTTGTTTAACTAATAAAGGATGACAAGATATAAAAGATCGCCGGTAATTAAACAACTCGTAGTGATGCTGCTTGGTGCAATGATCACGCCATCGGTTTACGCGCAAACTAATACGCTAAAACTATGGTATAAAGAGCCCGCGATAAAGTGGACCGATGCCCTACCAATAGGTAATGGATCTTTGGGCGCTATGATCTATGGAGATCCTGATGACGATCATATTCAGTTTAATGAACAAACCTTATGGACAGGCAGCCCGCGTGCATACGATCGGAGAGGCGCTTATAAATATCTCCCGATTATCCGCAAATTGCTTTTTGAAGGCAAGCAAGCAGAAGCAGAAGCAATTGCACAGGCACATTTTATGGGCGCGAAAAGCCATGAAGAAACTTATGCCTTGGATTCAGCCAGGTGGGTAAAAAAAGTGCAGTCAGACACGATGGCTGCCGCGGCGAATTTTGATGAAAGGAATTGGAAAACTATCATTCAACCCCTGAGTAATGGATGGGAAACAACTGCCGGTTTTGAAGGGTTGGATGGTGCTGTTTGGTTGCTGAATAGCTTTTACCTGTCGCCCGATATGGTTAAGAAGAAAATGGTATTAAGTATCGGCCGTGTGCGCGACATGGATTTTACTTATGTAAACGGCCGGATGATCGGTGTTACCAACAATACTAAAAATCGCAAATATGTTATTCCGGTTGGTGTGCTTCACGCCGGTAAAAACATCATTGCTATAGAGGTGCTCAACTTTTATGATAAAGGAGGTTTAACTACTGTTAAAGAAAAACAGGAAGTTTACCCCGAAGGAGAGCCTACAAAAGCTATTGCATTAAAACCTGGATGGAAATATTGGATACAGGATAATAACCCGCCCGCATATCCGAGGTATAATGCCGATTATCAGCCGTTTGGTGACCTGTATTTGCAATTTCCTAAACAGCAGGTATCGGCATACAAACGTGATCTTGACATCAGCAATGCCACCGCGCATGTTTATTATAATGCGGGAGGAGTAAACTATACCCGCGAATATTTTGCCGATGCGCCCGACAACGTGATAGCAGTACATTTAACAGCGGATCATTTGGGTAAGGTCACCTGTAACGCGTCACTTAATACATTACATAAATCCTTTTTTACCCGGAAGATTGACGATCATACGCTCGCACTTTACTTAAAAGTACGCGACGGTGCGTTGCATGGACTAAGCTATCTTTATGTGAAAACAAAAGGCGGTGCCGTCAATGTAACTGCGAATGAAATAAAGATTGTCAAAGCAAATGAAGCGACGCTTTATTTAACAGCGGCAACAAATTTTAAAAACTATAAGGATATATCCGGTAAGCCCGAAGCTGCTTGCCGGGTTATCAGGAACGAGGTGGCAAAAAAAAACTACCAGGCGATAAAAATAACGCACATAAAAGATTATCAGAACTATTTTAACCGTTTCTCGATCAATTTAGGGACAACGCGAAATGATACCCTGCCGACGGACGAACGCATACTGAAATTCAGTAATACAGATGATCCTGCATTCATAGCGCTTTACGTGCAATATGGCCGCTATTTACTCATTTCGTCTTCACGCCCCGGAAGTAAGGAACCCGCCAATTTGCAGGGCCTATGGAATAACCTGCCAGAACCTCCCTGGGGGAGTAAATTCACCACCAATATCAATCTCGAAATGAATTACTGGCCGTCGGAAGAATTGAACTTACCCGCATGCAGTGAACCGCTTTTTGATATGATCCATGAATTGTCACAAGCCGGACGATTGACAGCCAAAACTTATTATGGCGCGCCCGGCTGGGTGTTGCATCACAATACTGATATATGGCTCGGAACAGCGGCGGTAAATTCATCCACGCACGGTATTTGGGTTAGTGGCGGCGCCTGGCTTTGTCATCAGCTTTGGGAGCATTATCTTTTTACGAACGACAATAATTTCCTTCGGGAACGCGCCTATCCGGAAATGCGCGGCGCGGCTGAATTTTTCGTTCATTTCCTTATAAAAGATCCCGAAACAGGTTATCTGATCAGTACTCCATCAAATTCCCCCGAACATGGCGGACTGGTTGCCGGCCCTGCCATGGATCACCAAATTATCCGTGATCTGTATAAAAATTGTATAGCTGCCTCGCAAATATTAGGTATTGATAAACAATTCAGAGACACACTTAAAGATCAATACAGCCGGATTGCGCCCAATAAGATAGGCCGTTACGGGCAATTACAGGAGTGGCTGCAGGATAAAGATGACACGGCCGACACCCATCGTCATGTTTCGCATATGTGGGGTGTTTATCCGGGTACCGATATTACATGGAATACCCCTGAATTAATGAAAGCCGCAAAACAATCTCTGATCTTCAGAGGCGACGAAGGCACCGGATGGAGCGTTGCGTGGAAAGTAAACCTGTGGGCTCGTTTAAAAGACGGGGATCATGCCATGCGCCTGTTTGATATGCTGCTTTCGCCTGCAGATGTAAGCTCAGGAAAAGAAAAGGGCGGCGTTTATCATAATTTGTTTGACGCACATCCTCCATTCCAGATAGACGGGAACTTTGGTGGTGCGGCTGGTATGGCAGAAATGCTTTTACAAAGCCAGGGAAATGAGATCGAATTGCTGCCCGCGCTCCCGTCTGCTTTACCAAATGGCGAGGTTAAGGGTATTTGTGCACGGGGTGGATTTGTGCTGGATTACGATTGGGATAAAGGGAAGTTACAGCACTTAAAAGTACTTTCGAATGCCGGCGGCGTGTGCAAATTGAAATATCGTGATAGAACGATCACTTTAAATACGAAAAAAGGTGAAACATATCGCTTTGATGACATGCTAAAAAAGATTTAAGCCGTGGCAGGAAAACTATATTCCTTTAATCAAAAATGTCATTATCGATCATTATATCGACATGCATGGAAGCTTTTGGCCGTGGTTATTGTATTTTTTATTCACCAGTCAGCTATTGCCCAACAAACCACCCGGAAGGAATTGTCGCTCGATGATCATTGGCGAACTATTGCTGATACAGCCAATATCAACGCCCATAGCGGTTTCGAGAAACAAGGGTTTCGTGATCAGAACTGGGAAGCAGTTGATGTGCCGCATAACTGGGATAATTATGGTGGATACCGCCGTTTGAAACATGGTAACCTGCATGGCTATGCCTGGTACCGGAAAACATTTACCATCGCTGCACAGCCATCGGGCAAACGTTATTTTTTATGGTTCGAAGGAGTTGGTTCGTATGCTACTGTTTGGGTAAACGGCATGCTCGCAGGACATCATGCAGGCGGACGGACAACCTTTACAATCGATATCACAAAAATGATAAAACCTGGCGCAAATTTACTTTGCGTTCGGGCGGATCACCCAGCCTTTATAAAAGACCTGCCATGGGTTTGCGGTGCCGACTCGGATGACCCCGGATTTTCCGAGGGTTCGCAGCCGATGGGGATTTTCAGGCCGGTACACCTTATTATTACTAATCCAGTCAGGATTGAACCTTTTGGATTGCATGTGTGGAACGATACCACCGTAACGGAAAGATCAGCTGCGCTTAACCTGGAAACTACAATAAAGAATTATGGCACGCGCCAGCGTACTGCAATGGTTTTGAATAAGCTTATAGATGCCGAAGGAACAGTGATAAGCCAAATTCAATCGCCGTTAAAATTGAAAGCAGGCGAGTCCGCCGTTGTTAAACAAGTAATTCACGCCAAAAGAGTACATTTATGGTCGCCGGCTCATCCTTATTTATATACTATCATCTCACAGGTAATTATAAATAAGAAAGTAACCGATCAGACATCAACACCTTACGGTGTCCGGTGGATAAGCTGGCCTATTGATAGAAACAATAATGACAACCGATTTTATGTTAATGGCAAGCCGTTTTTTATTAATGGCATAGCGGAATATGAGCACCTGATGGGCAATAGCCAGGCTTTTAGTCACCAGGAGATCAAAGCCAGGGTGATGCAAATCAAAGCCACAGGCTTCAACGCTTTTCGCGACGCCCATCAACCACATAACCTCGAATATCAGCTATACTGGGAAAAGCTTGGTATATTATGGTGGCCGCAATATTCCGCTCATATCTGGTTTGATTCGCCGGAATTTAGAAGCACTTTTAAGGCTTTGCTGCGTGATTGGGTAAAAGAGCGCCGGGATAATCCTTCCATTATTTTATGGGGCCTGCAAAACGAAAGCCGCCTGCCTGCTGATTTTGCACGCGAGTGCTCCATTATCATCCGGGAACTTGATCCCACGGCGTCCTCTCAACGAAAGATAACAACTTGTAACGGCGGTAGCGGAACTGACTGGGATGTTCCGCAAAACTGGTCGGGCACCTACGGTGGCGATCCGTTAAATTATGCTAATGAATTGCAAAAGCAGATATTGATCGGCGAATACGGTGCCTGGCGCAGCCTTGATCTTCATTCCGAAGGATCTTTTATGCAAAATGGGACGCTAAGTGAAGACCGCATGAGCCAATTGATGGAGACAAAGGTGCGCCTGGCTGAATCAGTAAAGGACAAAGCCGCCGGACAATTTAACTGGCTTTTGTACTCACACGAAAATCCCGGCCGGACGCAAAGTGGCGAGGGCTTTCGCGAATTGGACCGTGTGGGGCCGGTAAATTATAAAGGATTATTTACTATTTGGGGCCAACCTGTGGACGCGTTTTATATGTTCAGATCGAATTATGCACCAGCCGAAACTGAGCCTATGGTTTATATCGTATCGCACACCTGGCCAAACAGATGGCTTAAACCAGGCATTAACGATAGTATCAGCGTGTACTCAAACTGTGATGAAGTCGAGCTATTTAATGATGTCAATAACATATCGCAGGGTAAAAGAAGAAGAGCAGGGATCGGTACTCATTTTCAATGGGACAGCGTCGATATTAAATATAATGTTTTATATGCGATAGGATACTTACATGGAAAAGCCGTTGCTCGCGATTATATCGTACTAAATCATTTGTCCCCAGCCCCGCATTTAAAGCAATTGACAATTGTCGATTCCCAAATACTGCGGCTAGCCCCTGGTTACAAATACCTGTACAGGGTTAATTGCGGTGGTCCGGATTACCTGGATAAGCGCGGAAATATTTGGATGGCAGACGTACATAAAAACGCAAAGACCAGCTGGGGTTCTGTTTCGTGGACTGATGACTACCCTGGTTTGCCAGCTTTTTTTGGCAGTCAGCAGCGAACATTTGATCCCATACAGTCAACAGACGACGGTAAGTTATTCCAGACTTTCAGATTTGGAATGAATAAACTTAAATATGAATTCCCTGTTCCTGATGGTGATTACCGGATTGAGCTGTACTTCACGGAGCCCTGGTATGGCGGGGGCGGAAGAATGGATTGCTCAGGCTGGCGAATGTTCGATATCGCAGTTAATGGCAAAACCGTAATTAAAAACCTGGACGTTTGGAAAGAGGCCGGTTTTGATCGTGCCTTGCAAAAAACAGTAAATGTACATGTCACCGGTGGGCAGCTGCAAATTTCGTTTCCGCATACTTCAGCCGGGGAAGCAATTATTTCAGCAATCGCCATAAGCACGCTTAGTCATGAAGTGACACCTGCAGCGTCTTCAGGCGGGGTGATCAAAAACTTCAAAACTGAAAGTACAGAAACGGACAAATGGTCGCGACAATCGTGGATGGACATCGGCGATCCTGTTTATACTGGCTCTGATATAAGCTTCAGTCAATTACCGCCTATATTATTTGGAGCGGACTGGATAAGAACACCGGAACATATGGCGAGCCAACCCATATCAGCAACGTTTGCTGTAAATGAAACCAGCGATGTTTACATAGCTTTAAACGCCAAACCCGAAGATCGTCCCGATTGGCTGAAGGACTACCTGCCGACTGGTTTATCTCTACAGACTGACGAAGACGGAGGAACCAGCTTCCCGCTTTATAAAAAAAGGGTTGCAGGTGGTTCAATTGTAACGCTCGGAACTTGCAGTGATAATCAAAAATACACGGTTGCTGTACTGCCTGTTACTACGCTCGCGCCTGCTGTCGATTTAAAGAAAAGCATAAACTATCAAGTGGATAAGGCGCCCATTAACGATAAAGTTGTTCGCGATACCGTAGGGAGTAAAAAAGTACTGCGTTTTATAAAACCGGGAGGTGCAATAACATTTGCCATATCACCTGGTGTTGCAGATAAGTACGATTTGCGGTTTAAATATTACAATGCTGATATGAAAACACTGACTGTAACTATGCAATTGCTGGCAGCAGACGGAACTATAATGAAAACTGAAGAGCTAAACTTTAAGCCGGTTAAGAAAAATAAAACCGGGACGGTTATCACCAACACAGGCACAAGTATCAATGCCGGGAACTATAAAGTAATACTTAAGGCGGTTGATGCCAATGGTTTAGCTATATCCGGATTGGAAATGCGATGAGCGCGAATAATAACTTATTTGATTAATGACAAAGCGGTTTTACTTGATTTTTTTAATGCTTCCTGTTCATGTGTTCGCACAAGATTTAAAGGTAGGTAGCCTTCGTTGTGAGTACAAGAATGATCCGATAGGCGTTGAAACCATTCAGCCAGGGTTAAGCTGGGAGATACAATCGGATGGCAGAAACGTGAGGCAAATCGCCTATAGGGTTTTGGTTGCTGACAATATTCAAAGCTTGAACAAGAGTATCGGTAATGTATGGGATTCCAAACAGCTAAGGTCTGGTGCTTCTATCCAGGTGTCCTATAAAGGAAGCCCGTTGCAATCGGCAAAAACATATTACTGGAAAGTAAAGGTATGGGATAACCATGGTCGCATTTCGGCCTGGAGTGCTGTTGCTAAGTGGCAAATGGGTTTATTACACGCTGCCGATTGGGAAGGCGCTAAATGGATAGCTTATAACCGAATGCCAGACTCTCAGCGTATAGTGCCGTTTATCCATGGTCGCGGACCAAAAAAACTGGGATATGCCAATGATACCCTGCCATTACTACATAAAAACTTTGTAATAAGTAAACCCCTAAAAAGCGCAACAATTTATATTTCGGGGCTCGGTCATTTTGACTTGAGTTTAAACGGGGTTAAAGTCGGCGATCACTTCCTGGATCCGGGATGGACACAGTATGACAAACAGGCGTTGTATGTGCCATTCGATCTGACTAATGAGCTTAAAAAAGGTAACAATACGCTGGGGATAATGTTGGGCAATGGGTTTTATTTTATCCCACGGGATAAACGGTATCGCAAATTGACGGGAGGATATGGATATCCGAAAATGATATGCCGGTTAATAATTGAATACAAGGACGGAACAACTGAAAATGTGATAAGTGACGGAAGCTGGAAAGCGGCGCCGGGGCCTATTACCTTCAGCAGCATTTATGGAGGTGAGGATTACAATGCCAACCTGGAGCAGTTCGGCTGGGGCACCCCGGGTTTCAATGATAGTAAATGGCGAAACGCAATAGCTGTTGACGGACCTGCAGAATTGAATGCACAAATAGCTGATCCGGTAAAAATATTCGAGCATTTTTCGCCCATTAAGCATATTAAACTGGGGCCTGGCAAATATGTTTATGATCTTGGTCAAAATGCATCCGGAGTACCTTTTATAAAGGTACAGGGTAAAAAAGGAGACACGGTCAGAATCATCCCGGCTGAATTGCTGAACGAGGACAGCACAGCCAGCCAAAAAGGTTCGGGTGGTCCCATGTATTTCGAATATGTATTAAAAGGCGACGGCGTGGAAACCTGGCATCCTCAGTTTTCCTATTACGGTTTCAGATACCTGCAGGTAGAAGGTGCGATGCCCCAGACAGACAGCAACCCGCAGAATTTACCTGTTTTGCAAGAAGTTAGTGGTCTGCATATCCGCAATGCAGCTGAGCGGGTTGGGACTTTTAACTGCTCAAATCCATTGTTTAACAGGACGTTCACATTGATAGACTGGGCGATTCAAAGCAACATAATGAGTTTATTTACGGATTGTCCGCATCGCGAAAAGCTGGGATGGCTCGAAGAGGTTCACCTGATGGGTAACTCGTTGCGTTACAATTACGACATTGCCAACCTGTGCCGCAAGAGCATAAATGATATGAAACTTGCACAAACGCCGGAAGGCCTCATTCCGGAAATAGCGCCGGAATATGTAAAGTTTGGAGAGCCGTTTCGGGATTCGCCGGAATGGGGGAGTAGTGCCGTGATAATGCCATGGTATGTTTACCAGTGGTATGGTGATAAGCATGAACTCGCTGGGAGCTACGATATGATACAGCGTTATCTGACTTATCTTGCGACGAAGGCTGATCACCATATTCTTGCTGAAGGCTTGGGCGACTGGTACGATATCGGGCCCAAAGCACCGGGCCTCTCGCAAAATACATCGAAAGGTATAACCGCCACCGCAATTTATTACTACGATCTTAATCTCTCCGCTGATATTGCTCAAATACTTGGAAAGGGTGAAGACGCCATTGCCTGCAAAAAACTTGCTGCCCAGGTTCGCAAGGCTTTTAATAATGCATTTTTTGATGCGAAAACAAATGAGTATGGAACCGGGAGTCAGACGGCCAATGCTATGGCTGTTTATATGCAACTGGTTGAACCGCAGCATAAGGATGCTGTTGTAACCAATATTATAAAAGATATCCGTGACAAGGGTAACAGTCTTACTTCCGGCGATATAGGGTATCGGTATTTATTAAAAGTGCTCGACGATGAGGGACGCTCGGATGTAATATTTGATATGAACAGTCGGTCGGATGTGCCGGGTTATGGGTATCAGCTGGCTCATGGTGCAACTGCCCTAACGGAATCGTGGCAGGCACGGTCGTCTGTTTCTAACGATCACCTGATGCTTGGACATTTGATGGAATGGTTTTATAGTGGATTAGCGGGAATCGAGGCCGCACCCGATGCCGTAGCATTAAATAAAATTGAAATAAAGCCTGAACCCGTTGGCGATATTACCCATGCCAAAGCGAGTTATCATTCGCCGTACGGCATTATTTCTACCGATTGGAAAAAAAAGAATTCAAAATTTGAATTAACGGTCTCGATTCCAGCGAATACAACCGCTGCCATATATCTGCCTGCGAATAAAGTGGATAACATTCTGGAAAATGGGAAATCAGTTAATGCTGACAAAGAAATAAAATTTATAGCGTATGAAAATGGCAAAGTCCTGATAAAAACAGGTTCGGGCATTTATCATTTTGTTGTAGTTAAACATTAAAAATAAAATGAAATTGAAGCGTATATTTTTTGTGGTTCTGTTTGGTTTGCCCGGCATAAGTTTAGTTAATGCGCAATCCATGTCAAATCAGGTGCCGGATAAAGTGATGAAAGCCATTTACCAACAGGTAAAAACGCCTTATAAATATGGTTTAGCAATAACGCCGGATGATAACTCAAAAAAGGCGGATTGCCCGACTGTATTTCGCAAAGGTAATAACTGGCTCATGACTTATATTATTTTCGACGGACGCGGGTATGAAACATGGCTCGCAAAAAGCAACGATCTTTTGCATTGGCAAACACAGGGCCGTGTTTTATCATTTTCGGATACAACCGATTGGGATTGCAATCAAAAAGCTGGCTACGCCGGGTTGGAAGATATCAAATGGGGTGGAAGCTACGAATTGCAAAAATATGATAGCAAATATTGGATGTCGTATTTTGGGGGAAGAGAACAAGGCTACGAAAAAGGGCGATTATCAATTGGTATCAGCTATAGCGATAAAGATCCTTCAGTTTCTCACGAATGGAAGCGCATGGAACATCCGGTGCTCACTCCCGATGATCCGGATGTTAGTTGGTGGGATAATCATACTCAATATAAAGAAACCGTTATTTGGGACAAGTCGAAACTTACAGGCCACCCGTTCCTGATGTATTATAATGCTAATGGCGACAGCGTCAATAAAAAGCGCGGCGCCGAACGAATCGGCTTGGCGGTTTCTGATGATATGATACACTGGAAACGATATGGAAAAGACCCGGTTCTTAATCATGGGCCTGGTATAACCGGCGATCCTTATATTCAAAAAATTGGTGATGTTTATGTTATGTTTTATTTCGGGGCGTTCTGGAAAACAGGCCCCGGAGGTGTATTTAATCGTTTCGCCTGTTCATACGACCTGGTGCACTGGACCGATTGGATGGGTGAAAAACTGATCGAATCCTCCGAACCTTACGATAATGAATTTGCACACAAATCAAGCGTAATTAAATATAAGGGTGTGGTCTATCACTTCTATTGCGCGGTGGATAAAGCACAACAACGAGGCATCGCGGTTGCCACATCGAAAGACATGGGCAGAAGTGGATTGAATTTTGTTACGCCGCCAGTAAAAGCTAAAAAGTAGCATCATTCAGGTTATGGAGTCGAAAACATTAAAGATATTTTTTATACTGGTCATAGGTTTCTATTGCTTTACCGCATCAGGTCAAATGCCGCGCGGCCGTGTTTCTTTTGACAGCAACTGGAAGTTTACTTTAGGGGATAACGAACAGGCAAAATATATTGAATTTGATGACAGTAAATGGAGAGCGCTTGATTTACCGCATGACTGGAGCATAGAGGGAAGCTTCGGTGAGAAGAATCCTGCAACACAGGCCGAAGGCGGTTTGCCGGCTGGTATTGGCTGGTACCGTAAAGTATTTACGCTGCCGCATTCATCAAAAAACAAGTATGTCTTTATCGAATTTGACGGAATTTATCGCAACAGTGAGGTTTGGATAAATGGCCATTACCTGGGCAAAAGACCAAATGGTTACATTTCTTTCAGCTACGATATGAGTCAGTATTTAAAATTTGGCGCTCAAAAAAATGTTATAGCAGTTAAAGTCGATAATTCAGATCAACCCAATTCGAGATGGTATACAGGGTCTGGCATCAATCGTAATGTATGGCTCCACATAGTAAACAAAACTCATTTTTGCCAATGGGATGCTTTTGTTACCACTCCACAAATATCAGCCGGTTTAGCAACTGTTCATATAAAGGCCGATATAACACACAGCATCCGAAATCTGATTTTAAAGACAGTTATTGTTGATGAAAAAGGGAAAGTGGTAGTTTCGGGTTTCTCGGCTGTAAAAAATGCTGTTGATACATCGATAACATTTGCAGAACAAAATCTGGCTGTTAAAAATCCGATTTTATGGTCAACATCCCGTCCTTATTTATATAAAATAACACTCCAGCTATTAAATAAAGGCAAAGTATTGGATAATTATACCGTGAATACTGGCCTCCGCTCATTCAGCTTCGACTCAAAAAGCGGATTTTCATTAAATGGTATCCGCATGAAAATAAAAGGCGTGTGTATGCATGAAAATTTGGGATGTTTGGGTTCTGCTGTTAATGCAAGTGCGATCGCCAGGCAATTGAGATTATTGAAAGACATGGGGTGCAATGCTATTCGCGCCGCACACAACCCGCCTGCGCCTGAGTTCCTTGACCTTTGCGACAAGATGGGCTTCCTGGTAATGGACGAGGCTTTTGATATGTGGCGCAAGAAAAAAAGTGCTCATGACTATCATGAGAATTGGGCCGAATGGTATAAACGCGATCTCACCGACCAGGTGCTGCGGGATCGTAATCACCCATCAGTTTTTATGTGGAGTATCGGGAATGAGATTAGAGAACAGTTTGACAGCACAGGGATAAGTATCGCCCGCCAATTGGTGAGTATTGTAAAAAGCATTGACGATACCAAGCCTGTTACTTCGGCGCTAAGTGAACCCGATCCGCATAAGAATTTCATTTATAAATCTGGTGCCCTGGATGTCGTCGGTTTAAATTATCACCAGGATTTATATGCCGATTTTTTAAAAAATTACCCCGATCAAAAATTTGTTGCTACGGAGACTATGTCGGCATTAGAAACGCGGGGCTTTTATGATCAGCTTACCGATTCCACGCGTTATTGGCCAAAAAGTTCAAAAATTCCATTTAAAGAAGGTAATGCCGATTTTGCAGTTACAGCCTATGATAATGTGGCCGCTTATTGGGGCTCCACCCACGAGGAAACGTGGAAGATAATTAAGAAGTTCGACTTTCTGTCGGGCCTATTCGTTTGGACGGGCTTTGATTACCTGGGCGAACCCACGCCATATCCCTGGCCGGCCAGGAGCTCCTATTTTGGTATAATTGACCTTGCGGGATTCCCTAAGGATGTTTACTACATGTATCAGAGCGAATGGACTGACAAGCCTGTTTTACATTTGTTGCCGCACTGGAACTGGAGGCCCGGCCAAATGGTAGATGTTTGGGCTTATTACAGCAAAGCCGATGAAGTTGAGTTGTTTTTGAACGGCAAGTCATTGGGTGTTAGAACCAAACAAGGTGACGATCTGCATGTAGCCTGGCGGGTAGGGTTTGAGCCAGGTGTTCTAAAGATTGTCTCACGCAAAGCAGGGAAAGTTCTAATTACCGAAGAGGAACATACAGCCGGCCCCCCAGCAAAAATTATCTTGTCGGCCGATAGAAAATTAATAAAAGCAGATGGAAAAGATTTGTCATTTATAACAGTGAAAATTGTGGATAAAGATGGTTTTACCGTTCCTGACGCTGATAATCTGATTAATTTTCACATCACTGGCCCTGCCCATATTAGCGGTGTCGATAACGGTTCGCAAACCAGCATGGAGCCCTTCAAAGCTAACTATCGCAAAGCATTTCACGGTTTGTGCCTTGCAATTATTCAATCAGAAAGTAAAGCAGGTTCAATTTCGATTACCGCTATTTCTGATGGACTGGAATCTGCAAAATTGGATTTGAAAACGGCCTTATAAATGTTTAGCACACGATACTTGATGTGCTATTTTTTTTACGCTAAGCTAATATCTCATAATATAAAGGCAAAATGTTAGATGAATGAACGACGCTATGCAAATAGATTTGTATCTGGCATAGCCCAAATAAATCTTTATTTATAAATCTGAATACCGTTCGCTAAAGAAAAATTATTTAGATGATCAACAGGTTGCAAATCATTGATCTTGTAATTATAGTATCTTACCTGGGAGCAATGCTGCTGGTCGGCTTTTATTTTTCCCGGAAAAATAAAAGCGCTGACCAGTTTACGCGAGCTTCGGGCAAGATTCCGGGTTGGGCCGTTGGGATGTCAATTTATGCGACATTTCTAAGCAGCAATACTTTTTTGGGCGTGCCGGGCAAAACTTTTGGCGCAAACTGGAATGTTTTTGTTTTTAGCCTTTCTATGCCTCTGGCAGCTTGGGTTGGATCAAAATACTTTGTTCCGTTTTATCGCAACAGTGGTGAGATTTCGGCCTATACCCACTTTGAAAATCGTTTCGGGCCCTGGGCACGTACCTATGCGGTTGCTTGCTTTTTACTAACGCAGATTGCCCGTATGGGATCAATCTTTTTTGGCATAGCGCTTACACTGCAAGCGCTCACTGGGTTCAATATGGAAACCATTATGACGGTTACAGGCAGTTGCATTGTTGTTTATACGGTACTGGGTGGTATCGAAGCTGTTATATGGACGGAAGTAGTGCAGGCTATAATTAAAACATTTGGCGCTCTGTTAATTCTGTATCTGATTGTTACGAATATGCCCGGCGGCGTCAAACAAATCATACAGATCGGAAACGCACATGAAAAATTTAGCCTGGGAAGTTTTCATCCTGATTTTACTCAGCCAACTTTTTGGGTCGTATTGTTTTATGGGTTTTTTATTAATCTCAACAATTTTGGCGTCGATCAGAATTATGTTCAGCGTTACCATACGGCTACCTCATCTTCTCAGGCAAAAAAGTCTATTTGGATATGTGTAGCTATGTATTTACCGGCATCGTTAATATTTTGTATTATAGGATCTTCCCTGTTTGCCTATTATGAGGCACACCCGGCGCTAATTGAAATTGTTAAACACCAGGTAGCTGTTGAAAGGGCCGGTACTGGTGCTTCAACAGGCACAATAGCACAGATGGCGAGCACATTGAAGCCCGGTGACTATGGCGATAAGGTAATGCCCTATTTTATGGTAACCAAAATACCGGCCGGTCTGATCGGGTTGATTATTTCAGCGATACTTTCCGCAGCTATGAGTACCATTAGTTCCGGAATGAACGCCTCGGCCACAGTATTTTCTATTGATATCTATAAAAGATATTTTAAGCCATCTATAAACGGAAAACAAATGCTGCGGCTGCTTCATATTGCAACTGTAATTTTCGGTTTGGGAGGTATGGCGGCTGGCGTCGCGATGATTGGGATTAAAAGTGTGCTTGATGTTTGGTGGATGTTGTCGGGCATATTTGCTTCGGGAATGCTGGGTTTGTTTTTGCTGGGTATCATAAGCAGGCAAACCCACAATGCCGCTGCAATTGCGGCTACTTTTATCGGCGTGGCAGTTGTTTTGTGGATGACATTCCCATCACTTATTCCTGAACAATATCAGTTTTTCCGCAGCAATTTAAATGTAAATATGACCATAGTTGTCGGTACATTGTCTATTTTTTTGATAGGCATTTTGCTCACCCGGTTAAAGGCGTTGCGCAACTACACGGCAATTTAAATAGGGCAAAAAAATTAAATACTTATAAATATAATGACAATATCACAGAAGGGTTTTATTCCGGTAATGTTGACTCCGTTTAAAAACGATGGTGCAATTGATTATGATGCATTAACACAACTGACTAATTTTTATTTAGAGGCGGGCGCATCGGGACTTTTTGCCAATTGCCTTTCGAGCGAGATGTATGAACTGGAACCGGATGAAAGGTTGAAAAGTATAAAACATGTTGTTGATGTGGCTAATGGCTCGGTGCCGGTTGTTGCCACAGGTACCTTTGGAGGATATGTTAGCGAACAGGCTGGGTTTATAAGAAAAGTATATGATGCGGGAGCCGATGCGGTGATCATGATAACAGGATTATTGGCAGATAAAGAGGAGACGGATGAAGTTTTTAACCAGCGTGTATATGAACTGCTCGATATTACAGAAAATATTCCCTTAGGATTTTATGAATGTCCGGAGCCATATAAAAGATTATTGACGCCGGCCCAGATTTCAAAATTTGCTGCTACTGGTCGAATTGTTTACCACAAAGATACGTGCCTTGATATTAACCAGGTTAAGCAAAAAGTGGACGCCGGAAAGGTTAATCCACATTTTGGTTTATATGATGCTTATATGGGGCACGCGGTTGAATCGTTAAGGACTGGTGCTGTGGGTCTTTCATGTATACAAGGGAACTTTTTTCCTGAACTTGTTGTGTGGCTTTGCAATAACTATGCGGATAAAGCGCTCGAAACAGAGGTAAATGCTGTGCAGCAATTTTTTATTGATCATATGGACGTAATGCATCACGTATATCCAATCATTGCTAAATATATGTTGGCTAAGCGCGGCCTGGATATTTCTATTTTCACCAGGCGCAATGTCGGTGTATTTTCACCAACGGTACGTAAGAGTATCGATGACTTGCACAATAGTTATAAACGCCTGGCCAATCAGATTGAATTAAAAGTTTACTAAGCGGAAACAGCCTTTAAGTCGATATTAACGGTTTGGCCTTTAAGATATCTTCTTTTATATTCCAGTGGCGTCATATTGGTCACTTTTTTGAAATGCCTGTAAAAGTTAGAGATATTATTAAAACCGCATTCAAAACAGATCATTTCGGCCGGTAACTTATCTTCAATCAGAAAACGGCATGCATGACTTATCCTGATCTCCGTTAAAAAATCTGAATAAGTTTTCTTGGTCATCAGCTTAAAATACCTGCAAAAAGAAGTGACGCTTAAATTACTGATGGAGGCTATTTCCTGCAGGGTGATCGCCTTCTTATAATTGGCTAATGTGTAGGAACAAACTTTATTGAGCCTGACGGTATCGGATTCGGTCGACTGATGAAACTCATTGTGAGATAACGTAATGGGTTCATAATCTTCATTCTCGGCCAGCACTTTGAGTATGGACAGCAAAACGATGATCCTGTCAAGGTTATTGGCATGAACCGCGCGATGCATCAGCTGTTTTAACTCTTCTTTAGCCCGCCCTCTAACAATTATACCGTTTTTGGCAGTTTCGAAAAGTTTGGTGAGCATATAGGCCTCCGGCAGTACCAGCAAATACTTTCCAAGGCAGTCGGGTAAAAAATGGATTACAATCACCTCAACATTAAGTCCCGAATCCGGTTGAAAATATTCTTCTTTACATCGCCAGCAATGGGGTAGTTTCTCGCCCAACAGTAATATCTCTCCCGACGAAAAATTGCTGATGTTATCGCCAATAAAACGTACACCCTCGCCCTTTATAACATAGTGTAACTCGAGTTCGGGATGATAATGCCAGATGCCTCTGAAAGTCGGTAAGATATCATGACGAATACTAAATGAGGTTTGCGGTTTTACCGGAACCTTGAGAAAATGCGGTTTCATCTTTTACTAAATTAGTTAAAGTCTATCCTGATAATATCATATAGCAAAGCAATCATTGTTGTTGTAAAATCAGTAAAAATTGCCCGGCTCTGATTGCAAAATGCAATATAAAGAAAATCTTACAATCAATATATACTGTTATGATAAGATCGTACATTAAGTTGATAAATACGAGTAATAATGCAAGGAACCAATGCCTGATATTTGTTTAAGCGCACTCCACAAAGTGTTGCTGTATATCTAAGAATATAAACCAAACTGATAATTATAAGTTTTATTGCAGGCGGGGTTCAAATACTCCGGCGAATTAATGGCTAATAGTTTTGCGTAGTTATTATTATTTATTAATCTAAAAATACAAACACAATCCGTAAGTATTATAACGGTATTATTATAAAATATATGTACATAAAAATGATAAAAAAATGTCTTTTGACGGGTGTTGTTATGCTGGCTGGTTTAACTCTCGTTTATGGCCAGGAAAAGCCAGACAATGAGAAATCAGATTATAACCACGTAATAACCGAGCGGTCTGAGAAAATTACAAACGGGTTGAATATTACAGATTCAGCAAAATATAAACGCGTATGTAATATTATAATTGAACAATATCATAGCCTTAGTAATATTCATGATACATATGACTTGAAGGTTAAAGAAGTGAAGGACAATAGCGGTAATGACAAAACCGTGGCGAAGAGCCAGATTGCGAAATTAGACAGCGGCATAAATAACCAGTTGAGTCAGTTGCACACAGTGTACTTAGCCAGATTGGCTAAAGAACTTACCCCGGCGCAAATCACTGAGGTCAAAGATGCCATGACTTATAAAATATTACCCTTAACTTATGGTGCTTACCTCGATGAGTTACCCACTTTAACCGATGTACAAAAGCAGAAAATAATGGAGTTGCTTACCGAAGCCCGCGAACATGCAATTGATGCCGGATCGTCTGGAAAAAAACATGAGTGGTTTGGTAAATACAAGGGTAAAATAAATAATTATTTATCTGCACAAGGATATGACATGAAGAAGGCTGGCGAAGAATGGCAGAAACGTGTACGAGAAAATCAGAAACAAAAAGGATAAGTCCGATTTCTCAAACCAAACTAACCAATTTACAACTATAATAATTTTAAATTCATGAGAAGAATTTGCCTCTTATTTTTGATGTTACTGTTTTTTAGCAGCGTAGTAAAAGCTCAGAACAGGACAATTTCCGGTTTGGTAACCGATGAGAAAAATCTACCGCTTCCCGGTGCTGCAGTTCATGTAAAAGGCAGTACGGTTAGTGCCGTGACGAATACTAACGGAGAATACTCCATAAGCGTAACAAATCTGCAAAACGTTGTGGTCGGCGTCAGCTTCGTTGGCTATAATTACCAGGAAAAAACCCTTAAGGTAGGAGAAAAGAATGCCGACTTTAAAATGATTCCCTCCAGTAATGGGTTGTCAGAAGTAGTTGTTGTAGGTTATGGCGAACAAAAGAAAATAACACTTACGGGTTCGGTATCAACCATTGATGTTAAAAAGATTGAGGATTTACCATCACTTAATCTTGCGAGTTCACTGGTGGGGCAGGTACCGGGCTTAAGTATCAACACTGCTTCAGCACGTCCGGGGCAGCCGGTCACAACCACGATCAGGAATCCGGTATCCTACTCCAAAAACGGGCAGGGTGGAGCTACGTTGTATGTAATCGACGATGTTGTCAGATCCGTAACAGATTTTAACCTGCTTGATCCGAGCGAGATCGAAAATATATCGGTTTTAAAAGATGCTGAGGCCGCGATTTACGGTATTGACGGTGGCAACGGCGTTATAGTTGTTCGTACCAAAAAAGGAAAGTCGGGAGCTCCGAAAATTTCATTTAGCGCCTCGTTCGGTACAGCAAACGCAAGGCAATTGCCCAAAATGATGAACGGGCTTCAATTGGCCACCTGGCTTAATGATTACAACCAGGTACAAGCAGGACAAACTCCGGGTAACTTCATCGATGAAAACGGTTATTTAAATGGCGATGTGACAAAAAAACAACCACAATGGTACACACCAGATGAATTGGCTTATTTTGCAAACCCTGCAAACAATACCAATTGGCTCGAGCAAGCATTTAAGCCGGCCGACGTTGAGCGTGGAGCGCTGACAATTAGCGGCGGTTCCGACAAGGTCACTTATTTTTTAAGTTCCGATTATGTTAACCAAAATTCAAATTTTGCAGGCGTCAATTCTCATAAACTTGGTTTCAGGGCTAATGTTGAAGCCAGGCCGGCTAAAGGATTAACTGCTTCCCTTTCGCTGAGCGACGATATTTCCTATAACAGAAGCTTTTGGTATAAGACATCAGGTACATCCGAAAGCCTCGATCAGGATGTAACATCGCTTACACGTGTGGCGCCATGGACTAAATATTTTATTGATGGCAACCCGGTATTGTTGAATACTAACTACAACGGTAGCCAGAATATTGACAACGTCAATGTTTTCCTTTTTCAAAATTCAAATAACTACACCGGCGGTACCAGTTACATTATGAATGTGCTGGCCAAACTTAATTACGAAATTCCGGGTGTAAATGGCTTAAGTATCGGAGCTTCTTACAACGATAATATCAATAATACATTTAACAAGCAATACGGAACATCCTTTGATTATTACAGGTATTCCGGCCTCGGCGATAATAATCACATTCCGGGAGGGACTATTGTGGGATCGCCTATACTAATAAAAAATGGCGATAGGGTGCGTTTGACGCCAAATTACAACACCGCTTATCAATTTGATGCCGACATTAATTATAAACGTACTTTTGGAAAGCATACCATAAATTTCTTAGGCATATATGAGCAAAGCGAAACCTATTTTGAAGGGGTGGCCGCTGAAGCGGACGGCGTTATCCTGACAGGCCTGGATAATCAAAATTTTACAACAGGCGCTCAATCGTCAAGCCAGGCGTCGTATATAAGTGAATCCGGCAAGTTATCTTATATCGCCAGATTAAATTATGACTACGCAAGCAAATATCTTCTTCAGCTTGCCTTTAGAAGAGACGGAAGTGTTGACCTTGCTCCAGGCCATCAATATGCAAACTTCCCATCGGCATCAATAGGATGGGTGGCTTCGGAAGAGCCTTTTATAAAGGATAAGTTTAGCTTTTTTGATTTATTAAAGCTCCGCGCTTCAATAGGTTCTGTCGGCAGTGACAATACGCCTCCCTATCAGTATGCCACTTACTATAAATATGGTACCGGCAGCGGCGGTGGCGCTGTATTTAATCAGGGAGAGAAGGGCTTAGGCATTCAATATAATCTTATTCCCAACCCTGATATAACCTGGGATCATCAAACAAAGACCGACTATGGCGTTGATATGGCGTTCCTGAAAAATCGCTTGTCAGTTACTGCCGATTATTTCTGGAATCATAACTACGATATGCTTACCGGATTAAGTTCATCTGTACCACTCACCATTGGTGGCGCTGTACCAAATGAGAATTACTCGGCAGTCAATACTTTCGGCTATGAAATTTCCGCTACCTGGAGAGATCATATCAATACCAATTGGAGCTATAACATCACACCATTCTTTACCTGGAGCGATGATAAGGTACTTAAGTACGACTTACCGACAGGGTTGATTGGGACTATCCAGGACCACACAGGCAAATCGGACGACCTTGGCATCCTTGGGTACAAATACACGAGTATGTTCAGAACCCAGGCCGACGTAAATACATTTATGACAGCACACCCCGGGTATACCATATTTGGGCAAGCACCTCAACCCGGTATGTTAAATTACCAGGATTTAAATGGCGATAACAAAATTGATGATAAGGATATTCAATATTTGAGCCATAAATCAGGTAATCATAACCAGTTGGGTTTAAACTTTGGGTTTAGCTACAAATCTTTGAGTCTCAACGTTACCAGCGGCATGAGTTGGGGCGGGCAGGACGTTATTTCAGGAACTGAAATAACCCAATCGGTATCTAAGGACATTACAGAAAACAAACCGGTTTTCTGGGCCGATCACTGGACGGCGGCCAACCCTAACGCCAAATACCCGGCGCCATATTACGTATCAGACTACAACCTTGACTACCCAAGTAATTTTTGGTTCGTTAACTCATTTTCATGGGATATTCAGAACATTAACGTAAGCTATACGTTGCCGGTAAAATGGACGAAGGTGATAGGAGTTAGTAGCTTAAGGCTTTATGCTGTTTGCACAAACGCCTTGAGCTTGTACAATCCTTATCCTAATCATTACAGAGACCCGGACACCGGTATTACGCAATATCCGACACTGAGGAGTTTATCGTTTGGTTTAAATGTTGGCTTTTAAATATTAAGAAAATGAAAAAAATATATAGCTTAAGTTTAGCGGTTATAGTATCAGCCCTCGTGTTTTCGGGTTGCAAAAAGGTGCTTTTAAAACAGGATTTGCAGCATAGCACATTTGACCAGGTATACAACGATTCGGTCACTGCTGTTTTTAGTTTGAATTACATTTACGCAGCAAATCAGCCCGGGTGGTACGGAAATGGCTCAGTGAGTTTTATTGGTACTACTGGCCCAGGCAATCTTACCGAGGAGAATCAAGCGGATAATATCGTTGTTAAGGGTACAGTAACGCAGGAAAGTGTGGGGGATATAGGTACTACCAACAGCGCCTCAAACAATTACGGCAAGTTGCGCACCATAAACCAATTTTTAGTTGATGTAAACGCCGGAAAGATGGATGCCGCTATGAAGAGAAGATTCAACGCGCAGGCATTATTCTGGAGAGCCTTCAGGTACTTTGACCTGGTAAAAATATACGGTGGCGTTCCGCTTGTGCTTACGCCGTTGCCTGTGGTTGGTGCAGCGGCCAAACAAGCAGCTTTGGTGCCTAGAAACACCACCACCGCCACTTTCGGTCAAATTGTAGCAGACCTGGATACCGCCATTAAATACCTGCCGGTAAAGTGGTCTTCTGCTGATTATGGACGTATTACCAGGGGTGCCGCACAGGCCTATCTCGGGCGTGTTCTGCTTACCTGGGCAAGCCCGCAATTTAATCCCAACAATGACCAGGCCAGATGGCAGGCAGCTTTCGATGCCAGCACAGCTGCTATCGCTACACTTTCGGCAAATGGATGGGGTTTATATCCCAAATGGGATTATACCATGTGGACTACCGAGGGCCCTTCCAATCCTGAGGCCGTTTTGGTTACCGGGTATAATACCTTTTCAGATCAAAATGGTATGTCGAACGAAGGTTATACCAATTCTACACTTCCAAAATATATAGGAACAACCGGTGGTTCAAATCAGCCCACATGGGATATTGTTCAGACTTTCCCCATGGCGGATGGAAAAGCGCCCGGCACTTCAACGGTATATACCTACACTCCGCAAACTTTTTATAAAAATCGCGACCCGCGTTTTTATCAAACTATAGCTTATAATGGCTGTAGCTGGCCTGTGCCGGGTAATGCTAATTTCAGGTTGTGGACATACTATTATTACAGCAAAGCCGATGGCAGCGCCACAAAGTCTACTGAGTCATCTGCCAGTAACACCGGTTTCTATTGCAGGAAAGCGGTTGATCCCAGCATTACCGTGGATAATCTTGTTTATGCCGGGACCGACTGGCAGGAAATTCGTTATGCCGAAGTGTTGTTGAATCAGGCGGAATGCGCAGCCGAATTAGGACATTTGGCGCAGGGCCAGGAAGCTTATGCTAACCTGATTGCCATCAGGCAAAGAGCTGGCATAAAACCAAATACGGACGGTTTATATGGTTTGCAGGCTGGTATGGATCATAATCAAATGGTTAGCGCTATTATGCTGGAGCGGGAAATAGAATTTGCATTTGAGGGCAAAAGGTACTGGGATTTGAGAAGAAGAAAATTATTGGAAAGTACTTTCAATGGCAAGGAAAGAAGCGGATTAACCATTGTATTAAAGAATAACAGCAGCGCATCCGATTACCTGCTGCAGACCAGGGACGCATTGGCTACAGCTTCCATCGATAGTGTTTATAATACTTATTTTATGCTTTCTGTTAAGGCTTTAGATAAGTACCAGCTTAATTTCCAGCCCGCTGATTATTTCTTTGGTATCCCTACCAGCACTATCAACAATGATCCCAACATCCAGCAAAATAATACCTGGGGCGGGCCTTTTGATCCTTTAAAATAATTAAGAATTGGGTTTATTGAAAAAAGGGAAACTTCGGTTTCCCTTTTTTTTGGCAGGATGTCGTATTGCGGCAAGACAATTAAATTAAGCATTGTAAATTTTGTATGATATTAACCCGGTAAGGAGCCAATTAAATCATGCGGAAAGCGCTGGAAAAGCAGCTTTATAGATACTAAATAACGGTTATTTGAACGTTTTATGTAATATAAGTGTGACATATTGCGCAATTAAAACGTGGATGATACACGGTGATAATATCCTATAAAAACATGCGAACATACTATATGAAATATGATCGTTTGCCGCGCATATTTGATTTTATAATTGTACAACCAAATAGTATAAACTGAAGTTCTGAAACATTGTAATAAACACCTAAATGTGTTGAAGTAATTTTTTTACATCATAAAAAGTGGCTGTTTAATGCGAGTGAAAAATCAAACAAAATGAAAAAAAGTATCTACCTTCTGATTTTATGTATTGCTGTTTTCTCTGTAAAACAAGCATTTGCTCAATACCCGCAAGTATCAGAAAAAGTTAAAGCCGAATCTGATTCTATCATGAAAGCGGCCAATCGCCATTCTGATTCAGCATGGCAGGTGGCTTTACCTATTGTACAGGCCGACATGCGCAAGGGCAAGGTATATGTGCCATGGGCATCACGTCCTACCGATTTGCCTCAGGCAAAAATACTCGCTTTCCCGGGTGCCGAGGGCGGCGGTAAATATACCTTCGGAGGCCGCGGCGGAAAAGTATACGTTGTAACCAGCCTGGCAGATGGCGGTCCGGGAACTTTGCGCGATGCCTGTGAAAAAGGGGGAGCTCGTATTATTGTATTTAATGTGGCAGGCATTATACACCTTAAAACTCCCATTATTGTGCGTGCGCCTTATATAAGTATTGAGGGTCAGACTGCACCGGGCGATGGAGTTTGTGTGGCAGGTGAATCATTCTGGGTTAATACCCATGATGTAATTATTCGCTACATGCGGTTCAGGCGCGGTGAAACAAATGTGGGCAGGCGCGATGATGCCTTAGGTGGTAATCCTGTTGGTAACATCATCGTCGACCATACATCAACAAGCTGGGGTTTGGACGAAAATTTCTCCATGTATCGTCACATGTTTGATCCGGGAGACGGATCAAAAGAAGAAAAATTGGGAACAGTTAATATCACAATTCAAAATTGTATGTATTCAGAGTCTCTCGATTATTGGAACCATGCATTTGGTAGTACAACAGGGGGCGAGAATAGCACGCTTGTGCGCAACTTATGGGCTGATAATACGGGTCGTAACCCCTCAGTTGGTTGGAATGGTGTTTATAATTTTATTAATAATGTGGTATTTAACTGGCATCATCGTTCAATGGATGGTGGGGATTATACCACCAACTATAACGTCATCAATAATTATTTCAAACCAGGGCCGGTTACACCGAAAGACGAAGCGGTGGGTCACCGCATAGTAAAACCGGAATCAGGCCGCAGCAAGCTTAAAGAAAAAGTATTTGGACGGGTTTACGCTGTCGGGAATATTATGGAAGGATATCCAAAAGTTACAGCCGATAACTGGGACGGTGGCGTTCAGGTTGAAGAATTACCGGATGCAGGCCCTTACAAGCCCTACATGTATTCCGCTACGCCGTTTGCTATGGCGCCTGTAACTATCATGACGGCAAATAATGCTTTCAATTTCGTTACAGCTAATGTGGGCGCTACTTTGCCAGTGCGCGATGCAGTAGACAAACGTATAGTCGAACAGGTTCGCACTGGTAAAATTGACTATAAAGAAATGAAAACAGATACCGATTTTCAATTCAAAATCCGTAAATTACCTAAGGACTCTTATAAGTTAGGTATTATTACAGCACCCTGGCAGGTTGGGGGGTACCCGAATTACAAAGGCACTCCATATAAAGACAGTGACAATGACGGTATGCCCGATTCATGGGAGATTGCAAATGGGTTAAATCCGCATAATGCTGATGATGCAAGCAAGCCGGCCAAAAATGGCAAAGGATATACTAATATCGAAGTGTATCTGAATACAGTTGCTTTAAAAGGTGAACACCGCATGACTAACGGCGAATTGAATTAATTGGAATAAATTGTGATTAGGTTTAGAAAAAATAAGATAGTTGGTTTATCTGTTGCGCTATTTGTTGGGGGCATGCTGGTTCATGCCCCCGCAATGTGCCAAAAGGCAAAAAAAAAGGACGGGGTGCCAGCTCCTGTTACGGCCGAAAAAAATGGTAAACTGGTTTATCATGCTGATAATAACGGCGACCGGATACCCGATTTTTCCTACTGCGGTTATATGGCTTCTAATCAGCCAATACCCGATAATGTACCTGTACGCGTAATTGTTCCGTTAAAACAAGGCGACGCTACCTTACGCATCCAATCCGCATTGGATTACGTGGCTTCTCTTCCAGTTGATCGTAACGGTTTTCGCGGGGCGGTGTTACTTAACAAAGGCATTTATTCAGTTAAAGGCAGTCTGAAAATTAATGCCTCGGGCGTTGTTCTTCGTGGCAGCGGGATGGGTGCAAATGGTACGATATTACTTGCAGCCGGACAAGACAGGAACACCTTTATAGAGATTTCGGGAATAAACAATAAAAAGGAGTCAAAAGAAATTAAAATAACCGACGCATATGTGCCGGTCAACGCTTTTACTTTTCACGTGGCCAATGCCGGGGATTTGAAGACCGGCGATATGATTGTTGTACATAGACCAAGTACACAGACCTGGATCAATGAATTAGGTACAGACCATTTTGGAGGAGGCTTAACTGCATTATCATGGAAACCGGGTGAACGGGATATTTATTGGGATCGTAAAGTGACATCGGTAAACGGCAATGAGGTCACTATCGATGCTCCCATAACTACAGCTTTAGATACAACCTATGGCGGCGGGCAGATAGCAAAATATGAATGGCCGGGACGCATTTCGCAGGTTGGTATTGAAAATCTTGATCTGCAATCTGCTTATAACACGGGGAATCCAAAAGATGAAGATCATCGGTGGATGGCTATTACCATGGAAAATGTTTCGGATGCATGGGTGCGACAGGTTGTATTTGAACATTTTGCCGGTTCTGCGGTTTTTGTACTCCAAACAGCCAATCGTATAACTGTTCAGGATTGTAAATCATTGACCCCCATATCAGAGATCGGCGGATTGCGCCGTAATACCTTCTGGACAATGGGTGGTCAAACACTTTTTCAGCGTCTTTATTCGGTAGACGGGATCCATGATTTTGCGACCGGATATTGCGCGCCGGGCCCCAATGCATTTGTGCAGTGTTCGGCGGTTCACCCTTACAGCTTTAGCGGTGGTATCGATAGCTGGGCATCGGGTGTGTTGTTTGACATCACGAATATTGATGGCCAGGCATTAAACTACATGAACCGCGGCCAGGACGGACAGGGAGCCGGATGGAATGCTGCAAACAGCATGTTCTGGAACTGCTCGGCTGCCCGGGTGAATTGTGATAAACCGCCAACTGCAGAGAATTGGGCATTTGGTACATGGGCGCAATTTGGTGGCGATGGATATTGGAATTCTTCTAACGAAAACATTTCTCCGCGCAGTTTTTATTATGCTCAACTGGCCAACCGCTTAAACCGGGACATAAGCAAACAGGCCGCAATATTACAAATTGAAACGGAGCCCTCAAGTAGCCCTACAGTTGCTGAAGCGGCGGCGCTGATGGCCGCCGCTAAAAGACCTGCGGTAACCATCGGCGATTGGGTTGACCAGGCGTGGAAAAGAGATCCTATCAACATAGCCTCAAATGGAGCGAAAACGATAGATCAGATTGGCTATCGTGAACTACTTCATAAACCGGAATTGGCACAAAAGATGATGGTGCGCAATGGCTGGCTCGTCCGCGGAGATGAGGTTTTGCAGGGAAAACACTTTGAAGCACCCTGGTGGAATGGAACGGTTAAACCAGATTACCTCAATAAAACTGCCAAACCGGATATTACACGTTGGGTGCCTGGACGAACCGGAACCGGATTGACAGATGACCTCGGCGATGTGGCCAACTGGATGCAAAAAGACAACATAATTGTGCTCGAACACAATTATGGTTTATGGTACGATCGCCGGCGGGATGATCATGAACGGATTCGGAGGATGGATGGCGATGTGTGGCCGCCATTCTATGAATTACCTTTTGCCCGCAGCGGACAGGAATCAGCCTGGGACGGTTTAAGCAAATATGACCTTACCAAATACAATCACTGGTATTGGAGCAGACTGAAGCAATTCGCTGATATTGCCGACCAAAAGGGCCTGGTGCTTTTTCATCAGAACTTCTTCCAGCATAATATTATAGAGGCGGGGGCACACTACGCCGATTTCCCCTGGAGGACTGCAAACAACATTAATAACACCGGCTTCCCTGAACCTGTAAATTATGCAGGTGATAAGCGTCAGTTTATGGCCGAGCAGTTTTATGATGTAAGTCAACCGGCAAGGCGCAAGCTTTTAGTCGCCTACATTGACAAGTGTTTGGACAACTTTGCAGATAACAGTGGTGTTATCCAAAGTACCAGCGCGGAGTTTACAGGTCCATTGCCTTTTATGCAGTTTTGGATCAATACCGTGAAACAATGGGAAACTATTCATAAAAAGAAGGAGCTTATTGGCCTCAGCGCTACTAAAGATGTGCAGGATGCTATCCTGAGTGATCCATCAAAATCTCCGGTAGTTAATATTATCGATATAAGGTATTGGTATTACCAGCAAAATGGCGAGCCGTATGCACCGCTGGGTGGTCAAAGCCTGGCGCCACGGCAGCAGCAGCGCATTTTTAAACCAAAAGCTTCATCGTTTGAGCAAGTCTATCGTGCGGTACATGAGTATCGCCAAAAATATCCGGATAAGGCGGTGCTTTATTCTGCAGACGGCTATGAACACTTTGGCTGGGCCGTATTTATGGCAGGTGGATCACTTCCTGTGTTGCCGGCAACTACCGATAGGGCATTTTTGGCAGCTGCTTCAGCTATGAAAAGTATTGTGCTACCCGACAATCCTAAGGGCCAATGGGTGTTGGGGAACGAGGGAAAAGGTTTCATCATTTATAATGATTCGGCCAACGCGATCCAACTTAACCTGGTAACTGGCGCCAATTATAAAGTACAATGGATCGACCTGCAAAACGGTAAAATTTTGACAGGCGAGAACACGATAAAAGGTGGAAATAATATTGACATAAAAAACCCGCAGAGCGGAACAGCTATTCTGTGGTTAACCCGGATATAAGTATGCTTAAATGGTTAGTACCTGTATGTATAGTCACTTGCTTGCTTTTCTCTGACTATAAAAGCGATGAGATTACGACTTTGCCCATTTTGCAGGTATCAGTAAACAATCGATACTTTACTGCCAAAGGAAAACCATTTTTCTGGCTGGGTGATACGGGATGGCTACTTTTTACTAAAATGAAAAGGGATGAGGCAGAAAAATATCTTGATATACGTAGCAAACAAGGTTTTAACGTTGTACAAGTAATGGTGCTGCACGGTATTGGGGATGTAAATGCCTATGGCGATTCAGCGTTGACTAATAAAAACATCACCTCGCCTAAAGTTACTCCAGGAAGCGAATTTGGTAAAGCTGATGAATATGATTATTGGGATAATATTGATTGGGTAATTGAAAAAGCTGCCGAAAAAGGCATCTATATTGCCCTGGTACCCGTTTGGGGCTCCGTTGTGAAAGGTGCACACATCAATGCTGGTGAGGCCAAAATATATGCCGAATTCCTCGCAAAACGATACAGCGCGAAATCGAACATCATATGGATGAACGGTGGTGATATTGCCGGTTCCGATTCCACAAGAGTATGGAACACCATAGGAAATACCTTGCATACGCTTGATCCCCGTCATCTGATCACTTATCATCCCCGCGGTCGTACGCAATCGTCAACATGGTTTCAGGATCAACCCTGGCTAAGCTTTAATTCCTTTCAGTCAGGGCACCGAAGCTATAATCAGGATACTTCAAAAAATGACCTGCATTATGGCGAGGATAACTGGCGCTATGTACAGGCTGATTATGCTAAAACCCCGGTTAAACCCACACTTGATGCCGAGCCATCATATGAAAGGATACCATATGGGCTGCATGATATCACGTTGCCAAGATGGACCGACGCGGATGTGCGTCGCTATGGTTACTGGTCGGTATTTGCCGGCGCATGTGGTTACACGTACGGCAATAATGATGTAATGCAAATGCACCAACCTACCGATAAACATATTGCCTATGGGTCAAAAGGTTATTGGTTTCAGTCGATCAATGATCCGGGTGCGCAACAAATGCAATATTTAAGAGAGCTGATGTTGTCAAGACCATATTTAGAGCGTGTTCCCGATCAATCGCTTATTGCGTCGGGTCAGGGCGAGAGGTACAATAGACTGCTGGCTACCAGAGGCAAAAACTACGCCTTTATTTACGCTTATAATGCCAGGGAGATACAGGTTAATCCCGAAAAACTGCAAGGTGATCAGATAAAGGCTTCGTGGTTTAATCCCCGCAATGGACAGGTAACACCTATTGGGACATTTAAAAAATCGAAACTGATGAAATTTGATCCACCTGGTCAAAAAAAGAACGGCAATGATTGGGTGCTGATACTGGATTCTATTTAGAACTAAACATTTATATTCGTGATAAGATATTTTAAATACATGCTTTTGGGTTTTGCAGGCTTGCTTTTGTTTGCCTGCAATACCAGTAAACGCGTATATATGTTTACTTCTTTTCATGAACCGGCTGACAGCGGGTTGCGTTTTCTTTACAGTTATGACGCCTACCATTGGACAGATATTAATCACATCTTTTTGAAGCCGGAAGTTGGCGAAGCCCGGATCATGCGCGACCCATCAATTGTACAGGGCCCCAACGGAATGTATCATTTAGTGTGGACAACAGGCTGGAAAAACGATAGGGGGATAGGATACGCCAGTTCGCCCGATCTGATTCATTGGTCTGCGGAACAGCACATCAATGTGATGGGTTATGAGCCAACAGCTATCAATGCCTGGGCGCCCGAGTTGTTTTATGATGATGAAGCAGATCGTTTTATTATTGTTTTTGCTTCAACGGTGCCAAATCGTTTCGCCAGGGGTGAAGAGGACGAAAACAATAACCATCGCTTATATTATACTACTACAAAAGACTTCAAGGCCTTCTCACCGACTAAGCTGTTTCTTGATCCCGGTTTTAGCGTGATCGATGCCGAAATTGTAAAGCGGGCAAAAAATGATTATGTGCTGGTAATGAAAGATAATACCCGGCCAAACCGGAACATACTAGTCGCATTTAGTAACAACCCACTGGGGCCCTACGCCAATTTTTCTAAACGGTTTACGGAAATGTATAGTGAAGGCCCGACCATGACTAAAGCCGATAAATATTGGCTGATCTATTATGATTCGTACCGATTGAAAAGGTTTGGCGCTATGCGTACTGCTGATTTTAAAACTTTTACGGATATATCCGATAGTATCAGTGTGCCGAAAGGGCATAAGCACGGTACTATTTTTAAAGTGACCAAAAAACAGTTGAAGCTACTTTTGAAAGATGCTCAATCGAAAAAAGATATTGTATAACATGAAGAAGATTGTTTGTATACTGCTTTTTACATTATTGGCTTATGCGGTGCGCGCACAGGATACCGTGCATTACACAGGTAAAACCATTGTTAATGTAGATTACCATGATGGCGAACTGACACCGGCAGTAGGGGTGCACAGCACGCAGATATTAAGGGCCAACCGTCAACACCCGGAATTGGCCGATGGTTTCGGTTTCACATACAATCATCAGCCCATGTTGTGTTATTGGAACAACACATTTTATGTGGAGTACCTGAGTGATAAAGTGGGTGAAAGCGTGCCACCAGGACAGACATTGCTGATCTCATCAAAAGATGGGCAGGTATGGTCAAAACCAAAAATTGTTTTTCCGCAATATAAAATTCCTGACGGTACGACTAAAGAGGGACATCCCGGAGCGGCAAAAGACCTGTATTCGGTAATGCACCAGCGCATGGGGTTCTATGTATCTAAATCAAAACGCCTGCTTGTACTTGGGTTTTACGGCATTTGCCTGGATGGGCACGATGACCCGAATGATGGTAAGGGTATAGGCCGTGTAGTGCGCGAGTTATATCCCGATGGTAAATACGGCCCAATCTATTTTATCCACTACAACCCAAAATGGAACGGGAAGAACACGTCATATCCTTTTTATAAAACCAGCAGCGATAAAGGATTTATGGAAGCCTGCGACGAGCTAATGGCTAACCCGCTGATGATGATGCAGTGGGTGGAAGAAACTGATCGTAAAGATCCGCTGATACCACTGCATAAGGACTATAAGGCTTTTAATTTTTATCATTTGCCCGACGGCAGGGTTGTAGGTCTATGGAAATATGCATTAACTGCCATTAGTACTGATAACGGCAAAACATGGCCGGCAAATGCGGCACGTGCACCACATTTTGTAAACAGCAACGCTAAGATTTGGGGGCAGCGCACCTCTGACGGCAAATATGCAACAGTTTACAATCCCTCTGAATTTCGCTGGCCTCTGGCTATATCTGTTAGCCAGGATGGCCTGGATTATACAAATCTGCTATTAGTGAATGGCCAGATACCAACTATGCGTTATGGTGGAGCTTATAAATCATACGGTCCGCAATATACGAGGGGCATTATTGAGGGTAACGGAACGCCGCCTGATGGCAAGCTATGGGTTACCTACAGCATGAATAAAGAGGACATCTGGATTTCTTCGGTTCCTGTACCGGTAATTGATCATGTTTCGTCACAGGCGGATGAAGTTTTTAACGATATGCCTGCCGGAAAAGAACTGGATAAATGGAATACTTATAGCCCCGAATGGGCAAAGGTTGGTATTGAAAAAATGCCTGACGGTACCAGGGCGCTGGCATTAAATGACCGCGATAGGTTCGATTATGCCTATGCCGAACGTGTGGTGCCTGAATCGAAAAAACTGATAGCTGATTTTACGATAGTTCCGGGTCAAAACAATACCGGGATGCTTGATATCGAATTCCAGGACGCGAAAGGGCATGCTGGCATCAGGCTAACACTCGACTCAACAAGTACATTTTTTGCCAAAGCAGGATACCGGAATAAGGATTTGCTAAAACATTATGATGCTAACACGCCCTACCACATTGTACTAAAACTGAATACCGACACCCGTTTTTATACGGTAAATGTGAATGGAAAGGATGTAATGACTAATCTGTTCTTTGCCCCGGTGCTCAATGTTAAGCGGGTAGTGTTCCGCACCGGTGGTGTGAGGCGGTTCCCCGATGCGGATACTCCGACCGACCAGGATTATGACGTGGATCATACGGGTAACCCAGCCAAGCCGGCGGTATTCTACATCAAATCATTTAAAACAAGCAACTATTAACAGATGAGGGTAAGTGGTATATTCTATTTATCGGTGATGCTATTGTTTTATAATTTCAATAGTAAAGCTGAAGTTATTTTACCCCAAATATTAGGCAATAATATGGTGTTGCAGTGTAATAAACCTGTGCCAATTTGGGGTACCGCTGCAATAGGGGAAAAAGTTGTTGTCACATTTGCAAATCAAACCAAAACCGCGCTACCTGACGAGTCAGGAAATTGGAAAGTAGTATTAGATCCGATGCTTGCCTCTGCTCAGCCGCGAATATTAACAATATCAGGCACCAACACCATTAAGCTGAATAATATACTGGTAGGTGAGGTATGGCTTTGTTCAGGACAGTCAAACATGCAATACGAAATGCGCAAGAATAGCAAGGTGGCTAAACCTGACACAAGCACAGCTAATTCGCCTGTTGATGAATTGGAAAGAGCGCACAACCCCGAAATAAGAATATTTCTGGTTACGCAAAAAAACTTAGGAAAGTCCGATTCCACCCATACGGGATGGAATATAGCTGAAGGTACAGCGTTGAGGGATTTTTCGGCAGCCGGATATTTTTTTGCCAAAAATCTGAATCATGATCTGAATGTACCTGTCGGCATTATTTCATCCGCGGTGAGTGGCAGCCGCATCGAGCCGTGGGCACCATTGGTGGCATTTGATGCAGTTCCATATTTCAAGGCTAATAATGTCAAAATTGATGGTGACCCGGGTAAGTTTTATGCGAAAATGATCCAGCCGCTGGCCCCTTTTGCTATCAGTGGCTTTTTGTGGTACCAGGGCGAATCAAATTGCTTTCTGGGCGAGTCAATCACATATACTTATAAAATGGAGGCTTTGATAAATAGCTGGCGCAAGTTATGGCACAATGAAGCGATGCCATTTTATTACGTGCAAATAGCCCCGTATTATTACTCAAAAGCCAAAAGCATAATACCTTGTACTGAAGAGAGAGAACCCGAATTCAGGGAGGCCCAAACGATGGCCCTAAAGATCCCGCATACCGGTATGATCGTTACTACTGATTTGAATGATAATATTAACAATCTTCACCCACCTTTTAAATGGTTGGTGGGCCAGAGGCTGGAGTTGTTGGCGCTGACTAAAACTTATGGCAAGCATGATGTGGTTTTTTCAGGGCCGATATATAAGCGGATGAGGGTAAAGGGCAATAAGATCATTTTATCCTTTGAGCATACCGACGGCGGTTTGATTAGTCATGATGGTAAACCGCTTGACTATTTTTCCATCGCCGGCAGCGATGGCAAATTTTTCAACGCTGACGCCGTCATCGAAGGAGGCAAAGTTGTAGTTTCCTCGCCGGAGGTAACATCCCCTGCAGAGGTTCGTTTTGCATGGAATGAAGCTGCTCAACCCAATTTTTATAATAAGAGTGGGTTGCCTGCAATACCTTTCAGAACAAACAATCCTTTAAAGTTTACTTATTCAAATATTGATTTAAAATGAAATATGCCTGGTTTAAAATTTGGTTAATTGCTTTGCTGTTGATACCTGCAATCAACGTTTGTGCGCAGCAAACACAAATACAATACCTTTCAGGCACCGGCAGCGATCATACTGTTAACTGGCAGTTTTATTGTACGGCGGGTAATAATTCGGGCAAATGGACCACTATTCCTGTGCCATCGAATTGGGAATTCCAGGGCTTTGGAAAATATAATTACGGGCTGGACAAAGATTCGCTAAAAGGCCGGGAAAAAGGACTGTATAAGTACAAATTCAATGTGCCGGCATCGTGGCAGGGAAAAGACATCAATATTGTATTCGATGGTTCAATGACCGACTCAGAGGTTAAGATCAACGGTGAACCGGCCGGCCCGATTCATCAGGGTTCTTTTTACCGTTTTAAGTATAATATCACCAAACTCCTTCATTACGGTGAAGAAAATTTACTGGAAGTTACAGTGTCCAAATACTCGGCGAACCCGTCGGTAAATGCGGCCGAAAGAAAGGGTGATTTTTGGGTATTTGGCGGCATTTTCAGACCGGTGTTCCTTGAAGCCTTTCCTTCTACTCATATTAATCATTTAGCCGTCGATGCTAAGGCTGATGGAAGTTTCCGGGCACGGCTTAAACTATCGAATATAAAAAGTGCGGCGACGATAAACGGGGAGTTTTATACCTTGAACGGTCAGAAAACAGGTGTGCCCTTCTCGACCCAAATTAAACCCGGTGATTCCTCCGTACTTATTAAAACACATTTTAATGCGCCTAAATTATGGTCGCCGGAATTTCCTAATCTCTACAAAGTAATCTTCACGCTCAATATAAATGGAAAACCTGTACACCTGGTAAATCAGCGTTTTGGTTTCAGAACCGTCGAACTGCGTGAACACGATGGCATTTATGTAAATAATGTAAAGATCAAATTCAGGGGAGTAAACCGCCATTCATTTTGGCCCACAACAGGCCGGGCGCTCAATAAGGATATAAGTATCGCCGACGTGAAAATGATAAAGGATATGAACATGAATGCAGTTCGGATGTCACATTATCCGCCTGATGATCATTTCCTGGATGCTTGCGACTCCCTTGGGTTGTTTGTGTTGGATGAGCTAACCGGCTGGCACCATGCTTACGATACGCAGGTTGGCTCCAAACTGGCCAAGGAAATGATAGAAAAGGATGTAAATCATCCTTCTATTGCGATTTGGGATAACGGTAATGAAGGAGGGTTCAATTTTGACCTTGACCATTGGTTTGATGAACTGGATATTCAAAAACGCCCGCTTATACATCCATGGGCCATTTTTAGGGGTACCAATACCCAGCACTATATCAATTATGATTATGGCACCAATACAGGTATGCATGGTCATGATGTATTCTTTCCGACCGAATTTTTGCATGGCTTGTATGACGGCGGCGCAGGTGCGGGACTGGATGATTTTTGGGAGCAAATGTGGCATACGCCGATCTCGGCAGGTGGCTTTATTTGGGTTTTTGCCGATGAAGCTGTAGTGCGCACAGATAAAAATGGACTTCTCGATTCGGATGGTGACCACGGACCGGATGGCATTGTTGGCCCTTATCACGAAAAGGAAGGCAGTTACTATACGATCAAGGAAATTTGGTGCCCTGTTCATTTGGAGCCGAAGGAAATAACAGCTGCATTCGACGGAAGACTGAGGCTTGAAAATCGTTTTGCTTTTACTAACCTAAAGCAATGCACCTTTAACTATCGTCTTGCACGCCTTGATAATCCTAATCAAAAATCGTTAGCAGCATCGTTGACAGGGGCGATTAATCCGCCGGATGTACAACCCGCTCAGTTTGGCGATCTGCAACTGCACTTACCCGAAAGCTGGAAAACTTACGATGTGTTGTATGTTACTGCATTTGATCCGCATAAACGAGAGTTGTTTACCTGGAGCTGGCCAATAAGCAGCCACGATGTGATAACCAAACGCATGGTTGTGCTCAACGGCAGCGATAAACCGGTTATTCAGGAAACGGACTCGCTTTATAAAGTAACGGTGAAAAATATCGAACTGGAATTTAGCCGCAACTCAGGTATGCTGAAAAAGGTAAAAAACGCGAAGGGCACTATTCCGCTTACAAATGGACCCGTATTAGTGGAAGGGCAAAGCCAGTCGGGTTTTCAAAAGTTAACTAACCGCTATGACGGAGATAAATTAATAATAGAAGCCGAGTTTGGTAAAAAGACCGCTGAACAGGAGCTAAAATGGACCATTTATCCCTCCGGATGGGTTCAATTGGATGTGAAGTACTGGCCACTGGGCGAGGATGCCGATTTGTTAGGCGTAAGTTTCTCTTATCCTGAAAAAGAAGTAAAAGGCATAACCTATATGGGCAACGGCCCTTACCGGGTTTGGAAGAACCGGCTTAAGGGTACAACACTGAATGTTTGGGATAAGGCATACAACAATACCATCACCGGCGAAGACAGCACCAAGCTGAGCTATCCTGAATTTAAAGGCTATTACTCTGAATTGTATTGGATGAAACTGCAAACCAAAGAACAGCCCATTACCATAGTTTGCAATAGCCGGGATGTGTTTATGCGCCTGTTTACACCAACTTATCCTAAAAAAACTTACAATGTTGCGCCTGCCTTCCCGCAAGGCGATATATCATTTATGCACGGTATAACACCTATTGGCACCAAATCGCAGAAGCCTGAAAAATTGGGTGCGAGCGGTGGAAAGAACCAGTATTTCAACTACGATAAGAACATAGAGGATGCGTTGTCGCTCAACCTGTATTTCGACTTTTCGGGCAACTAACTGATGAAAAAAGGGACAATTCATATCGCCATAATTTTGACAGGTATCCTGACCTGTTGTTTCGCGGATTTTGCATCTGCCGGAACCGGATTACAAAACCTGCGCTGTGAAATGCTGGAAAACCCTCTCGGAATAGATGCCTCATATCCTCGGTTGAGCTGGCAAATTATTGGCGACGGCCGGAATATCAACCAAACTGCATATCAGATTATCGTTGCTTCAACGCTAGAAAAGCTAAATGCAGGGCAAGGTGATCTTTGGGACTCGCATAAAACCCTTTCAGACAGGTCGATAATGGTGATTTATGCAGGGAAACAACTTATTAGTCGCGCTGCTTGTTTTTGGAAGGTACGCGTGTGGACCAATAAAGGACAAAGCTCATGGAGTAAGCCGGCATTTTGGAGTATGGGTTTATTGAATGCTTCGGACTGGAAAGCCAAATGGATTGGATATGATAATGGTTTTCCCTGGGATAGTGTTTCAAAGTTTTCCAGGTTATCGGCCCGGTATTTTCGTAAAGAATTTAAAAGCGACGGCGATATAAAAAAAGCAGTGATTTATATCGTCGGCCTGGGGCACTATGAACTTTATATAAATGGCAGCAATATTGGCGACGAGGTGCTTGCCCAGGTCCCAACTGATTATACGCAAGCGGTAAAGTACAGCACTTATGATGTTACCGATGATATTAAGCAAGGCGGCAATGCCATTGGCGCTGTATTGGGTAACGGTCGTTTTTTTACGATGCGCCCCAAATATAAGCCTCAAAA
This sequence comes from Mucilaginibacter sp., assembly GCA_036498965.1. Classification (GTDB taxonomy): domain Bacteria; phylum Bacteroidota; class Bacteroidia; order Sphingobacteriales; family Sphingobacteriaceae; genus Mucilaginibacter. The sequence continues at coordinate 96,154 of DASYEP010000071.1, forward strand.
AATAAAGGAATTCGGTTTCCCGAAGATGTTGCTGCAACTGGAAATTACTTATAACAACGGCACGAAAAAACTCATTACGAGTGATGACAATTGGAAATTTACTGCCGATGGCCCTATCAGGACTAATAACGAATATGATGGGGAGGAATACGACGCTACGAAAAAACTTACTGGCTGGAATGCAGTTGGATATGATGACAGCGATTGGATAAAACCTGAATTGGTTGCTGCGCCGGACGGAAGGTTGGAAGCCCGGATGAACGAGCCGATAAAAATAGTAGCGACGATCAATCCGATGAATATTGCTCCGCTTAAACCCGGTGTTTGGATAATGGACATGGGCCAGAATATGGCTGGCTGGGTGCAGATGCGGGTAAGCGGCAAACAGGGACACAAGGTCATGCTTCGTTATGCAGAAACTTTGCAGAAAAAGGGCGAATTGTACGTGGCCAACCTGCGCGATGCAAAGGCTACGGATGTTTATACTTTAAAGGGCGAAGGCAAAGAAGTTTGGCACCCGGTATTTGTGTTTCATGGATTCAGGTATGTGGAGATAACAGGTTATCCCGGTACGCCAACTGTAGATGATTTTGTCGGTCAGGTAGTGTCAGATGATATTGCAACTACCGGGCAGTTCGAAACTTCGGATACACTGATTAACCGGATATATAAAAATGCATACTGGGGCATACTAAGCAACTATAAGGGTATGCCCATTGACTGCCCTCAGCGTAATGAACGTATGCCCTGGCTTGGCGATCGTGCGGTGGGCTCGCTGGGTGAAAGTTTTGTATTTGACAATGAAAATCTGTACGCTAAATGGCTCGATGATATCCAGGAGGCTCAGTTGCCCGACGGCTCAATTCCGGATGTGGCACCGGCTTACTGGCATTATTACAGCGATAATATGACCTGGCCGGGTACTTATATCCTGGTAGCGAACATGCTTTATGAACAGTTTGGAGATAAAGCGCCGATTGAAAAGCACTATATCTCAATGAAAAAATGGCTTGGTTATATGCGTCAGAAATATCTGAAAAACGGCCTGATGACCAAAGATAAATACGGCGATTGGTGCGTACCACCCGAATCGCCGGAACTGATCCACGCCAAAGATCCTTCCCGGATTACTGATGGTACACTCATCGCGACCGCTTATTACTATCGAATGTTGTTTTTAATGCAGCGTTTTGCGGGCATCCTAAACAAAACCGCCGATGAGCAAAGTTTTTCGGCAATGGCGATAAAAACAAAAACCGCCTTCAATCAAAAGTATCTGAACAAGAATACCTACCAATACGATAACAATACAGTTACTGCCAACCTGCTTCCTTTATACTTTGGGATGATACCGGCAGGTTATGAGAAACCCGTGTTTAATAATATTGTAACCAAAATACTTACAAACGAAAATGGCCATATCAGCACCGGGGTTATCGGAACACAATGGCTGATGCGTGGATTGACAGATTTTGGCAGGCCAGACATTGCTTTCCGCATAGCCGATAACAGTGATTACCCAAGCTGGGGTTATATGGTAAAGCAAGGTGCCACCACTATATGGGAATTGTGGAATGGTGATACAGCCAATCCTCAAATGAACTCGCGCAATCATGTAATGCTTTTAGGCGATCTTATCGCATGGTTTTACCAGGACCTAGCCGGGATTAAAGCTGGTGGACCAGCGTTTAAAACCATCGTCATGAAGCCTGTCATTATTAAAGGTTTGGATAGTGTAAGAGCTTCTTACCAAACGCCTTATGGGCTTTTGAAAAGTAGCTGGAAAAAAGGATCTGATCAGTTTGAATGGTTTATAACTGTTCCTCCTAACACAACAGCGACAGTTTATTTACCATCCAAAACATTGAAGGGTATTAAAGACGGGAATTTAACGCTAACTGCAGAAAAGGAAATCAAATATATCGGTCAGGATAAGGCTGGAACCAAAATAACGATCGGTTCCGGGGATTATGACTTTAAAATAAATTATTGAGAGGACATAAATTATGTATAAAAAGAGTTTTTGGTTAGCTGTGATTTTGTGTTTGGGATTGGCAATGACCGGCAAGGCACAACTGAAGCTGTGGCAGCAAGGTATCAAAACGGATGAGTTCATTTTTGAAAAAGCATCGTATCCCGAATGTCATGCAGCCACTATAGCAGAAACTAAACAGGGCCTTGTGACGGCTTGGTTTGGCGGGACAAAGGAACGCAATCCCGATGTATGTATCTGGGTGAGCCGCTATGTAAATGGCAAATGGTCAGAAGGTGTTAATGTCGCCAATGGCATTCAAAACGACTCATTGCGCTATGCCTGCTGGAATCCTGTGCTTTACCAGGTTCCCGGTGGCGATCTTTTGTTGTTTTACAAAATTGGTCCCAGTCCGGCGAAATGGAAAGGGTACATGAGGTCTTCGAAGGATGGAGGTGTAACCTGGTCGGCGCAGCAAGCCTTACCCGACGGAATTCTGGGTCCGGTTAAGAACAAACCGGTAACACTCAGTAGCGGAGATATACTATCTCCATCCGGCACCGAAGACGGTGGGGCGAAGGTTCATTTTGAGTTATCTACTGATAAAGGAAAAACCTGGGAAAAAACCAATTCGATTGACGACGGCAAAATTTTCAAAGCCTTGCAGCCAACCATACTTTCATATAAAGATGGAAAACTACAGGCGCTCTGTCGCAGCCAAAACCGCGCCATAGTGCAAACCTGGTCATCAGACAACGGAAAGACATGGTCGCCATTGGAAAAAACGTCACTTCCTAATAATAACTCCGGTATCGATGGTGTGACCCTGAAGGACGGGCGTCAATTGCTGGTGTATAATCATGTATTACCGCCGGGTGGTAAGACAAAGGGCGCCCGCACGCCGCTGAATGCCGCCATATCTAAAGATGGGAAAGTGTGGTACGCTGTGGCGATTCTTGAAGACTCACCCATCAGTCAATACTCTTATCCATCAGTAATACAAACTACAGATGGTATGGTGCACATTGTTTACACGTGGCGCAGAAAGCGGATCAAGCATGTGGTGATTGACCCCAATAAACTCGAATTAAAGGAAATAAAAGACGGGCAATGGCCGGGTATTCCCGGTTATACACCGCCTGTGGTGACGAACGAAGAATGATTTATCGAAAAAGGCAATGAAAAACTATAAGGCAAATATTCTGGTTGGACTGATGCTGGTGTTACCCGGGCTGATTTGGGCTCAGCAGGATACCGATCATCAATTCAAGAAAACGTTGAAAGAGACTTTGCAGGAAATTGAACAAAGATTTCATGTAAAAATCAAGTTTTCGGACGACCAGGTAAAAGACAAGGTGGTGACATATGCCGACTGGCGTTTCAGGAATACAGTTGAGGAGACACTCGATAATGTGCTTGCCCCATTGGATATGAAAGTAAACAAGACTGGTCCAAACTCCTACAAACTGAAGGAGTACGAATATAATGCCTGGTTAGAGCGAGACGGATGGGCTAAGCTTGACAGCATCTCCAAACTTTATCATGATGCTAAAAGCTGGGAAAAAAGAAAAGATTCTCTTCGCATCGCATTATATAAAGCCCTGGATCTATATCCATTACCTGTAAAACCCAACACAAAACCTATTATAACACCCGAAAGGATTTCTAACGGATACGCTGTTCAAAACATAGCTATTGAAATTTTGCCGGGTCTTTATATTAACGGATCGCTTTACAAGCCGTTGCGCATAAAGGGCAAGATACCGGTTATGCTAAGTCCCGATGGGCATTGGGCGCAACAGCGTTACCGCCCCGATTGCCAGATCCGGTGTGCCACGCTTGCCCGGATGGGCTGTATGGCATATAGTTACGATCTTTTTGCCTGGGGCGAATCGTTACTGCAATTTAAATCGGAGAATCATCGTACGAGTATTGCACAGGTAGTGCAAACATTAGGCGCCATTCGCATTTTGGATTACGTGCTGAGCCTTAAGGAAACCGATCCGGAACGGGTGGGTATCAGCGGCGGTTCGGGCGGCGGAAGTCATACAGTATTAATGGCCGCGCTGGATCAACGAATTAAGTTGAGCGCACCGGTTGTGTCGGTGTCATCCTATTTTTATGGAGGCTGTCCATGCGAAAGCGGTATGCCCATTTTTTTCTGCGCAGGCGGAACTGATAATGTGGAACTGGCTGCGATGGCTGCCCCCAATCCCCAATTACTAATTTCTGACGGAAAGGACTGGACCGCTCATATGCCCGAACACGATTTTCCATACCTGCAAAAAATGTACGGTTATTATGGTAAAACCAGCCTGCTTGAAAATAGGCATCTGCCCGATGAGGGTCACGACTACGGCCCGTCAAAGCGTAATGCGCTTTACGCATTTGTAGCAAAGAATTTCCATCTGGATATCCACAAGATCGAAGATAAGAACGGGAAGATCGATGAGTCAGAAGTGACTATTGAAAAGGAGCCTGCGATGTATGTTTTTGGCGATCATGGCCAGTTTTTGCCCAAGGATGCAATTATGGGATATAATAATTTATTAAATGTATTCGCCACAACACCACGCGAAAAAAAAACTATTGAAAAATGATGATAAAAAGAGTATCGCTTAATTTTTTGAGTGCCGTTGCAGGCCTGATAATATTAGCGGGGTCGGCGCCAAAAATGACGTCCGCTCAGTCAACCAGTCACAAATATAAGGTTGCCGTGGTTGACCTGATGATATTAAAACGTCAAAAGCTGGGCGCCTTCAAGTTAGCCAAAGATATCGGTGCCGACGGAGTAGAAGTGGATATGGGCGGTTTAGGCAATCGCGAGACCTTTGATAATAAATTGGCGATAGACTCAGTAAGGGAACAATTTCTGGCAGCAAGCAAAGAGATGAACCTGGAGATATGCTCATTGGGTATGACAGGTTTTTTTGCCCAGTCGTTTGCCGAAAGACCCACAGCGCTCAAGGCAGTTCAGGATTGTATCAATACCGCGAAGCAGATGAACGTTAAGGTGGCTTTTTTGCCGCTTGGCGTGCAGGGTGATCTTGTGAAAAATCCCGAATTACGACCCGTCATTGTGGAGCGATTGAAGGCAGCTGGCAAAATGGCCGGGGAAGCAGGCATCATCATTGGAATCGAAACGTCGCTCGATGCCAAAGAAGAGTTGAAGCTATTGAAAGATATAAGCTCGCCTGCCGTTAAAAGCTACTTCAATTTTTCCCAGGCCATAAAGAACGGCAGGGACATCAGCAAAGAGCTGAAGACCTTAGGCAAAAACGAGATCGTCCAGATACATTGTACAGATGAAGATGGTGTTTGGCTGCAGAATGATTCCAAAATTGATCTCAAAAAAATAAAACAGACACTTGATGAGATGGGCTGGAGCGGATGGCTGGTAATTGAGCGCTCGCGCGATGCCAATGATCCACATAATGTCAAAAAGAATTTTAGTGCTAACACCGCTTACGTGAAGTCCATTTTTCAATAACACCAATCGTGAAAGGCTTTTGTACCATATTGATTTGTATTTGTTTGCTTGGATGCTTCGCGCTTTCAGCATGTGCTGCCCAAATCTGGCTGGCAACAAATGGCAATGATGCAAATCCGGGGACAAAAGATTTACCCAAACTTACTATTGCAGCAGCATTACGCCAGGCAAGGGAACTGCGCAGGCTCAAGGATCCGTCTGTCGCCGAAGGGATTCATATACTAATCGAGGATGGCGAATATATTTTAGATGAACCCCTGTTGGTCCGGCCGGAAGATTCGGGCACTCCAACATCGCCAACCGTAATTGAGAATGCGCCCGGAGCCAGTCCAATTATCAGCGGCGGAGTATACATTAATAATTGGCGCTGGGTTTCAGGCCACATCCTGGGTTTACCGTCACAGGTACAAGGTAGGGTATGGGAAGCACAGGCTCCACAGGTAGGAGGCAATACATTGTTGTTTAGGCAGCTTTGGGTAAATGGGAAAAAGGCGGTTCGGGCAAGAGACGTTGATGCGGACGATGGAATGAGCCGCATATTATCGGTAGATAAGGAAAAACAGGAAATATGGATACCCATCCCGGCAAACGGTTTGCCAAAATATCCCGACCAAATGGAAATGGTTATCCATCAAATGTGGGCAATTGCAAATCTGCGGGTCAAATCGATAAAAATTGATGGGAATAAAGCCGCACTTACGTTTTATCAGCCTGAAAGCCGGATAGAGTTTGAACATCCCTGGCCGGCACCGGTGATTGATAAAGATCATAAGATGAATGGTAACTCGGCGTTTTACCTGGCCAACTCCTTATTATTCTTAGACAAACCGGGCGAGTGGTATGAAGATATTAAGGCAGGGAAGGTTTATTACCTGCCACGCAAAGGCGAGGATTTGCCGAACGCGAAAATAGTTGCGCCATCTCTTGAACAACTGGTGGAAGTAAAAGGAACCGCCGACAGGCCGGTGAGTTATGTTTACTTTAAAGGCGTAAAATTTGAAAATACAACCTGGCTGCGTCCATCGCTAAGCGGACATGTGCCATTGCAGGCAGGTATGTACCTGTTAGACGCTTACAAATTAAAGATTAAAGGCACGCCCGAAAAAAGCGGTTTGGAGAACCAGGCCTGGATAGGTCGCCCGCCAGCTGCAGTGGAGGTTGGTTATGCCAATCATATTAATTTTTCGGACTGCACTTTTACCCATCTTGCTTCAACCGCGCTTGATTATGAGAGAGGTACCCACGATGATGAAATAAAAGGCAATCTGTTCAAAGATATTGGTGGTACGGGCATTCAGATCGGTATTTATTCAGATGAAAGTTTTGAGGCCCACCTTCCATATAATCCTTCGGATGTGCGCGAGGTTTGTACCAACGAACATGTGGTTAACAACCTCGTTGATGATGCCACAAATGAGGATTGGGGGTGTGTAGGCATTGGTGCTGGTTATGTGAAAAGTATAAGAATTGAGCACAATGAGGTTTGCGATGTTTCTTATTCAGGGATAAGCCTTGGCTGGGGGTGGACGAAAGTAGTCAATGTGATGAGCGACAACATCATTCGTGCAAATAAAGTGCATCATTACGCCAAACATATGTACGATGTATCGGGCATCTATACCCTATCGGCGCAGCCGAACTCGGTTATCGATAGCAATTATGTCGATAGTATTTACAAAGTGCCCTATGCCCACGATCCTCAGCATTGGTTCTACCTCTACACCGATGAAGGTTCTTCTTTCTTTACAGTAAAAGATAATTGGTGCCCGGCACAAAAGTTTCTAAAAAATGCCAACGGCCCTGGCGATGTATGGGAAAATAATGGCCCGCAGGTATCGGAAAGCATCGAACAATCGGCAGGATTGCAGCTGCCTTATAAATACCTGCTGAAGGGGATAATAGTTAACCAGGATAATGAGGCAATTAATCATGCAATCCCGCAATAACAAAAATGAAGACGATCACGCAAAAAACGAATTTGAGACGGAAATGGCACATGTTGCTTTGTGTATTTGCTTTCGCCTTGTTTAGTTTTTCGGAAAGCTTTGCGCAGGATACCAAGCCTTCAATATTAGAAATTACCGGGCCAATAGGTTCAAGGCCGGACGCCCGCTCACTAAAGCCTCTGCTGAAGACCTGGCGCATTCCATCATCAGCTCTTTATCAATGGGAGAATCATTTGGTTATCTACAGTTTTTTGGGTAATCCGGTAAAGCTAAGGGACCAAACTGCAAAGCTGTTCCCCGGTTGTTCGTTAAAAATTTATCAGCATCCCTATTATGATTTTGATCGCAAACAGCATTGTGGCAATAACGGGATAGCCAGCGAATGTGATAATATCCTGCTTACTGCCGACTTGGTTGATAATACCCGGATGCAACAGGAATACCTTGATTACCATGCTGCACAATTTAAGAAATGGCCAAAAGTAGCAGATGGTTTTTGCAATGCCCGTTTCCAGCAATTACTTGGATTTAAGAACGGCCTGCAACTGATGCTGGTTATCAGCATTCCAAAAGGGGAGAGCCTGGATAAGCTAAATCCGAAGACAACAGAAAATAACCCTCAAATGGTACAATGGAATGCCTTAATGAAGAAATACCAGGTAGGTATTCCCGGGACGAAACTAGGCGAGGTGTGGGTGTTTTTGAAGCCGGTAAATAATTTATAATTCTAAAAAGAACATGCTAAAAATAGGAATATTAGGATTAGGAGAAGGACGCAGTACCATGTCGGCTACATTACAGAGTCCAAAATATGAATTGAAAACGGTGTGCGACAGGAATATTGAGTTGTGTATGCAGCGAGCCGAGGAATTCAATTTTTATAGGTATACTACCAATTACCAGGAGATGCTGGATGATCCTGAGATTGACGTAATTGCTATTTATACTCCCGATCATCTGCATGCCGAACATATTAAGCAGGCGCTTTTACATAAAAAGCATGTGGTATGTACCAAGCCTTTTATTGATGATTTGTCAAAAGCGAAGGAACTGCTCGATCTTGCTGAAAAAACAGGCAAAAAAGTTTTTGTGGGCCAGAGCTCGCGCTTTTTTGAACCGGCAAAAAGACAACGGAATGATTTTAAAGCCGGCCTGATTGGCGATTTGATCACTGTGGAAAGTCATTATCACGCCGATCACCGGTGGTTTTTGGAGAAGCCCTGGGCTTTGGAAGATTCGTTCAAGTGGTTATATGGTGGTTTGAGCCATCCGGTAGATTTTATACGCTGGTATTTGCCGGATATTGAAGAGGTGATGGGTTACGGTATGATTAGCGGCAATGGAAAGAACGCCGGACTTAAAAATGCTGACACCATGCATTTTATTTTTAAGGCTGCTGACGGCCGGATTGCACGGGTAAGCGGCGCTTATACCGGTTACACCCAACCAACTCAGCGTGATAGCGGTATGAGTGTGATTTTAAGATGTACAGAAGGTGCATCGCAGGCAGATTATCATGAGTTACGTTATGCTGTGACCGATAAAACAGGTGAAGAAAGAATTATTTACTGGGGTGACAAAACGTTAAAGTATTATTTCAGATTTGAGGGGCAAAGCCACCATGCAGGTGAATACCAGAACTACCTCGAATACTTTGCCGACTGTATTGAAAGCGGCGAAACAGCCTACCCTGATATCAGGGAGGGTATTGGCACGATAGCGTTATTACAGGCTATGGACCGCTCATTACAAACCGGTTCACCAGTAAAGATAGCTGAGGTTATCAGTGAGTATCATTTATCAATAAAGCAACTAAGCATATGATACTGGCAATGGGGTACTTAGGGCAGAATTTAACAACATTGGATTACGCTATTGTTTTCATATACGTTATAGTACTCGTTATAATTGGTTACAAGGCCAGTTTTGCCAAAAAGAAAAAAAAGGATGAAACGCTTTTTCTTGCAAATAAATCCCTCGGCTGGGCAAGCATCGGATTTAATATGTGGGGAACCAATGTTGGGCCGTCTATGCTGCTTGCCTTTGCAAGCATTGGCTATACCACGGGCATTGTAGCTGTGAACTTCGATTGGTATGCTTTCGTTTTCCTGTTATTGTTAGCGGTTGTGTTTGCCCCAAAGTACCTCGCAGCAAAAGTGAGCACTACCCCCGAATTTATGGGTAATCGTTATGGCGACTCGACCCGGAATATACTGGCGTGGTATGCGCTTATTAAGATACTTATTTCCTGGCTGTCATTGGGCCTTTTTGCAGGTGGTTTCCTTGTTAGGCAAATATTGGGAATACCAATGTGGCAATCTGTTATAGCCCTTGTGTCATTTGCAGGGCTGTTCACTTTTGCCGGCGGATTGAAAACTATAGCGAAGGTGAACTTTTTCCAGATGATATTGCTGATAGCGGTATCATTGATGCTTACCGTATTGGGAGTCGCTAAAGCAGGTGGTTTATCGGCAGTTTATCATAAAGTGCCTCACAGCTTTTGGAACCTGATCCATCCCGCAGGTGATGAAAAATATCCCTGGTATGCTATATTGTTAGGCTACCCGGTTTCGGCCGTGGCTTTCTTTTGTACCGACCAGGCTATGGTGCAGTCGGTTTTGGGTGCCAGGAACCTGGAGCAGGGCCAACTCGGTGTAAACTTTATTGGCTGGCTTAAGATATTATCATTACCGCTGTTTATCCTTACCGGGATATTGTGTTATATATTGTTCCCTGGCCTCAAAGATCCGGCTGAGGCATATATGACCATGGTTACCCATCTTTTTCCACCAGGATTAAACGGGTTGGTTATTGTTGTGCTGATAGCTGTGCTGGTTGGTACAATCGGTTCATCGCTCAATTCATTGAGCACCGTTTTTACGATGGACGTTTACACAAAAAAAATCAATCCCAATGCTTCTAATCAGCAAATCATAAAAGTTGGACGCATATCAGTGGTTGCAGGTTGCGTTTTTGCGGTTATCGTGGCACTGGCGATAGACAATATTAAAGGACTTAATTTATTCGACATATTTCAGTCGGTCTTAGGCTTCATCGCTCCACCTCTGGCTGTTGTTTTTCTGCTGACTGTATTTTGGCCCAGAACCACCCGCACTGCTGTTAACTTGGTTTTATCCGCGGGCTCGGCATTTAGCCTGGGAATCGGCGTCATGTATTTGTGGGTATTCACACCTGATAAATACCATTTCTGGCCACATTACCTGATGTTGTCATTTTACATTTTTGCTTTCTTGCTGGTAGCTGCCATTATCATTTCCGTCGTCGACCGTAACCCGGTCAAATACGTACGGGATAAGCTTGCCGAAGCCAATCTTTCCCCGACAACAAAACGCGTAAAGGTTGCGTGGGCAGCGCTAATTGTGGTAATGATCTGCTTATATATCATATTTAACGGACACTGACTTTATGAAAAAACATAACGCTATTGAAATTAAAAAGACTGTATTGTTTGTCGTGTTGTTCGGCCTGATGCTGTTTGGCGGGAATGTCAAAGCGCAGAAAGCTTCGTGGATCTGGTATCCGGGAGATTATTCCATCTGGCTAAGCAATAAAATGCAGACCAGGCGTACCGAACGGGGAACTTTTCTTCCACCGTTCTGGAAATTATACAGTCCTTATCCGTTAATGGAATTTCATAAAGATTTTGTGCTTACAGATGCAGCGGACGCCCATCTGTATGTTGAAGGACAGTATAATGTAAGCATAGACGGCAAAACCATACAGGGATATCCCAAAATCATCCACGTCCCGGCAGGGAAGCACGGCATCAGCCTCAAAGTGTATAACGAAACCGGCGTACCGGCGATTTACCTAAAAAGCCCTCACCTGGTATCTGACACCTCATGGCTGGTAACTTATGAGGACAAGGAATGGATCGACGCAACCGGAAAAACGTCGGATGTGTCGGCCACTAAATATATGCACGCCGATAGCTGGGATTTTACCGATCCTGCTATGCTTCCTTCAACCTATCATTTGCCTGTTGAACCCATGAAGGCCGTTAAAACCGAAAGGAAACAACATTCTCTGTTTGTGGATTTTGGGAAGGAGACCTTTGGCTATCTGAAATTAAATGGCTTAAAAGGTAAAGGAACGATTTCTGTTTATTACGGGGAATCCGCGTTTGAGGCGGCGGATACTGGCCGCTGCGAACTCACTGATAAGATAATCATCGATCAACAAGGCAAAAGCGATTACTCTTTTAAGGGCTCAAGAGCTTTTCGCTACGTCACCATTTATTACAGTGACAACATCAGTATAAACGATGTGTCCATGCTATATGAATATTCGCCGGTTAAGCAACTGGGCAGTTTCACTTGCTCTGATCCTGAGATAAATAAGATATGGAATGTAGCCGCTTATACATTGCACCTGAATACTCGTGAATTTTTTATCGACGGTATAAAACGCGACCGCTGGGTTTGGTCGGGGGATGCTTACCAAAGCTACCTCATGAATTATTACCTTTTCTTTGACTCGCCCGAGGTAACCCACACGCTGCAAGCCCTTAGGGGGAAAGATCCCATCACGAGCCACATCAATACTATACTCGACTATTCCTTTTATTGGTTTTTAGGCATCAACGATTATTACCTGTACACGGGCGATAAGGCATTTATTGTACAAAATTACGCAGGCATGAAAAGTATGATGGATTTTTGCCTGTCGCGGCGCGATAACGATGGACTGGTGCAGGGCCTGCCCGGCGACTGGGTGTTTATTGACTGGGCCGATGGTCTGAGCAAGCAGGGCGAAGTCAGCTTTGAGCAGGTTTTATTCTGCCGGAGTCTGGAGACGATAGCAGAGTGTGCTAAGATTGCCGGAGATAACGCCGGAGCCGAAAAGTATACGAGGATTGCCGCCGATTTAAAAGACAAGATATTTAAATATTATTGGAACGATCAGAAGCATGCACTGGTACACAGCCGCATTGACGGCAGGCCCACAGATAATGTGACCCGCTATGCCAATATGTTTGCCATATTTTTCAATTACCTGGATCCGGCTCAAAAACAGGACGCAAAAAAATATGTATTGCTCAACAACAATGTACCAGGGATCAACACACCCTATATGCGTTTTTATGAACTGGAAGCCCTGTGTGCACTCGGTGAACAAAATTATGTGCTGAAAGAAATAAAGGATTATTGGGGCGGTATGCTTAAACTGGGAGCAACCACGTTTTGGGAGGAATATAACCCCACAAAAAAAGGCGCTGAAAACTATGCCATGTACGGACGGCCGTATGGCAAAAGCCTGTGTCATGCATGGGGTGCCAGTCCAATCTATCTTTTAGGCAAGTATTATTTGGGCGTGAAGCCGCTATCGGCTGGTTATAAGGCCTACATCATTGAGCCCAACCTGGGTTCGTTGCAATGGATGCAGGGAACTGTACCTACCCCTCATGGAAACATACATGTTTATTGCAGCACACAGCAGATAAAGGTGACCGGCAATGAAGACCATGGCATTTTGCGGTTTAAAAGTAAAACCATTCCCGAATGTAAACTCGGTCAAATTATCCCAAAAGGAAATGATGTTTACGAACTGCAGATAGCGAAGGGGAAGGATTACATTATTAATTATAATGTTATTTAAGTATGATGAAGAATTTAAGCTATTGTTTGATGTTGGTCCTGTTTGTAATCTCCCCATCACTGGTTCATGCTCAGCTGGTTGATGAGACGCCTGCACCGCTGCCTCATTTACCATCAGTTTATAAGTTCGACCCATGGGAAGATCCGTCAATAGATGGTATTAACCGGCTTCCGGAACATGCAACAGCATACTCATTCAGCAATTTGCAGGATGCTTTAACCGGCGACCGTGAAAAATCAGGGCGGATGATGTCGTTAAATGGGTTGTGGGATTTTCTTTATTCTCCCACCCCGGCAGATACACCAAAAGGATTTTATAAAGGACGTGTACAAGGGTGGAAAAAGATCACAGTCCCTTCCAATATGGAAATGCAGGGGTATGGCAAGCCGATTTATAAGAGCGCCGTTTATCCCTTCAGACCGGTTGATCCTCCGCATATGCCCTCCACAGATAACAGTGTGGGCAACTATCAGCGCACATTTATCGTACCTGAAGGATGGAGGAAAATGAATATTACACTCCATTTTGGTGGAGTCAGCTCGGGGTTTAAAGTGTGGCTTAACGGCAAATTTTTGGGCTATGGCGAAGATAGCTTTTTGCCTTCGGAGTTTAATATCACACCATATCTGCAGACAGGAGAAAATGTATTATCGGTGCAGGTTGTTCGCTGGACATCGGGCTATTTTCTCGAAGACCAGGATCAATGGCGGTTGAGTGGTATCCACCGGGAGGTAATGTTGCTTGCAGAACCACCGTTGCATATCGCCGATTTCTTTTATCAAACCAAACTGGATAAAAATTACGAAGACGCCACTTTTGAATTAAGGCCGGCGCTTGAAAACCTGACCGGCAAGAGGGCGTACGGCTGTAAACTGGAAGCACAACTGTTCGATAAAAATAATAAACCGGTTTTTACAAAACCGCTGGAGAAAGATGTTGAAAGTATTCTGAATGAAGTTTATCCTCGTCTCGGTAATGTTAAGTTTGGGTTGATGGAGGCTAAAGTTAAAGACCCGGTTAAATGGAGTACCGAAGAACCTAACCTTTATACGCTTGCGCTTTCGCTAATTGATTCCGCAGGTCACACGCTCGAAGTAAAAAGCTGCAAAGTTGGTTTCAGGAGTATCGAATTTTCGAAAACCGATAGCAAGCTGCTGATCAATGGCAAAGTAACTTACCTGTACGGTGTAAACCGGCCTGATCATGACCCTATAAAAGGGAAGGCTTTATCAAGAGCGGACATTTTAAAGGATATACAAACCATTAAACGTTTTAACTTCAATTGCATCCGTAACAGCCATTACCCGATGGATCCTTACCTGTATGATCTATGTGACCAATATGGAATAATGGTAATTGATGAGGCCAACCTGGAAACACATGGCCTTGGTTCAAAATTGAGTAACGACCCAACCTGGGCGGGCGACTATATGGACAGGATGACGAGGATGGTAATGCGCGATAAGAACCACCCAAGCATTATCATCTGGAGCCTGGGTAATGAAGCGGGGCACGGGCCTAATCACGCAGCTATGGCCGGTTGGACCCATGAGTTTGACATAACGCGTCCCGTGCATTACGAACCAGCTCAAGACTCACCGCAGGGCGAAGGCTATATTCCGCCTGATGACCCGCGCTATCCTAAAAAGAATGATCACTCGCACCGGCTGCAAAATCCAATTGATGAGCCTTATGTGGATATCGTAAGCCGGATGTACCCTGGTTTGTATACTGCAGGATTGCTTGCCAACCAGCAGAACGATGATCATCGCCCGATATTCTTTTGCGAATACTCACATTCGATGGGAAACTCAAATGGTAACCTGGCGGAGTTTTGGGACGTATGGCGCAACACCAAACGTGTTATCGGTGGTTGTATCTGGGAATTTAAAGACCAGGGACTGCTAAAAAAAGATGCAAAGGGCATCCCGTTTTATGCCTATGGCGGAGATTTCGGCGAGAAGTATTACGACGATTTCACCATTAAAGGGCTGGTTAGCGCTGACGGCAGACCTAAACCGGCAATGTATGAATGTAAACACGTTTTTCAACTTGCCGTTTGTACATTGGTTGATACGCTAAAAAAGATTATCAAGATAAAAAACTGGAATTCGGTAAGATCACTGGCTTACTACACAACGAAACTTGATGTACTTGAAGACGGAAAGATTATTTCAGAAAAGGTAATACCATCCATCGATGTTCCTTCTTTCAGGGATACGTTATTTTCATTGGCTCCTTATTTGCCTGTAATGAAAGCAGGCCATGAATACCTTGCCGACATCCATTTTTGTTTACCAGAAAACGAACCCTGGGCCGCTAAAGGTTATGAAATAGCATCAGATCAGTTTGCGTTTAGTCATGTTCCCAATGTTAGAAATGCTATTAAACATTATGCCTCAGTTTCAATGATTGAAACACCGAACGCTTACGTTGTGAACGGAAAAGATTTCAAGGTAGCCATAAGCAAAATAAACGGCGCCTTAAACTCCTATATCATCAACAACCAGCAACAAATATTTGCGCCTTTGCTGCCCCATTTTACCCGGCCGCTCACAGACAACGACCGCCGCGGCTGGAAAGCTAATAAAGTGCTTAAGCCGTGGTACAGGGATACCGCGCAATTCAAATCCATTACTGCAAAAACAATAGCTAGAGGTTTGGTTAAAGTAACAAGCACTTATACGTTAATAAACGATAGCGCCAGGGTGCAGGTTATATATTTGGTTAATGGCAATGGCGTCGTCAAAGTGAATTACGCCTTAGTTGTAAAACCTGGATTGCCTGATATACCCGAAGTGGGTATGCGATGTGGAATTAAGCGCAGTTATGATAGTATCGGCTGGTACGGGCGCGGGCCATATGGTAATTATATCGACCGGCGCACAGGTTCGGAAGCTGGTATTTATAGTCAGCCAATAGATAAATTCAATGAGCCTTATGTAGTTCCACAGGAAACTGGTAATCGAACAGATGTGCGCTGGATGTTCCTGTCCGATAAAAATTCAGATGGTTTGTTGGTTACTACCGACAGCCTGCTGAGCATGAATGCATGGCCTTATACTGAAAAAGATATCGTTGGTGCAAAGCATACCGATAAGCTTGTTGATGCGGGCTTTATAACCTTAAATATCGATTTGATACAAATGGGCGTGGGGGGCAACGACAGCTGGTCGCCGGTGGGTGCTCCACTGGAAAAATACCTTGTACCTGCCCGGAATTACAGCTACAACTTTTACCTGTTTCCCTGCAAAGCCAATACGGATAAAGCTATAAGTCTTTCCAGTGATATTAAATTTAATTCGGCAGATTTATGAGAAAGTTAGTGCTGGCAACGGTCATTTGTATAGCGGTTGTTTCGACAGTACGTGCGCAGGCAAGCCATAAACCGGCGACGACTGACCTGCTTAAAAAGAATTTTCTAACCCCGCCTGCTGACGCCAAACCATGGACATTTTGGTACTGGATGCAGGCAAGTGTATCGCGCGAAGGTATAACTGCAGATCTCGAAGCCATGAAGAACGCAGGAATTGGCGGTGCATATCTGATGCCGATACAGGGTCCGGCCAATCCGCCATATATCAATCCGCCGGTTGAACAATTAAGCAAAACCTGGTGGGCGATGGTGAAATTTGCTATGGAAGAAGCAAACAGACTGGGTATTAAATTAGCCATGCACGATTGTGATGGCTTTGCTGTAGCCGGCGGTCCGTGGATAACGCCGGAACTTTCCATGCAAAAGGTGGTATGGACAAAAACGCTGGTTGAGGGCGATAAGCTTTTTGACGACACATTGGCTCAACCCGAAAGTTACAAGGGCTATTACAAGGATATCAGTATATTGGCTTATCCGTCACCTGAAGGAAGCGGCATATCAACCAAAACAATAATTCCTAAAATAACAACCAGCACCGGTGCGGACGTGCAATTTCTGGCGATGGCGGGTAATAAGACAAGTTTTAAGAGCAGCAAACCATGTTGGATCCAATTAGAGTTTGATAAGCCATTTACCTGCCGCTCGTTGATCATCCATACCGATGCGAGTAATTATGAGTCGGAAAGATTATTAATTGAAATAAGCGATGACGGTATACATTTCAAACCAATAACACGGCTGGTGCCACCACGGCATGGCTGGCAGGACGGCGATGCACCTATAACGAATGATATTGTGCCGGCAACTGCCAGATACTACCGTTTCGTGTACAATAATGAAGGATCGGAGCCAGGTTCTGAAGATCTTGATTTTGCCAAATGGAAACCCTCATTGAAATTGAGCGGTATCGAATTATCGGCAGAACCGCAGATCAACCAGTACGAGGGAAAAACCGGCGAAGTGTGGCGGGTAAGCAAACGCACAACCATTGAACAGGTGCCAGACGCTTTTTGTGTCCCGAAAGATAAGATCATTGACATTACTGATAAACTCGGAGCCGATGGACGATTGAAATGGAACGTGCCAGCAGGCCAATGGACAATTTTACGTATCGGCCACACATCAACGGGGCACACCAATGCAACCGGTGGCGCAGGTAAAGGATTGGAGTGTGACAAGTTTAATCCCGAGGCCGCCAAAATTCAGTTTGATCATTGGTTTGGAGAAGCTGTTAAACAGGCAGGGCCTGAGCTGGCTAAACAAGTACTGAAAATATTTCACGTTGATAGCTGGGAATGCGGCAGTCAAAACTGGTCGCCGGTATTTGCAGCCGAATTTAAGAAACGCAGGGGGTATGATCTGATCCCTTACCTGCCGGCAATGGCCGGTGCACCTGTACAAAGCGCTATCGTATCGGAGAAAGTACTAAGCGATGTAAGACAAACTATTGCTGAGTTGGTGGCCAATAATTTCTTTGGAACGATGGCGAAACTGGCCCATGCCCAGGGATGCAGTTTCAGTGCAGAATGTGTGGCCCCGGTGATGACCAGCGACGACCTGCTGCACTACAGCAAGGTTGATATACCCATGGGTGAGTTTTGGCTGCGCAGCCCTACACACGACAAGCCGAATGATATATTGGATGCCATTTCGGGTGGTCACATTTATGGTAAAAATATCATCCAGGCTGAAGCATTTACAGAGCTGCGGCTGATGTGGGACGAATATCCGGGTATGTTAAAAGCGCTGGCGGATAGAAATTTTGCTTTGGGTATCAATCGCTTTGTATTCCATGTCGATGTGCTGAACCCCTGGCTTGATCGTAAACCCGGTATGACGCTCAATGGTGTGGGTTCTTTTTTTCAGCGCAACCAAACCTGGTGGGAGCCTGGAAAAGCCTGGGTAAAATATGTACAACGCTGCCAGGCAATGCTGCAGATGGGCCATCCAGTAACGGACGTTGCCGTTTTTACCGGTGAAGAAACACCCCGCAGGGCTATTTTACCTGACAGGTTGGTGAACACGCTGCCGGGCATTTTCGGCCCCGAACGAGTGAAATCTGAAGCCAGGAGAATGGCCAATAAAAATGAACCGATGCGCGTGATACCCCAGGGAGTGACAAGCTCGGCAAATATGGCCGATCCGGATAAATGGGTAAATCCGTTAAGAGGCTATGCTTACGATTCGATGAACCTGGATGCGCTGCTAAGGCTGGCGACTGTGAACAAGGGCCGCATTATATTGCCCGGCGGCGCCAGCTATGGTGTTTTGGTTATCCCCGGCGCGCGACCCATGTCGCCTGACAGTAATTTAATGTCCCCTTCGGTTATAAAGAAATTACAAGAATTGGTTGATAATGGTGCAACTATTATTTTGAATGATCACCCGGATCAGGCGCCCGGCTTATCAGGCGACGAAGAGGTTAAACAAATTGCGAATAGACTTTTAAGCCCGTCAGCATTGACATCAGGGAAGGGTAGAAGGCTCATCGGTCCTTACAGTGAGGAAACATTTGATAAACTGGGGGTCGCCAGAGATGTAATTGCCACCGACTCATCAGGTAGTTATGCCGAAAATATCGCCTGGAATCATCGAGCCGCAGCCGGTTTCGACAGTTATTTTATTTCCAATCAGGATGATCAACAGCGAACTATCACCTTATCGCTTAGGGTTGCCGGCCGAATCCCGGAATTATGGGATCCGATTACTGGTCAAATAAAAATAGCAGGGGAATGGAAAATTCAGGACGAAAGGACAATATTAACTTTAAAACTGGCCGCTAGTGGATCAATATTTATCGTACTAAGGCAACCTACAACGACAACATCGGCCCTGAAATATAAAAACTGGCCGACTATCCAACCTGTGCAAAAGCTAAAGCAGACCTGGGCAGTTCAATTTGATAAGAACTTCGGAGGCCCGGCAAACCCAGTGATGTTTAACGAATTGGAAGATTGGAGCACGAACATAAATTCCCAAATAAAATATTATTCAGGCACTGCAAGTTACAACCAGGAAGTTGACTGGCATGGCAGCACCAAAAACAGCAATGTTTGCCTTGATTTAGGTAAGGTTGACAACATAGCCAAGGTTTATGTTAATGGGATAGATTGCGGAGTAGCCTGGACCTATCCTTACCGTGTTGACATCAGCAAAGCGCTAAAGCCCGGTAAAAACAAAATCAGGATCGATGTGAGTAATACCTGGGCCAACCGCTTAATTGGCGATAATGCCTTGCCGCAAGATAAACGGATCACCTGGACGAATGCACCATACCGGCTCGATGGAACCTCATTGCTGCCTGCCGGATTATTGGGGCCAGTACAAATAGTGGAACTTAAATATTAAGCCAATTAACAGACGATGAATAAGAAAATTTGGACACGGGTGATAATTGTTGCTGCAGTCTTCACCGCCGGGAATTCATTAGCACAAAATGAGGCGCTGGTAAATACGTCTGCAAGCAAGTATGCAAAACTGAGGGGCCTTAATATGGGAGATGTCGTCTGGACCAATGGTTTCTGGGCCGATCGTTTTAAGGTTTGCCGGGAAACGATGATCCTCAATTTATGGAAGATTTATAGCGATCCTAAAATGGGGCATGCAATTCAAAATTTTGAGGTTGCAGCCGGATTGGACACCGGGTCACACGTAGGGCCACCATTTCAGGACGGCGATTTCTATAAATTATTTGAGGCGGCAGCCAGCGTATATACCGTAAACCATAATCCTGATCTCGATAAGCTGATGGATAGAACTATTGCTCTTTTTGCCAAATCGCAGCGTGCAGACGGCTATATCAATACCCAAACACTGATCGACGAACGAAATCATCCAAAAGACGCAAAGGCTTTTGAAGACAGAATGAATTTCGAAACCTATAATTTCGGGCATTTAATGACTGCTGCCTGCGTGCATTATCGTGCTACCGGAAAGCGTAATTTCCTTGACATTGCAATCAAGGCAACAGATTATTTATATCGCTTCTACAAAACTGCTTCGCCCGAGTTGGCCCGGAATGCCATTTGCCCTTCACATTATATGGGCGTGGTTGAAATGTATCGTACTACACATGATCGCCGTTACCTTGAGCTGGCCGAAAACCTGATCAACATTCGCGGATTAATGAAAAATGGTGAGGATCAAAACCAGGATCGTATCCCGTTCAGGCAGCAAACACAAGCGATGGGGCACGCCGTTAGGGCCAATTATTTGTACGCCGGCGCGGCTGATATTTATGCCGAAACCGGCGACACAACCTTACTGCATGCCCTTAATTTGATCTGGAATGACGTTGTCGAACATAAGCTTTACATCACAGGCGGGTGTGGAGCAATGTATGATGGCGTGTCACCGGATGGTACATCGTATCAGCCAAAAGACGTTCAGCAGGTTGCGCAAGCGTATGGACGAGCGTACCAGTTGCCCAATATTACGGCCCATAACGAAACCTGCGCCAGTGTTGGCAATGTACTTTGGAACTGGAGAATGCTGCAAATTACAGGCGATGCCAAATACACCGACATAATGGAGCAGACTTTATATAATGGGATGTTGTCGGGAATCAGTCTTGATGGTAAAGGATTTTTTTACACCAATCCCTTAAGTGCTAATGATGATTTGCCTTACAGGCTTCGCTGGTCGAGAGACCGGGTAGGGTATATTGCTTATTCGGACTGCTGCCCGCCCAACGTTGTGCGCACCATTGCCGAAGTAAGCAGCTACGCTTACAATATCTCTGATAAGGGTTTGTGGTTTAATCTTTACGGTGGCAACAAGCTTTCTACCCGGCTAAAAGACGGAACGCTGATAAAATTAACACAAACCACAAATTATCCCTGGGATGGTACGGTCAACATTCAGTTTGACGATGCGCCCGGAAAAGTGTTTTCGGTGTTTTTACGTATCCCGGGCTGGTGCAAAAATGCTTCATTATCGGTAAATGGAAAACCAGCAGGTATAAAGCTGGTCGCCGGCACTTATGCCGAATTGACGGGCAAATGGAAATCAGGCGACAGGTTGACCTTGCAATTGCCAATGCCGGTGAAATTTATTGAAGCCAATCCGCTGGTGGAAGAAACACGTAACCAGGTAGCAGTAAAACGCGGGCCGATAGTTTATTGCCTCGAGTCGGTTGATCTGCCAAAAGGCAGAAAAATACTTGATGTCACTTTTTCAGTTAAAACAGCTCTGAAGCTTTCGCCGATAAAAATTGATAACAGCGATATTATAAGCTTAACCGGTACCGCCGATACCCGTAGTGAAAATAACTGGAAAAATACTTTGTACAGGGAGGTTTCGACAAAAGCCAATAGTCCGATTTCGATCCGGTTGATTCCCTATTATGCCTGGGACAACCGGGGGCACAATGATATGGAAACATGGATCCCGTTTGACAGGTAACTTTAGAACATATTGACGATGTCTTTTTCGCGTTCTTTCGGGAATACGATCAGCGATTCGATCTTATGATTTCTAACGGTAGCCTCGATAGTGGTATTGCCGGGAGCATGAAGTTTGAAATGGACATCCCAGTCTTTTGGCCACGCGGGGAACAGGTATATCTTCTCTCCGTCGGCCTGCATCAGCATTTCCTGTAAACCAATCATACCCGAGCCACCCCAGTTATGATCGGGTGTCCAGTCAAAACCTGGTCCCCAGAAAGCTGGAAAGCGTCTACCTGAATCTTTTAGCTTGAAAACAGTTAGGTCGGCTGCTTCTTTAGTCAGACCCATTCTCGCCGCAAAAATATTATCCTGTTTCCAACCAATACCGCTCCTGAATTTTAAGGCCAGTGTGTCATACTTCCATGTATTGATAGCAAAATCCAGATCAGGTTTGCCAATGCCATATATGCCCCATGGAAAAACCGGATACATTTGCATGGGTTCCACATTATTTACGCGTGTCCACACTTGTGCCGGCGCAATGGTCTTATGGCCATTAAATTCCCCGAAACTGATTGGAGGAATGCGTTTTAACATACTATCCCAGTCTGCATGCTCTTTTTCAGTCAGATATTGCGGTGGTAATTGCAGCAGTGTAGTAAGCACAGTATGCAATGCAGCTATCGTTGAAGTGGAATTATAAGTCATTTTATAGGTTTCACCACCTGATCCGGGGTAAAGTATCAAATGGCCGTCCTCATCAAAAGTTTTTACGCCGCGTTTATTTGCCAGGTATTGGTAGTGCTCGTTAAAAAAGGTTAGGCAGCTTTCAATAAAAGGGATGTACTTTTTAATGTCATTACCGGTGTAACGTTGAGTTTCCAGCATCATCTGGCAAAATTCTAATACAGTATCCCATTCATATTCGAGCCACGCGTTGTATTGCATGCCCGGATCAAAGCCCGCTGGTCGTTTAAGGCCATACTCTGATCTGTTAGGAAGGCCAAAATTCTCAATCTGTTCGGTAAAACAAGCGCCATTATGTCCCCAATAAACTTTGCTGCGCAGCTCAGCATTATATAATGACCTCAGGTAGAAATCAAATTGGGGCTTCATCATATCAAGATCACCGCTTTTAAGCATCGGCCAATAAACCAGCCGCTGATTTTGCGCTGTCATTAAGCCGCCGCCCCAGTTTCTGAAATCGGGTGTAAAATCATATGATAGGTTAACAAATACCGGGTCATAGGTGAACAGTCCTCCATTAAATTTGGTAGGATAAGAGCCATAAGCATTGCAGCCGAGCATGTACCTGAATAACTGGTAATTGCGGCCGGTTTGCCATTCTGTGTTTGCAGGGTCGGTATTATCCGGAGCAACAAAAATGAAACTTCGTTCCCAAAATTGTTTCCACCATTTTTGCGTTGCTAACAACGCTGATTGACGGTGCACAGCAGCGTCATGACCAATGCTATCCAATTTTTGAAACCAAAGCTGAGGCGAAGCGACGTAATCAGAACTTAAAGTCACTTCAATATTTTGTTTTTTGACTGCATGTCTGCTTTGGAGCCGCCAGCCTTCAAAATCTGTATTCAAATACTTTCCCTGGTAAGTACCGGCAGGCTTCATATTGTCGCCTTTAAGCGAGCCGCCGAAGACCAAATGATAAAGTGGGTTAAACATTTGCGATTTGACCGCTTCCATTCCCTCATCCTTTACCGTGGCATCAAAAATCGATGAGTCTTTATTTTGGTGGTAAAATAATACCGCATTGTTTTTGAAGTCGATATTATCTTTAAAGGTTTTAACTTCTCCATTTTTTGCCCATTTCCGCGAGCCCTGGTTATTTTCCAGGTCATTTGTTTCCCGATCGCGGTATCGCCAGCTTTCGTAATCAGCTTCGGCTTTTACCGGTTCGGTACTGCTAATCTCGGCGTGGACTATCGACCGGTAAACATCAACCCACAACTTAATCTGCGTTTGTAGCTTTCCGTTTGTTCCGGTGATAATTACTGAACCATCGGCCAATGACAATCGCTGTGAAAAACCGGTGCTGCTGAATGGATTAGGGGAAAGTTTGACCCTGACCCGGCCTAATTTCAGAAAGGTATTATTTTCGTCGAAAGTGCCGCTTTTCGAGAGGTAGAAGTAGAGATCGCCGTTTTCAACCCAAACATTCAGGCCTACGTCCCCCCCGCCGCAAGGCATGGATTCGCCCGAGTTTTTGCTTTGGCTTTTCCATGTAATATCATCTGATTTTAATTCATGGGGTTGTGCTCCTGCGTTTGAAATACAGCAAATCAGCAACAACGGCAAGAGCACAACTTTGGCTTTCATTTAGCGGAACAACTTATTTTTTATGGGGCAACTGTTCAACCAGCCAATTTACAAAATCATTTGCCGCTTCAAAGTTTTGAAAATCATTAGGTAGTTTGCGTCCGTCGGTATATTCATTATAAAACCATGGGTCGCCAACCGCAAACACCGTCCCTTTGCCATATTTAGCTGTTGCGATAATTACATCATTTTTATCGGTTAAGGCTGATTCGGCCGGAGGTGTAACCTTTAAAGTGCTAATTTCCTTTATATACACCTTTCTAGCAGTTTTAAATATTTTATTTCCGGAAGGGATATAAATAGCTCCTTGCTCAAATTGCCTGCCCTGAACTTTATTGCGACTGTCTTGATTAAATTGAATACCAAATTTTAACAGCAGCTTATTCAAATGACCGAACTCGGCATTCCCGGTATCGTTATTTAATACGACCAGCACACCGCCCGCTTTTACCCAATCGGCTATAGCCTCGGCATGAGTGGGTTCAATGTATTTTGTATTCGGGTTTTCTTTTGGGATGTCCGGGTCGGTGATGATATAAATATTTGCTTTTTTAAGATTCTCAGCTGTTGGCCCGTCATAAAGCGTTTCAGTTTTAAGGCCATAATTGTTAAAGGTATGCCCTAAAAACGAAAAGCCGTTATTGGTAAGTTCATCCCATTTGTAGTGATATGATGTCATTTGGCCGGTTATGTCTTTCCTGTGTTCATTGTTAAAATAGCTGTCGAGCAATACCGTTTTTCCTTTACCGGCAGACAAATGTGCCAGTCGCTCAATTTCAACGCTTGCCAGTATGAACGCACCCACACCCTTGGGATCATTTTGCACCACCTTTTCGCTTAAATAATATTTGTAGCTACCATCACGATATGGCTGACCTCCCAGTCCGCCAACGCCAACGGTGCCATCCAGGTTAACTTGTCCGTCAGCGCTATATGATATGAATTTTTTTATGATGCCGTCATATCCTCTTTCCGCCATTTTCAAATAGCTATCGGGCAAATACCCTTCTCGTGCACTCTTTGCCAGGGCATATACAAACATACATGATGCCGAAGCCTCCAGATAATTTCCCTGTCCCTGTGGTTTATCCATAATTTGATACCAAAGACCACTTTTTGGATCCTGGTATTGTTTTAATGCAGTTGCAAGGCGATTCAATATGGCTAACAAAGTTGCACGCTTCGGATTATTTGCCGGAAATTTATCGAGAACGTCAACGAGGGCCATCGCGTACCATCCATCAGCACGCGCCCAAAAGTTTTGAGACAAACCCGTTTGTGGATTTGCCCAGCGTTCCTTGTGGCTTTGATCCCAGCCATGATACAATAAACCTGTTTTGGGATCGCGCATGTGAGTTTCGGCAAGTATGAACTGGTTAGCGATATCATTGAAATCTGCATCATCATGGAATGTACTTGCATATTGGGCATAAAAAGGTTCGGCCATATACAACCCATCCAGCCACATCTGGTTCGGATATCTTTGTTTATGCCAGAAACCACCATCTGCCGTCCTCGGCTGATCTTTCAATTGGTCGCGCAGAGTCACCGCGGCTTTATAATACTTTTCCTTTTCAAGTACATTACAAAGCATCAATACCGATCTTCCACATAAGATGTTATCGAGCGTGTAGCTGTCTTTTTTATAGCCTTTTATCGTGCCATCGTCGGATACCAGGGCATCAATATAATTATGGACATAATCGAAATATTTTTTATCGCCGGTTTGCATCCACACTTCGCTAATGCCATTAAGCACTACGCCTGGTTCATAACTCCACCGGGCTGTTGATGCGCTGTCTTTCCGGAGCTTCATTGCGGTGGCAGCCATACGCTGCGACATGGGGAGTTGTTGCGCATTGCCTGCGAAAGCGAAGGCTAAAAAGAATATAAATATGCAGATAGTCTTTCTCATGATTGTTGATCGAACGTTAGGGTCAAAAAATTATAAAGAAACACCCCTTTTCCAGGGAATGAAGTCGTTTTGCCCATGTCTTACGGCACTGACTTCGATCTCTCCGCTTGCAACTCGCAGAACATAGTCTAAAATACGTTCACCGGCCTGTTCTATAGTTTCATCTCCTTCTATAATAGTGCCTGTATTTATATCGATGATGTCATTCATTCGGTTGAACATCGGCGTGTTGGTAGCCAATTTTATAACCGGTGCAATTGGATTGCCAGTCGGTGTGCCTAACCCCGTGGTGAATAAAACTACAGTGGCGCCCGAACCAACCTCTGCCGTGGTTGACTCCACATCATTACCAGGAGTACATAATAAATTAAGGCCCGCTTTGGTGACTTTTTCCGGATAGTCCAACACGTCGGTTACCGGAGAAGTGCCGCCTTTTTTTGCTGCTCCTGCAGATTTAATGGCATCTGTAATTAAACCGTCTTTTATGTTACCCGGAGAGGGGTTCATGTAAAAGCCCGAGCCTGCTTCTTCTGCACGCTGGCTGTAGCTTTTCACCAATGATGAAAAACGTTCGGCTTTGTTTTTATCGACGCAACGATCGATCAGGTTTTGTTCAACACCGCATAATTCGGGGAATTCGGAGAGGATTACAGTACCTCCAAGCGCCACCAGTAAATCGGAGGTATAACCTACCGCAGGGTTGGCCGAAATCCCTGAGAAACCATCAGAGCCACCGCATTCCAACCCGATAACAAGTTTATTTAGTGTAGCCGGTTTACGGACATTAGCGTTGGCCTGAATAAGCCCGGCAAGTGTTTGACGTATAGCTTGTTCTATTAAATCCGTTTCGGTGCCCGTTTTTTGCTGATCCAGGATATAAAGCGGTTTGCTGAAATCAGAATCCCGTTTGTTGATCTCCCGCTGCAATGTTTTTACTTCGGCATTCTGACAACCCAGACTAAGTACCGTTGCACCGGCAACATTAGGGTGTGTGATATAACCCGCCAAAAGCCCGCATAGGGTGGTCGAATCCTGTCTTGTACCACCGCACCCACCAGTATGCGTCAGAAATTTGATGCCATCAACGTTCGGGAATACCTTTTCGTTTCCGGATTGAAAGGTGTCGCTGTCTATCTCTGTGTATAATACCTCATCTATTCCGCCTCCGGCCCGTATGGTGTTGATGAGTTGCTGCGCTTTTATCTCATATGTTTTTTTTCGGCCGTAGCCCAATGGTTTTAGCAAAGCTTCCTGTAATACCTCAACGTTGCGGTTCTCACAGAAAACCATAGGCACCACCAACCAATAATTGGCCGTTCCAACTTCGCCATTTTCCCGGTGATAACCGTTAAATGTTTTGTTTTGCCATTTCTGTACATTGGGCTTTTCCCAATCGAGGTGATTGTTTCCTGTTTGAAACCCGCTCGCTGCATGCTTTATATTTTCGGTTGTCAATAAACCGCCCGCGGGGACAAGGGTCTGTGTACGGCCCACTAAAACCCCATACATAATCACATCCGTTCCCGCAGGTAAATCGGCTACCGCAAACTTATGCTTGGCCGGTATAAATTGGGTTACATTGTAATTTTTATCATTATAGGTGACTTCTTCGCCCGCATCTAAATCGGCGAGGGCCACCATTACATTATCTTTTGGATGTACTTTGGTTATTCTTTGTTTCATAGCTGGTGTAATTCGGGCAGGATAATTTCTTTTTCTCCGGCAGCCAAAATTTTATTTAAATTCTTTAAAACTTCTTCTTTAAAACCAGGTAGTGCAGTGAGGTCAGCGTCCCATAAACTTTTGTTGCTCAAAACCTCCTCTACGACCCGGCTGGGATCTCCGTTCTCCCATACCTCGCTGAAATAGACTGCCTGATTGTCTGTAACGTTATATTCCTTTTGGTTGATCGATCCTTTGTAAGTTCCATCGCTACTTTTCTCAATTTTCATGAACCGGATAAAGGCCGCGAAACCGAGCCCTATATTTGCAGGAACAGTATTGTTTAGCTTATAATAATTCAGCAGCAGCGGAATTACCCTCATTTTTATTTTGGCTGTGTACTGAACCGAAATGCTAAGCCACTCATGACGAATATGTGGATTGCGGAAGCGATCCAGAACTTTACCTGCGAAATCAGCGGCAACCTGCGGCTCAATCTTGTAAGGAATAGACGGGATAATTTCTTTATATGCAAGCTCAGTTATAAACTGCGAAAATTCGTTGTCATCCATTGCCTCTTTAACTGTATCAAGTCCCGAAATAATGGCAACCGCGCAGCTTAAAGTGTGTGAACCATTAAGGAGGCGTAATTTTAATTCCCTGTATATTTCGATGTCCGGCGTTATAACTACACTATCATCAGCCTTGCTGAAACTTAATATTTGGGCTACTCTCTCATCGCCTTCAATCGCCCAAAGGGAATAGATCTCAGACATGATGTGCAGGTTATCACCATAACCACGTTCGTTTTCCAATGCGGTGGCTAAATCTTTTGCTGGCTTACCCGGAACAATCCGGTCGACCAGGGAATTACAAAAAGTATTGTGATTTTCGAGCCAGTCGATAAACTCTCCTTCCAATTTATTGAAACGTGCCAATTCCAATACGATCGATTTTAATTTTTTGCCATTATCAACAATGAGCTCAGTGGGTATAATGATCAAACCGCTGACCGCGCTCCCGCCAAAAGCTTTATAGCGTTTATATAAAACTGCGACCAGTTTGCCGGGATAGGACAGGGGGGGCTGCTGATCTATATCTTCCTCAACCAATTGGATGCCTACTTCCGTAGTGTTCGAAATAACTATTTGCAAATCAGTACTGGCTGCCAGATTTAAAATAGCGGGCCAATCATTTGAAGCCGATAATACGTCGCTGATAGCCGAACAAATAACCTGTTCACTTATCTCTTTGCCGTTTTCTATGCCCTTTGAGTAAATGGTGTAAAGACCATCCTGTTTGACAAAATCGTCAGCAGAACCAGTATCGGTAGATTTTACGACTACCACACGACCATTAAAAATGCCCTGCCGATTGGCTTTATCAATAAAATAATCAGGCAGTCCTCTTAATAGTACCCCTGTTCCAAACTGCAAAACCCTTTTAGGGAGATCAAATATTTCCATACCGGGCTTTTGTAAACCGGGTACGCTTATGTTTTTTAAATTATCAGTGGATAGTATCATATCTGTTTTGAAAAATAACTTCTTAATTTATTGGCGATTCCAGCTTTACTCCCTTTGCATCCAATCTACTTATCAATGACGAGCGAGTGACTGTCCGCACCTTTGTTAAACGCGGTTTTAGTATTGGCTTTTGTCATGTCTGTATTTGAAACTTTCATCTCAGAGGAGTTTTTGCCATCGATTGAAAACAGCAATTGCGCCCTGGTGTAGGTGAGATGATCAAAAGCAATATCGGCGCTGTTTGTTACGCTCACAAGCGGATTGCTATCCCGGCAATCGAGGTAGACATTTTTTAATGAAATACCTTCGCCCTCCGTTATTTCAACACCTTTGTTCGTCTTTAATACAAGGTTTTCCAGGTGGATGTTTTTTATTTTCATCTCAGGCAAACCCCTTATTTGTAACCCTTTTTCGGCGCCGTTACAAACAACATTATTAACGTAGAAATCCCTGAATTGTGGTGTGCCTTCGGTTACCGGAACGAGGTTTGCATCCTTGTTACCGTCATCGTCCGATGGGGATTTACCCATGTAATACATATCAAAAAGTATGGCATTGGCTCTGATGTCTTTCATGCTGATATTTTTGATGTATATTTTTTCCACAACACCTCCGCGTCCGCGGGTTGTTTTAAAACGTAAACCGACATCGGTGCCGATAAAAGTACAGTCGGATACAAAAATATTGCGGGCCCCACCCGACATTTCGCTGCCGATAACAAAGCCGCCGTGCGCGCGATAAACCACATCATTTCTAACAACCACATTTTCTGTTGGCTTTCCCCTGCGCCGGCCTTCTTCATCACGTCCCGATTTTATGCAAATACCGTCATCACCGGCATCAAAAGTGCTTCCTTCAATCAATACATTTTTGCAAGATTCAACATCGATACCATCCCCGTTTTGCGCATTCCACGGGTTTCGTACATGGACATTCTGCAGGGTGAGGTCCTGACAGATCAGGGTGTGCAGGCACCACGCAGGCGAGTTTTGGAACGTAACGTCCTGCAACAAAATATTCCTGCAATTAGCCAGAACGAGCAGGTTAGGCCGAAAAAAATCTTTCATCTGCTCATAATCTTTTAAGCTTTTTCCGGGCGTAATTATACCCGCATCCGGCGTTTTTAAGCCATTGATATAGCTTTGAGAAGGGTACCATGTTTTTCTGTTTTCGCTGACGACGCCACCCGAGGCCACTAATGCATCCCATTCGGCACCGGTTAACCTTTCTTTCGAAATAGCACGCCAGGTTTCTCCATGCCCATCAATAATACCTTCGCCTGTGATGCCAATATTTTCGAGATTGCTGCCTGAAATGGGCGATTGGTTGCGAACGGCTGCATGCCCTTCATAATTCCCTTCGGTTAATAAATATTGACTTTTATCATTGGTAAACTGCAGTAACGCTGCCCGATCGATATGCAGATTTACGTTGTTTTTTAAACCGATGGGCCCCGTAAGCCAAAGGCCTTGCGGAACCAATACCACGCCACCGCCCCTTGAGCTGCAATCAGCTATCGCTTTATTTATACTTTTGGTATTGAGGGTAATTCCATCGGCTTTGGCGCCATATTTTATAATGTTGAAAGTGTCTTTTTTAAAATGAGGTTTTGCCGCCTGCGGTAAATGCTGCCAAGAGTACGGCTGCGTTTGCGCCGATGCGGCAATCCAATTCGCCAAAAAACAAGCAGTGATCCAAAAACATCTTTTTATAATGAGCATTTTCTGTATAATTCGCAGATGGTTATAAAAGTGCTAAATGACAAATAATGTCAATTTGACAATCAACAAAATTAGTCACTGTGTATTAATACAGAAGTAAACAGCTAACTAAAAACACTCCAACGTTGGAGTATTTTTAATGATACAATCGATTTGATGGGAATTGGCGGTAAGCCTTAAATCGATGGCGAAACAGGCTGCCAATTAAAGCAACCGTTTCGATGAATCCCTGATAATAACTTCAGTAGGGAGTACAATTTTTTCGAACTCGGTAACCGGGCGTTTGCTTTCTATCAGACTGATGAGCATTTCGGTGGCCTTTTTACCCATTTCAAAAGCCGGCTGATATACCGAGCTTAAGGAAGGATTTAAAACACCTGCCAGAGCCGTATTGGTAAATCCAAGCAATGCGATGTCACCTGGAATTTTAAAACCTAACTTATGCAGCAACATCAATGTGGTGGTGGTGATCCTGTCTGATGCTGTAAACAGCGCATCAGGCCTGTCGGGTGAACAAAGTAACTCGGTTAGCGCTTTTTCAATTTCATTGAGATCCCTACCGCCATGAAGGCAATATTTTACATATTGTTCATTTACGGGAATATTGTTTTCAGACATTGCCAGCCTGAAGCCGTTGAGGCGGTCGTCTGTGATAGAAACATGCGGCGAACTGGTCATGTGCGCAATTTTACGGTATCCAGCCTGAATAAGATTGTTTGTAGCTTCATAGGCGCCTCTGAAATTATCGGCAATAACACTGTGCGTTTCAATATCGTCTGTAACACGATCGAAGAATACAATTGGTAATCCTTTTTGGTGCAGTCTTTTAAGATGTTCGAGATCTTTTGTTTCATTCGACAATGAAATAAGGAGGCCATCAATTGCCCGGACGGTAAGGTGTTCTACATTCGAGACTTCCAGGTCATAAGACTCGTGGGTTTGAGTCATAATAACATTGTAGTTTTTGCTGTAAGCAACAGACTCTACACCGTTGATCACCTGCGCAAAAAAGGTATTATCAATATTTGGTATTACAATGCCCAGCGATTTGCTGTTCCCTCGCTTCAGGCTTTGCGCCATCGGATTGGGCCGGTAGTTCAGTTTTTTAGCACATTCAAGGACTGCCTTTTTGGTCTTTTCGCTGATCTCATAACTGTCTTTCAGCGCTTTAGAAACTGCTGAAGCCGATATACCTAACTCCTTCGCTATATCTTTAATGGTAACTGCCTCAAAATTCATTTTATCTTATTCAATTTTTCTGCACAATATCAACGATATCATCCACAATCGTCTCAGTAAACGTAAAAATTAAATGTAATAAAATTAATCTGGCCCAGCAAAACAGCACTACACTCCACCGAAAATGGAGAAACCACCATCGACGCAAATCATCGATCCGGTAACAAATTGTGATGCATCGCTAAGCAGCCAAACTAGCGTGCCTATCAGTTCATCGGGGTGACCGAAACGTTTGAATGGCGTTTGCCTTATCACTGATTCGCCCCGCGGAGTATAACCACCTTCGGCTTTGGTTAGCAGGTAACGATTTTGCTCGGTGAGAAAAAAGCCGGGCGCCAATGCATTCATTCGGATGGCATCGCCATAGCGCCTGGCAAGCTCTACAGCAAACCATTGGTTATAGCAATCAACGGCCGCCTTGCCCATATTGTAGCCCAATACTTTGGTTACCGCTCTTTTTGAGTTCATGGATGAAATATTGACTATACTTCCTTTTCCTGTTGCGGCTATTGCCTCACCAAAAATCTGTGTCGGAAGAATGGTACCCCAGGTATTCACCTCCATCACCTTTTTCATTCCGGAGAGGTTCATTTCAAATATATCGTCCTCATTTTGCAAAACACCTTCAGGCATATTACCACCGGCGCCATTGACCAAACCATCTAGTCGTCCAAAGGTGTCCATTAACTTAACCCTGGCATCCAGCAGTTGTTTTTCGTCGAGCACGTCGGCTACAAGCGCAATCGCCTTGCCTCCAATTAGGTTAATAATCTTTGCCCTTTCTTCGGCCACAACCTTATTACGGCCCAAAATGCCGACTGTTCCGCCTGCCTCGACAATACCGTTGATGAAGGAATTACCTAAAATACCTGTGCCGCCCGTGACAACGATAACCTTACCCGCTAAAGAGAATTTATCTTCCAATTTTATAAATATTATTGTAAACTATTTTATATCCGGTATGCCGATAGGGTCCATGTCGGTATAGTCGAGATTCTCACCTGCCATGCCCCATATAAAACTATAGCTTGCTGTGCCGCTTCCTGAGTGAATGCTCCAGGGAGGTGAAACCACAGCATCGTAATTATTCATGGTAATATGCCGTGTTTCGTTTCCTTCCCCCATGAAATGAAATATTTTTTGCCCTGTCGGAACATCAAAATAAAAATAGGCTTCCATGCGTCGGTCATGCACATGCGGCGGCATGGTGTTCCATACACTGCCTTCGTGCAAAAGGGTAAGCCCCATCACTAACTGACAGCTTTTTACGCCTTCGAGATGAATATATTTATTGATAGTGCGATGGTTGGCCGTTGAGGCCGAACCCAGCGTTACTTTAATAGCGTCTTCATGCTTTAACAGAGCGGTTGGGTGGGTTGCATGTGCCGGAGCTGATAGCAGGTAAAATATCGCCGGAACATCTGCATCCTGACTGGCGAAACTCACATTTTTCGTTCCTTTACCGATGTAGAGACAATCCAGTTTGTTCAAATCGAATGATTGCCCATCAACAGTTATCGTACCATTTTGGCCAACGTTAATTATTCCAATTTCCCTGCGCTCCAAAAAATAATCAGCCCGTAGGTTTGGATAGTTAGGCAGCTCCAGCTGATTATTTACCGGGTTTGCAAAACCAACTATCATTCGGTCATAATGAGTATAAATGCAATTTAACTGGCCGGCCTGCACCTGGTTGTCTATTAAAAAGCGTTCCCTTATTAAGTCTGTCTGGTAGGTTTTAAAATCATCAGGATGTACACTATGCAATACTTTCAATGGACTAGTTTTTAATGAACAATTATTCTGCAAGTCTACAACGTTAGGCCATAATCAGGAATCATCTAAATCATATTTCTACTTCAACGTTAAAGTAAATAATCAGCTTTTTGTGAACTCTTTTTAGCCATTAGCTTGTATAATTGACTGTTGATTTAAACACTTAAGAATGAAGATTTTCAGACTATTCCCCATATGCATTGCATTTGGGATAATTTTTATGGGCAATTTAGTTATGGCGCAAAGCGATTCAAACGGCAAAAATGCGACAGACAGATGGGTTAAAAGTAAAGTATGGGCCGATGGTTTGAAGATTAATGTTTATCACGAAGTTGACGCCACAGAATTTAAAAAACAATATGAAGCGAATAAGGCCACCTGGGATAAAGTTTTCAAATTTCTTGGTGATAGCAGTAAGCTGGCAACTTTAGCTCCGGGCAAATACCCGATAGACGGAAAAAACGCGTATGCGAGCATTACTTATGCTCCTTCCAAAACATTCGAAACTTCTAAATGGGAGTCGCATCGCAAGTACATCGATCTGCAATATGTGATAAACGGCGAGGAAAAGATAGGAGTAGTGCCTATCTCGAAAGCAGTTGTTACCGAACCGTACGACGAGGCGAAAGATGTAGCCCATTATTCTTCCGACGGAACCTATTATACTGCTACCCCCGGAGAATTCTTTCTATTCTTTCCGGCAGATGTGCACCGGCCAAACATCAAAGTTGATGGTTATGATAACGTCAAAAAGCTGGTTATCAAGATTATTTATGTGCAATAAAGCAGAATCATTATACGACGATTTCGGTTGGCTTGCGGGTTAAAAGCCTGATTATTCCCCATGCAGTAATATAAGCAAAGGCGCATATAACAAACATAATGAGATATGCTGTTTGCGGATGCGAACTGTAAGCGGTATTCAATATGCCCGATAGTCTTTGAATAATAACTCCGCCGATCCCTCCGGCCATGCCACCAATACCCGTAACCGAACCAATAGCTTTTTTAGGAAACATGTCTGACACTGTGGTAAACAGATTAGCTGACCATGCCTGGTGTGCGGCAGCACCAATGCAGATCATAGCTATGGCCAACGTGGATGCATAATTGCCAAATATCGCCTTATCGCCAAAATACTGCGTTAGCAGCAGGAACAAGGGGAGAAGGGCGATAAAGAACATGGCCGTCATCCTGGCCTTAAACACAGGCATGCCTTTGTTTATCATCATGCGCGGCAGATTGCCCCCATACGTACTGCCCACAATAGAAATAGCATAGACAATAAATGTTGGCCACATTATTTGGTGGATGTTCATGCCAAACTGTTTTTTCAAGTAATCGGGCAGCCAGAAAAGTAAAAACCACCATATACCGTCGGTCATGAATTTACCCCAGAAAAATGCCCAGGTTTGCGAATACCGGAAAAGCTTCCACCATGATATTTTTTCACGCACCGCAACATCTTCAGATGGAGCGACGTGTGCCGCAAGATCGTCTTCATGAATGAAATCAAATTCTTCTTTCGAAATGTACCGGCATTTGGAAGGACTACTATACAACAGGAACCAAAAGATCAGCCAAATGAAACCGGCTGCACCGGTTATAATATAAGCCATTTTCCAGCCTAAAGCCTCGCCCCAATGTATCAGGCACCAGGGTACAAACAAGGCTGCAATCATGGCGCCGATATTGGCGCCGCTGTTGAAAACGCCGGTAGCCAGCGCCCGTTCTTTTTTAGGAAACCATTCAGCCACGGCTTTTATCGATGCCGGAAAATTTCCTGCTTCGCCAATGCCAAATAAACTCCTCACCACGGTATGCATTATAATCGAACTGCCCGCAAAAGCATTAAGTATGCCGAACACCGACCATGTAATAAGTGAAATCGCCAAACCAAGTTTTGTTCCTATTTTATCAATAACAAGACCTGCGATAACCGTTACCCCTGCATAAAAGGCGGTAAAAAACGAAGTTACATAAGAGTATTGGTTGTCAGTCCAGCCGAAACCGCCTTTGGCTATTGGAGTGCAAAAGTAATCTTTAACATAGCTGATCACCTGGCGGTCCATGTAATTAATGGTGGTAGAAAATAGCAGCAGCGAAGCAATTACCCATCTATAGTTTCCAACTCTTTCCTCGTATATCATAATTTTTGAACTGATTTATCGGGCTGCCTTTACAAGATTTAGCGCCTTTTTGGTGTCAATGGTTAATTGCTCAAACAACTGCTGTTTCAAAATACGCTGGGTAATCAGCTTACTTCCCATGCCAACAGCACAAACACCCGCCTTAAACCAGCTGCTGATATTGTCGTGATTCAATTCGACCCCGCCGGTTGGCATGAATAATTGTCCCGGAAATACCTCTTTTATTGCATTTAGAAAATCGGCACCGAGAATATTTGCAGGGAATAACTTAATCAGTTTAGCACCTTTCTTTTGTGCCAAACTTATTTCAGTAGGTGTCATACATCCCGGGCACCACAATAACCTATACTTTGCTGCTAATTGGGCAACTTCAGGGTTTATAATTGGTGCAATAATAAAATCGGCGCCCGCGTCGATAAAATCAGCCGCTTCCCTTACTGTTTTTATCGTACCGATACCCAGAAAGAGGTCGGGCATTTCTTTTTGCTGTGTTTTTGTCAGCAGGCTAAAGTTTTCAAGGGCCGACGGCCCCCTGTTGGTGTATTCCAACACTCTTATACCGGCTTTGTACAGAGAACGCACTACCTGGAGGCTAACTTCCGCGTCTTCATGAAAGAATAGCGGAAGCATTCCCTGCGAGATAATACTATTTAATATGGCCGCCTGTCGCTGTTTCATTTAAACGGGTTTTAATTTCCTCCACAGTTTTATTAGTGGTGTCGCTCTCGATAAATAATTTATCAAAGGCACTTAGTGTGGCAAATTCAAGTATCTGGATGGGGGTGTGATGGTTATAAAAACCATAGATCAGCCCCGCCATAAAGCAATCCCCGCTACCTACTTTGTTAATGATGCTATCGGAGGCGTAATCGGCTGAATTATAGAAACTGCCCTCGGTATATAATGAAGTATAATAATTAATACTCCCGTTTGCATCAAACCGGAATGTATTAGCCACGGCTTTACATTTTGGATATTTTTCGGCAATCCGTTGCGAAGTATTTAAGGCTGCTTCCAAATAACTGCCTTTTTGTGAATTCGCATGTAAACCGGGTGAGACTGGGATATTCAGCATTTTTTCGGCTGCCCAAATATTGCCCATAATCAGGTCGCAATATTTTGCCAGACCGGGTACTACTTCATCCGGTTGTTTGCCGTATTGCCATAATTTGGCGCGATAATTAAGGTCGATAGAAATGGTGATATTTTTGCGTGACGCCGCAATTAAAGCTTCTTCGCAAATGTTAGCCATATTATGGTTAATGGCAGGGCATATGGCGCTAAAATTAAACCAGTTGATGCCATCAAGCACCTTGTCCCAATCGATCATTCCCGGTTTGAGCTCCGAAAATGCAGATCCCGCACGGTCATAGATCAATGAGTTGTTTTTCAGATCGGCCCCCTGGGTCAAAAAATACAATCCAATCCGGTTGCCGCGATAATATATTTTAGCCGTATTTATGCCATTATTGTTCAAAGATGCTGCAATCTGTGCTGACATATCATTAGCCGGCAGCGCGGTAAAATATTGAGAGGGTACGCCCCATAACGCTAATGCTGTGGCTACATTTAACTCGGCGCCACCAATGAAAAATGGCACATTGTTTTCTTTTAACCAGCGCCTTTCTCCATCAAGGCTAACCCTGAACAATAACTCTCCAAAATTTAATACCGAACCAGAACAGTTTTTATTTATTTTTTGTTGATTCATTGGCCTTTTGAAAACAAGGATTTGAAGGCCGTCATTCAACGGTCCGTTTACAATTTAGTGAGGCCCAAAAGTATTGTTGCCGGTTTATCCATTCAAACTTTGGGCTCACAATATTTACTTCATCGTTAGAGTAAACAGATCGATAAAATTCGGTCATACACTTCAAAGCCCTTCAATAATGAATACAGCGTTTTTCAAAAAAATGAAATTTCTTGAAAAAGAAACGGCCAAAGTATTTAAAAGCGAATGGAATTGAGATGGCAAATGTGCAAGTTAAAATACCATTCCATCATCGGCCTCAAATCGTTCATTCTTTCCAGATCACCCACAGGTCACCAGAATTATACGATTTTTTGGTTTTATTGGGCTTTTATTGGAAACAAAAAACGCGGTAAATAATTCATTTACAGCGTTTTTGATGTCTTTTAAAATATGGCTGGCGGTAACTTTGCCGGTGCAGTGAAATGGGATACCTTGTTGTTAGGGAAAAAGGCAGGTGTCCAACAGGCACAAACTTTCAAACCTACCAGAAATGGTATTGATAAAACGAATTTGCCATTCTATCAACCAAAATTGTCGTACACCATAATATTAAAAACTATCTTTGAACTGATAGTTATTGGGTTTTGGAAATTCAGGAAACCCAACTATAAACCTCGCAAACTGCACGATTTATTACTGATTGCCTCCACAGGGATTTACCTGGAGAGTATTACCTGACTTACTATGAAATGTTTTTTAGTTTTATTTAAGAGAAAGGCATGGGATTTAGCGTACTCGATGTGTATTATTGTGAGTTTTTTTTTGACAATTTTCCCTTCCCTGTTGCGGGCTCAAAAGGCAGATATTAAGTTTACTACACTAACAACTGAAAATGGCTTATCCCAAAATTACATTACAACGATATTAAAAGATCAATACGGATTTTTATGGATCGGTACCCATCAGGATTTAAACAGGTACGATGGCCGATGTTTTAAAATATACCGTTTGAATAATCCAGAAAGTAAATCTCATTCAACAGAAATTAGCGCAATATATAAGGATGATGCCGGTACACTGTGGGTTGGCACCATTGGAGATGGCGTTTTTTACTATGACAGGAAAAATGACATTTTTAAAAGACTGCAGGTAAAGGATGCGACAAAGACATTCAATTTTTTGGATATCTCGGCATTATCTGGCGACAAAAGTGGAAAACTATGGATAGGCACTCTGGGAGGGCTGGTCATTGTGGATGTTGATAAAAAGAGTGCAGTAAATTCGCCATGGGAGAGTAGTCGGGAAAAAAATCCGCGGGGTATAATCACATGCATTTTTAGGGATGGGTATGAAAGGATGTGGGTCGGAACTTATTTCGGGTTGCACGAGTTTGATGCCCGCAACAGCAGTTTCAAATATTACAAAAACACTGCCGGGGATAAAACAAGTTTAGCGTCAGACTCCATTTATTCTATAAACCAGGATGGCCTTAAACAAATATGGGTCGGTACCTTTAACGGGTTGAGCCGCTTAGAAGCCGGTGAAAAAAAGTTTGCAACGTATCGCTATGATTACCGGAATGAACACAGTCTCTGCGGAAATTTAATATACAGTATTGCAACTGCTGATAAAAATACAATTTGGGTAGGAAGTGAAGGCGGCCTCAATGTAATGGATGTAATTTCCGGGCGCGTTACCCGGTATCAGCATGACCCAAGGGACCCTTTTAGTATCAGAGACAAATCCGTTCGCACAATATACGTCGATCCCGCAGGGATCTATTGGGTTGGGACTTATATGGCCGGGGTTAATAAATTTGACAAAAACCTTACGCTATTTAACGCCGCTGATTTCAACGAACTGGATCCCCAGGGCTTGACGGCCCCCTCGGTATCTTCCTTTGCTGAGGCGCCGAATGGCGATGTTTATGTCGGTACTGACGGGGGCGGACTAAACCTTTTCAACACTAACAGCAAGCGACTTCGCCATATCGATATCAAATCAAAAGAAAAAATCAATTCGTTAGGACTACCCATTTTGACGATGATAATGGACAAAGCACGTCAACTGTGGATAGGCACCTACCAACACGGACTTTTTAAATTAAATACATTAAACAACAGTTATAAACAGTACACGCAAGGCAACGGAAGTTTCAATATCAGTCAGAATAATATCTTTTGCCTCAAGGAAGATCATACAGGCAAGATATGGATTGGCACCAATGGGGCGGGGTTAAATGTTTACGATCCGAAAACAGAAAGCTTTCAAAAAATACCTCCGTTTAATGCTGCCACAAGCGGACTTAAGATCCCCTCGACTGGTTACATCCGTGCAATAGAAGAGGACAACTATGGTAATATCTGGATCGGTTCCTGGGGTACGGGTATAAGCGTATATCATCCGGCTACTAACAACTTTGAAACATTTAACACCGTCAACACAGGTTTACCCATAAAAAACATCACTACATTGTTTAAGGACAGTAAGGGAAGGGTTTGGATAGGAACAGGAGACGCGGGCTTATTTTATTATGATAAGGACCGGTTAAAAATTCTTCCATTCATCCAAAATGAAAAAATTGGGGCGCATAGCATCTCAAAGATACTAGAGGACAATACAGGCAGTATTTGGTTCAGTACCGATAAGGGTGTGTACGGGTTTAATCAAGTCGGCAATGAACTCACTTCTTATTCGCAATTGAATGGCCTTCAGAGCGAATCATTTTTATATGGTTCAGGCATACGGTCTTCAAATGGCACAATTTATTTTGGCGGCGGTCGCGGTTTTAACTATTTTAAACCGACCGACATAAAACGTAACAGCCTTTCTCCTCGGGTTACGCTCACTACGCTCACCGTAGATAACCGGCGCACCACTCCTGATCAAATGGAATCACTGCCGAAAAATATAAGCCAGACTGCCAAAGTTACCATTAAGTACAAACAGGACTTTTCAATTAGTTTTGTTGCACTTAGTTACACATTGCCGCAGCAAAACCGTTATGCCTACATTCTGGAAGGATTTAAGCCATCCTGGAGCAATGCAGGCACAACGGGCACCGCCAGTTATACCAACCTGGACCCGGGCGAATATACATTCAGGGTAAAGGCATGTAACAACGATGGTGTTTGGAACAATACAGGCGCCTCAATCAAAATCATCGTGACGCCTCCTTTCTGGATGACCTGGTACGCTTATTTATGTTATGCAGGTATGGCATTTACAGTTCTTTGGTTTATCAGGCGTCGGGGCATACGCAAGCTCAGGCATGAAATGCGTGTGGAGCAACGGCGAAAGGAAGCTGAGGCGCGACATGAACTGGACAACATGAAAATCAAATTTCTGACAAACCTCAGTCACGAATTTCGAACACCTATTTCGCTGATCTTAGCTCCGGTTGATAAATTGATTAAAGAACACGCTGGCGAACTGATAGCCGATCAACTATATGCAATTAAACGAAACGGCCGACGCTTGCTTAACCTCGTTAACCAGTTGCTGGATTTCAGGAAACTTGAAGAACATGAATTGAAACTAAACCTTACCGAAGGTGAATTTATCTCATTCGTTCGGGATGCCGCCGATTCTTTCTATGATTTGGCTAATGCAAAAAAAGTTGAATTTTTTGTTAAATATCCCATGAAAAAGGTATTCGCCAGCTTTGACCATGAAAAGATAGAACGTATATTGTTCAACCTGCTTTCTAATGCCTTTAAATTTACACCGTCCGGGGGCTCTGTCCAAATCAAGATTTGTGAACAATCTTTTGACGAGGAAAAGCAGGTACACCTGATGATTCTGTCGGTAAGTGATACGGGGTTGGGGCTTTCGGCGGCCGAAATAGCCTGCATTTTTGATCGCTTTTACCAGGCCGAGGCACCGTTATCGATCATTAATCAAGGCAGCGGCATAGGGCTGTCTATTACCAAAGAGCTGATCAATCTGCACAATGGCGAAATCGCTGTTGACAGTACGCCGGGAAAAGGTTCAACTTTTAAAATAACGCTGCCGTTGCCCGCCATTTATACAGTAGATAGTACTCTTAACTACGATTTGGACAGCAACCCATACACCCCGGCAAAAATCACTGTTCAGCCAGCCCCTTCCAATGGACATAGCTTGCCGAACGTGCTCATTGTAGAAGATAACGACGAACTACGTTTTTATCTTGCCGATAATTTGAAAGCTTTTTACAGGATTTCTGAAGCGCTAAATGGTCAGGATGGCTGGCACAAGGCGCTTGCAGGGCATCCTGACCTTATTATCAGCGATATAAGTATGCCTTATATGGATGGCATTGCGCTCAGCCGCAAATTAAAGGCTGATAAGCGTACAAGCCATATCCCTATTATATTGCTCACTGCATTTAGCGGCATGGAAGAAGAAATAGCCGGCCTTGAATCCGGCGCCACCGATTACCTTACCAAGCCTTTTAGTTTTGATAT
Organism: Mucilaginibacter sp.; assembly: GCA_036498965.1. GTDB lineage: Bacteria > Bacteroidota > Bacteroidia > Sphingobacteriales > Sphingobacteriaceae > Mucilaginibacter. The sequence goes on from DASYEP010000071.1 coordinate 138,411, forward strand.
CCTTAATATTAAAGTTAAAAACCTGCTGGCGCTAAACCGCAATTTTAAAGAGACCTATCAGAAACAATTAAAAGTTGTTATGCCGACCGAAATAAATATCGATTCAAAAATTAACCTGGAATCGGCAAACGCAAAATTCCTGAACAACGTTGTTTCCTATATTGAAGATAACATGAACAAGATCACTTTTTCGGTAGAAGATCTAAGTCATCACTTTGGGATGAGCCGAAGTACTTTGTATACCAGGATAATGGAATTGACCGGTCAGCCTCCGGTCGACATGATCCGAAATGTAAAGCTAAACAAAGGTGCGTTGCTGCTGGAAAAAAGCAACCTTTCAATTTCACAAATCGCTTATGATTGTGGTTTCGCAACGGCACAGTATTTCGCAAAATCATTTAAGGAAAAGTACAATATACTACCATCGGAATACCGTAATGCAAAAGTGAAGCTGAACCACGTGAATGCAGGGAACATGATATAATAGGTCATAATGAATTTGTTATGACTTTCATGAATGACTGAGGGGCTGAACTGATGCATTCAGTGGGCAACTGCCGGCAATAAAACTAGATAGCAACTGCCTCCTGCATGAAATCAGGAAACCCGGAAAGCGGTACGGCGTCAACATGCTGTCCCTTTTAGGGTACGATACAACAAACGCCGGATAGCAACAATAAAATCAACCATAATATCCGTTATCAACCGCCTTTGTCAAACCTAATATTCACCAAATTATACCCTTCATGAAAAATTTACTTTTTGCAACATTGTTAGCAATGCCTTTCGCCGTAATCGGGCAAAACGCCAAAATAAAAATCGATGTCGATAGAAAAATTGCAGACATAGATCCGAAAATATATGGCGTTTTTATGGAACAAATCAGCCGTGCAGCACCGTCGCCCGATGGTGGTACGATCCGTAACCGCACAAACACGCTTTACGGACCGATATACAACCCCAAATCGCCCCTGGCAAACGCTGATGGCTTTAAGACCGATTATATTGACGCATGGCACGAACTTAAACTTACCAATATGCGCTGGCCGGGCGGTAACTATGTAGCGGACTACGACTGGCGCAATGGCATTGGCCCCAAAAATCTAAGGCCGGTAACTATGGAATTGGCCTGGGGAGGGATTGACAGCAACCAGGTTGGCACCGACGAATGGGTTAAATATAATAAATCACTCGGCAGTGAAAACGTATTATGCGTAAACCTTGGTACAGGCTCAATTGATGAAGCGGCGCATTTGGTGGAATATTGCAACTCTCCGGTCGGAACGTACTACGCAGACCTAAGAGCAAAATATGGAAACCCCAAACCATTTAAAATAACATACTGGGGACTTGGCAATGAAGAGGATGGTGAGACCTGGGAATTGGCAGCCAAAAGCGCCGAAGATTATTGCAAGTTAGCCAAAGAGGCAGCCAAAATAATGAGGGCGGTCGATAAGGAAATTAAGTTTACTGTTTGTGGTTCGTCGCGTTATGGAACAGATGGTAAGTGGATAGACTGGAACCAGCAAATAATTACCGAACTGAGAGATGTAGCCGATTTTGTTTCTATTCACCGTTATTGGGACCGGTCTGAAGATTATTACACTTTTATAGGCCAACGCGCACTTGACCTCGATGAAAAAATATCCATCACGGGTGCGCAAATAGAACAGGTACGGACGCGTTATAACATAAAAAGGCCTATTTATCTGGCTGTTGATGAATGGGGATCATTCGGACGTGGCTTTTTGCCGGTTTTGGCAACGGCACAATGCTATAATTCGTTTATCCGCCATGCCGACATGGTAAAGATGAGCAACTTTACACTGCTAACCGCAATACTTGCTCAGGACCCCGCAAAAGGCTCTTATAAAACGCCGCTTTTTTACATGATTAAGTTATATGCAAATAATTGTCTCGGCGATGCCCTGGATGTGTCTGTAGATTGCGACACCTTTAAAACAGGCGACGAAGATAAACCTATTCCATACCTGGATGTGACTTCGGTTTACTCAAAAGAAACAAACAGTGTTATAATTAATGTTGTAAACCGTCATAAAGATCAAACCATAACAGCTGATATATCCGACATTACGGGAACATTTGCCGGAAAAGCAACGGTGAATGAACTAAACGCCGCTGATACTAATGCACCCTTTGCATTCGATAAACAAAGCCAGTACGCACCGGTTTCAAAGGAATTGACCGTTAAAGGTAATAAGTTTAGTTATTCGTTTCCTGCACATTCGTTCACGCAAATTATTGTTAAACAGAGAATGTAGGATATATGCGTCAAACAACTTGCAATTAAAGCAGCGCAAATGCCTGTCGGGAAGGGTAAGATTCGGAATTAACAACCCCCAAATTACTGTATCGTCAGATTCAGCGGCAAGCGTGGGGAAACAACAACGGATCCGGATAGCGGTGTAATGAAAGCAAAAATTACTCTCCAACTGCTAATATTAGGCGAATCGAACAAAATTAGTATAAGAACAACGATTAGTTGTATCGGCTGAAGGCTCCCGAAGCTACCTTCGCTGGCCCACATTATATGCCGTTGAGAAAATAAAAACCTTTCAACCGGCAAAAGCTGTTATATCAGGCTTTTGCTGTGGGATACATTTTATAGACGCCAATAGCAACGGCCTGACCCACAGAGACAAAGTGGAGAAGCATGTATTGGATGTTATTTACGGAAAACAGTCACTTAAATGACGACAAGGACATGAAACAGCTATCCCAATAAAACAATGATTATGAAACACTTGATTAATAATTTGCTTGCGCTTCTTATTTTTAGCACCGCCGCTTTCGCCCAGGGAGTAATTAAGCCCTCACAGCCTGGATTTGACGTACCGCGCGCAAGTATCGCGCATGGTACAATCGACACCATCACATATCCGTCGAAAACGGTAGGTGTTAACCGTCGGTCATTGATTTACACACCGCCGGGCTATTCAAAGAAAAATAAATATCCGGTATTATACCTGCTGCATGGCATCGGCGGCGACGAAAAAGAATGGTTAAACGGGGGCAGCCCCCAGGTGATACTGGACAACCTTTACGCGGATGGCAAAATTGAACCCATGATCGTGGTGTTGCCGAACGGACGGGCAATGAAGGATGACCGGGCTACAGGCAATATAATGGCGGCTGACAAAGTGCAAGCATTCGCCACTTTTGAAAAGGACTTACTGAATGACCTGATCCCCTATATCGAAAAGAAATTCCCCGTTTATACCGACAGGGAGCATCGCGCTATTGCAGGCTTGTCGATGGGCGGCGGGCAGTCTTTGAATTTCGGTTTGGGAAATTTGGACAAGTTTGCATGGATCGGCGGCTTTTCCTCCGCTCCCAATACAAAAACCCCGCAGGAACTGCTCCCGAATCCGGATGAGGCAAAGCAAAAGCTAAAATTATTATGGATATCATGCGGTGCCAGTGACGGCTTGATCACTTACAGCAAAAGGACGCACGATTATTTAGCAAAGAACAACGTTCCTCATATTTATTTCATTGAACCTGGCGTACATGACTTCAAGGTTTGGAAAAACGGGCTATATATGTTTTCCCAGCTTTTATTTAAGCCGGTAGATATTTCCACTTTTTCCAAATATCCGATTGCCGGAGCGCCGGCTGCAACCAATATAAGATATGCCAGGTATCCGCAGATACTCGGCGATCATCGTGTTATTTTCAGCGTCAAAGCTCCTGATGCTAAACGGATACAGATTGACCTCGGGCGTAAATATGACCTCGTAAAGGACACAGGCGGCGTTTGGACAACAACTACCGACTCGATTAGCGAAGGCTTTCATTATTATTCGCTGATTATTGATGGCGTTGCTGTTGCCGACCCGGCAAGCGAGTCTTTTTACGGAATGGGAAGAATGGCAAGCGGGATAGAAATTCCATTTGCCGGCGGAGGTTACTATGCACTACGCAATGTGCCTCACGGAGACATCCGCATAAAAAATTATTTTTCGAAGGTTACAAACGGCTGGCGCCAAATGTACATTTATACCCCTCCCGGGTATGATTTTAACTCAACTGATAAATACCCTGTGTTATACATCCTGCATGGCGGAGGCGAAGATGAGCGGGGTTGGGCGGCGCAAGGGAAAACCAACCTTATTTTGGATAACCTTATTGCAGAGAAAAAAGCCATTCCAATGTTGGTGGTAATAATGGATGGCAACTTTAACGGCGCAGGATTTAACGAAGATGCCTTAAAGTTGTTTGAAAGAGAACTGAAGGATGCTGTAGTACCTTTTGTAGAAACTAATTACCGCACAATAAATGATCCCGGTAGCAGGGCATTGGCGGGCTTATCACTTGGCGGTTTGCAAACTTTATACGCCGGTGTAAAAAACACGCAGATGTTTGCCTATCTCGGTGTTTTTAGCTCAGGCTGGTGGGCCAATCAGCCCGCTTTGTCCACTCCGCAATATGCGTTCATGAATGCTAATGCGGCAACTATTAATAGTAACCTGAAGCAATTTTGGATTTCTGCCGGCGGCAAGGAAGATATAGCTTATAGTAACTGTAAGATCATGTTATCAAAATTTGATGAGATGAAAATAAAATATCAATACAGCGAATATCCCGGCGGGCACACATGGCCGGTTTGGAGGAACAACCTTTTTAACTTTGCGCAGCTGTTATTTAAATAACTTATCATTCTGTATGAAAGCGATATTGAAAACAACATTTGCTGTTATGGCGTTTATGGCTTTTTCGGTAAAGACCTATCCGCAAGGAAACGATATGGTGACCACACATCAAACCACCATTTGTAATCCGGTGAACCTCAGTTATCGGTTTTGTTTGGATACCCCTTCGCGGCGCGAGGCAGCCGACCCGACGATGGTGACCTTTAAAGGAGAATATTACTTGTTTGCATCAAAATCAGGTGGTTACTTCCATTCTAAAGACTTAATTAGTTGGGACTTGATCGCCACCAGCGATCTCCCGCTGGAAGATTACGCACCTGCTGCAGTGGTAATGAAAGATACTTTGTATTTTATGGCTTCCGGCGGTGCGCCGGGAAAAATATATAAAACGGGCGATCCAAAATCGGGCAAATGGCAAATAGCAAATGCGGCTTTCCCGATAGGTATGATTGATCCGGATTTATTTGTGGATGATGACGGGCGTCTGTTCTTTTATTATGGATGCTCAAATATAAACCCTATTTATGGCGTTGAACTGGATACTAAAACACTGAACCCAATTGGCAAGCCGGTAGCCCTTTTTAATAGTAATAAAAAGCAATTCGGGTGGGAACGCTCCGGGGATTACAATGATCAGCCTCAAAACCCCTGGATCGAAGGTTCATGGATGACCAGGCATAACGGCAAATATTACCTGCAATATGCAGCGCCAGGCACCCAGTTTAAAAGTTATTGCGATGGCGTTTACGTATCTGATAAGCCGCTGGGGCCGTTTGCGCCCGGCGCCAATAACCCAGTATCTTATAAACCGGAGGGATTTATTGCTGGGGCTGGCCATAGCAGTACTTTTCAGGATAATTATGGCAATTACTGGCATATCGGGACCATGACTATCTCACAAAAACACATGTTCGAACGTCGTTTAGGCCTGTTTCCTGCTTTTTTTGATAAAGACGGCGAATTTCATGTGTATACCGGTTTCGGAGATTTCCCCCTCAAAGTGCCCCAGAAAAAGATTTCCGACCCATCGGAACTGTTTCCGGGTTGGATGTTATTATCATACAATAAGCCTGTCGAAATATCTTCTGAATTGCCCGGTCACCCGGCAAGCTACGCCGGTGATGAGGAAATACGGACCTATTGGAGCGCCAAAACCGGCGACAAAGGAGAGTGGATGGTGATGGATTTGAAAAAACTTTGCACCATCAATGCTATACAGATAAACTACGCTGAAAATGAAACAAAGTTGTTCGGGCGTAGTCCCGGTATTCTTTATCGGTACCTTCTTGAGTATTCGTCTGATAAAAAGGATTGGAAGATGCTGGCCGACAAAACCAACAATGAAATGGATGTTCCGCACGATTACATAGAATTAAAAACACAGGTAAAGGCGCGCTACGTACGGCTCACCAATTATCACGTACCAGGCGGGACATTTGCCATTGCAGACCTCCGGATTTTCGGTAACGGGGGCGGCAGCTCGCCGCTTAACATAAAAAATGTTAAAATTGACCGGCCGGATACTGACCGTTGCGTGGTTAAATTAAACTGGACTAAGCCTGCCGGTGCAACAGGATTCAACGTCAGGTATGGAACGGCAAAGGATAAATTGTATCAAACCTACCAGGTATTGGGTACAGATAAGGTCACCATCGGGAGCCTGAACGCTGCAGAAAGATATTATTTTACGATAGATGCATTTAATGAGCATGGCATTGCCAAAGGCGCAGATATTATTGAGATAAACTAAAATACAACGGACGATCAATAATGAAAGTAATGACCTTTAAAAAACTCATCCGCTACACGGTTCTTATCGCTGCCTGCATGCCCCTTTGTACTAAGGCGCAATATATCGGGCAGTCCGATTCTTTGTTAAAGACGGCGCCAAAAATTGCTGCTAAGGCAGTAAGTTTTAACCTGCAGGACGTCAAGCTTTTGGACAGCCGTTTTACAGAAAACATGAAACGTAATGGCAAGTGGCTGCTTAGTATGGACACTAAGCGTTTGCTTCATAGCTGGCGCGTAAATGCCGGGTTGAGCACTTATGCCAAACCATTGGGCGGCTGGGAAGCATTGGACTGCGAACTTCGAGGCCATACAATGGGACATGTGCTATCTGCATTAGCTCTTATGTACGCGTCCACCGGTGATGCAGCTTATAAAATGCGGGGCGATAGCCTGGTAACTGCCCTTCAAAAATGCCAGGCGGTACTGAACCAAGGTGGCTATCTGAGCGCTTTTCCTCAGAACCTGGTTGACCGGTGCATTGCGGGCCAGCCGGTATGGGCGCCCTGGTATACTATCCATAAAATAATGGCAGGTTTAACAGATATGTATACCTATACCGGCAACAGGCAAGCGCTGGACATGGCCGAAAAAATGAGTGACTGGGCATATCATAAATTAAACAAGCTTAGCCCGGATCAGCTGGCTATTATGGAGAAGAACGAGTTTGGAGGTATGATAGAGGTGGGGTATAATCTTTATGCTATCACGGGGAATATTCATGATAAGGAGCTGGCTGAGCTTTTTTATGACCACGCCGTGTTAGATCCACTTGCCCAGAAAGAAGACCGGTTAGCCAAACTTCATTCCAATACCCAAATCCCAAAGATCATAGGCGAAGCACGCGGACACGAACTGACCGATAACAAAGACCAGCAAATTATAGCGGATTTTTTTTGGCAAACGGTTATTGACCATCATACCTACGCCACCGGCGGTAACAGCGATGACGAGCATTTCTTTGAACCTGACGAATTGTCGAAGCACATGACTGCCCGGACCACTGAGACCTGCAATACCTATAATATGCTTAAGCTTACCAGGCATTTGTTTACCTGGACGGCAGACGTAAAGTATGCCGATTACTATGAACAGGCGCTGTATAATCACATTCTTGCTGCCCAGGACCCTGAAACAGGAATGGCATCATATTTCATGCCTTTTAAACCTGGGCTTTTTAAAGTATACAGCACTCCGCTCAATTCTTTTTGGTGCTGTGTTGGAACGGGCTTTGAAAGTAATGCGAAATTTGCAGAAGCAATATACTATCATGACGATAAAGGGATTTTCGTAAATCTTTTTATTCCGTCGACCTTGAAATGGAATCAAAGAGGTATTCAGATCACCCAGAAAACAGATTATCCAGAGAGTTCAAGTACTTATTTGACGATAGACGACGCTCGCGGTCAGAACATGCCACTGTATATACGTTATCCGTCATGGGCTACCGCCGGTTCACAGATCAAAATAAACGGTAAAAATATTGTTGTAAATCAAAAACCCGGCAGTTATATTGTGTTGAACCGCAAATGGAAGAAGGGTGACCAAATAGCCGTTTCCTTCCCTATGACCTTGCATTTGGTAGCAACTAATGATGATCCTGATAAGGTTGCCGTCGCTTACGGGCCGGTGGTGCTTGCTGGTGAGATGGGCTCGGAGGGCATCAAGGAGCCCGCACCCTATGCCAACGATCAGAACGATTACAACCGGTATAATATTCCCGGCGATTTGAACAGTAGGCTAAATGCTAAAGGGAACAAACCCGAAAACTGGTTAAAACCTGTTGCTAATATGCCTTTAACTTTTAAAACACAGGGGGTAGCTGCCAGGGAGATTACCTTAATGCCTTATTACCAGCTTACTCATGAACGATATGTTGTGTATTGGGATATAAAATAATGAAGCGAAACTTTCTAACCTTTTGTCAATGTTTAAAAAATTAAATAATTAAATGATAATTTTTAAGAGAAGCCTGCTAACACTAATGCTTTTAAGTTGGCTAACCCTGGCGTTTGCCCAGCAAAATAACTTAAAGCTTTGGTACGATAAACCATCAGGTAAAGTGTGGGAACGCGCGTTGCCTGTGGGCAACGGCCGGCTTGGCGCTATGGTATACGGTAATCCGGAAAAGGAGATTATCCAAATGAACGAATCGACCGTTTGGAGCGGCGGCCCCAGCCGTAACGACAGTAAGAGCGCATTAGCTGCATTGCCCGAAGTAAGGAGGTTGATTTTTGAAAATAAACGTTCCGAAGCTGCGGCGCTGGCAAGCCGTGACATCAAATCCGAAAATGATAACGGCATGTGCTATCAGCCCGTAGGCAACCTGTACCTCAATTTCCCCGGGCATGATCATTATGAGAACTATTACCGCGAACTTGATATTTCAAGGGCGGTTGCGACTACCACATACACCGTTAACGGGGTTGCATTCAAACGCGAGGTTTTTTCATCAATACCCGACCAGGTTATGGTTGTTCATTTAACCGCCAGCCAGCCGGGCAGCCTTAATTTCAGTGCTGCTATGTTCAGTCCGCAAAAATCAGCGATAAGTACCAGGGGAGACAATGAACTGGTGCTTTCGGGGATTTCTGGTGATAGAGATGGCATAGCAGGTTCGGTTAAGTTCAAAAGCCGTGTTAAAATAAAAAACAGCGGAGGCAGCCTTGCTGCTACAGATACATCAGTTAATGTGAGCAACGCCAGCGAAGTTACCATATTCATATCTATAGCTACCAATTTTGTAAATTACAATGATATCAGCGCTGATGAAAGCGCGGCCGCTAATACTTATCTGGACAAGGCTTATGTGAAAGGTTACGAAAATTTATTGAAAAGCAACATAACAGCCTATCAAGAATATTTTAACCGTGTTACCCTGAACCTGGGCGTCACGGACTCTGTAAAGAACCCTACTGACCGGCGCCTGGCAGGTTTTGCCCGCGGTAATGACCCTCAACTGGTTGAATTATACTTTCAGTATGGCCGATACCTGCTTATTTCGTCATCTCAGCCCGGTGGGCAGCCTGCCAATCTGCAAGGCATCTGGAACAATAAAATGAACCCGCCATGGGGCAGCAAATATACCATCAACATTAATGCCGAGATGAACTATTGGCCCTCGGAGGAAACAAATTTGGCCGAAATGCACGAGCCGCTGATACAAATGACGAAGGACCTTTCCATAACCGGGCAGGGAACAGCAAAAACGATGTATGGCGTTGGCGGATGGGTTGCACACCATAACACTGATATATGGCGTATAACCGCGCCCATCGACGCAATATATTCAGGTCTGTGGCCTTCGGGGGGTGCATGGCTGTCAACCCAATTGTGGGACAGGTACCTCTACAATGGCGATAGAACGTATTTAAAATCCGTTTACTGTGCTTTGCGGGGTGCTGCGCAATTTTACCTGGAATTTTTAACAGAAGAACCAGAGCATAAATGGCTGGTTATATCGCCATCAAACTCGCCAGAGAATAATCCTGCGGCTTATTATGAAGAAGTTACCGGCCGGAACGGCAAACCGATGCGGCGCGGCTTATCCATTGACGCCGGGGTAACGATGGATAACCAGCTGGCCTTTGATATTTTCAGTTATACAATAGAGGCCGCAAAGGTGTTAAATACAGATAAGGAATTTGCCGCAAAACTGGCTGCCGCACGCAAACGCCTGCCGCCCATGCAGGTAGGCCAGTATGGGCAATTACAGGAGTGGATGCACGATCTGGATGATCCAAACGACCATAACCGCCACGTATCTCATTTATACGGACTTTACCCAAGCAATCAGATATCGCCATACCGGACGCCGGAATTGTTTGATGCAGCGCGCACCTCATTAATTTACCGCGGCGATGTTTCAACCGGATGGTCCATGGGTTGGAAGGTGAATTTTTGGGCGCGTTTTCTCGATGGCAATCATGCCTATAAGCTGATTAAAGACCAACTAACCCCTATAGGCACAAACAGCGGGGGCGGCGGTACTTATCCCAACCTGTTTGATGCACACCCGCCATTCCAGATTGACGGAAATTTTGGCTGTACTGCAGGCATTACTGAAATGCTCATGCAAAGTTTTGACGGCGCCTTATTTCTGCTGCCGGCAATACCTGACGCGTGGAAAGATGGCAGCATCACCGGGTTACGTGCCCGGGGCGGCTTTGAGATTGTAAGCATGCACTGGAAAGACGGCAAATTGAGCGAAGTAAAGATAAAATCGATACTTGGCGGTAACTGCCGCCTACGCGTAGCAAATGAAGTTAAGCTGCTTAACGGTACGTTAAAAACGGCTAACGGCGTTAATCCGAATGTCTTTTTCCAATATGCTGAAACCGCAAAACCGTTGATTTCAGAAAAAGCTAATTTAAAACCAACAGGTGTTAAAACAACAATGTTATATGATTTTGCAACGCAGGCGGGTAAAACTTACACTTTGGAAGCACTTTGATCATATTTTGAACGGGGCATCAAGGCAAGTGGACGTGTTAAAGAGAGGCCGAAGAGTAAAGAGATAATTAGCCCACAGCTCCAAATGCTAACTATGTTAAATGAACACAAGAGCTAACTAATTAATTTTCAATAATTTACATTAAATTATCAATAAGATGAATTTAAAATTTTTAACTCTTGTCTTGGCGGCAACATTGATAAGTTGTATCTGCCAGGCACAAACAACAGAGACCCCGATCGCGGAGGACTTTAAACCTTCAACGCTTAATCAGCCCGGGCAGGAATACCCGCAAGTAAACTCTCAGGGTTATGTACGATTCCGTGTAAAGGCGCCCAAAGCCGATAGCGTAAAGGTAAGCCTTGGGCTGGGCGGAAGAGGCGGCACTAAGCTCAAGAAAGACACCGACGGATTTTTTAAAGGCACTACGGAAGGGCCGATGGATGAGGGATTTCATTACTATCATTTAACCGTTGACGGAGGGGTGTTTAATGACCCCGGCACATTGAATTACTATGGTTCCACCCGTTGGGAAAGCGGCATTGAAATACCCGCCCATGACAATGATTTTTACGCACTCAAAGACATTCCGCATGGTAATGTACAGCAGATACTTTTTCCGTCAAAAAGCACAAATACCCAACACCGGGCTTTTGTTTATACGCCGCCAGGTTACGAGAAGGAAAAATCGAAACGCTATCCGGTACTGTACCTGCAACATGGCTGGGGCGAAGACGAAACCGCCTGGAGCAACCAGGGGCATGCCAACCTGATTATGGACAACCTTATAGCAGAAGGTAAGACAAAACCCTTCATTATTGTAATGACCTATGGAATGACCAATGACGTTAAACCGGGCGGCCTCAGAAATTTCAAGGTCGATGCCTTTCAAACCGTTTTGACCGGTGAATTGATCCCATATGTGGATGCCCACTTCCGTACGCTCACCGGCAGGGACAACCGCGCGATGGCTGGCCTTTCTATGGGTGGTATGGAGACTCACGCCATTACGCTAAATATGTCTGATGAGTTTGCTTACTACGGCCTGCTGAGCGGCGGGATATATACGCCTGCCGAACTAAAAGATAAAACTAAGCCAAAACTTATCTTTATAAGCTGTGGCAGCCGCGAAAGGCCCGATGGTGTTAAAAATTCCGTCATTACATTAAAGGATGCAGGCTATAATGCGGTGTCTTTTGTTTCAGAAAACACGGCTCATGAGTTCCTGACCTGGCGCCGCAGCCTGCATGAACTTGCACCATTACTATTTAAAGACTAATTCAAAAATAGAAAGCAATCTTATTTCTGCCGGAAAAATTCAACCGCCGTGAAAGACGATAAATAATAACTGTACAAAAATTTTAAACCACAAAAAGTCAATTTAATCTATTTAAAAATCAATTAAACATTAAATTTTTATGAAAGCAAAAACTATTATTACTGTCGCGCTGGTGTTGAGCTTTATCGTATGCCTCGCAGCAGCCGTTGCTGATTTGTCCGGTAAATGGACAGGTTCGTTGAAAACACCTGATGGCAATGAATTTCCGTTATCATATACTTTTAAACTTGATGGCGACAAACTTACCGGCACGGCATCGGGGCCTAATGGGGACACGCCTATTACCGCAGGCAAAGTTAACGGATCCGATTTTACCTTTAATTTGAACGTTAACGGATCTGATATTGCCCACACCTGTAAATATTATACTGAAGGCGATTCGATATCAGTTAATATAGATTTCAATGGCGCTAAAATGCATGCCCAATTAAAACGCGATACAAAATAGTACCGGCCTGGCAATTTTAAGAGCATTGCAGTATTTGAATAAAAAGAAAATTTCAAAAAATGAGCAACACAAAAACGATGCAGCGTGTTTATAAACCGCTGATACTGGTAGCCGCTGTATTTTACAGCGGCTACTGTTTAGCGCAATCTACTCAGCGGTCGGCTGTTGAAGATTTTAAATCAGCATCAACTAACCAGCCAGGCAAACAATATCCTCAGGTGAATAGTGAAAACCGGGTACGCGCCAGTATTTTGGCGCCTCAGGCAAATAAAGTTCAGTTGGATTTGGGAGGAAAAAAATATGACCTGACCAAAGACGAGAAAGGTGTTTGGACGGGCGAATCGTTGCCCCAGGATGAAGGTTTCCACTATTACCAGCTTAATATAGACGGTGCTTCGGTTCCTGATCCGGGAAGCCTTTATTTTTACGGCGCCGGCCGCTGGGGAAGTGGCGTAGAAGTTCCGGCTCGTGACCGTGATTTTTATGCAATGAAGGATGTTCCGCACGGTCTCGTTAGCGAAAATAGTTATTTCTCAGCGCTAACTAATTCGTGGCGCCGTTGCTTTGTATATACTCCTCCCGGTTATAATGAGGGTACCAAAACCCGCTATCCTGTGCTTTATCTTCAGCACGGTAGTTTTGAAGATGAAACCGGCTGGGCGGCCCAGGGAAAAGCAAACCTGATACTTGATAATCTGATAGCTGAAAAAAAAGCAGTTCCAATGATTATTGTAATGGACAATGGATACGCTTCTAAACCTCAGAATGGCGCCGCTTCAGATACCAAAAGCAGCCCTTTTTCAGCATTCGAAGAGGTGATGATAAATGAGATCATTCCCATGATCGATTCAAAGTTTCGAACCGTTGCCGATCGCGAACACAGAGCGATAGCCGGCCTTTCAATGGGTGCAAATCAAACTATGCGGATTATCATGAACAACCTCGATAAGTTCTCAGCAATTGGCGGTTTCAGCGGTACGCCAAATTACCCAAGTGCAGAACCTATTGATCCTGTGACTTTTTTAGATGGCAAATTTAAAGACGGTGCTGCCATCAACAGAAAGATTAAGGTACTCTGGCTTGGCTTGGGCACCAAAGAACCTAAGCCATTCCCCGGCTCGGTTGCAGCCTTCCGTAATATGTTAGATAAGCAAGGCATAAAGTATATATTTTATCAGTCGCCTGAAACCGCACATGAATGGCTTACATGGCGGAGGGATTTACTACAATACGCAGGGTTGATTTTTAAGTAATAAACTGCACAAAATACTCATGCACCATGATAAATCTCACCAAATAAATTAGGGGAAAAATGAGAATCAAAACTACTTTTATACTTGCAGCAATAGTATTTACTAATACGACGGGTACGTTTGGGCAAAAAGCTAAAAAACCTGACCGTAAATTTTATATTTATCTCTGTTTCGGGCAATCAAATATGGAGGCAGGAGCACGCCCCGAACCGCAGGACGAGAATATTGATCCGAGGTTCCAGATGCTCGCGGCGGTAGATAATCCCAAACTTACAGATGCTACAGATTCAAGGCTTTAAATACCATGAACCACAGATACCTGTACCAGGAATGTGAGCGAGAGCCCTTGAGCGGCTTTAATAGCAACACCAAACGGGAAGACGCCCGCAGGATGATGGACAGTGACAGTCCACTGTAACTGCGGTTCTTCAGTGCCATTTAAAGTGCGGCCAGGCACTATTGAAGTATCTGCTATGGTAACAAAAGCAGTGATCAGGCTATGCTCGTTTGCAGCCAATTAATTCGGTTTGTTCCTCCATCCTGCTATTTTAGATCTGCTACAATTGGCATATCCATAGGCGCTTTAGGTTTCATTTTAAAGGCCAGTTTTTTCAGATGAATGATATCTATTTTATCGACACCTTCTGTTATATGCAGGAACTGGTTCGGCGCTATATTGTTAAAACGCTGCACCGTTTGGGTACCGGCCCATTTTATTTCAATTTCATCAATCGATTTTGCCTGTCCAATTCCAATTTCCTGCCTCAAAGGCGATGAACCGAAACTTCCGCCTGAATTAACATCTTTGTAAACGCTTCGTTTATTACCGTTCTCAGTAAAAGTAACTTTAATATGGCTGCCTATCGCGGCTTTATTGGCTTTAACGCCATCCAGTTTTAAGCTTATCCAATTATTATTACTTTGCCCCGGGTTTACGTAGAGCGAACTGGTATAAGCATCGCCGGGATAAGCACCCCCCATTTCAATAAAAATATCTTGTTTGCCTGTGTTTCTAAGGTCAGCAAAGGCTACAGCATGCCCTTTTTGCAAATTGCCCATACGGGAGGATTTGGTAACATCGGCGAATTTTGTCCCATCGATATTTTTAAACAACTTGTTTGGTATAAGTGCTCTGAAATTGGGAGTTCCTGTTCCGAAATACATATCGGGATAGCCATCATTATCAATATCTCCAAAATTAGCGCCCATGCTGAATACTACTTTATTAAGCCCGGTTTCTTTGGTCACATTTGTAAACGTACCGTCATGATTGTTTTTATACAAGTATACATTTCCACGATCGGGAATAGCTTTGCCTAACCCCTCGGCCGCAGCGTAATACGCTACGCCCTCCTTGGATTGGTAATCGCTTACAATTATATCGGGCCAGCCGTCATTATTATAGTCAAAGAACCAGGTAGTAAATGTCCGGGAGGTATTGGAACTTATGCCTGATTTAACGCTAATATCTTCAAAGTCAGGTATCCTCCCCGACTTGCCTTTATTTTTTAAGAGGTATTTTTGCCCGTTCATAGTCGATATGAAAATATCTGGCCAGCCATCTTTATTATAATCAGCAGATGTAACTCCTTTTACATATGATTTAATTTTGCAATGCGCTTGTTGAGCTACATCCGTGAAAGTGCCATCCTGGTTGTTGATGTATAACATGCAGGGGTGCTCACCACCGACATCCATCGGTTCATACGGGTTTTCAGCACCAATAAACACATCAATCCATCCATCGTTGTTAAAATCGCCCCATACGGCAGTTTGCGTAGGGTGAAAAAAGAGTAATCCGCTTGGTATGGTAACATCCGTAAAAGTGCCGTCGCCATTATTCCGCAATAATGAACCGGGCTGATTTCCGTAACCATTGCTATTCCACGCACCCCGTAAAACAAAAACATCAATATTACCGTCATTATTATAATCCATTTGCTGGATATTAAGCCCCCCGGTAATTCCCTTTAAACCGCTTTGCCGGGTAAGGTCGCTGAATGTACCATCCTGATTATTCTGAAAATAATGCATCGGATCGTTAGCTCCGGAGCCTGATGTTAGAATATCCAGGTAACCATCATTGTTAAAATCATCTACAATAACCCCACCAGACCTGCCATTTATGTTTAAACCAAGGTCGGCGGCCATATCTGTAAAGGGGTTAACCTTAAATTGGTCCTCCGCGTCCAAGCCGGGGATTAACAGTTGGGGGGGTACTTTTGCCGGATAGCCGCCAACGGTCATAAAGGCGATATTAAGCAACCATCTGGATTCAAGGTCGTCCGGATGGTTTTTTAAGATTGCTTCATAAATTTCAATGGCCTTATTCGATCCGGTTTGAATCTGGTGGATACCACCACCCTTTATAGGGAATATGCAAGAAGACCCATTGTGATTAAGCATGCAATTATTGCGTTCGCCCAATCGCATGTAGGCAATAGCCATATCAGGTAGCATGTTATCAATTGACATGTTGTCCATCCGCCTTACTATATCTTCATAAATTTTTACGGATTTCTCCTCCTGCCCCGTTTGTATTAAAAGCCGGGCCTTTTCTGTCAGCAGACGCATATTCCCTTCATTACCTTTTATATGCAGTATGGAATCGCTATAGGTCAAATTGGCTTCGGGGGTTAATGGATTTAAAAAACTGGAATTCTTTTTAGCCAACATCTTAAGAATTTCTATCATTTGCTGATGCGATGATTGCCTCGAGGAAATAATAAAGCCTATTGAAAGCAGTAAAATAGCAACCCCCGCGAAAACCCATAGTCCTCTTTTTTTAAATATCATATATTTTTTTGTTCATTTTTACTAAATGCTAATACCTGGTCAATGAATTTAGCATTGCACTTATCAGATATCAGCACATCAAAATGCCTCGAAGATTAAAAAGTGCATACTTATAATGTAATTGAAAACCGTTTCAATTAATAAAGGCCTTAAGCGAGCTGTAAAGCCAAATTTATAGCGTAAATGTATTTATAATTTTTTTTTATTGAAATGTTCTCCATTTGTTGAGCCTGAAGACGAATACACCGTTTTACAACGCCGCTTGCAGAATTAACAGATTAGTCTGAAATAAGGCCAAAGACGCTGTATAACAGCGAAATATTAATAACCTATTTCACATCATCGAATAGGAATACCGCGTTTATCAAATAGAAATGCCACAATTATAGCCCATTCCGTTTATTTTCACAGTTTTTTTGATAACGCATCCTGAACATTTGTGGCATAAGTACAATAGAAATTGTTATTCAGGTTTTATCTCCGCAAATACTTTTACAGAACTAAAAGGTAGACCAAGCTTTAATCAAAAAGGTTCTGCTTTTTTAATTGATTGCTCCCTCAGGTAATCAAACCGAATTATAAATCCAATCTTAAAATGAAATTTAAACAAAGTGCTTTGATTATGCTGGTACTATTGAGTGGTTTTTGTGCATCCGCGCAAAAGCTACCCTACCAGAACCCTAAACTTTCGTCAGAAGAAAGAGCAAAAGATTTAGTTAAAAGGCTCACACTTAAAGAAAAAGTTGTTTTAATGAAAGATATATCGGATGCTATTCCGCGCCTGGGCATCAAAAAATTTAACTGGTGGAGCGAAGCCCTTCACGGTTATGCCAACCAGGGGCCTGTATCCGTATTTCCTGAACCTGTTGGTATGGCTGCTTCATTTGATGATCAAATGGTGTTCCATGTTTTTGACGCCGTATCTGACGAGGCGCGTGCCAAAAACAATGAATATAAAAAACTGGGCGAAAGTCAGCGCTTCCGTGATCTGTCGGTATGGACGCCAAATGTGAATATCTTCCGCGACCCGCGTTGGGGACGTGGACAAGAAACCTACGGCGAAGACCCTTATTTGACGTCTCGTATGGGAATTTCGGTTGTTCGGGGATTGCAGGGGCCAAGTGATGCGAAATACCGCAAACTATTAGCTTGCGCAAAACATTTTGCGGTTCATTCAGGGCCGGAATCAACGCGGCATCAGCTTAACCTTACAGACATAGACCCACGCGACCTTTGGGAAACCTATCTGCCGGCCTTTAAAGCGCTGTTGACTGAAGCTGACGTTCGCGAGGTAATGTGCGCCTATCAGCGAATTGATGATGAGCCATGTTGCGGCAATAGTCGGTTGCTGGGACAGATTTTACGCAACGATTGGGGTTTCAAATACCTTGTCGTTTCAGACTGCGGTGCTATAACCGACTTTTATCGAAGTCATAAATCATCTTCCGATGCTACACACGCATCAGCAAAAGCAGTTCTTGCCGGGACTGATGTGGAATGTGTTGGTTATGCTTTTGACAAAATTCCGAATGCGGTAGCAAAAGGCCTGGTAAAAGAATCAGATGTTAATAAGAGCGTTGTACGGCTAATGACGCAACGCTTTGAGTTGGGAGAAATGGACGATGACGCGCTGGTTCCGTGGAGTAAAATTCCTGCCTCCGTCATCAATTCGCCTGAGCACACGAAGCTCGCACTTGAGATGGCCAGAGAAGCAATGACATTGTTGCAAAATAATAATAACATTTTACCGCTTAATAAAAATACAAGTAAAATAGCAGTGGTTGGCCCTAACGCTGATAACACACAAATGCTGTGGGGTAACTACAATGGCACGCCCCTCCACACGACAAATATACTCGAAGGCATTAGAGCTAAGGTTGGGGCTGACTATTTAATTTATGACAAAGCGTGCGACCTGACCGAAGATAAAATTACTGAAAGCGTTATTGGTGAATCAACTATTAACGGAAAATCAGGAATACGCGCAACTTACTGGAACAACCGTAATTCCGATGGCCAGCCAGTGGTAACCGAACAGATCACCAGCCCTATCGCCCTTACAACTTTCGGGGCGCACCAGTTTGCCCAGGGCGTGAATGTTGAAGGCTTCTCGGCGAAGTACGAAACAACCTATAAAGCAACCTTTTCAGGTGGTATTGTGTTCAATTTTGAAGCCACCGGTTCTGCAGAATTATTTATTGATGGTAAATCAGTTTCCAGGACCGGAGGCTGGCGGGTAAATCCCAATAAGGCTTATTTTACCGTGGAAGCCGGCAAAACCTATAATATCGAAATTCGTTACCGCCAGTTAAACAACTGGGATGCCAATCTATCGTTCAATTTCGGCAAGGAAATCCCGGTAACCTATGATGCGCTGTTGGATAAAGTAAAAGATGCCGATGTGGTAGTATTTGCCGGTGGTATATCCCCAAGGCTGGAAGGTGAAGAAATGCCGATAAATTTACCTGGCTTTAAAGGCGGTGACCGTACTGATATCGAGCTGCCTGCCATACAGCGAAACTGTATTGCTGCCTTGAAAAAAGCTGGCAAAAAAGTCGTGTTTGTTAATTGTTCAGGTTCAGCTGTTGCCCTGGTACCGGAAACTGAAAATTGTGAAGCAATTTTGCAGGCGTGGTACCCTGGCGAACAAGGCGGGGAAGCCGTGGCTGATGTTTTATTTGGCGACTATAACCCGGCTGGACACCTGCCCGTAACTTTTTACAAAAACCTGCAGCAGTTACCTGATTTTAGCGATTACTCAATGAAGGGCCGCACTTACCGTTATATGACTTTATCACCTCTATTTCCTTTCGGATACGGGCTTAGCTACACAACCTTTTCTGTAGGTAATGCTAAAGTGAGTAAAATTCAAATCAAAAACAACGAAAGCATTGATATAAGTATACCTGTAGCCAATACCGGGCGACGTGATGGTACAGAAGTATTACAGGTTTATGTGCGAAAAGCGAATGATACAACCGGACTTAATAAGACGTTAAAGGCTTTTAAACGGATACCGATTGCAGCGGGAAAAACTGAACTCGCGACTTTAAACATACCGTCAAAATCTTTTCAGTTTTATGACCCCGCGAATGGACAGTTACACGTATTGCCGGGAACATATGATGTAATGTACGGCACCAGTTCAGATAACAAAGATTTGAAATCTTTGAAAATCACGATAGAATAATTTCATTTCAGTCTTGCCGCCCATTAAGCAGGCTGTAACGAAATGAAAATGAAAAGATAAAACGCTAAAATAAATTATGAGATCATTGATTAACAAATTGAGCCTGGTTCTTTTCACGAGCATATTTACTACGCTCTGTTTGCAGGCGCAGACTGCTACAAATCCTATCATTTATGCTGATGTGCCGGATATGTCGATGATTCGGGTGGGAAACAATTATTACATGAGCAGCACTACAATGCACATGAGCCCAGGTGTGCCAATCATGAAATCGAACGACCTGGTAAACTGGCATTTAGTGAATTACGCTTATGATACGCTTGCAAACGTTGACGCGCTGAACCTTACCAACGGAAAGAGCACTTACGGCCGCGGATCGTGGGCGAGCTGTATTCGTTATCATAATGGTATTTATTACGTCAGCACGTTTGCCCAAACCACCGGCAAAACCTATATATACAGTACAAAGGATATCGAAAAGGGGCCGTGGAAAACTGTTTCTTTCCAACCGGCTTTGCATGATCATTCGCTATTTTTTGACGATGACGGGAAGGTTTATATGGTAACCGGGAATGGCAAATTAAGAATAGTGGAATTATCAGACGATGTATCCGGGCCTAAGCCTGGTGGAATTGACCAGACACTGATTGAGAATGCCAGTCTTCCCTCTGGCAGTAATGGTGGACTGGGCGCAGAGGGGTCCCAATTATTTAAAGTGAATGGCGAATATTATCTTTTCAATATCACCTGGCCGCGGGGTGGCATGCGCACTGTAGTTATTCATCGGTCCGATAAAATCACCGGCCCCTGGGAGGGACGGATTGGTTTGCAGGATCTCGGTGTGGCCCAGGGCGGTCTGATTAATACGCCGAAGGGCGATTGGTATGCATACCTGTTCAGGGACAATGGTGCGGTAGGTCGCGTGCCCTATCTGGTGCCTGTACAATGGAAAGACGGCTGGCCCGTAATAGGAACAAATGGAAAGGTACCCGAAACGCTTAACCTGCCTGCCAGCAAAGGATTAATTCCCGGTATCGTAGCTTCAGACGAATTTATGCGCAAAAAAGGGGAACCAGCATTGCCGCTGGTTTGGCAATGGAATCACAATCCGGATAAAAACTTATGGTCGGTAACTACACGTAAAGGCTATTTGCGCCTCACTACCGGTCGCGTGGATACGGACTTCCTCATGGCAAGAAATTCACTGACACAACGCACCATCGGCCCTGTTTGCTCGGGATCGGTGGCACTTGATATATCTAATATGAAAAACGGCGATTTTGCGGGATTAGGCCTCTTGCAGAAGAATTATGGTTTAGTTGGGGTGAAAATTAATGGCGATGGCAAAATGATCGTGATGGTAAATGCCGGCACCGGCAAGCCGCAACAAGTACAGTCCTTACCCATAAACCAAAAAGCCATTTATTTTAAGGCCGAATGTGATTTTACCGATAAGAAAGATGTGGCCCACTTTTATTATAGCCTCAATGGCAAAACGTGGTTACCAATAGGTACACCATTAAAAATGGCTTATACTATTCCACAATTTATGGGCTACCGGTTTGCGCTGTTCAACTACGCCACTAAAACGCCGGGGGGCTTTGCGGATTTTGATTATTTCCATATTAGTGATAAGATAACCAGGGAGGAGTGATGTTCGGGCGACTTTTAAGCGCTCTTTCTCTTATGAAAGTATTATGATCCGGCTGTTGCACAAAACGATCAAATTTGCTCAAGAAATACGTGATAATCAATTCAAAAAACAAATACAACAACAAAAATTAAGAAATGAACAAATTATTTTTTTTATGCCCGGTGGTACTGAGCTGTATGGTTGGCAGCCGCTTACTTGCGCAGGAAACAAGACTAACGCTTGATCTTACCAAAGCCAGTAAAGATGTAAGTCCAAAACTTTATGGATTAATGACTGAAGAGATCAATTATTCGTATGACGGCGGATTGTATGGGGAATTGATAAGAAACCGGGTTTTTAAAAACAACGCCAGTAAACCGGAAGCATGGAGCCTGGTGAAAGAAGAAGACACAAAGGCCGACATCAAACTTATTGGCGGTGATCCTCAAAATGTACCAAGAGGAGAAACCGGCAATGCGATCAATGAATCCCTTACAGCCTGTCTGAGGCTTACTGTTGAAAGTGCCGGGAAAAGAGCTGGCATTGCCAACGAAGGGTATTGGGGTATTCCGGTTAAGCCCGCCACTACCTACGCCGCGTCTTTTTATATAAAAGGTACAGGTTCGGCACCGCCCCCCAGGTTTAATCAAAATGCACCAACAGCCTCAGCTACCCCAATCATAGAAAATAATACCGCAGGCCCTGTCACCGTGACCATTGAAAGTAATGATGGCACTACAGTTTACGCTTCAGGAACTATTAATCTGGAAAAAAGCCCTTTCTGGAAAAAGTACGATTTAAAACTCACAACTGCTCCGGGCATAACGCCTACTAAAGATGCGCGTTTCGTTATTTCGACCAATCGCACCGGCCTTTATTATTTCAATTTGGTGTCACTTTTTCCGCCAACATATAACAACAGGCCAAACGGTGACCGGCAGGATATTACGCAATTGCTGGTAGACATGAAACCAACGTTCCTGAGGTTTCCGGGTGGGAACTTCCTTGAAGGCCCGTACCTGGGAGACCATTTTCCATGGAAAACTACTTTAGGGCCGCTTGAACAACGGCCGGGTCACCCTGGGAGCTGGGGATACCGGGCAACCGACGGAATGGGCCTACTGGAATTTTTGGGATGGTGCGAGGATGTACGCATGGAACCGTTACTGGCAGTTTTCGCCGGTTATTCATTGCGGGGTGACCATATTGACGCAGGCCCGCTGCTTGCGCCGCATGTACAGGATGCGCTCGATGAAATAGAATACATAACCGGTGATGTTCGTACTTATTGGGGCGCTAAACGCGCGGCAGACGGGCATCCCGCCCCTTTTAAATTAACCTATGTGGAAATAGGAAATGAAGACTGGTTTGACCGCTCAAACACCTATAATGCACGGTTTAACCAGTTCCGTAAAGCTATTAACTCCAAATATCCTGCACTCCATTGCATTTCGACCATCGCCGATGCGCAATATCCGAAAATGATGGTCACCACAGGCGCCAAACCCTACATGGTGGATGAGCATTATTATCAAAATGCCTGGCAAATGGAGGAGGATGCCGATAAATATGATAGCTATGATCGCAAAACCAGTCCGAAAATATTTGTGGGTGAATGGGCCACCCGCGAAGGATCACCTACTACTAATCTGAATGCTGCACTTGGCGACGCAGCCTGGATGACTGGTATGGAGCGCAACAGCGATTTGGTATTAAGTTCGTGCTACGCGCCGCTTTTTGTGAACGTTAACCCCCGTAACCAGGCAACGGGCGACGGCGGCGGAATGCAATGGGCTTCTGACCTGATTGGATACAATGCGTTAAACAGCTATGGTTCACCATCGTACTATGTGCAGAAAATGTTTAACACAAATATCGGCAATAAAATAGTTCCGGTATCGGTTGACGGTTTACCGCTACTGCACATCGATACCGCCAGTAAAAGCGGAACTGAGCCCCAACGCAGAATGGGCCGTAAAGAAAAGCCCGCACGTCCTTCAATATTCTATGTGGCGACAAAAGATACCAAAACAGGTACGATATATCTAAAAGTAGTTAATGTTGCTGATCATGATCAGAAAATCACCATAGACCTAAAAGGAGCCGGTACAGTAAGATCTACCGGGACGTTGATTGAAATAAAAGGAAAAACCCCGGAAGAAACGAACACGATAGATGACCCGGGTAAAATCGTCCCGGTAACCCAAAGCGTAACTGGTTTAGCTAAGGTATTTACAAGAACATTCGCGCCGTATTCAGTGTCTGTGCTCAAAGTTCGGGCGGCTGAAACAAAGTGATCCTAAACTATTGATGATAACAATGAACTTATATTCAAGCATTTAACCGATATAATCATAATCCATGCCCAGCAAAAACACTTTTAAAAAAATTGGTATAATCATAAACCTGACGGTGTTGATTTCATCTTTTACACCAGCCATTGCTCAAAAATTAAAGCTAAACAGCCTGGAATATTTTGAAACGCCGGGAGTAAACGTATTTGTTTACAGCAACCAGTATAACGGCATTTTCAATGATGAAAAGACAGCTGGCATCGAACTTATCCATCATGGTGTAAGAACGGCTACAGGTGGGGCTGTTCGGTTGCAAAACACGCCCGAGCAATGGGACCTTATACCGTCAGCGGTGAACCGCACGGTAGATAAAGCTAGCAATACCATTTCGGTTACCATGCGTTACCAGCAGTTTAATTTTGACAGCCGTACGACGGTTACACCTAAAGGCGATGGTGTTGTTATCAGCGTATACCTCGATAAGCCCTTGCCCGAGAAATTGATAGGAAACGCTGGGTTTAACCTGGAGTTTTTGCCATCGGCCTATTTTGAAAAAGCCTACATGGCTGATGGTAAACCCGGCACTTTTCCAATGTATCCTTCCAGCAATACTGAAATGGAGCCTGTGAGTAAAAAAACACCGCAATATAACGGGCACTCAACGTTTGACGACAGGGGCCGGGGTGAATTTATAGTACCTCACCCTTTGGTTACCGGAAACACGCTCATATTGGCGCCCGAAGACCCGGAGCGTTATGTGAAAATTCAATCAGCCGACGAAAAATTACTGCTATTTGACGGACGCAACCTTGCCCAGAATGGGTGGTTTGTAGTACGCAGTATGCTTCCAGCCAACAAAACGGGCAAGGTATTGGAATGGTACCTTGAACCGCACGCCATACCAAATTGGAAACGCGCCCCGGTTATTGAATTTTCACAAGTTGGATATCGCCCAAGCCAAAAAAAAACGTCGGTTATTGAATTGGATAAAAATGACGTGGCATTAAAAACGGCAACGCTTTTCCAGGTTACACCTGATGGTAAATTCGTTGAAAAACTAAAAGGAAATGTTACACCCTGGGGAATGTACCAGCGCTATAATTACGTAAAGTTTGATTTCAGTAAGGTAAAAGATGAAGGAACATATTGTATTCAGTACGGCGATCAAAAAACGAATACATTTTCCATTGCTAAGGATGTCTATAAGGATGTTTGGCACCCTACCCTGGACGTTTGGTTCCCCGTGCAAATGGACCATATGATGGTTAATGAAGCTTACCGTGTATGGCACGGCGCCCCTTTCCTTGACGACGCTTTGCAAGCCCCGGTCAATTATCAGCATTTTGATAATTATAATATGGGGCCAACTACCGACACCAAATATAAACCTTTGGAACGCATTCCCGGAATGGCTATGGGCGGGTGGTTTGATGCAGGTGATTTTGATATTGAAACAGCATCACATTGTGCTGTACTGTTAAGCTTTACTGATGCCTGGGAAAAATTTCGCCTGGACAGGGACGAAACCTATGTTGACCAAAAAACCCGTTATGTAGATATTCACCGCCCCGATGGCAAGCCTGATCTTTTGCAGCAAATTGAGCACGGTTCGTTAAACATGGTTGCCCAGATGAAAAATATCGGCCACCCTGTAAGGGGTATCATCGTTCCTAATTTGCACCAATACCACCACCTTGGCGATGCAGTAGATGAGACCGATAACCTTCCTTACAATCCTAAACTTAAACCTTATGAATCGGACGGAAAATCAAGCGGAACCATGGACGACAGGTGGGCGTTTACCAATCGGAACCCCTTCTTAGATTACCAGATGATAGCGGCAATGACAGCCGCTTCCCGTGCATTAAAAGGATATAATGACACATTGTCGCAGCAAAGCCAGATGTATGCCCAAAAATTATGGAACGAAGACGATTCTCTTCGTAAAAACAGCCCCGATACTTCCAGGTTCGGGAGATTGTTCGCTCATCCCAACAATATGACGGCTGCATTGCAGCTTTACATAACTACTAAGGATGAAAAGTACGCTAAAATATTCAAGGCAGCAATATGGGCCGGACTTGACCGATCGGTGGCGTTCGGCATGCCATCGGCATTACAAGCCTATCCTTATATGGATAAGGAATATCAGGTTAAACTAAGGGACTATGTGGTTAAATATAAGGCAATCAGCGATGGCTATGAAAAGGATAATCCTTACGGCGTTCCGGCCGGACGACCAGGGTGGGGTGGCAATGGGATGATCATCACCTGGGCAACCACTAATTATTATGCCAATAAATATTTCCCGGATATTATTAGCGCTGATTACGTTTACAAAGGACTCAATTATATTTTTGGCACCCATCCTTATTCAAATCTTTCCTTTGTTTCTGACGTAGGAACGAAGTCTAAAAAAGTTACTTACGGAAACAACCGCGCCAACTTCAGCTTCATTGCCGGTGGGGTTGTGCCGGGTATACTAATGCTCAAACCTGATTTCCCTGAAAACAAGGAAGATTGGCCGTTTTTCTGGGGTGAGAACGAAGTGGTAATAGGCATATGCTCACAATACATATTTCTTGCGGCGGCGGCCGATAGCATGGAAGCAAATTAATCGAATTGGTAAAAGGAATTACAAAAGGTATAACGATAGATGTTTTAAAAATGAACGAAATAGTAGCTATGAAAATTTTA
>DASYEP010000072.1:0-22997 GCA_036498965.1 Mucilaginibacter sp.
TTTAGCTATCCCTTTCTTTATGCGCAGGTTTGGAATTAAGTATGTGATGTTAATCAGTATGATAGCCTGGGCATTCCGGTTTGGTCTCTTTGCTTTTGGTAATCCGGATGAAGGGTTGTGGATGATAATTCTGTCCTGCATTATTTACGGAATGGCATTTGATTTTTTTAATATTTCAGGATCTCTATTTATCGAAACACAAATTAGTCCTGAAATCAGGGGCAGTGCGCAAGGTTTGTTTATGATGATGGTAAATGGTTTTGGCGCTTTTTTTGGCAGCATGCTAAGCGGTTTAATTATCGATAAGTATTTTACTATGGCCGACCATAGCAAGAATTGGCATGGCATCTGGCTTACCTTTGCCGGTTATGCTCTTGTGATTGCTATTATTTTTCCTTTTGTGTTCAAAAATAAGTATAGTGCAGTCGTAAAACATGTTAGCCATGTTTAAGTGATTAGTAGGTCTCAAATAATTAAAAATAATTTATTTATCTAACCGACAAAAAGCAATACCGCCAATGAAGAAACATTACAGGCATGAAAACAATTGCCTTAACTGCGGCACTACTTTAGATGGTAAATTCTGCCATAATTGCGGACAGGAGAATCTCGAAATAAAAGAAAGCTTTGGCCATATGATGGATCATGCCGTAAGCGACTATTTTCATTTTGATCATCAGTTTTTTCAAACGCTAAAGCCATTGTTTCTTAAGCCCGGCATGCTAACAAATGAGTACATGGCGGGCAGGCGGGTTCATTATCTGCACCCCGTAAAAATGTATATTTTTATTAGTGTTGTTTATTTCCTGGTATTATTTCAAAGTGGGCACCAAATCGTCCAAATTAATAATTCTGAAGGTAAACCTGTAAAGACGGAAAAAATCCTTGATTCGGTAAATAAAGAAATAGCCAATAACAAGGATATAAGCGCCCGGCAAAAAAAGTTATTGGAGGAAAAAGTGAAAAAATATGGGGCGCTTAATATTAACGTTGCAGATCCTGATGAAAAAAACAAAAAACACATAACGGGCCTCGGCACCGCCACGAGCGACACTAGTTTAAAGCAGTACCAGGAAAACCAAAAAAAATTACTTTCTAAAGATCGCGATGGTTTTCTTAAAAGAATTTTCAACGAGAAAATGCTTAGTTATAACGAGAAATATGGTTCGCGGGCTCAAGAGGTATTTTTAGATGAGCTTAAACACAATACGCCAAAAATGATGTTTATTTTACTTCCGCTATTTGCAGTGATTTTACGGATAACATTTTGGAGTAGTAAGAAGTATTATGTTGAACACCTGATTTACGCACTGCATCTGCATTGCTTTTTGTTTTTATTCCTGGCAATAGTAATGCTGATCCAATCCTTTATACCAATAAATTTGATTTGGATTTTTGAGTTGATCGGCTTTTTCTCAACCGTATATATAACCTGGTACATATATCGGTCATTAAGGGTGGTATATCATCGCAACCGGTTCAGAACCATTACTAAGATGCTTGGTATGGGTGTCATGTATTTTGTAGCGTTTTTCTTTTCTATTATGATAGTTTTGGTTGTTACTGCGCTGACTATTGCTTGATTACGTCTTATAGAATTTGTCGTCACTTTGCTGCAGTTAAAAACCTATAATATTGTAAGTCAATCCTTTAATCGTACTCTTCTTGCCTGAAGGTACTCTTTTATTTGCTGAGTGTTCATGCCCGCAATATCATTTGATATTTTTTCTTTTATTGTTCTGAAAGTTCTGACAGTATCAAATTCTTTTTCCGCATTCTTTAATTTAGTCTTCATATTCAATAATTTCTTTGGGGGAACGTATTTCCAACGTATTAAAACCCAAACGTAAATTTACAGAATTATACCCGCGAATCCTATAGACGTTTACTATGTGCTTGAAGTTCCAGCTAACAAGAATATTAACTCTGTGGATAGTCGCCAATGCGATATGTATACAATCGTCGAAACTTGTCATGCCTACCACTTTATCACTGATATAACTCTTTGCAAGATTAATTGCCTCATCTTCTACCTTAAGTGCTTCTAAATATTCTTTAGGTAAATTCCTGAAAAAGTTCTTAACCCGTTCGGGTGCGTCAAATAATTCGCCTTCCGTCAAATCCGAATAGACGCAAATTATTTGTCCCAATTTTACCATCTCAAAAAGTTGAGCGGACGCTTCTTCAAATTCGTCATCAAACACTCCCCCAAAAACAGAGGTATCAAAATAAAAGTGTTGTTTCATTTTATTGAATTAGAATATTCAGCTGTTTCGAACCATTATAATATGTCTTACAACTTTCCTGTTCTCGAAACATTATACTTGCTAGAAACATAGTTAAAGTTCTGCGTTTGATCACCGATCTGTATCTTGAATTCTCCTGCCTCGGTAACCGTTTTGCTTACATCATTAACAAAAGCAAGGTCTTTTGGCGTTATCTTAAAGGTTACGGTTTTTGTTTCGCCGGGTTGAAGATCAATTTTATCATAGGCTCTTAAACGTTTAAAATCCGGGGAAATACTTGCATATGATTGGCTTGTATAAAGCAACACTGACTCTTTTCCCTGGCGTTGACCGGTATTTTTCACATCGACGGTAATAGTAAGCGTTTCGTTGTCTTTCAAGTTAGGTTTGCTGATGTGCAGGTTACTGTAGCTGAAAGTAGTATAGCTTAAACCAAATCCAAATTCATAAAGTGGGTTGTAACCATGACTGTCATCGGGATTACCGTTTTCCAGGTTTTTACGGTAGTAATTATTTAAGGAGTTCGGATACTTTGGATACGTAACCGGCAACCTGCCCGAAGGATTAGCATCACCAAAAAGAATATTTGCCAGCGCGTCGCCACCTTCGTTACCTGCAAGATAAGTCATGATGGTAGCCGCCGATTTACTCTCGGCCCTCGTGACAATTCTTGGACGGCCTTCTGCTAAAACTAAAATAATCGGTTTACCTGTTTTGGCTAATTCGATAGCCAGTTCTGTTTGAGCAGCAGGAAGATTAAGGTCATCAATATTGCCCACATTTTCTGTGTAGGATAGTTCGCCCACACACAATACAATAACATCAGCTTTCTTCGCCTCGTTTACCGCATCGTTTACGTTTTGCAAACTGTCAAATGTTGCTCCGGCCTGATAGCTAACGTTATCTTTTCCTATTTTTTGCTGGATGGCTTCAAGTATAGTATTCTTATTGGCAGCAAAATTATCAGATTGTTCTCCCTGCCATGTATAGCTCCATCCGCCGTCTAATGAACGCATCGTGTTCGCAGTCGGGCCTGTCACCAACACTTTCATATTCTTTTTCAAAGGCAGAATATTATTGTTGTTTTTTAACAAAGTAATCGCCTCAGTCGCCGCCTGCAAACTAATTTGCCTGAACTCATCCGAACCAAATTTTGGATAATCATCAGGGTTACCCACCGGACGTTCAAATAAACCCAGCTGGTATTTTACTTTAAGTATACGATGAACGGCTTCGTTTATACGGGTCATAGACACTTTACCTTCGTTAACAAGTTCGATCAGGTAGTTATAAAAACTATACTCATATGGCACCATGCTCATATCCACACCTGCATTTACAGCTATCATAACCGCATCTTTTTGAGTAGCAGCTATATGATGGCGATCATGCAGGTATTCAATATCTCTCCAGTCGGTTACCGCGATGCCATCAAAATGCAACTCGCCGCGCAATACATCGGTAAGCATATATTTACTGCTGTGTATCGGCACTCCATTGATTTCGCCGGAATTAATCATCAGCGTCCTTGCTCCTGCTTTCACAGCTTCGGCAAATGGCGGTAAAAAATATTCGCGCATGTAGCGGTCCGGTATCCATGCTGGTGTACGATCCTTGCCGCTCAATGGATCGCCATAGCCTAAATAATGTTTCATACATGCTGCTACGTGGTACTTGTCACTTACATCTTTGCCCTGGTAACCTGTAATTATTGCCGCTCCCATCGTTTTTATCAAGTAAGGATCTTCACCAAAAGTTTCATATATACGTGGCCAAAGCGGTGTTTTACCAAGATCCAAAACAGGCGAGTAATTCCAGGGGATATAACTTGCCCGTGCCTCATAAGCAGTAATCTCCCCGGCTTTATGTGCAATATCACGATTAAAGGTGGCAGCCATGGCAATTTCCTGCGGAAACAGGGTACTTCCTGTTGTATAGGTAACACCGTGTATGGCATCGATACCATAAATAATCGGTATTTTTAAACGATCCTGTGCGGCTTCAGCTTGTATGGCCGAAATAACTTCGTACCAATGTTTACGATCATATGCATGGCCACTTACATTTAATATAGAACCCACATGATATTTTAAGATCGCCTCTTTAATTTTTTCAGCATCAATCTGGTGGACACCGTTTTTGGTTGTTGATACCACATCCGACGTTACTTCGGTCATCTGCCCTACTTTTTCCTCCAGCGTCATTTTCGCTATAAGCGCATCAACTTTTTTATCAATATCACTTACCGGTTTAGCCGATTGCGCAGTCAGGTATAGCACATTAAGGAGTAAAATATTAATGATAATAATAATTCTTCTCATAATTTCTTTGTTTAAATAAGGCTGCAATTGGTTGTTTATTGGTTATAAATTTATTGAATATCTTTTTTAAAAATAGTTATTTTATCCTGTAAAGCTTCAATAGCATTAGCCAGATATGCCAGAGATGCATTCCAGTTTATTGCTATTTCATTTGCTGCATAAGCCCGCTCATCGTCGATATATGCTTCGTCTGGTAATTTTGACGGCACCTGGATATGATCCTGCATACCAGGGTTGGGGCCGCCCACTAATAATCCGGGAACAGGATCCACAATCCCGTCTGAAGCAGACGGACGGTGGTGCGGATGCATAGGAGTTTTGCTGCCGTAACCTGTAACATACGAATAACCGCTTCCGTTTCGTCCTAAAAGATAGTCGAGGTTATCCAATGCATAGACCAGGTATTTGCTGTCGTGTGAAAGCTTGTAGGCCTGTATTAACGCGATACCTTGGTTTCCCGCCACCGAATTGCTTCCCCACCCAAAATTACGGGCCGATTTACTCATCACTGTTTGCCAGGCTGTTTCATCAACACCGCTAATCATTCTATCAGCTAATGTGAGCAAATTTTTCTTTAGTTGGGGTAATTCTGTTGGAGCATTTTTTCCTAACAGTTCACTATTTTTCACAAGCGTATAATAACCCAATAACCTTACCTGGCTCCAGGACGGTAAGGGCATATTTGTATCGGGAAGCAGATCTATATCCTTTAAATACTCAGACTGTTGTGTGGTGACAAACAGTTCGGAAGCAGCCCAAATAAACTCATCCTTGAAGTTGCCGTCACCATACGCGCCTGTCGTTATTTTAGGATTATATTTTTGATTCATGGCTTCCTGATTGTAAAATATTCTCGGATTTTTCACAGCCCAATCCCATGCTTTATTTGCTACATTTAAACACGAATCAGCCATACCAGGGAGCTGTTTTGGAAACTTCCTCAATATCCGGCTTGCCTGTGCCATAACCGCTGCGAAATCGAGCGTAGCGGCAGTTCCTTTTTGAACAACATAACGAGGCGCTGTAGCCTTGTCAGGCATTTCAAATTTATCAAATACAGCATTGGTTAGTTTATGATAAACCCCTCCGTCGTTAGGGTCCTGCATGGTTAGCATCCAGCGCAGGTTCCATAAAACTTCGTTTAGCACATCGGGAATATTATTTCCGCTTTCCGGTATGTTCAGTTTAACCGTTTTCATATAATCAGGAAAATCCTCATATAAAGACAGCAATGTGCTTGTACTTATGCCACTATTTACAATGTATTTATTATAATCCCCTGCATCATACCACCCGCGGGGCGACGAAATGACCGTGCCATCCGGCCGTTTTTCACTTACGGCCGACGGATGAACAATTACGCTTGTATCCGGGTGGCCTTCTGCCCTCTTCCATTTTCCAGCATATTTTTCTTCAAGGGGAAGAGATGCGCGCATAAAATAATAAGCTTTTATAGATGCAGCCGCCACGTTGCGGTTAACCGCCTTCTTAATTTCAAACTGATACGAATAACCGGTGCCTGGTATATAAATGAGATATATCCCAGGCTTATGATAAGCTGAAAAATCAGCTATCTCAGTAAATTTCCCGGCGAAATTTGGTTTAAGTGATTTTTTAAGTTTCCCGGCAAATACGGTTTTCTTTTCCGTTGTCAGTAGTTGAAAACCTTTACTGCTATCCGATAAGATGATTGCAATTTTTGGCGCGTCTGGATAAAACCCCATTTGATTTAACCTGATATTTGGCTCACCGTTTCCCGTAGCTTGCTGCGCAAGCGAAATCGTTAAATGGAAAATACCTGCTAGTGCCAGCAAGAATCCTTTGCGTACTTTACAAAACCCCGAATGTTTGTTGCTCATTAAACACAAAATTGGTTTATAAAGATAGGTGTATCTTGTACAATATCTATAATACTAATTTTACAATATCTTTTCTAAAACATAGCACAAAAATGGCAGTTTATATAACAGCACAGCCGAAACTGTGAGGAGAGTTTGGTTCCAAACGAAGAAAGGTCCGCAAAGAAGCGAACCTTTTGTTTTCTATTAGTTTAGTTAACATCCTATTCTTTAAAGCTTCAGCAACCTGTAAGCCAAACTGATATTGAAGATGTTAATTTTTGTTTGGCCGCCATTATTATAGTGTTGATCGGTTATCCCTGCCTCATAACGCAGATCGATCGATATTCTTTGTATATCTAAACCCGCTCCGAATTGCCAGGCATAGTTCTGATCGTGGAAATTGAGCGATACTGCTTTACCTGTGGCATCAAAAAAAGTCTGACCCTTATCGATGGCAAATGAAACCAGCGGCCCGGTATAAAACCGCCCGCCCAAGCCCAAAGCGCCGAACTTGCCGCCAAACAATAGCGGGACATCAACACTTGTGTAGGTTTGCTTTCCTCCGTTGGTACCGGAGATTTCAACGTTTTTTGAAGTAGCATAAATTTCAGGCTGGAAATTAAATCCTAATGCGCCAAACCTGGCCCAAACGCCAGCAAGATATCCTGCCTGGTTGCTGCTGCTAAACATTGTACCCGGGGATGAAAGACTCGAAAAATTTGCACCGCCTTTTAGCCCCAGCTGAAAGAACGGCAAAACCTGCGCCGACGCAAAACTTACCGTCGCCGCAAGAATGAGGGTGATTATTATTTTTTTCATAGGTAATTTGTGGTGGAATATTAACGGGCAAAATCAATTTTTAGTTTGAAAGACGACCCGTATAAATTGAAATATCCGGTCTACAAGCTTGAGAAGCTGATGTAAACCGGATATTAAGAAATAGATTCTGAGCTAAAATTAAATATTATTTACTTATACAAAAACTTTTTTTTAATAATTTAGAACGACAATTTTCCCTGATAATAATCGAGTATTTTACTGTATATGAAGTAGTCGTACCGGGCACTTATCAGGTTCAGATTAGCCCCGTCTAAGTTATTTTTTGTTATGATAAAGTCGGTTGAGGTTATAATACCTGCGTCCAAACGTACTTTTGAAATACGATAACTTTCGGTATAGGCTTTTACCTGTTCAAATATCGCCTGGTACCTGTTGTATGCGGCATTCATATTATTCCATGCCTGCTGAACACTCTGCTTTAACACTGTCTTAGTATTATCTTCAATATATTGCTGGTTTAATAAATTAATTTTGGCAAGGGCTACCTGGTTCTTTCTGAAGTGATTGGTAAAAATTGGGATGTAAAGCCCCAATGTTAAAGAGGTTCCGTAATTGTTTTTAAACTGATCCAGATAATTAATATTCTGTTGCGAATAATTGGCTTGAGTGTTGAAAACAGGTTGCTTGCCTGCGGGCGTGTTTATAAATGCAGTTGTAGGCACAACGGTTGAATCGACAAAGATTGATTTTTGACCCGCGCTCGAATAATTTGTACTTAAACCACCATTTAGAGACAAAGTTGGAAATAATTGCCCCTGTGCTACTTTAACCCCTTTTTCAGCACTTTCCCGTCTGAATGTGGCCGCCTTTACGAGAGCCAATTGTTGCAGGGCGGTTTGGTAAACGTTATCTGCGGTTACTCCATATTGACCTACCAACTCCTGGGCGTTTAACGGCTGTAGTTCAAGGGCCGGGTCGTATGGGATATTCATTAAATTGAATAAGCTCAGCTTTGTGGCATCCAGCGAATTTTGATTATTTACTACTGCAACAAAACTACCCGCATAAGAGCCCTTAAAATCTGTAAGATCAGACGCTACTTTGTTTGCACCGTTTTGTTCCAAAATTTGCGATCTGTCAACGTTTTCTTTTGCGGCCGCCAGCTGGTTTTTACTTAATCCCAATATTTCTTCGGCATCTAAAACAGATAAATAATTGGTAATGATTTGTATGGTAACCAGATCTTTTGCCTGCTGATAGTCCATTTTGCCAGCCTTATATGCTAGTGAAGCCTGTTTAATGGCATTTTGCAATGCCAGCCCGTTAAATAAAGTTAAACCGGCGCCGAGTGAATAGTTGTCGGACGTTAATGATTGGTTTACATAGGTATTGGTAACCGGGTTAATACCCCGGCCGTTGCTGCCCTGGCGGCTGATGTTTCCAGTTACCGAAGGTAAAAGGTTTTCTTTGGCCTGGTTTAAACCTATGCGGTCCTGCTCCATCAGCAGTCCGGTTTGTTTAACATTCAGATTGTTTTTTATAGCAATATCCAAACATTGCTGCAGTGAAAGTAAGGTGTCTTTTTGTGCGTGAGCTAATATACTGCAGGCTAAAAAAAGTATGGTTAAAAGGTATTTACTAAATCGCATTGTTAACAGTTGATTATAATTAGAATTTTCTTGAGGAAACGATGCGGCCATCCAAAAGATCAATGATACGCGTACCGTATTCCGCATTTTTCTCAGAGTGTGTTACCTGTATAATAGTAACTTTATCTTCTTTATTGAGTTTACGGAACAGCTCCATAATTTCTTCGCCCTGTTTTGAATTTAAGTTACCGGTAGGTTCATCGGCGAGTAGTAACTTAGGTTTTGCAATTAACGCACGGGCAATACCAACTAATTGTTGCTGACCGCCGGATAATTGCGCAGGGAAAAGGTCTTTCTTACCAACAATCTGGAAACGGTCTAGCATATCTGCTACCATGGCTTTTCTCTCAGCGCTTTTAAAATCCTGATAAATAAGCGGTGTCTCAATGTTTTCATAAACTGTTAACTCATCAATAAGATGATAAGCCTGAAAAACAAAACCGATATATTGTTTATATAAAGCCGACCGTTGTTTCTCTCTGAGTTGATGTACCGAATTGCCTACGAAATAATGATAACCCTCAGACGGCTCATCAAGCATACCGATAACATTTAAAAGAGTTGATTTACCTGAACCAGAAGGGCCCATTATAGAAACAAATTCGCCTTCATCAACTTCGAGATTGACATCGTTAAGCACAATGTTTTTGTTGCCGCCCGCCTGGTAATATTTTGAAACGTGTTGTAATGATAACATCTGTTTTAATTATTGATTTGGTGAATTATTGAATTAATGATTTATATATGGCGAATTTATTAATAAGTATTTATTTACATATCATTTCTCCAATCATTCTGGCACAATTGTATCAATAACATACCAAACTATTAACAAATTAATAATCAATATATTACATGTAAAACATTAGAAAAATACTGTTCGCTAATGTAACAGGGTGCGTACGGTTATGATACAACTGGGGTATAAGTTTGTAGTGAGCAGTTTACAGTAGACACAGCAGGCAATGCATAGTTTATTGCAAACTGCGCACTGCAAACTGGTAAATTCATTCACTTCGCAAACTTTTCACCGGGTTGGCCATTGCCGCTTTAATGGATTGAAAGCTTACCGTGAAAAAAGCGATGAGTATTGATATGATACCAGCAACGGCAAATATCCACCATTGGATATTGATGCGGTAAGCAAAATCCTGCAACCATTTATGCATAGTAAACCATGCAATTGGCCACGCTATAAGGTTTGCAATTAAAACCAGCTTCAGAAAACTTCCCGAAAGCAGCAGAGTTATGTTTTGCACCGAAGCACCCAATACTTTACGAACGCCAATTTCCTTTATCCTTTTTTCGGCAGCGTGCGACGCAAGGCCAAATAAACCTAAGCAGGATATAAAAATGGCCAAGCCGGCGAGAATACCGACTATCTGGCTTACCTGATCATCCGCCTTGTATACTTCGTTAAAATGATCGTCTAAAAATTGATATTCAAAAGGGTAGTCAGGGTAAATACTGTCCCATTTTGATTTAATAAAGGCTATCGCTGCACTGGTATTATTACCGTTGATTTTGACCGATATATTCCTGAACCCCCAATGCCGTGCACATACCAGAAACATGGGTTCGATTTTATATTGCAATGAATTAAAGTTGAAGTTTTTTGCAATGCCTTTAATAGTTCCCAATGAATCAAAACCAAATTGTGCTCCTATCAATGAAGATACAGGATCCTTCGGGTGGTCTTTTAATAGCTCTTTTGCTAATGCCTCATTAACAATGTATTGCCTTCCGTCGGGCATTTTATCGCCCGAAAAGTTTTTACCGGCAACTAACTTAATTTTATACAGGTCGAGGTAATTACTGTCAACAACTAAAAGTGTTGTACCCAACTGCTGTTGCGGGCCGTTTGCAGGTTTAAATGTTACACCTGTTTGATCCAAATGACTTCCCAAAATATCCTGCGAAGCTGTAACACCGGAGATTAAAGTACTTCCCGATAGCTCACTCCTGAACAGGTCATATTTCTTTGTCGTAACGCCATCCAAAGGAATGTTAACTATCTGATCGCGGTTATAGCCAGGATCCTGTTTTTGCATATACCTTAATTGTTTTAATACAAATGTAGTAGCGATCATCAGGAAAATGGCGGTGGAAAATTGCGTAACAACTAGGATGTTTCTTAATGAGCTTTTATTTTTGCCAACCTGAACCGAACCTTTTAAAACCTTTGCCGCCTGAAACGAGGACAAATAAATGGCGGGGTAGATACCTGATAATAAACCAATAGCAACAGTTCCAGCTAAAACAGCGGTCAGTACACCAAAATTGCCCGTCAGATTAAAAGAAATATCTCTTTCGCTTAGATTGTTTATATAAGGTAATGCCAGTTCAACCAATACAATTGAGAATATTAACGCGATAAAGGATATTAAAACAGTTTCACCAAGAAATTGAGCAGCCAGTTGGAAGCGATATGCACCGATTGATTTCCGAATGCCCACCTCTTTGGCCCTTTCAGCTGACCGGGCGGTGGAAAGATTAATAAAATTAACACAGGCGATAACCAGCACGATAAGTGCAATAACTGCAAAAAGGTTGGTCGACTTCTTATCGAACTTCTGATAATTAATGTAATCAAGTCCTATATCGCTTGAGCCGGCATGCACGTCCCTTAAAGGCAGCACAAACAATCTTAACCATTTCCAGTTATCACCTTTCATAAACTTTTTTTGATACGCTAAAAACTTTTTATCTAAAGCGGCGGCATTTGCGCCGGGTGTCAGTTCCAGGTAAGTATTAAGCCAGTTACCGCCCCAATTAGTGAACATCCAGGGTTTATAGATACTGCTGAATGAGAATAATCCGTCAAATTGCAATTGCGAATTTTTAGGCACGTTGGCAATTATTCCAGTTACCATAAAACTGACCGTGTCGCTCCCGTAATGAGTTATGGTTTTTCCTATCGGATCGGTTTTACCAAATAAGCGTTTCGCAGTTTCCTCAGTTAACATAGCGCTATGTGGCTTTAACAAACCCGTTTTCCTGTCGCCGCGTACTACCGCAAAGTCGAATATTTTCAGGAATGTGGAATCAACAAAGAAGACCTGCGGCAGGAATATCTTTTTATCATCTTTTGTCAGCTGATATTTTTCATCCCATTTTATCCTTGTAAAATTCTTGATTTCAGGAAATTCCTGTTTTAATGTCGGCCCCATCGGGAACATAGATAGCGCTACCTTTTGAGTTGCTCCCTGCTGCCCTATAGTTTGCACCTCATTAAGGCGATAAATGTTTTTTGTATGAAAATTATCGAAACTCTTTTCATAGGAAACAAACAGCATTATAACAATGCAGGCTGCCATTCCAACCGATAAACCGATAATATTAATTGCTGAAAAAACCTTGTTTTTCCAGATGTTACGCCAGGCAATTTTTAAATAGTTTTTTATCATGTTTTTTTGATTTCACTGATTATTAGTTAACGATTACACCGATTTCGAAATACTTAACATAATGTGCTGCCCACTGCCCACTGCCCACTGCCCACTGCCCACTGCCCACTGCCCACTGCCCACTGCCTACTCGCTTCTCAAACTATTAACCGGGTTAGCTAATGCGGCTCTGATAGCCCGGTAACCGACGCTTAACCAGGCAATTATTACCGATACAGCTATGGCCAGTATAAATATTTCGGGGCCAAGCTTTATTCTGTATACAAAAGTCTGCAGCCACTTATCGGTAAAATACCATCCAACCGGCGCAGAAACAGCAAAGGCAATCAAGATAAGTATTGTAAACTCTTTCGAGAATAAATAAACGATGTGACCTACCGATGCACCAAGTGTTTTGCGAATCCCTACTTCCTTGGTTCGCTGAACTGCCATAAACGAAACCAAACCATATAAACCCAAACAAGATATAAAGATGGCTATGCCGGCAAATATTTTGCAAAGTGCAGATAATTGGTCCTGCTGCTGATAAAACAATCTTATCTTTTCGTCGAGAAACTGGTAGTTGTAAACATAATCGGGAAAAGTACTATTCCAAAGTTTTTCAACTGACGATAATGTTTGCTTTAGGTTATTTCCTTTAAGCTTTATGTTAATGGTATGATAAACATCTTTCCAGGAACCCATTAATACAGGTGGGATAGCATTGCTTAAAGAAGAAATATTAAAATCCTTCACTACTCCCGTGATACGGCGTGTTCTTTTTTTATCATCCCATAAATTAATATATTTTCCGATAGCGCTTTTGGGATCGTTTACACCAAGCTTTTTAAGTAAAGCTTCATTAACAACGTAGCCGCTTAGTGAGTCGCTGCTCAAGTAGGGGCCGCCGGCTACAAATTTCAGGTTGTAAAGCTTAAAGTACTCCGCGTCGGCCCATTTTAAACTTGCGCCGAAGTCTGTTCTTTTAGCGGCGTTATTGTACTTAAAATCGGACCCCCAGCCCGAATTGTCGGATGGGCTGGTAAAACTGAAGCTAACATCTTTTATTCCGCGTTGCTGAAATAATTGATCGCGAAGCGCATTAATTTTTAAATGACTGATGCTGTCCCCGGGTATGGGTACTGTAATGACGGCGTCTTTATCAAAGCCCAATGAGGCGTTCCTGAAATAATCCATTTGGCTTATGATTACTAGGGTTCCGATTACGAATACCTGCGCTATACAAAATTGAAGTACAACCAGTCCGCGACGCAATGAAACCCCGCTTGAACTGCTTGCGGCAATTTTATTTTTCAGGGCTGTTATGGGATTAAATCCAGACAATACCATAGCAGGATAAAAACCCGAAAGAAGAGTAACAACGATGATCACACATGAGAGGAATAATAACACTGTTCCATCTATTAAAAATGAGCTATCTAACTTTATTTTAAGTAGCTGATTTAATGATGGTAATGCAATTTCTGAAATAATGATTGCCAATACAACTGCGGTTATTGTGATTATGAAAGTTTCACTGATAAACTGAAATACCAGCTGCGGGCGATTGCTTCCAAGCACTTTTCTTATGCCAACTTCCTTCGAACGGTTGACGGCCTGCGCAGTAGCAAGGTTTATAAAATTAACACATGCTATAATCAACAGGAATAACCCGATCAAACTCAACACATTTATTAAGTCCTTACTAAATGTACTGCCGTTAAAAACCCCCATCCTATCATCGTAATGCATTTCACTTAATGATTGAACTATCATACCCTGCTTTGCATATTCGGCCGGCTTATATTTTTTAACGAAAGCAGCGAGGTCCTTATTAAATAGACTTACCGGCATATTAAAGGGCAGTACCACAAAACAATAATGATTGCCATAAATGCTTACCCAATCTTTAAGCTGTCTGCTAATATTGGTGTTTTTAATAGTTTCGTTCGAGATAACCACTTTAAGATCCATATCGGTATTGGCAGGCATATTTTTTAGTATACCTGTAACCTTCAATAAGTTTTTATTCTCATACTTAATGGTTTTTCCGATCGCATCCTTCCAATTGCCGAAGTATTTCTCCGCTATATCCTGCGTCAATGCTACAGTGTTCGGTTGGTTTAGCGCGGTGCTTTTGTCACCTGCCAGCCATCCATAATCGAAAATTTTAAAAAATTGTGGCTCAACAAAATATACTTTGTCCTCAGTAAATTTCTTTACGGTTTGAGCATTATTATTCAGCACACTTATTTGGCCGCCGTTTTCAAATATTGAAGCCACGAGCAATTGCGGGTAATCAATGCGCATGGCTTCCGTTACCGGCCACGGAACCCCGGTGCCATAATCCATGCCTTCAGGTGTTTTTTCCGCCGTTACAATTCGATAAATCTGATCTTGCTTTGTATGGAAATTATCAAAACTTGTTTCGAAATGTATAACCAAAAAAATCAAAAGGCATGCTGCTATGCCTATAGCTAAACCAACAATGTTTATTGCTGCATAGCTTTTGTTGCGGACCAGATTCCGCCAAGCTGTTTTTATATAGTTTTTTATCATGTTTTTTTGATTTCACTGATTATTAGTTAACGATTACACCGATTTCGAAATACTTAACATAATGTGCTGCCCACTGCCCACTGCTTACTCCTTTACTCGCTCCTCAAACTATTTACGGGGTTAGCCAATGCGGCCCTTATAGCTTTATAGCCGACAGTTAACCAGGCTATTGCTATCGAAACAAGGATAGCCAACACAAATATGCCTGGGCCTAAAGATATTCTATAAGAATAATCCTGCAGCCATTTATTCATAAAATACCAGCCTATCGGGGCCGAGATAGCGAAGGCGACGAGCACGAGAATTGTAAATTCCCGGGAGAAAAGATAAACTATATGACTTACCGAGGCACCCAGGGTTTTACGTATACCTACCTCTTTTGTACGCTGAACAGCCATAAATGAAACCAGCCCGTATAAACCTAAGCAAGATATAAAAATAGCTATGCCCGCAAATATTTTATATAACTGGGAAAGCTGATCTTCGCTTTTGTAAAAATCAGCAATTTTATCGTCAAGAAACTGATATTCGTATAATCCATTTGGAAAGGTGTAATTCCAAAGTCTTTCAACAGACGCTAATGTTTGCGTTATATTTTCGGGCTGTATCTTTATATTGATTTTCCGATAAACATCTTTCCACGAAGTCATTAATACCGGTTCCATGGCGTTTTTGAGCGAACTAGTATTAAAATCCTTTACTACACCTACTATCGGGGCATATTTCTTTTTATCATCCCATAATTTTATATATTTTCCAATGGCTTCCTTGGGGTCGCGAACACCAAGTTTATTTATCAACGTTTCATTAACAACATAACCGTGGATGGTATCACTCTCTGAATAGGGTCGGCCGGCTAAGAATTGAATTTTATAAAGATTAAAATATTCAGCATCGGCCCATTTTATTGACGCTATAAAATTGGTTTGTTTCGGTGAATTATTATATTTAAAGTCGCTGTGCCAGCCGTTGATATCTGACGGACTTGCGAAACTATAACTCACGTCCTTAATACCGGGCTGTTGCATGAGTTGATTGCGCAGAGTATTCAATCTTGTTTTACTAAGGCTATCTCCTGGAAACGGCACTGTAATTACAGCATCCTTATCAAATCCTAATGATTTATTTCTGAAATAATCCATCTGGTGAATGATCACCAAGGTACCTATTACCAGTACCTGTGCAATACAAAATTGAAACACTACTAAAGTTCTTCTTAGTGATATACCGCTGTTTATTCTGGTTGTTATTTTATTCTTTAAAGCAGAGATAGGGTTGAAACCTGATAGTACTAACGCGGGATAGGAACCCGACAGCAGCGTTACAACAACGATTATTCCCAGTAAAACTAATAACAATACCGGATCAGTTAAGAACGAACTATTCAGTTCTATATCGAGTAATCTATTTAACATCGGCAGGACAATCTCTGCTAAACAAATCGCAAGTATTACGGCAAGCAGTGTAATTATCAGGGTTTCGCTAATATATTGCAACATTAATTGACTACGCCTGCTCCCTAATACTTTTCGGATACCCACTTCTTTTGACCTGTTAACCGCCTGTGCCGTTGCAAGGTTAATGAAATTAACGCACGCAATAGTCAAAAGAAATAAAGCAATCAAGCTGATAGCATTTATAAGTTCTTTACTAAAAGGATGGTCGCTAAAAACGCTAATTTCGGTGTTATAGTGCATTTCGCCCAACGCTTGTAATTGCAAGCCGTCTTTTGCATATTCCGCAGGCCTGTGTTTTTTTACAAACGTTTTTAAACTATTATTGAACTGGTTTGGCGATAGGTTATCCGGCAATACAATAAATACATAATTGTCTCCAAAGGCACTTACCCAATCATGAATGTTTCCAAAATAGTCCCCTCCTTTTATTTGCGTTGATGCGTATGAAACCACCAGCTTAAGCGGAAAATCTGTATTTACCGGCATATTTTGCAAAATGCCAGTAACCTTCAGGTCTGTTCTGTTTTCATACCTGATCACTTTTCCCATTGCATTATGCCAGTCGCCAAAAAACTTCTCCGCCTCATCCTGTGTCAGGACAACGGTATTAGGTTCGGACAGCGCAGTTTTTTTGTCGCCCGCCAGCCAGCCAAAATCAAAAATTTCAAAGAATTGCGGCTCGGCATAATAGGCATAGTCCTCTTCAAATTTTTTAACAGCCTGCCCACTACTCGTATTCCCAATGCTGTAGTGGCTGCCATCATTCTTGAATATTGCTGTTACCCCCTTCAGTTGAGGATAATCGATCCTCAGTGCCGCAGCGGTAGGAAGCGCTGTACCACCACCCAAATGAATACCATCTGCATTGTGAAATGCTGTGACAACCCGGTATATGTGATCTTTTTTTGTATGGAAATTATCAAAGCTGGTTTCAAATTGAACGATAAGAAAAATAAGAATACATGCGGCTATTCCAATAGCCAAACCTGCTATGTTAATTATAGCGTAGCTCTTATTACGCAATAAACTGCGCCAGGTTGTTTTTATATAGTTTTTTATCATGGTAATTCAATTGTTCATTAGTTCATTGGATTTGTCTTACTGCAAACTGCCTACTCACAACTGCCCACTGCCCTACTCGCTTCTTAAACTCTTAACCGGATTGGTTAGTGCAGCCTTAATTGCCTGGAAACTTATAGTAAGTAATGTAATTATTAACGCCGCAATTGCCGACAATACAAATACACCAGGGCCGATAGTTATGCGATAATCATACTTTTGCAGCCAGCTTTGCAGGAAATACAAAGCAATCGGTGAGGCTATCAAGCAACTTATTACTACCAACAGGATGAAATCCTTCGATAACAACATCCATACCTGGCCTATTGATGCGCCAAGCACCTTCCGTATACCAATTTCTTTGGTACGTTGCTCGGCCACATAGGCGGCAAGGCCAAACAAGCCCAGGCACGATACAAAAATCGCCAGCCCTGCAAAAACGCCGGCCAGCTTTCCAACCAGAATTTCCAGGTTAAATTTGTGGTTGTACTCGTCGTCGACAAACTGATAACTGTAAGGATAAGCCGGATTATACCTATCGAATATTTTTGTAATTTTTGCAATCGCGTCGTGAGTGTTGGCGTTTGCCGATAAGCGGTACATCATCACATTTCCGCCGGGAGAATGTGCAAAAATTGCCGGCGCTACCGGGGTAAAAGGCGATTCCATTAAAGCATCTTTTACAACTCCAATTATCTTAACCGGTTTAT
This sequence comes from Mucilaginibacter sp., assembly GCA_036498965.1. Lineage (GTDB taxonomy): Bacteria > Bacteroidota > Bacteroidia > Sphingobacteriales > Sphingobacteriaceae > Mucilaginibacter. The sequence continues at coordinate 18,009 of DASYEP010000072.1, forward strand.
TATTGCCATTCCAGGTTATTAATTGGTTAATTGGATTTTTTAGGCCAATACGTTTTATGGCTGCTTCATTTACTACAACGTTTAGTGAATCTACTTTCCAGTCAGGTGAAAAATCATGGCCTTCTTTAAAGGTTATACCAAGGGTTTTGAAATAATTATCAGAGACCCAAATACCGCCTATATTCACCGATTCCTCACCTGCGTTTTTTCCGGGCCATTTATCAAGCGACAGATGACTGTAAACCTGGGTAACTGGGCTGGAAGCCGATGCTACACTCTCTACTACACCTGATGCTAAAAGATCGTTTTTAAGAGCATTATAATGAGCGTTTAAATCGCCGCTCATGTCCGTCATCATTAATCGATCGGCGCTATAACCGGTCGGTCTGCTTTTAGCATGCTGTATTTGCTGATAAACAATTATAGTGCTGATGATCAACGCAATTGAGCAGCTGAACTGCACCACGACTAATATCTTCCGCGGTAATGCAGCGGCTTTTCCGACCTGAATGGCCCCCTTTAAAACTTTTACCGGGTTGAACGAAGAAAGGTAAAACGCGGGACGACCGCCTGCCAATAAGCCCGTTAGCACTACATAAAACATCATAGCTGCCCAAAAGATAGGATCACCAAACGGAATACTTATCGAACGGTCTGTGAGTTCGTTAAATGCAGGCAACGCTAATTGGGTGAATAATATGGCGATTAAAAAGGCAAGGAAAGTGATGAGAATCGATTCGGTTAAGAATTGAAATATAAGGTCTTTACGTTGGGAACCTATTGCTTTCCTTACTCCTACTTCCCTTGCGCGTTTTTCGGAACGGGCAGTTGATAGGTTCATAAAATTTATGCAGGCTATTATCAACACCAATATGCCTATTATGCTAAACATGCGAACATAATCGATAAAACCACCCGCTTCTTTGCCATTTTTAAAATCGGAATATAAATGCCAGTATTTCACCGGATGCAAAAGCACTACCGGTTTTAACGAGCGCATTTGAACACTGCGCTCATACACAAGATTTTTTATTTTAGGTGCGATTTGTTCGTAAGTTACACCCGGTTGTAGTTCCACATACGCGTTAAATGAGTTATATGTCCAAAAGGCACGGGCACCCTTCATCCAACCTTCAGTTTGTTCTTTAAAACTGAACGGCATCATATATTCAAATTGTAATGTTGAATTTTTGGGTAGGTCTTTTATAACACCGGTTACCTTTACATTTTGGCTATTATCAACGCGTACATATTTATTCATCGGATCTGCATTCCCAAACAAAGCTTTGGAGGTCGATTCTGTTAAAACTATCGAGTACATCTCAGTTAAAGCTGACCGTGCGTTACCTTTAACAAACGGATACTGAAACATCTTAAAAAAATCAGATTGCGCCGCACCGCCATGGAGGTATAGCTTTTTATCTCCCACCAAAAGGTCGTGATTCATATATCCTAAGAAATCGGTTTCCGAAACATACTTAATTCCCGGTATCTCTTTACGGAGAACATCAGCCAGCGGAATTGCGAGACCATTTTGGGTATGCTCTCCATCGTGCTGAGTGGTAAAACTTAACTCAACCTGGTATAGCTGGCTATAATTGGGTAAGAATTTATCATACGAAAATTCGTTAGACACCCATAGCCCTATCAATAAAGCCACAGCCATACCGGCTGCAAGGCCGAGGATGTTAATTGCGCTGTAAACCTTGTTGTTTACAATATTGCGCCATGCGATTTTTAAATAGTTCTTTATCATTAGCCCCTCCTAAATCCTCCCCGGTAGGGAGGACTTTTAATTTACTTATAAACGGAATTTATCTTTTTAAAAAAACCTTTCAGCTTTAACCTTTCACGTCCTACTGCCAACTGCCTACTCACAACTGACAACTACTCACTCGCTTCTCAAACTTTCTTCGAAAGCCATAGCTCATTCTGAGCGGAGGCTTTTCACCGGGTTAGTCAACGCAGCTTTAATAGCCTGAAAACTTATGGTAAACAGCGTAATCGCTATAGCTGCAATCGCCGAAAGCAAAAACACCCCTGGACCGATGGTTATTCGGTAATCGTATTTCTGCAGCCAGTTATGTAAAAAATACAAGGCAACCGGTGATGCGATAACACAACTTATCATTACCAATATTATAAAATCCTTCGATAACAGCAACCAAACTTGTGAGATGGAGGCACCAAGTACCTTGCGTATCCCTATTTCTTTAGTGCGTTGCTCAGCAACATAAGCTGCAAGACCAAATAAGCCTAAACACGAAATAAAAATGGCCAATCCCGCAAAAACGCCCGCAAGCTTGCCAACGAGTACCTCGAGCTGAAATTTGTTGTTGTATTCATCATCAACAAACTGGTAGATGTAGGGGTATGCCGGGTTATAGGTATTAAATATTTTTGTGGTTTTTTCAATTGCATCGTGAGTGCTTTTATTTGCCGATAAGCGATATATCACAAAGCTACCACCGCGACCATGATTAAAAACAGTCGGCTCAACCGGCGTGAAAGGCGATTCCATTAAAGCATCTTTTACAACTCCAATTATTCTTGCGGGGCCCTTTATACGATCGTATGTGATTAATTGATTTATAGGATTTTTCAGCCCCATACGTTTTACAGCGGCTTCGTTTACTATTACGTTAGAGGTGTCGGCATTCCAATCAGGTGAAAAATCATGACCCTCAATTACTTTCATACCTACGGTTTTAAAATAATTATCAGAAACGGAGATTCCGCCGACATTTATACCAAGGTCGCCCGGGACTTGCCCGGGCCATTTCTCAACACCGGTGTGCATATATACACCGGTAAGTGGGCTTGATGCCTTTGCCACGCTTTCAACAAAACCAGTTTGTAAAAGATCGTTTTTCAAAGCATCGTAGTTATTGCTCAGATCGCCGCTCATATCTGTTATCATTAGCCTGGCGGAACTATAACCCGTGGGCCTGTTTTTAGCATATTGAATTTGCTGATACACTATTACCGTACTGATTATCAAAGCGATGGAACATGAGAATTGGAGTACTACCAGAATTTTCCGCGGAAGCGCCGCCGTTTTGCCAATTTGTATACTGCCCTTTAATACTTTTACCGGGTTAAATGATGATAAATAAAATGCAGGCCTGCTGCCGGCCATTAATCCCGTCAACAATACATACAGCATCATAATGGCCCAGAACAATACATTGCCATAAGGTATGCTAATGGAACCGCCCGTTAATGTATTGAATGCAGGCAACGCAAGCTGAACAAAAAGGATAGACAATAGGAATGATAAAAATGTGATCAGTATGGATTCTGTTAAAAACTGGAATATTAAGTCCCTACGCTGCGACCCTATTGCTTTCCTCACCCCGACTTCTCTTGCGCGCTTTTCCGAGCGTGCGGTAGACAGGTTCATGAAGTTTATACAGGCTATCAGCAATACCAGTATACCAATAACGCTGAACATGCGCACATAGTCAATAAACCCGCCTACGGGTTTGCCATTCTTAAAATCAGAATATAAGTGCCAATCCTTTAGGGAGTGAAAAATCACCTTCGGCTTGGCAGGACGCATTTTTGGTGCCCGATCAAAAACTATATTCTTAATTTTAGGCGCTAACCGGGCATAGTTTGCATCCGGCCTTAGCTGGACAAATAGCTGAAACGAGTTATTATACCAGGTAACCCTGGCGTCTTTCATCCAATCTTCTGTTTGTTCGCTATAGCTGAATGGAAGCAAATAACTAAATTGTAATGACGAGTTTTTGGGAACATCTCGCATTATTCCTGTTATCTTCACGTCATGTTTATTATCAATCCTCACGGTTTTGTCCAGGGGGTCGGTATCGCCAAATAAAGCTTTGGCCGTTGATTCTGTCAAAACTATCGAAAATGGATCTTTCAAAACAGAATTTACATTTCCCTTTACCAGCGGATATTGGAACATCTTCAGAAAGTCTGCTCCGATTGCTGCCCCGTTCATGTAAAGCTTCTTATTGCCGACAAGCAAGTCGTGTTGTCCCATCCAGTCAGATTCAGCAACATATTTTACTTCCGGATATTCTTTCCTGAGCACATCGGCTATCGGTAGTGAAACAGCTTGCTGGGTATGTTCGCCATCGTGAGGGTCTGAGAAATTTAAGTCAACCTGGTACAATTGATTATAACCGGGAAGAAACTTATCATATGAATATTCATTAAATACCCATAAAGTAATTAACAAGGCCACCGCCATACCAGCGGCAAGTCCCACAATATTGAGGGCACTGTAAATTTTGTTGTTTACCAAATTACGCCACGCGATTTTTAAATAGCTCTTTATCATTAGCCCCTCCTAAATCCTCCCCGGTTGGGAGGACTTTAAATTTATTTTTCAATTAGTGATTTTCCTTTCTTAAAACCTTTTAGCTTTCGCCTTTAACCTTTCACCTCTCTTACTCACTTCTAAGGCTTTTCACCGGGTTCATTAAAGCTGCTTTAATTGCCTGAAAACTTACTGTAAATAAAGCGATTATCATAGCCGACGTGCCTGCCAAAGCAAATATCCACCAATGTATCGTTATTCGATATTCATAGCTTTGCAGCCAGTTATTCATCATCCAATAAGCGGCTGGAAATGCAGCCAAACACGAAATACCCACAAGCTGAAGGAAATCCCTCGACAATAATCCAGCGATCCCCTGTACACTTGCACCAAGTACTTTGCGGATTCCGATTTCTTTTATTCTTCTTTCGGCAGTATACGCTGCCAGGCTAAATAAGCCGAGACACGAAATAAAGATTGCTAATCCAGCAAAAACAGTGGCTAATCTGCTCATCATCACTTCATTTGAAAAGAGAGCATTAAACTGATCGTCGACGAACCGATATTGAAACGGATAAGTCGGATTGTTCTTTTTTATTACAGTCGCTATTTCGGTTAAAGCCTGTTGGGAGTTGTGCCTATCTTTAAGTCGTACGTATATCAGATTAGAATCAAACATCGACGAGGGCTGTCCGCAA